>CACZLZ010000001.1 GCA_902782145.1 uncultured Aeromonadales bacterium
TCCGTCCCCATATAGAACCCTTTGCCAAAATCACAGCGTTCTCTGCTTATCGGAGCAATGGGACCTTTGATGCCAGATTTGGAACCATGATACAATAACGATTTTTCAGAGCTGACGCTTACATTCACAACACTTTTCTCAATCTTCTTTCGAATAATATCTTCCAAATCGATGTTTCTTTCTTTACAGATATCGTACAAGCGAAGTTGAGCTGCCTTGTACGGCTGAGAATGTCCGTTTTCCCACCGGTTCACGGTTGTATAGGAGATGCCGATCAACCTAGCCAAATCTTCCTGACTTGCGTTCAACCGGCTTCTGATTTCAAGAATAAGATTCTTCACGCACAGCCTCCGACATAACATTTGCTATGTCTGTATTATAGTGTTTGCTATATCGAAAGTTAATTCAAACAAAATCTGCGCAAAAACAAGATTTAGGAACTAAAAAAACTATTGCCGCTCCCTAATTCTCCATTGACAGTAAAACTACAGTCTCAACATGCGATGTTCCAGGAAAAAAGTCAAAAAGTTCTAATTTCTCAACTCGGTAACCATACTCTGATGAAAGATATTTTAGATCCCTTGCCAGGGTTTCAGGACAGCAGGACACATATACAATCCTGCTAGGTTCAGCAACTGCTATAGACCTAAGAAGATCACGGTCACATCCTTTACGTGGCGGATCCACCACCACAAGATCAGGTCTGATCCCCTCAGCCAGCAGTTTCTGACACACGCTCTCACTTTTTCCGGTGAAAAAAAACGCATTCTCGATTCCGTTCTGCAGGGCATTCCTGCGGGCTAAAGTCACAGCCTCATCGATGATTTCAATGCCGTAAACTTTGCTGCATGCTGCAGCCAGAAGGAGACCTATGGCCCCTGCCCCACAGTAAAGGTCGAAAACCGTCTCCCCGCCGCTCAGTTCAGCGTAATCTCTTATCCGGTAGCACAACTTCTCAAACTGACTGCTGTTCAGCTGCCAGAAGGAACGCGGACCAAGGAAAAAATCCAATCCGCAGAGAGAGGTGGTGATCTCAGGAACGCCATACACCAGTTCAAAACCGGCTCCAAAGACTGCATTGCCTACGGCTCCGTTGATATTGAGGTACAGCGAATCAATCCCTTCCTCCGATGCCAGAACCGGCAGACGATCCTTTCCGGGAAAATCTGCTGAGGTAACCACCAGCACTCCCATACGCTGACCTGTCAGGTATCCGGTACGGCAGATCACCGCCCTAAGGATCCCGCTATTGTTTCCATCAGAATAGGGTGCAACCCCGCATTCTTCGGCCCAGGACAATATCTGACGGTTAAAGGAACTCACCCAGTCGGCATCCATCATGCAAGCATCAATCGGGATCAGCGTGTGGGACTTACTGGCGAACATTCCCGCACGGGGGCAGCCGTCAATGCTCCTAACATAATAAATACTCCGGTTACGGTAACCCCTGGCAGAATCCATGCCAGCACATACAGGAACATCAAAAGGAAGGGACAAGCCTGCCGAGTAAAAAGCACGGCTGACTCTGCTGCGCTTGAAAGCAAGCTGAGCGGGGTAACTCATGCAGGAAAACTGGCAGCCGCCACAGGACTCATGATCGCAGGGAGAGATAATCCTATAAGGACTTGGCAGGAGGACATTCCGCAGTTTCGCCTCACAGTATGTGGGGTGGACAGCGCTGATCTCCAGTTCCGCCTGTTCACCCGGAAGGACACCATAGGCAAAAACCTTGGTTCCAGCATGATTGAAGACCCCAAAGCCAAGATCGTTGATGCCTTCCGCATTCAGAAGCAGAACATCTCCCTCCTTCATATCTGAAACACCCCCTGATCAGGACGGACCAGTCTTCTTTTCCAGTGTCAAATGTCTCAGCTGAACATTCTTGTTGCGGGCCCTGAATCGGTCTGCCAGTTGCTGGGCTATGAACACTGAGCGGTGCTGTCCTCCGGTGCAGCCAATCCCAACTGTCAGATAACTGCGGTTGTTTCTCTCAATCTGGGGCAGCCAGGTGTTAAGAAAAATCTCAATCTGGTTCACATAATCCAGAACCGAATCCTTGGATTTCAGGTAGTCAATCACTGGCTGATCAAGCCCGGTGAGAGCCCTGAGCTTGGGAACCCAGTGGGGATTGGGAAGAAAGCGAGCGTCAAAAATAAAATCTGCATCCTTGGGAATTCCGTTCTTGAAACCGAAGGATTCAAAAACCAGAACAATCTCCCGGGATTTCACACCGATAAGGCGGTCCGTAACAATTTCGTTCAGTCCGTAAACATTGAGATTGCTGGAATCAATTCTCAGATCTGCATAAACGGCCAGCGGGGCAAGAAGGCTGGATTCATAAATGATGGCCTGTTCCAAAGTGTAATTGGCCAGTTTGGTGAGAGGATGGATCCTCCTGGTCTCGGAATAGCGCTTGATGAGGATACTGTCGTCAGCGTCTATAAAAAGACTGGTGACCTTGAGATCCGCCGTCTCCCTCAGTTTCATGAGGATCTCATGGACTGAAAAGGAATCCGCCGGAAGATTGCGCACGTCAATACTCACAGCTATGCGCTCATACTGCCCCGCCGAGACACGCACCAGATCATGCAGCAACGCCACCGGAAGGTTGTCCACGCAATAATATCCAAGATCCTCGATGCAACGGAGGGCAACCGTCTTTCCGGCACCGGATCTTCCGCTAACAACTACAAGTTCCATAAATTTCCGTGAATGTTCCTCAGAGAAGAGAGATCAGCCAGATCAGGTTTTGCTCAGTTCCGGATCCGCAACATGCGGTCCCAAAAGAACTCCTGATCCGGACGCTCAGAACCCACCGTCAGAAGCAGGCCTGGAACCAATCCGTCACAGGAGATAGTAGCACATCCCCGCCGGAAAAACTGTGAAACACCAACACCGGCCATGGGAAAACAGAACTGCCTCTCATGGAGCAGGGCCAGTTTTTCCGGCTGTGTCAAATTATGTGAAAGCAGTTTGCCTTTACAGGTGGCCGTTAGGATAACATACAGATGAGACTGTGGTTGCCAGCACAAGATCCTGGATCCTCTGGCAACGACTTTCGGCGGAAACAGACAGGCTTATGCCTGCCGCCTCCGGAGGTCAGACCGGTCTTGTATATTTTGGAAAACAATAAGGAAGTGCTTATGCAGATTACAGTAAAAAGCCGCAACATCGAGCTGACCAATGCGCTGAATGACTTTGTTCATGACAAGTTTTCCAAACTGGAAAGACAGGCTGAAGGCATCAAGGAGATCCTGGTGACACTGTCGGTTGAAAAGCTTGAGCAGAAGGCCGAGGCAGTGGTCGAGGTGGTGGGTGACACATATCACACCGAGGCAGTGGGGGAAGATCTCTACGCAGCTGTGGATGTGCTTCTGGACAAAGTGGTCCGCCTCATCGTCAAGCACAAGGAAAAGCAGCAGAAGTAACAGACTCCATCTGACAACAGAAACAGAACACAGCAGTGGCGGCGCTTTCGGGCGCCGTCCTGCATTTCATGACTCTGCTGATATTCAGATGAATTTCACCCCTGCCCCAGATAGGCGGCAAGGTGACACCTGATCTCATGCTGCCAGTCTGAAGGCGGGAGTCCGAAAACGGAACGAATGCGGCTCAAATCAAGCCTTGAACTGGACGGGCGGCGCACTCCGGAGGGATATTCCCGGGAAGATATGGGCACCAGATCCGGAACCTCCCGGAGAAGTCCCTCTGACACAACCGTCTGGCGGATGAAGGAGGCAAAAGAAAACCAGCTCACGTCTGGCTTGCCTGCATAATTGTACAGTCCCCAGGCACCAAAATCATGAACGTCGCTAATGGCACAGCACAAAAGGAGCACCGTTCTAGCCAGATCTGACGCACTGGTGGGACCTCCCACCTGATCATCCACAACCCGGATCTCGCGTTGGCCTCCCATGAGCCTGAGCATGGTGCGAACAAAATTGCGGCTGTAGGGGGAGAAGATCCAGGAACTCCGGAGGATAAGATGGCGAGGATTGGCGGCCGCCACCAGACGGTCACCCTCAAGTTTGGCCATGCCATACACATTCAGGGGAGAGGGAGTGTCATCCTCTGAATAGGGAGCGGTGCCGATGCCGTCAAAGACATAATCGGTGGACAGATGGATCACCGGTGCGCCTGCATCAGCGGAAGCCCGGGCTACGTTTTCAGCCCCACTGGCATTGACCGACCAAACCTCGCTGCGGCTTTCAGGCCTCTCCGCACGCTCAACATCCGTGCAGGCAGCCGCATTCAGCACCACATCAGGCGCAAGCTCAGCCACCGCCTCCCGGAGTCCTGCCAAATCACAGATATCCAGTTCACCCCTAGTCAAAGGAATGCACTCGATACCCCGGAAGCCGGAAAGATCACTGACACACCGGCCGACCTGCCCTCCAGCGCCGAGGATCATGAGTTTCACGGAATGTCACACACCCAAGCCAGCAGAAAGGCACGGGAAACAGTGCCACCATCTGGCTCCGCTGGAGCCGACTCTCTGCAGAACCGCCCCCATGCGGCGCCGTACCTGCCAGAGTCAGTCACTGGAGAACAGATCCCGGGTGTAGATCTTGTCCCTCACATCCCGGATCTCATCCGTGATCCGGTTTGCCACAATCAGGTCGCAGTCTGCCTTGAACTTCGCCAGATCCCGCTCCACCCGGGAGTTGAAGAAGGAATCCTCCTTCATGATGGGCTCGTAAACCACAACCTCAATGCCCTTGGCCTTGATCCTCTTCATGATCCCCTGGATGGATGACGACCGGAAATTGTCAGATCCGGACTTCATCACCAGGCGGTACACGCCCACCACCCGGGGATGTCGTTTGACAATCTCAGAGGCGATATAGTCCTTGCGCACCGAGTTGGAGTCAACTATCGCCCGGATCATGGTGCTGGGCACATCACGGTAGTTGGCCAGCAACTGCTTGGTGTCCTTGGGCAAGCAGTAACCGCCATAGCCGAAGGAGGGGTTGTTGTAGAAATCGCCAATCCGAGGATCCAGGCATACACCCCGGATGATATCCCCGGTGCTAAGCCCCTTGGATGCGGCATAAGTGTCCAGTTCATTGAAAAAGGACACCCTCATTGCCAGATAGGTGTTGGCAAACAGTTTGACGCTCTCTGCCTCGGTCGGCTTGATGATCAGGCAGGGAATGTCACTGCGATCCTTCTCTGCGGCCGACGCCAGGAGATCCAGATACTGCCGACCAAAGTCCTCGTCATCTGTTCCGATGATGATCCTTGACGGATAGAGATTGTCATAGAGGGCCTTGCCCTCCCGGAGAAACTCAGGTGAGAAGTGCAGATTGGTGATACCCAGATCCGCCCGGGTCTTCTCTATGAAGCCCACCGGCAGCGTGCTCTTCACCACTATCTGGGCCTGGGGGGCATATTTCACCGCCTTCTGAATAACGTCCACCACCGAATCCACATTGAAGTAATTCTCCTCCGGATCATAATTGGTGGGGGTTGCCACCAGCACAATCTCCGCATCCTTCAGAGCAGCTTCGGGATCGGATGTGGCCACCAGATCCAGTTTTTTCTCCTGGAGATATCTGGAAATGTACTCGTCAGTAATGGGTGACTGGCGCTGATTGACCAGCTCAACCCGGGCGGGGTTGATTTCCAGCAGCCGGACCTGATTTCCGTTGGCCAGCATCACTGCCAGGGACAGACCGACATATCCGGCACCGGCAACACAAATTTTCTTCATAACAACCTCGCTTTGTCCTTGATACACCACAGTACCGCCGCGGGCGATCACTCATCTGAGCCGGAGCCTTGTATGCGCCGGGCGTAGCGGCTGCGCATGATCTCAATAAGCTCCGCAAAAGACGGATCAGACGGAGACTCACCCCGGAGCAGCCAGCGGAAAAGGGAAAGATCCGACTCCTCAAGCATGCGCACGAAAGTCTTCTGCTGCTCTGCCGTCAGGGCATTGAAACTGTCCTCGAAGAACTGCTCAATGAGGAGATCCAACTCCTTCATCCCCCGGCGGCACTGCCAGCGGATGCGGTTCAGTTCCTGGGAAGTGTAGGGAGATCCCTCTGCCACGTCTGCGCTCCTGTTCCTGCAATCAATAAACCTGCCGATCCGGGATCTGCCCGACCGCCGGGGTGTCCTACGATCTGCGCCTCATACTGCCACCGGTGCCTTGATCCCCGGGTGGGGATCATAGTTCACAACAGCAAAATCCTCAAATTCATAATCAAAGATGGTGGGCGGACGGCGCAGGATCTCCAGTTGAGGCAGGGGCCGGGGCTCCCGGGAAAGCTGCAGACGCGCCTGCTCCAGATGATTGGAGTACAGATGGACGTCACCACCGGTCCAGACGAAATCCCCAGGCTGGAGATCACACTGCTGGGCCATCATAAGAGTGAGAAGGGAATAACTGGCAATGTTGAAGGGAACACCCAGAAAAAAATCACAGCTACGCTGGTAAAGCTGGCAGGACAGCCGTCCTCCGGCCACATAGAACTGAAACAGCGCATGGCAGGGTGCCAGAGCCATCTTGTCCAGTTCACCGGCATTCCAGGCGGAGACAATGATCCTACGAGAGTCGGGATCATTTCTGATCAGATCAACAGCAGCGGCTATCTGATCCACAGTCCTGCCGTCGCAGGTGTCCCAGTGACGCCATTGGTGTCCGTACACCGGGCCCAGATCGCCGTTCTCGTCCGCCCACTCGTTCCATATGGTGACATTGTGATCGGTAAGATACCTGATATTGGTGTCGCCCTTCAGGAACCACAGCAATTCATAGATGATTGAACGCAGATGCAGTTTCTTCGTGGTGACCAGCGGGAATCCCTGGCTGAGGGGAAACCGCATCTGACAGCCGAAAAGGGAAAGTGTGCCGGTTCCGGTGCGGTCCCCCTTGGGGGTTCCCTCATTGAGGATCCGCTCCATCAGATCCAGATACTGCCTCATGTGAAATTCTCCTTGCGAAAGCCTGCACGGCGTGAAAAAGTGCAGGCCGGCTCCTCGAATGCGTCAGGGCTCAGTCAGCCACAAAGCGCTGCAGACCTAGTTCATCCATGTACCCGGTGAATTCCTGCATCAGCGCGGGAATGTCCTTCAGATCATTCCGGTCGGTCATCTCCGTGACCCGTCCTATATCGATCCGCCGGGCCACGTACCTGATCCGGGCAATACTGCTGAGATTCATGCTGAAAACCCTGTATCCAAAGGCCGCCAGCAGCATCATGCCGAAAACCTCACCGCACAATTCGCCGCAGACCTCAACCTTCCGATCCAGTTCTCTGCTCTTCCGGGCTATCTCCCGGAGTGCCCGGAGAACCGCCGGATGATAGGGGCTGTATAACTGTGACACCCGGGAATTGCTCCGATCCACGGCTAGAATGTACTGGGTCAGATCATTGGTGCCAATGGAAAAGAAGTCCACCAGGGGAGCCACATCCTCCATGATGAACAGCATGGAGGGCACCTCGATCATGGCGCCGAACTTGGGCATCACCAGTTCCCGGCCCGCAGCCCTGGCCTCTTCGGACACCTCTTGGAAGGCGGTTTCCAGCAGTTCCCGGGCGCGCCTCACCTCATCCACAGCAGTGACCATGGGGATCATAATGTTCAGGTTGTTGAGATCCTCCGCCGCCCGGAGCATGGACTTGTACTGGGACAGGAGGATGGACTGGTTGTCCAGTGTCATGCGGATCCCCCGCCAGCCCAGGGCCGGATTGGATTCCTGATACCGGAAGTACGGGAGTTGCTTGTCACCGCCCACATCCAGGGTGCGCATGCACACAGGGATATTCCTGAAGGCTGTCAGAAACTCACTGTAAAAACCCTGCTGCTCCTGCTCAGTGGGAAAGGAGTTCTGCAGGAGAAAGGGGATCTCGGAGCGGTACAGTCCGACTCCGTCAAGGTGGCACTTCTCCTCATCCTTCATGCCCACGTTCAGACCGGCGTTGAGGCCCACCAGGATCCTCTGCCCGTCCGAACTCACCGCCGGCTGGCAGAACTCCTTCTCCGCCAATTCCTGCATATGGCGGCTGCGGCTGATCACCTCACGGTATTCCTCCTGCACCGCCTGGTTAGGATCCACAATGATCTCTCCCCTGGTGCCATCCAGCACCAGAGTTCTGCCGTCCAGAGCGTCCACGGGGATCTCCACGCCCATCACCGCCGGAATGCTCAGGGAACGGGCCATGATGGCGGCATGGGAATTCACCGATCCCTTCACGGAGATCACGCCCTTCAGGATCTTTGAGGGGATCTCCACCAGCAGGGAGGCGGAAACCTCCTCCGCCACCAGGATCATGGGGCTGTCAGGATCAAAGGCCTTGGCTTGGTTGTGGGAAAGCTTGCTCAGGAGCCGCTGGGCAATATCCCTTATATCCACCGACCGCTCCCGGATATAGGAGGACCCGCCTGTGGTGAGGCTCTCCATGAGCTCCGTACAGACAATCTTCACGGCTGACACCGCCATGAGCCCGCGCTCCCTGATGACAGACTCAATCTTCCCGGTGAAGGAGGAGTCATTGATCATCATGGAGTAGATCTCAAAGATCTCAAAGATCTCCGAGGACTCCTTCTTCACCCCGGACTGGCTTATGCGCAACATCAGGGTGTCCAGATCAAGCTGCACCTGGAATACCGCCTGGCGGAACAGTTCCACCTGGGTGGGCACATCCTCAGTGGGAGAGATAGCCACATGATCCAGATCCAGCTGGGGGTACCAGACACAGGCCCGGGCCACACAGCGCCCCCGGGAAGCGGGGATCCCCCGGATAGGCCCGGAGAAAGTGTGCTCCTCACGGATCCGGTTCAGCATCTGGGCATGGGCAACCTTGGAGGCCAGCTGGGCCGCCAGGGTGACCATGAAAGACTCGTCGCTTTCGTCAAACCGCCTGCTTTGTCGGCGCTGGATCACCAGCACCCCCAGCAGCCTGCCCTGATCTGCGATGGGAACGCCCAGGAAGGATCGGTAGCAGTCCTCACCAGTTTCCGGAAGGTATTTGAAGCAGGGATGAACCGTGGCATCAGCCAGATTCACCAGTTCCTGCCGGCTGCCGACAAAACCCACCAGGCCGTCTCCGAAAGGTAGCACAGTCCTGCCCACGGCATCCGGGGAAAGGCCGTCACTGGCAGCAAGGCGGAAGCGCCGCTCCTCAGGCTCGGCCAGATACACTGAGCAGCAGTCTGCCCGCAGGGACTCCTTGGTCTTGGTCACCAGACAGCGCATGGCCTCTCCCAGAGAGGGAGCGCCCATGACACCTTCAATGATTTTTCGAAGCAGTGTTAGCATCTGCTCTTCCTCGAGGAATGCGGCCTGTCGACTGATGTTCTCCTGCACGGCGCAGCCCTGCCGCACTGCTGCGCCGCAGGCAGAAATTCTCTGAGAACCCTGCGGTAAACTTCCCGCTTGAAGGCAATGACCTGGCGCACAGGATACCAGTAGGACACCCAGCGCCAGCCATCAAACTCTGCGTCATCGCTGCGGTCAAAACTGATGCTCTGCTCCCTTTCCTCCGAAAGTAGCAGCAGAAACCACTTCTGCTTCTGACCGATGCACACCGGAGAACTCTCCCGGTGGATCATCCGCCGGGGAAGTTTGTAGCGGATCCAGTACCTGGACTGCTCCAGCAAGGTCACATCACCCCGGGAAAGTCCCAGTTCCTCCCCCAGTTCCCGGTACATAGCCTCCTCAGGAGTCTCACCGGGATCAAGCCCGCCCTGGGGGAATTGCCAGGAGTTCTGGCCTATACGCCGGGCCCAGAGCACCTGGCCGTGCCGGTTGCACACCACAATCCCCACATTGGAGCGGTAACCTTCCTGATCGATCAAAGAACTCAGGCCTCCACCCTGGCGTCATCCCACAGTTAAACAGTTAAAAAGATCCGAAAGGATCATAAAAAAAGATCCCTGACATGGCTCCGCAGCAGCAGAGGACATGTTCCCCCGCAGGTGAAAAGTTCCGGCAGCATCTCCCCGGCTGCCACCACCCTGCCGCCTGCCGCGCCCGTCACCGACGGGCTCAATTTTTCCATAGAAAGGTACATTACTCAAGCCGGACCGGGAAAACCGTTCCAAAATTGGGAGCCAGCCCGGGCAGAGCGGATGGCTTCTCCGGTCCCCGACCGCTTCCGCCAGGCACAGCCGGCGCCACCCGTGATATGATCCCACCTGAAACAGGAACCGAAATCCTTTCCCGTGGGGCGTAGCAGTTCTGTCATCTCACCTTCCAGCAACATCCAGCAGACATCAGGAGTTCAGTCATCATGGCCAACATCAGCCGCCCGTCCTCAGTGGAGGAACTGATGGATCGCTGTTTCGCCCTGGCGGGCAGAACCGTGGGGGAAATCGCCGCCCGCCACGGCCGGGTCCCCTCCAGCCTTCTTCACTATAAAGGCTGGTTCGGCCAACTCATCGAGACCGAGTTGGGAGCAGACGCCGGAAGCACCCCGGTGCAGGATTTCACCGAGCTGGGTATCGAACTCAAAACCATACCCCTGGACGGTGAGTATTATCCCCAGGAAACCACCTTTGTCTGCGCCGCACCCCTGATGAACATCAGCGGCATCACCTACGAAGGCTCCAATGTCAGGAACAAACTGGCAAGAGTTCTGTGGGTGCCCTTCACCGGCTCCCGGGATGTGCCCGTGGCCGATCGGATCATCTTCACCCCCTTTCTCTGGAGTCCCACACCCCAGGAGGATCTGGAACTCCGGACCGACTGGAACGAGCACATGGAGAAAATAGCCACCGGACTGGTGGAAACCATCACCGCCAGGGACGGCGCCGTGCTGCAGATCCGGCCCAAAGCCGCCGACGGCAGGGCTCTCACCCAGGCCGTGGGAAGGGACGGCACCATTGTCATGACCAGACCCCGGGGGTTCTACCTGCGGAAAGCCTTCACCGAGAGGATTATAGACCGGGCCTACAGTCTCAAGCGGGATCCGGCAACCCTTAAAATTCTCTCCTGATCGGATGCCCCGCCGTCGCAGTCACATCTCAGGGCAGCGGATCCCGGACTCGATCTGATCCGCCGCAAAGCCTGCGCATTTCCCGTCTTCAGGGGCTATGACAAAAAATTATCCAATCGAAAAAAAATTTTTTTTGGAATAAAAAAATTTTTTCAATTCAAAATAAAAATTGTGTAAAATAACAATTGTGTATTTTTTACGCTATTTGCAAATATGCAATTGCGTTCGCATATACATGTCCGCATGTCATTCCGCAAGTTCATGGCTGGCGGCGGATGATCCCGGGATCTGGCAGAAGCATACAGATTTCCGGCAGGCTCAGTGCGGCATGTAGCTTTCATAACCACAAGGAATGGAAAACTATGACAGTCTCAAAGAAATTCAACAAGACTTCCAATGAATACCGTCTGACTTTCAAGGTATCCAAGGAAGCAGCCCAGGGTGCCAAGCAGGTGTTTCTGCTGTGTGAGTACAACGGCTGGGATCCCATCGAAATGGAACTGCTGAAGAGCGGTGACTTCAAGTATGACCTCAAGGTCAAGGTCGAAGAGAAGACCGAGTACCAGTATCGTTTCCGTCTGGTCATGGAAGATGGCCAGGAAAAGTATGACAACGACTGGAATGCCGACCGCTATGTTACCAACCCCTTTGGCGGTGAGAACTCCCTGGTGGATCTCAACGTAGGTCTCAGCGACGGTCAGAGTGACGAGGCTGAGGCAGCCTCTGCACCTGCCCCCGCAGCAGCCCCTGCCAAGGAAAAGGCTCCGGCCAAGACCACCAAGACTGCAGCAGCCCCTGCCAGGGAAAAGGCTCCGGCTGCCAAGAAGCCCACTGCTGGAAGGAAGACTTCCTCCAAGAAGTGATATGAATGATTAACCTCTGAGGTGACCGCCCCAAGGGCGGTCTTTTTTTTGGGGAGTGTCTGCCGAAGGAATGCTCTGGGCAGTTCCGCAGGTCAACCCGGGATCCCGACCGAATGTCGCACAAAGCAACAGCGGATCCCAGATCAATTCCAAGATCAGAAAAGGGGACCACAGTCCCCTTTCTCCCGGCGTCTGACGCCGATGCTCCTGATCCCGGATCAGGATGCTGACTTCTCTGCAGAATTCTTGCTGACCAGCTTCTCGCGGATACGTGCTGACTTGCCGGATCTCTGACGGAGATAGTACAGTTTAGCCCTGCGCACATCGCCACGGCGGATCAGGGTCACAGACTCAATGATCGGGCTGTGGGTCTGGAACACACGCTCAACACCCTCACCGTTGGAAACCTTTCTCACGGTGAAAGCGGAGTTGATGCCCCGGTTGCGCTTGGCAATAACCACGCCCTCATAGGCCTGGATACGCTCCTTCTCGCCTTCCTTGACCCGGACATTGACCCTGACGGTGTCACCGGGGCAGAAAGCAGGCAGATCAGTGCGCATCTGCTCTTTTTCCAGCTGTTCAATAATATTCATTTCTTTTTCCTTTACCTAGAATAAACTGCAACCTTACTTCTTATGACCATCCGCTTCGCGGATGTATTCGGCCAGGAGTCGCTCCTGCCGGTCAGTCAGAGCTAGGGTTTTCAACAAATCCCTTCTTCTTTCAAAGGTCCGTCCCAGCGCCTGCCTGAGGCGCCAGTCCTCCACATCACCATGTGAGCCGCTCAGCAGAACCTCGGGCACTTTCATGCCGTCAGCCTCAGGCGGCCGGGTGTACTGGGGACAGTCAAGAATTCCTTCAGCAAAGGAGTCGCACTCTGCGCTGCGCATGTCACCCAGAACTCCGGGTACAAACCGCGCCAGGGCGTCGATGGTGACCATGGCCGGCAGTTCCCCGCCGCTGAGCACATAATCGCCAATGGACAGTTCCTCGTCCACAAAGGTGCTGATGATCCTCTCGTCTATGCCCTCATACCTTCCGGCAATGATTACCAGGCTTTCAAGTCCGGCCAGACGCCTCACCTGGGTCTGATCCAGCCTTCTGCCCTGGGGGGACATGTACACGGTGACGGCTCCGGGGCCCAGGTTCTCCCGGGCTGTGGCAACAGCCTGCTTCAGGGTGTCATACTTCATGAGCATTCCGGGACCGCCGCCGAAAGGGCGGTCATCCACAGTACGGTATTTGTCCGTGGCATGATCCCGGGGATTGAAGAAATCCACCTTCAGCAGTCCCTGCCGGACCGCTCTACCCGTGACACCGAACTCTGTCAGGGCCGCAAACATACCGGGGAACAGCGTAACAATGCCGATCCGCACCAGTGTCTCCGCCTGTTGTCAGAAATCAGGGTCCCAGACGACCTCCACGACATTCCGGTCGCTGTCCACCCGCAGTACGGTGTGATCAAGCACCAGGGGGAGCAGACGCTCCTTTTTGCCGTAGGCATCGTTCTCGTTTGCCTTGACGACCAGAACATCATTGGCTCCGGTCTCCATCAGATCCTGCACCACGCCCAAATCATAGCCGTCGGTGTTCACCACGTGCATGCCGATGAGGCTGTTCAGATAGAACTCACCCTCAGGCAGTGGCGGCAGCGCCGACTCATCCACGTAGACAGATCTTCCGGTTAAGGACTGGGATTCCTCCCGCTGGTCAAAGCCTTCCAGCCTGCACACATACCCGTCACCGTGATGGCGCCATTCCAGCACCTTCACCGGCTGCCACTGGTCCTCGCCCTGTCGCATGAACAGGGGACCGTAGCTGAATATGCTCTCAGGATCCTCGGTGTAAGAATGAATGCGGATCCAGCCCCTTACGCCGAACACCGAGCCGAAGCGGCCCAGTTCCACAGGTTCGCTGATCTCATCCATTGCCAGATTTCCGGTCAAGCCTGACTTCTTGCTCTCTTGATCAGGGAGCTGACCCGGTCAGAGGGCTGTGCGCCTCTCTCAACCCAGTAATCAACCCGGTCAAGTTCAATGCGGAAATCCTTGTCCTTTGCGATGGGATTGAAATAGCCCAGGCGCTCAATGAACTTTCCATTGTGTTCACGGCGGGAATCGGCCACAACAATCTGATAGAAAGGACGCTTCTTGGCACCGGCACGCGCCAGACGAATAACTACCATAAAAGCCTCACAGGTGTGAAAAAGCAAAAAAGCAATGCCCGCAAAACGGGCGCCGCCTGGGGATCTGCACCTAAACAGGGCGGACACTCCAAAGCGTGTAGATTATATCCCCCGGGGCTTTCAAATGCAATCTCCGTCACAGATCTGCCGATCCAGGGTGATCACCAAGCCAAGGGAAGCGTAAGCAGTGCAAAAAGAGCAGGAGAAAAGACAAGGAAAGCAAGACGGGAATACGGAAGACAACAGCAGGGGATCCGGAGAAACAGCCGGATCCCCTGAGGATAAGATGTCTCTGAAACTCAGAGGACCGAGTGCCGGGCTCCTCCTCAGCGCCCAAAGCCCCCGGGCATCATGCGGCTGAGCTGGCCCACAACACCCATCAGTTTGCGCATGCCGCCCTTGGAGGACATCAGCTTCATGATCTTCTGCTGCTGAGCGAACTGGGTCATGACCTGGTTGACCGTCTGAACGGTGACGCCGGATCCGGCAGCTATCCGGCGCTTGCGGGAACCCTTGATGATGTCAGGATTGGCACGCTCCTTGGGTGTCATGGACAGGATCACGGCCTCAATCTGGCGGAACTTGGTGTCACTGACCTGGCCCCTCATCTCTTCGGGGATCTGGCTCAGTCCCGGCAGTTTGTCCATAATGGAGCCCACACCGCCCATGTTCCGCATCTGCTGCAGGATCCCCAGGAAGTCATTGAAGTCAAAGGCCTTGCCCTTCTTAAGCTTCTGGGCCAGTTCCTCCGCCTTCTTCTGATCGGCGGTGGCCTGAAGATCGTCAATCAGGGAGAACACATCACCCATGCCGATAATGCGGCTGGCAACCCGATCCGGGAAAAAGGGCGACAGCGCATCGGTCTTCTCGCCGGTGCCCATGAACTTGATGGGTTTCCCGGTGATGTGGCGCACCGACAGAGCGGCGCCGCCCCGGGCGTCACCATCGGCCTTGGTGAGGATAACACCGGTAAGGGGGAGGACCGAGTTGAAGGCTGCGGCAGTGTTGGCGGCATCCTGTCCAGTCATGGAGTCAACCACAAACAGTGTCTCCACCGGGGACACGGCAATGTGAAGCCGGCGGATCTCATCCATCATCTCGTCATCCACATGCAGGCGGCCTGCAGTGTCAATGAGCAGCACGTCGGCAAAGGACTTTTTGGCAGCCGCCACGGCATCCCGGGCAATAGCCTCGGGGTTCTGGCTCTCAGAGCTGGGGAAAAACTCTGCCCCCACCTCGCCGGCCAGGGTCTCCAACTGTTTGATGGCGGCCGGACGGTAGACGTCACAGCTGGCCACCATGACCCTTTTCCCCTCCTTCTCCTTCAGGTGTTTGGCAAGCTTGGCCACGGTGGTAGTCTTGCCCGCACCTTGCAGTCCGGCCATGAGGACCACTGCAGGAGGCTGTGCCCGGAGATTGAGCTCCTGGCAGGTCTCGCCCATAACCCTGGTCAGTTCATCCCTGACAATAAGAAAGAACTGCTGGGCCGGCTGGAGGGAGGACTCCACCTGGGCACCCAGGGCCTTCTCCTTCACCGCAGCCACAAACTCCCGGACCACCGGAAGAGCCACATCCGCCTCCAGCAGTGCCATGCGCACTTCCCGGAGAGCGTCCTTGATATTGTCCTCAGTCAGCTTGGCTTTTCCGGTAAGGGTGCGGAAGGCGTCCGTGAGGCGGTTGGTCAGTTTATCGAACATCTGCTGTTTCCATCAAAGGCGGTGACGCCGCCGCCGGACACTGTTCCCGTGTCACCGGCGCCGGCATTCAGTCATGCAAAAAACCAGGTGAAAATATCCAGTCTGATGATACTTTATTTTGTCGCTTCACGCCACACCGGCACCCTGCTCAGGGGCGGCACCATGCCAGGTAGCCCAGCACGGCCTCTTCCACTGCCGCCGGGAAGATGTGCTGCTGAAAAACCGTATCCTCTCCCAGCAGTTTGATCTCCGCCTCCTCCTCGCCGATCTTAACAATCACGAAGTTTTTGCGCTCAAACTCATAATGAAAAATGATCTCAGGCTCCGGACGGTGGAGGGGATCAGCGTGGAAGCGGTTGACCTCATACACCGGAAGCTCCAGGCTTTCCAGGAGGATCCTTAAGGAGGAATGGGAAAAGAACACATGGTTGAACCTCTGCTGGTGGGATCCGTCAATAAGCACCAGGGGAACCCGGTTCTGGACCATGACCCCGGAATGCCGCAGGGGGTTCATGGGATTGTCCACCGCCCGGTGATCTCCGGTGATGATCAGGATCCCTTTTTCAAAGAAGCCGTCACTCTCCAGGCGCTGGACAAACAAGCCGATCTGGCTGTCGGTGTAACGGAAGGACTGCTCAAAGTTGTAGTCCCCCCAGGGGGTTGAATAGGGCGAATGGGAACTGGCGGTGCGGACCACATACAGGAAACGTCCCTGCTCCTCCCGGGCCCGGTCGGCCACACTGCGCAGCAGATCGCCGTCGGGAACGCTGTTGAACACATAGCGCCGGCTGATCCGGTCAAATTCCTCGGATCTGTCCGTATGGACATGATCATAGCCCCCGGCCGCAACCTCCTCCTCCAGGCCAAAAAGAAGATCTGAACCGGAAAAGAAGGCGGTGCGGTAGCCGTACTTGCGGAAATCATCCAGCAGATCATCCCGGCCGTAAAGTTGGGTGGCAAACCGGCTGGATCCCCCGAAGGACCGGGGCGGAAAATACGGGAGCCCCTTCAGGAAGGTGATGTAGGAGCCCAGGCTGTTGAAATTGTTGGAATAGTAGTTGTCAAAGACCAGGTTCTCCCCGGCAATGCGCTCCAGATTGGGCATGAAGTTGTCCTCCAGGCCGCAGACAAAAGTCATGGAGCAGTCCAGGGAGCTCACAAAGAGCACAATGACGCTGCGCTGGTTGTTCTCCCCCCGGCGCAGTTCCCAGTCAAAGTCCAGGTTGTCCCTGGGGGGATAGGAGCTGTGGTAATCCCGCTGGTAGTTACCTAGTTTGTTGGTGGTGAAGTTGTTGATCTGAAACACATTGGAGAACTTGTGATCGTTGTACTCGTACTTCAGGGGGTAAAAGGCGAAGCCGGTCATGATCACCGCCACGGCCAGAGCGGCTATGAGGGTGAAACGATCCTTCATGGCCAGGCGGCGGAAACTTATCACGCAGCAGATCACAAACAGGATGATCCCCATGTACATGAACCAGCCCCCGGGAGACTTCAGGTACTTGATCACAAAGGGCATCAGGTAACGGTAATGCTGGAAGAAGTCTGACCGGTCGATCTGCACGAACATAAACCGGGAGTCAATGTTGCAGATGGCAAAACTGTCCAGCAGCAGCAGGACGATGAGTGCACAGGGAGGGAGCAGGAGCAATGCCGACTGCCAGAGGCGGCGCATCTGGCAACTGGCGATAAGGGGGAGAATGAGCCCGATGAAAAGCAGTGGCAGGTAGTTCTGTTGCAGCTTCAGCATGTTCCCGGCGGCATCGGCATCATTGAGGTTCAGCAGATAGTTCTCCGTCAGTTTGACAAAGGCCATGTCAAAGGACAGCAGTGCCGTTGGAAAGAACAGCGCATAAAAAAGGAACATGCACTTCTGCTTCTTGCAATGGTTCATCAGGAAGAAGAAGAACAAAAAACTGCCGCCGCAGCACAGCAGCAGATAGGCGGCGTTGACCACCACTTCCGTGCGCTTGAGATCGCTGAGCTCCTGCCGGGTCAGACGGATGATCCGGGTGAATCCCGGGGCAAACTCCATGGAGTTCTGGGTACGGCGGCTGTGGATGATCAGAGCCCGCATCTCATCCGAGTAGGCAGCGCCCATTCCCGGGGAGATCCGGAACACCTTGGAAATGTCCCGGAGATCGATTTCCTCACCGTTAACCCGCATCCGGTAAACCGCCACTAGATTGTCGTCGGGGGTGAAGGAGAAGGCAATGCGGTGGGAATGGATAAAGGGAATGTCCGCCGTGTGGGAAAGCCTAGTCTTCACCTCCGGCACGGAAATGTTGTCGGTGGTCACCTGGACCCCGTCCTCATCATAGCGTGAAATGAGCATGGCCCCGGGATGCTTGAGGAGGGAATACTCCAACTCCACCATGTTGCCGCCGGGGATCTCCTTGAGAAAGAGCAGCCGGGAGAAGGAGCAGACAGTGGCCCCCACCACCAGACTCAGCAGCAGGCAGGCAATAAGATCCGCCAGATAACCGTAGCGCAACCGGCCCATAAAAAGGAGACTCCAGGATCAGAAAACATGAGGCGGGATCTGCTGACACCAGCGCCGTCCCGCCCGGTGAACCGGCGCTATGATACCAAAAAAGCGCTGATCCAACTAAAGGCCGGAAGGAGCCCGCCCGGAACCGCCACTCCCAAGCACGACTTCCAGCATCCTCACAACGTCGGCAAGGAGACACTCTGACGTACCACAAGTTCCATAGTCAACTGTCACGCTGTGGTAAAATGTGGGCAGTAACGCTGACGTTAAAATTTTTTGATCAATTCCACCTCTGAGTAATACTAACATTGCTGTAACAAACTGACTTCATCGATAACACCGAACATCAGTCATGGCAGTGAGCAAGTAAAGGATCAGACATCTGACACCTACAGGGACTGTTAATACAGGATATTAAGAGAAAAAACAGGAAACCTAACAGATTCCATGTACTGATGCTTACCGGCTACAATATAGTCAACATTCTGGCTACGGCGGGGAACTATAAACAAAAAGAAAACAGAAACAAGAATAATTGATGAAAGAATTGAGAATATAACAATCCCCACAATAATATTTATTCACACTATATTAGAATGGAACAACGAAACGATAGTCAACCAAAATACAAGCCCATAATTACAGAATAGAAACTCAATCAAAAATCCATATACCTTGGCATAACTGCAATGAAGCAACTTAAAGCAAGTACAACCTATAGGCAAACACTATCAATCTACATTTTAATTATAGTATTTGAAATAGTCATAGCAATACAAAATTCATTAGTAGACCTTATTGATTCCTACGCTCCATACAATTGGATAATTGATTATAGCCTAGGCTTTTGCAAAAGAGGATTCATAGGTACCATCTATCATTTATTTCTTGGCATAACTGAATCGCCATTCAACCTAGAAGCACTTAACGATTTTGTTTCAAAAGCGCACATAATCGTTTCACTAGCATCTGCACCAATTTTATTACATCTCTTTTACAGCTGTTTAAAGAATAAATACTATAGCAAGCAATTTCTGCTAATTTTATTTATTGGCTTTATCTCGTCCAGCTTTATAAAAAATTGTTATTCCTTAACTGGTTATACAGATCTATATTTATTCGCTTTATTTTTAATAATTTTATTATGTTTTATAAAAGAAAAATACAGTACAAGTGTTATCTTATGCCTGATTGCAACCTTAATTTCCGAATTATCACTAGTATTTTGGCTACCACTATTTTTAATAAACTTACTTGACAAGAAAAAAGCGTGGAAAAATGCCTTTCTATTGTCATTACCAATATTTACAGCAATTATTGTTTCACTCTATCACTATCCATTAGAACATCTTAAGCTTTTCGCAGAAAGGTTTGGCATAGACAGTTCAGAAATTTCGAAGGAGATGATACATACTTTTGAAGGACAGAGGAATTTAATCGGATATATAACAGAAAGATTTCTTTTTTTAAAAAACAATTTTCAATATTGTTTATATACGTTCTTATTCACTTCTGCGGTATCTTTATTTTATTTTATTATTGCAATACTCCGTCTACGCGTACATAACAAGCTTAACTTTCTCTATTCTATCATTGTATTTATTTGTATATTCTCGCCTCAGTCCATTCATTTACTAGCCGTTGACTTTTGGAGAATTTGTGGTTTTTCTGTCTTTTCAGGGTTTATAACATGCTTGTACTTGGAGTTAAGACTGTCAGTTTGCGCAAATTATAATGGTAAGCAAAACTCAGAGTTACATAAACATAAAACATCATATTACTCCTTTATTTTGCTCTATTTGTCAGTTTCACTTTTCACCTTATTTTTACCTCCCCTAAGGTCTAATGGTTGGCTAACTGCTCCATATACGCCCACCATTTTTAAAAACTCTGTTGGAATTGACCCTTTTATCTTTAATCCTTTATTGATTGACACTGATCTGTATTATACTTTTCTCGCTCGTTTCAATTTTGACACTAAAGACGTGTTTAACCATCAAGAAAAGGAAGGGCTTGTCATACCAAAAGACGGAGTTTCATACTTTTTATCACCCCAAGCATATGGCCTAACAAGAATAACAATCAGTCCCCAATTTAATGACAACGACCCTGACTCAGTAAAAATAATTTACATATTTAATTACCCTTTTGAGATCAAAAGGCAAGCAATCAATGTTTTTGAATTCTACATACCTCCTGCAATTTCTAAACAGTTCCCCGTATTAAAAATATCAGCCTTAAAATCTAGTCATGATTGGAGAATAGAAAAGATTTCTCTAGATCGGATTAGCAAATAAATTATGCAATCTACATATTATAGAAAACGATTATATACCGCTTTGCTAAATTCACTGTAATCATTATTGCTGCGTATTTCTAACGTCTTAACTTGAAATGGAACATCATGCACTTTAAAGATCCCCGGTCAGATGTCCCGCTGTGGTAAACTGTGGGCAGGAACACAGGCGAGGAAACATTTTGACCGAAGAAACCCTTCTATGGATCCTGCTGACACTGCTGCTGCTGTGCTCAGGCTTCTTCTCCGGTACCGAGACATCGGTCATGGCGGTAAACCGCTACAGGATCAGGCATCTGGCATCCAAGGGGGACCGGCAGGCCCGGAGGATCATGAAAATGCTCAGGAAGCCTGATCGGTTCCTGGTGCTGGTGCTCATAGGCAACAACGTGGTCAACATCCTGGCCACGGCGGTGGCCACCCATCTGGCCCTGATCCACTTCCCCAATTACGGCATCGCCGTGGCCACGGGAGCCCTGACGGCGGTGGTGCTGATCTTCGGCGAGGTGGCACCCAAGACCATAGCCGCCATCAAACCGGAGTTTGTAGCCCGGAAAGGCTCCTTCATCATTGCGGTGCTGATGTTCCTCCTGTCGCCGATTGTCAGCGCCCTGAGCCTTCTTTCCCGGGCCATAATCAAACTCTTCGGTGTGGATCCCAGCAAGACCGACAGCATGGAGCTCAGCGCCGAGGAGCTCCACAGCGCGTTGCTCAGCGGCAGCAGCCAGGTTATGACCGAGCAGAACCGGGAACTGCTGCTGGGAGTACTGAACCTGTCCAAGATCGCCGTGGAGGAGATCATGGTGCCCAGGAACGAGCTGTATGCCATCAACATCAATGATGACTGGAAGGATATCCAGAAGCAGGTGGCCAACACCCCACACACCAGGATAGTGTTCTACCGGGACGAAATGGATGACATCATCGGCTTCATGCACAGCCGCGATGCCCTGCGTCTGCTGACTCTGGAGGACTTTTCCAAGGAAAGCCTGCTGCGCACCATAGTGGAGCCCTACTTCATTCCTGAAAACACCTCCCTGCTGGTGCAGTTGCAGAAGTTCAGACGCAACAAAAAGCGCTGTGGGCTTGTCATAGACGAGTTCGGTGATATCCAAGGCCTGCTGACCCTGGACGATATCCTGGAGGAGATCGTGGGCGACTACACCACCTCCTTCGACACAGACATTGAGGATGAGATAGAAAAGTTGAAAGACGGATCCTACATCCTGGACGGCCAGGCCAATATCCGGGATGTGAACAAGGAGCTGAAATGGGACATTCCCACCAGCGGTCCGGTCACCATCAACGGCATCATCCTGGAGATGCTGGGGGACAATCCACAACTGAACAGGGAAGTTGATCTGGGAAATTACACCGCCCGGATCACCGAAACCGACGGCCGCAGCGTCATCAAGGCAAAGATCACCCCCAGACCGCGGCCGGCACAGACAGAAGAAGACGACAGCAGCCCCTTCTGAACCTGAAGTTCTGGCCGATCTGATAGCGCCATCCCAGCGGGGCTGTCCTTACCGCTTCCCGCCGCCCGTGTGCTGGGCAAAGCACCATCCGTAGCCGGAATGCACCCCCGGCGCAATTCCAGACAGCGGCAGATCACGCCCCGGAAGGCTGAGCCTCATGGGTGGTGCTTGTTTCCCCTCCTCCGGTGCCGCCGAAGATACGATCCCAGAAGCCGATAACAAAATCCCTGCCACTGTCCAGTTCCCCTCCGGCCGGAGTCACCAGCGGCTCTCCCCGGAGATTGCGCCGGTGGGCTTCGTTGCGGATATCCACATAAGCCCGCTTCAGGGCCGCCGCCGTCTCCGGCGCCAGGATCCCGCACTCCACGCAGGAATCAAAGATCCGCACATTGTCCGACCAGCGGCAGAGGATATCCGGATGGCTCACGGCATGGGCCAGCACCATGTACTGGGCTAGAAACTCAATGTCCACCATGCCGCCCCGCCCCTGCTTCAGATCAAAGGCATCCGCCCGGTCCCGGCTGTTGTGGGACCGCATGCGGGCACGCATCTCGGCCACCTCTGTCTTTAGGCGTTCCCGGTCCCTGGAACGGCTGAGCACCATCCGGCGCACCCGGGCAAACTCCTCCGCCAGGGGGGTGTCACCGCACACCGGCCGGGCACGGACCAGGGCCTGGTGCTCCCAGGTCCAAGCGTCATTCATCTGATAGCGCTCAAAGGAGGAGATGGAGGAGACCAGAAGCCCGCTGTCCCCGTCAGGCCGGAGACGCAGATCAATGTCATAGAGAATGCCCGTGGACGTCCTGATGCTGAACAGGTGAATGATCCTCTGCACCAGGCGGGCATAGAACTTGCGCACTGTCACCGGATGGGAACCGGTGGTCATCTCGTCAGGGGCACAGGAATAATGGAGGAAAACCAGATCAAGATCCGAGCCGTACCCCAGCTCAATGCCCCCCAGTTTGCCATAGGCCACGGCCACAAACCCGCGGCCACGGTCCTCAGCAGCGTAGGGCGGCTCGCCATAGCGGGCAACCTGCTCATTCCAGGCAATGCCCACCAGCTCTGTCAGCACCGCCTCTGCCAGTTCAGTGAGAAAGTCGCTGACCCGCATCAGGGGAAGCCGCCCCACAATGTCGGAGGCGGAGATCTTCAGCAGTTGGATCTGCTTAAACTGCCGGAGGATCTCCATCTTCTGCTCCAGATCACCCCCTTCCACCCGGAGCATGTGCTGCCGCAGCTCTGAGCGCAGCCTTCCGGCATCAGTGCTGATCTGGTACAGGCTGTCGGGATACAGCAGTTCATCCAGGAGGATGGGATAGGAGCTCAGCTGATCGGCAATCTTGTTGCTGGCGCTGCACAGGTAAATCACCTGATCCAGGACATTCCGGTTCTCATACAGCAGTTGCAGGTAGGTGGTGCGGGTGATAATGCTGCGGATAAGGGAGGACACCCGGGCAAACAGAAGTTCAGGGCCGTCATACTCCGACACCAGAGAAAGAAGGCGAGGCATCAGAAGGTTCAGTGTCTCCCGGCCCACCGGACCGGCAGCCCGCCGCAGCACATCCTGCCGGAAATCCACAATGTCCCTGGCAAAGTCATCCGCCGAGGATGTGTATTCCCCCAGGAGGGGTGCCACGTCCCCGGCAGACAGGTTAGAGCGCCAGATGTCAATCCACAGCTGCTCCACTCCCTCGTCAGGACAGGTCTGATCCTTCACCACCTCACGGAACTCCCCGTGCACAGCATCGCAGTGCCGGGTCAGTTCCCGCTCCAGATCGGCAAAGGAGGCAAAACCCATGGCCGCAGCCGCCCGCTGGCGGTTGAGTTCATCCTCCGGAAGTTCCTGGGTCTGCCGATCGGCAATCTCCTGCAGCACGTTCTCCAGTTTCCGGAGGAAGCAGTAGCCCGCCTGGAGGCTGGCAGAACTCTCCCGGGAGATGACCTCGCTGTGCTCCAATGCCTCCAGGGCAGCCATCAGGCCGCGCTGCTGCAGCTCCGGCTCCCGGCCACCTCTCATCAGCTGGAACACCTGAGTGACAAACTCCACCTCCCGGATCCCGCCCTGGCCAAGCTTGATGTTGCCCCTGAACCCCCGGCGGCGGACCTCAGCCTCGATCATGGCCTTCATTTTCCGCAGGGCGTCAATGGCGCCGAAATCAAAATAGCGCCGGTAGACAAAGGGCCGGAGCATGGTCCAGAGTTCCTCCGCCTCCCGCTGGCAGCCCCGGCCCAGCACCCGGGCCTTGACCATGGCATAGCGTTCCCAGCTGCGGCCGTGCTGGACATAATACTGCTCCAGGGCGCTGAAACTGGACACCAGCTGCCCATCGTCACCGAATGGCCGCAGGCGCATGTCCACACGGTACACCTGTCCGTCGGCAGTCACCTGGTTCAGGGCGGCGATCAGTGCCTGGGCAGTCTTGGTGAAAAAGATCTGGTTGTCAGTCTCCCGGCGCCCGCCCCGGGTGCAGCCGCCCTCGGGATAGGCGAAGATCAGATCAATATCCGAGGAGAAATTGAGTTCGCCGCCCCCCAGTTTCCCCATGCCGATGACCAGCATATGCTGATCCTCCCCGGACAGGGCACCCACAGGGGTTCCAAGGGAGGTGCACATCCTCCGGTAAATGAGATCCAATGTCTGGGTCACGATCTCCTCAGCCAGTTCCGACAGTGCGGCTGTGATCTGACTGATGGGAAAACGACCGGAAAGATCCTGCCAGGCCAGGGCGACCATGCGGTAATTGCGGAAGCGGCGCAGCCGGCGCCGGAGATCGTCATCATCTCCCACGCCGTCCAGCCACCGGGCCAGCGCAGATCCTGTGTCAGTGGGCAGGGAATCCCCCAGAAGCCCCTCGGCGCACATGTCCGCCAGCCAGCCCGGGTTCCGGGACAGTTGCTCCCAGACAAAGTCTGACAATGCCAGGATCTGAGGCAGCTCAGTCCGCACCCGTTCATCCCCGGGAAGGACACCTGCCATCTCCCCCAGTCTGGAAACACGCTCAGCGCCCAGTTTCAGAAGTTCTTCTGTGAGCATCACAAGTCCCCCGGAAAGCGCCCACCGCCGGCCCCGCCCCTGTTCCATGCTGCCGGACAGAAGCTGGATCCGGGATCAGGCGCAGTAGATCTTCTCAAAGGAGTCCAGGATGAAGCGCATGTACGCCCGGGAACTTATCATGCGGATGAACTTCTTCAGGCGCCCCTCACTGTCTGCCACCATCCGCTCGAGTTCCAACAGCCGGGGAATGATCATGTTGTAGCCGTCATCGTTAGTGAGTTTCTGGAGCTGGTAAGCCGACAGTGTCATGACGGACAGGGATTTGAGATCAAACCGGGACAGGAGGATTTGCTCGTGCTCCAGGAACATATCAAAGTAGGTCCGGATCAGCACGTCACGGGGGCCTTCCAGCAAAGTGAAGGATCGGGCAGCGGGAGGCACCGAAAGCCTCGCCAGGGCATAGCCCCGCTGGGCCTTGGATCGTGAGTCCAGATGCAGGGAGACCGCCTCGTTGTCGATAAGGTGCCTGGCGATCTCCAGCAATTCCGGAAGGGTGCCATCAGCAAGCTCCAGTTCAATCTCGCTGATGAACTCACAGGACTGACCCGCAGTGATCTTGCCGCTGTCAAAGCAGAACTCCGCCAGAACCCGGCCGCCGGAAACGATGTTGCGGCGGATCCGGGTGAAGTTGGTGGTGAACACCTCCCGGAGCTCCGTCCCCAGGGCGGACGGATCCAGATCAGTGCCTTCCCAGGCCTCCGGGGGGAAGCGGGCGGGATCCGGCTCCTGGGAATCCAGGCTGACGTTGAATTCACGGCGGCTGTGCAGGCCGCCTCCAGTGTTGCTGGAGGTCTTGATGGTCTGCTCAAAGCCGTCACCGTCACTGCGCACCCTCATGCCCATGTGGTTCCGGCGTAGCGCCTGGCTTCTGGTGTCGTAATAAACATTGCAAAGGGACTTCCGGGGAAACTTCTGCAACTCATACCCGGACAGGTTCTGATCCATCAGCGCCACCACAGCATCCGCCGACAGATCAGAATTGACAAAAAACTTAAGTTCGATTTCTTCGTTGTTCATGTGCATGCCGCCTTCAGGACAGTACTCATCAGGAAATGCAGGAAAGGGACCGGATCCAAAAGCCGGCTCCCCTCCATTTTAGATCTTTTTTGCCCCCGTCAACCCGGCTGAACACGCATTTCACCTCACAGAGCCCGGACCGCCCGGCGCAGGAGATCCTTCACTGTCACAGCCACCCGCCATAAACTGATGCCCGGACCCTTGCCCGAATACGGGCACCCGACCGGCAGAAAAGAACAGGGTTTGGCAGGGGTCACAGTTGATTACTGTCCAAGGATCCGCCGGACGGATCAAGAACTGCGGGGGAGGTCAAAAAAACTGTTGACGCCCACGGGAATTATGCGGATAATGAACACGCTTTTGAGACGACCTCTCAGAAACAGTCATCCAGTCCGGGGTGTTGGGGTATAGCCAAGTGGTAAGGCAGCGGGTTTTGATCCCGCCATTCCCAAGTTCGAGCCTTGGTACCCCAGCCAGAGTGACGTTTCTGCAGAAGGTCATAACACAAGCGGCTATGTAGCTCAGCTGGTTAGAGCATCGCACTCATAATGCGGGGGTCATAGGTTCAAGTCCCATCATAGCCACCATTCTCAAGTTGGGGTATAGCCAAGCGGTAAGGCAGCGGATTCTGATTCCGCCATTTCCAAGGTTCGAATCCTTGTACCCCAGCCACTTTCCTCTCCCTCCTACTCTCCATCAGTCAACGCTTGGTCTTTTTTTTCTGTCCTCTTCTTTTCTTCTTCTCATTTTCTTCTTCTCACTCTTCTTCTCACTCTCTGTTTCTGCTCTCTCTGCAGGCGCAGAATACACAGACGGCATGAGTTCTGCCGACTTCATCGCATTATCGCCACGGAACAGTTGAGCCGGCTCCAATGCGGGGATAAATTCAAGTGGGGAACTGCCGCGTTGCGGCACCCACCGCGGCGGCAGCAGCCGACGCCGGAACAGTCAACCATAAGGCGGTGGATCCATGGCTCGTGATCAGGGTTATCTTGTCTCCTACATTGCAAAGCTCACCGAATACTGCGACGTGCTTCTGCTCAAGGGTGCGTACCACATCGGCATTGATGAAATCGTGCGGAACATCAACGAGGGCCAGATCAACTACATCAACCTCTCCTCCCCCCTCATCAAGGCCGAGATCAAGGATGATCCCGACGGTTTCATCAGCCGCCTGGATCGGCGCCGGATCAACGTGCTGAACAACATTCAGTGCCTGCCGGAGATCACCCAGAACCTGATCTCCCTCTACTCCCACCTCAAGTCACGCAACGAACTTGGCGGCATGAAAGTCATCATCGGCACCTGCGCCGAGATCCGCCAGCTGGATGATCTCAACCAGATCCTCTCCGAAAAGATGTTTGTCAACAACCTCTACCCCACATCCGCCGCCGAGGCCGCCGGGTACAACGCCAACATCCTGGACAAACTCTACGCAGTCCGGCTGCATCATGACATCTATCCCCGGGCAAGCCTTCCCAAGGTCATGAAGAGCGCAACCTTCGCCAAATACAGCGAGGACAACCCCGACTACTTTGATGATCTCCTAAACCTCATCCTCAACCAGAACGTGGGTTCCCTCTACCACCTCAACTCCCCCAGCAAGGCCGTCAAGATCATGATGGGACTGGGCAACTACATCGGCCGTGTGGCGGAGCATGAGCGGATCTGCGTTGACACGGATCTGGACGACATAACCTACCCCAGTTACTACCAGTCCCTGCTGGACAGTTTCCTGGGATTTGAGGTGCGGCCCTACACCGGGGACAGATCCCTGCTGGACGACAGTGAAGACGAGGAAGGCGGCGGTGAGGACTATGAGGAGCGCAAGTTCTACTTCATCGACTGCAACTTTTTGGCCTACATCAAGGGAAAGATCATCTCCCGGAGGACTGAGGGCGACTTTGTGCTCTTCTGCCAGCTCCTGAACAACTTTGTGGTGTCCGAACTCAAAAAGATCTCCAGTGCCCAGGCCGGAGCCGAACTGTGGTATATCGATCAGCCCGACTGCAAAATTGATGTGATGCTCACCCGGGAGGGCACCAACGCCATCGGCTTCAGGATCCGGGGCAACGATCAGATCCTGCCCAAGGACATTGAACACTTCCGGGCCTTCCGGGAGCTGCTGGGCTCCAAGTTCACCCGGGGATATGTCCTTTACCTGGGGAAGGATATCAGGAAACTGGACGATGACGTCTATGCTCTGCCCCTAAACTATCTGTGGAGCGACTATGAGCAGAGGCTTGGGGATCTGGAGGATGACAGCACCCCCGCCACACCGGAAGACGGTGAAGGTGCCTGACGAACACCTCATAATCCCGGCCGGCATGGGAAACTCCTTCACCGTCAGATCCGTCTGCCGATCCGGGACACCCAGACCCGGAAGCCCCTGCCCGGTCCGCCCGTGCACCAGGGCGGATCTTCTGCTACAATTGCCCGGACACAGCGGATCCGGGCTTTTCTGATCCCGGACGCGGGGCTTTCAGCAGACAGACAAGTGAAAACAGCAACATTCCACATCAGAACCTGGGGCTGCCAGATGAACGAGTACGACTCGTCCCGCATGGCGGCCATGCTGTCTGCCTCAGGCCTCACTCCTGTGGAGGACATTGAAGAAGCGGATCTGGTGATCCTCAACACCTGTGCCGTCCGGGAAAAGGCCGAAGAGAAGATCTTCCACCTGCTGGGCAGACTCAGGCCCCTGAAGGAGGCACGCCCGGAACGGCTCATCGCCGTGGGGGGCTGTGTCGCCGCCGAACGGGGCGAGCAGATCCGTAGCCGGGCCCGCTTTGTGGACATCATCTTCGGACCCCAGACCTACCACCGCCTGCCGGAGATGATCCGCAGGGTGGAAAACGGCGAGGGTCCCCAGACTGACGTGTCCTTTCCCCCCAACGAGAAATTTGCCTTTCTGCCACCCCGGAAAAGCGGCGGTCCCTCAGCCTTTGTCACCATCATGGAGGGCTGCTCCCACTTCTGCTCCTACTGCATCGTCCCCTATACCCGGGGCGGGGAGATCAGCCGGTCCTCGGAGGAGATCCTCCAGGAGATCCGGCAGCTCCGTGACTGCGGCACCCGGGAGATCAACCTGCTGGGGCAGAACGTCAACTGCTACCGGGGAGTCAATCCCGACGGTAGCATCTGCACCTTTGCCGAACTCCTCCACAGGGTAGCCGCAGTGGAGGGCATTGAACGCATCCGCTTCACCACATCCAATCCCATTGAGTTCACCCAGGACATCATTGACGCCATCGGCGAGATCAGCAAAATCGCCAATGCCGTGCACCTTCCGGCCCAGAGCGGATCGGACCGCATCCTGGCCCTGATGAACCGCTCATATACCGCTAACGAATACCGGGACATGGTGCGCCGCCTGCGCCTGGTCCGCCCAGGGATCAGCATCAGCTCCGACTTCATTGTGGGCTTCCCCGGAGAGACCGACAGCGACTTCGAGGACACCATGCGGCTCATTGAGGATATCCGCTTCGACGGCTGCTTCAGTTTCGTTTACTCCAAAAGGCCCGGAACCCCCGCAGCTGATCTGGAAGATCCGGTGCCCCCGGAGGTGAAAAGCCAGCGGCTGGCACGGCTTCAGCAGATGGTGAATGCCCTGGCTCTGCAGCACAGCCGAGAAATGGCAGACACCGTCCAGAGAGTGCTGGTTGAGGGACCATCCAAAGACGGACAGTTCCTCTGCGGCCGGACATCCAACAACCGGATTGTGAATTTCACCGGTCCCGCAGAACTGGCCGGCTCCATGGCTGACGTCCGCATCACCGGGATCCTGCCCCATTCCCTCAGAGGAGAACTCCTTACCATTTCATGAAAAGCGACGCCACCGCTACGGTGGTGCTGGAGCCCACCAGCGCCGACCGCCTAAAAATGCTCTGCGGGCCCATGGACGACAACCTGCGGCATCTGGAAAGGCGCCTAAATGTCACCATCAGCTGCACCGACAACAGTTTCGCCATCACCGGCGCCCCAGGTAGCACCAGGGCGGCGGAGACTGTGCTGAAGCGCCTGTATGTGGACACCCAGACCGTAAAGGGGAAGGTGCCGGACATCACCCCGGAGCAGGTGAACCTTGCCCTGGCGGAGGCCCGGTCACCGGATTTTGATCCGGACAGCGGATCCGACGGGGAGGGGATCCCTCTGCGCAGCGGCTTTCTCAAAACACGCAAAGGCCTGGTGAAGGCCCGGACCCGCAACCAGGCTGAATACCTCCGCAACATCGCCCTGCACGATGTCACCTTCGGCATCGGCCCCGCCGGCACCGGCAAGACCTATCTGGCCGTGGCCGCCGCAGTGGACGCCCTGGAGCGCCAGGAGATCAGACGGATCCTGCTGACCCGCCCGGCAGTGGAGGCCGGGGAGAAGCTGGGGTTCCTGCCCGGAGATCTTTCCCAGAAGGTGGATCCCTACCTGCGCCCCCTTTACGACGCCCTGTTTGAGATGCTGGGCTTTGAGAAGGTGGAAAAGCTCATGGAACGTCAGGTAATTGAAATCGCCCCCCTGGCTTATATGCGGGGACGGACTCTGAACGACGCCTTCATCATCCTGGACGAGAGCCAGAACACCACCATTGAGCAGATGAAGATGTTCCTGACCCGCATCGGCTTCAACTCCAAGGCGGTGATCACCGGCGACATCACCCAGATCGATCTGCCCCGGAGCCAGAAGTCCGGTCTCCGCCACGCCGCCGCTATCCTCCGTGGGGTGGAGGGTCTGGCCTTCAGTTTCTTTGAGACCCGGGACATTGTCCGCCACCCCGTGGTGGCCCGGATTGTCAGCGCCTATGAAAAAGCGGCGGCAGAGGAAAAGGCCGGTGAGAAGAACCGGAAGGATGCTCCGGAGCCGGAAGAAAGCATGCACAGTGAGTCTGACAACAGGGAAGATCCCGGGGAGAAGGGTGAGGAATGACAGTTAAGGTGGATCTCCAGGTTGCCCTGGGCAATCCGGATGAATATGAGTTTGACGCCCATGCCCTGAACATCCCCGACGCCGGGGAACTGGAGCGTGTGGCCACCGCCGCCGCAGAGGACTTCACCGGGGATGCGGAGATCACAGTGCGCATTGTGGACAGCGAGGAGAGCCGGGAGCTGAACAGCCAGTACCGGGGCCGTGACTGCCCCACCAATGTCCTCTCCTTTCCCTACGAGTATCCCGAGGGCTTTCCGGAGCCGGAGGAGAGGCTTCTGGGGGATCTGGTGATCTGCAAGCCAGTGGTGGAGCGGGAGGCTCAGGAGCAGCACAAGGAGCTGTCCCATCACTATGCCCACATGGTGGTCCATGGCTGTCTGCACCTGCTGGGCTTTGACCACATCACTGACGACGAGGCCGAGGAGATGGAGGGCATTGAACGCCGGGTGATGACGGCAAAACTGCACCTGCCGGATCCCTATGCCCAGGACGGCTGCTGAGTGCCGGGACTGACGAAAAAAGGAGGAAGATCAAAAACCCGATGAGCGAAAACAACATCCCCGAAAAGGAGGAAAACCTTTTCGACAGGATATCCGGACTGTTCCAGTCTGAGCCCCAGACCATCGACGAACTCAATGAGGTCATCCAGGACGCCTCCGACCGCAAGATCATCAACAGTGACAGCCTGGACATGATCCAGGGGATCCTGGAAATGACCGATCTCCGGGTCAGGGACATCATGGTTCCCCGATCCTCCATCGTCACCATCAAATTCGATTACACCCTGGATGAGGTGCTGAACACCGTAACCTCCACCTCCCACTCCCGCTACCCTGTGATCAGCGATGACCGGCTGGAGGAAAGCGGTCTGCTACTGGTCAAGGAGCTCATCCCCTTCCTGCGCACAGTCAGCACCTCCAGCACACCCTTCGATCTCAAGAAGATCATCCGCCCGGCCATGGTTGTCCCCGAAGGCAAGAAGGTCAATTTCCTCCTCAAGGACTTCAAGAAGAAGCGCTACCACCTGGCCCTGGTCATTGACGAGTTCGGATCCCTGTCAGGACTTGTGACCATTGAGGATATCCTGGAATGCATCGTGGGCAAAATCGGCAATGAATACAGCAAGGAGGCGGAGGAGAACATCCGGGAAGTGGCCTCCAACATCTACCATGTGCGGGGCATAACCGGCATCACCGAGTTCAATGAGTTCTTCGGCTCCCAGCTGGAGAGCAACACCAAGGAAACCGTGGCCGGCATCGTCATCGGTCGGCTGGGTCACGTGCCGGAAACCGGCGCCCGCATACGGCTCAGCGACTTCGAGTTCAAGGTGCTGAATGCTGAGCGGAGGCGGATCAACCTGTTCCAGGTGCGCCGGCTCCACCGCAGCGCCGAAGACGCCGGAAAGGACGCCGGATAATGCCGGACGGGGACATGAAGAAAGAAGACAGGAACACCGGATCTGGCAGCCGCAGCAGCCTGCTCCGCCGCTCCCTTCAGCAGCTGCGCCCATCGTGGCCGGAACTGGCGGACTACCTGACAGCGGTGCTGGCTGGCCTTGCCGGCTCTTTCGCCTTTGCCCCGGCTGAGCAGTCATATTTGATTTTCATCACCCTGTGGGTGCTGTTCCGCCTGCTGTACCTTCCCCGGAAGCAGGCCCGTAAATGCTGGGTGCTCCTGGGCTCCCTGTGCTTCTTCACCACTTTCTGGATCCATCTGAGCATGACGGAATACTCAGATGTGCCCATGATCCTGGCCGTGGTGGTGATGATCCTGTTCGCCCTTTACCTGAGCAGTTACCACGCCCTGGCCATATTCTTGTGCAACCGCCTGTTCCGGGGGCAGTTGTTCATCAAGAACATCCTGGCGGTGCCGGCCTGCTTCATTCTGGCGGACTATGCCGCCGGCCACATACTGACCGGCTTCCCCTGGGTGTGCCTTGGGTACACCCAGATCGGCACGGTGTTCGGCAACCTGGCCCCGGTCACCGGAGTCCACGGCATCACCCTGGCCCTGCTGCTGGTCACCGGACTCACCTACCATGGACTCAGGGTGCGCCACCTGTGGCATGTGGCCGCCGCCCTGCTGCTCGTCTCTGTGACCACAGTGTGCGGGGGAACCTACACCCAGCCGGAAAAGCCGGTGCGGGCCGTGCTGGTGCAGGGCAACATCATGCAGCAGATCAAATGGGATCCTGCCCGGGCCGGGGAGATCTTCTCCACCTATTACCAACTCAGCCGCCCCTACTTCCTGGGGGAGGAGAAGACCGATCTGCTGATCTGGCCGGAGTCGGCCCTGCCCGACATGGAGAACAACATCGGAGATCTCATTGCCAAACTGGATCTCATGGCCCAGAGGCAGGACTTCTCCTTCATCACCGGGCTGCAGACCTACCAGCCCCAGGACCAGGCCTACTACAACTCCGTCCTGAGCGTGGGAGTCCAGGACAGCCCGGAGGATATCTACACCTTCCTTAGCGGCAACCGCTACTACAAGCGGCACCTGGTTCCCTTCGGGGAGAAGGTGCCCTTCCAGGAGATCCTCCGCCGGTATGGCTCCTTCTTCAACATGCCCATGTCCTCCTTCAGCAACGGTCCCGATGAGCAGGAGAACATTGCCGCCAAGGGCGTCCGCATTGCCTCGGCCATCTGTTACGAGGTCGCTTTCCCGGACGAGATGCAGGAGAACATCCATGACACCACCACCCTGCTCCTGACCCTGAGCAACGACGGGTGGTTCGGCACCTACAACCCGGCTACCGCCGAATACCATGTATCCGCCGGGCCCTACCAGCATGCCGCAATAGCCCGGATGCGGGCCATGGAGTTCCAGAAGCCCATGATCCGCGCCACCAACAACGGCCTGACGGCAGTATATGACGCCGACGGTACCGTGCTGGCGGAGCTGCCCTTCTACCAGCAGGGGGTGCTTACAGTCAGCGTCACGCCCCGCCATGGCAGCACCCCCTTCGGGATCCACGGCTACAGCATCGTCTTCTCCGTGATCTTCGGCATGCTCCTCATCGCCGGCAGCCACCTGCTCATTCTCATGATGACCACCACCGGCAGGAGACGCCGCATCCGTGAGCGCCGGCTGAAGCGTGGCCCCCGGGAACACCGGGACCATCTGGAAGCATGCTGATTATTTGCCGGTGATCACAATTTCATCTATAATCGCCCCAGTTCCTGAAGGGACATATGCAAACTGACACAGACAGAGGTGCCGGAAAATGGGGATGATCGGAAAAATCCTGGCTGTTGCCGCACTGGCGACAGCGGGAGCAGATGCACAGGCCGTAAATTATGACCTCTACCCCGGTGAAAGGGTGGTGGGCAAGAACTTCAGTTACACGGTTCCCGCCGGGAAATCCTCCCTGGAGGACATCGCTTCCCATGTCAACCTGGGACTGACCAACGTCATGGAGGCCAATCCCCACATCGATCCCTATCTCCCAACTCCCGGCACCGTCCTGCTGATCCCCCACCAGCTGATCCTCCCCAACACGGTGCATGCCGGCATCGTCATCAACTCTGCGGAAATGCGCCTGTACTACTATCCGGCAGGATCTGATCAGGTGGTGGTGCTGCCCATCGGTATCGGCCAGCTGGGCAAGGACACTCCGGTAAACTGGGTCACCAAGGTGGAGCGGAAAAAGGCCGGACCCACCTGGACCCCCAGTGCCAAGGTGCGGGCCGAATATGCGGCTGAAGGAGAGATCCTCCCCGCAGTGGTGCCCGCCGGCAAGGACAACCCCATGGGTCTTTATGCCCTGTATGTGGGCCGGATGTATGCTATCCACGGCACCAATGCGTCCTTCGGCATCGGTCTCAGGGTCAGCCACGGTTGCATCCGGCTCCGGGACGCAGACATCGAGTGGCTGTTCAACAATGTTCCGGTGAACACCCGGGTGGAGTTCATCAACGAACCCATCAAGGCTACCGTAGAGCCTGACGGCTCCAAATACCTTGAAGTGCACCAGCCCCTGTCCACCACTTTCAGCGAGCTCAACTCCAACGACGACGTGGACTTTCACCACATTCCCCAGGACGTGCTCTCCATCATTGAAAGCCCCGACGTGGATCAGTCGGTGGTCACCAAGGCACTGGTTGAGCGCAAGGGCGTGCCGGTGAAGATCAACGGCTTCTCCTTCTGAGAACCTGCTCCGGCTCCACAAACCGCTGATCGGCGCCCCGGATCTCCACAGCAGGATCCGGCTTCAGGTCCTCCTTTCCGGATCCAGTCCAGCGGGGCGCCCGGAGACGGAGCCTGGATCCAGGGAATCTGGTCTTCCCTGGTAACGGTTCCCGATGATCCCCCATTCTTCCCGGCGCGGTCTTCCCCGCCCCGGCCCTCCGTAGCGGTGATCTCCCATTACCTGTCAGCCACTTCCGCCCTGCCCTGCCGTCCGGCATCCACTCCGCCGCCATCCCGGCACACCCCGCCCACCCCGCACGTACCGGCAGGTTCAGCGGTCCTTCCGATATTAAGTGAACCCCGGGGTTCAATGAAGTATAATTCTCACTTAGTTTTTTCAAGGAATTTTCCGCTTCCAGGCGGCACCAAGGGATCACAGGATCAAATGGCAAATACACCCGACTTATACAACCCCCATCAGATTGAGCCCCAGATCCAGAAATACTGGGAAGAGCACCGCACCTTTCATGCTGACGGCAAGTCAGGCAAGAAGAAGTTCTATTGTCTGTCCATGTTCCCCTACCCCTCAGGCCGCCTGCACATGGGTCACGTGCGCAACTACACCATAGGCGATGTGATCTCCCGCTTTCAGCGGATGAACGGCTGTGAGGTCATGCAGCCCATCGGCTGGGACTCTTTTGGTCTGCCGGCGGAAAATGCCGCCCTTAAGAACAGCACGGCGCCCGCAGCCTGGACCTACGCCAACATCGAGTACATGAAGAAGCAGCTGAAGATGCTGGGGTTCAGTTACGACTGGGACCGGGAGATCGCCACCTGCCGCCCGGAGTACTACCGCTGGGAGCAGTGGTTCTTCACAGAGCTCTACAAAAAGGGGTTGGTCTACCGGAAGTCCACCTCAGTGAACTGGTGCCCCCATGATCAGACCGTACTGGCCAACGAACAGGTGCAGGAAGGCAAGTGCTGGCGCTGCGACACTCCGGTGGAGCGCCGGGAGATCCCCCAGTGGTTCCTTAAGATCACCAGTTATGCCGAGGAACTTCTGCGGGATCTGGACACCCTGGACGGGTGGCCTGGAAACGTTAAAGACATGCAGCGCAACTGGATCGGCCGCTCGGAAGGTCTGTCCATCAATTTTGACATGGACGGCAGCAGCGAGAAGCTGGAGATCTACACCACCCGTCCCGACACCCTGATGGGCGTCACCTATGTGGCAGTGGCCGCCGCCCATCCGGTGGCAGTGAAGGCCGCAGAGAACAATCCGGAACTGGCGGCCTTCCTCCGGGAATGCGGTCAGGCCAAGGTGGCCGAGGCAGAGATTGCCACCATGGAGAAGAAGGGCATGCCCACCGGCAGATATGCCCTGCACCCCATAACCGGCAAAAAGGTCCCGGTGATGGTGGCCAACTTCGTACTCATGGACTACGGCACCGGCGCCGTGATGGCTGTGCCGGCTCACGATCAGAGGGACTGGGAGTTTGCCCAGAAATACAGTCTGGAGATCATCCCGGTGATCCGCCCCGCAGACGCTGAGGGCGCGGATGTCAGCGCGGCCGCCTTCACCGAGAAGACCGGTATCCTCTACAACTCCGGCGAGTTTGACGGGATGAACTTCCAGGAGGCATGCGATGCGGTCTCCAAGAAGATTGAAAGCCTGGGCCGTGGGCACCGCACCGTGAACTACCGTCTCAGGGACTGGTCAGTGTCGCGGCAGAGATACTGGGGTGCGCCCATTCCCATGGTCACCCTGGAGGACGGCTCCACCCAGCCAGTGAAGGCCGGGGATCTGCCGGTGATCCTGCCGGAGGATGTCACCATGAACGGAGTCCAGAGCCCCATCAAGTCCGATCCTGAATGGGCCCGGACCACCTGGGAGGGAAAGAGTGCCCTTAGGGAAACCGACACCTTCGACACCTTCATGGAGTCCTCCTGGTATTATGCCCGCTACTGCTGCCCGGACTGCGGGAATGCCATGCTGGATCCGGAAAAGACCCGTTTCTGGCTGCCGGTGGATCAGTACATCGGCGGCATTGAGCACGCCTGCATGCACCTGCTCTACGCCCGCTTCTTCCACAAGCTCCTCAGGGATGCAGGCATGGTCAGCTGCGACGAGCCCTTCAAAAAGCTCCTGTGCCAGGGCATGGTGCTGGCTGATGCCTTCTACCGCACCGGCGAGGACGGCTCCCGGATCTGGGTCAGTCCCCTGGAAGTGAAGACTGTCCGGGACGAAAAGGGACGCATCATATCCGCAACTGACAGCCAGGGGCGGCCGGTCATCCACGCTGGCATGACCAAAATGTCCAAGTCCAAGAACAACGGCATCGATCCCCAGACCATGGTGGAACTCTACGGCGCCGACACCGTGCGTCTGTTTATGATGTCCGCCTCCCCGGCAGATCTCACCCTGGAATGGAAGGAAGAGGGTGTTGAAGGCGCCCAGAGGTTCCTGAAAAAACTCTGGAACACCGTTACCGCCATGGAGCCGTTTAAGGATCTGAAATTCGATCCCACTGCCAGCCTCACCGAAGATCAAAAGAACCTGCGCCGGGAGCTTCACCGGACCATCGCCAAGGTGACGGATGACATCGGCCGGCGCCAGACCTTCAACACCGCTATTGCCGCTGTCCGGGAACTCATCAACACCATGAACCGGTCAAGTCAGGAGACCGATCAGGACAAGGCACTGATTGTCCATGTTCTGAGCCAGATCATGCTGCTACTCTACCCGGTGACCCCTCATATCTGCTTCGCTCTGTGGCAGAAGCTCGGTCATGACACACCTATTGACGGGGAAAGCTGGCCTGAGGTAGATGAGAGCGCCCTGGAGACAGAGGAGATCCTCATCATCGTCCAGGTAAACGGCAAGCTGCGGGCCCGGCTCAAGGTGCCGGTAGGCGCCAGCCAGGAGCAGGTCACCGCCCTGGCCATGGCCGACGAATCGGTTATCAGACACACCCAGGGCAAGACCGTGCGCAAGATGATCTATGTCCCGGGCAAGCTCTTCAACATCGTGGCCGCCTGAGAGGATGGCTGTGAAGAGATTTCTGCAGGTTCTGGCGGCCGTGGCCGTCCTGGCGGTTCTCTGCTCCTGCAGCTTCAGGCTCCGGGGGCTGGATCAGACCAGTGTGACGGCAAAATACAGCAGTATCTTCCTCAGGGGAGACCGCTCATCCGTCCTGTATGAGGAACTTTACGCCAGGCTCATGACCCTGGGGCTGCCCATGGTGGATCAGGAGCAGGAGGGAACGGTGATCGTCGCCTTTGCGGGGCCCGAGTTCCGGAAATCCCTGGTGGCGGTGGACAGCCGCTCCCAGGACGTGGAGTACTCCCTGAGCTGCCGCACCGTGTTCTACTTCATCGACAGCGCCATTCCGGAGACCGAGCGCCACCCGGCCAGGCGCACCTCCGGCCACACCCGCAACTACTTCAACAAGAACGATGAGGTGCTGGCTTCCAACAACGAGGCCGATCTCCTGGAGCAGTCCCTGATCCGGCAGACGGCCGAGGATATCTACATTCAGTTTCTGCGGCAGTAGGTCCGGCACATGGAACTCAGGAACATTTCCTCCGGCTCAGATCTGGCTTCAAAACTTTCCTCAGGGGGCATGCCGGGTCTGATCATCCTCCTGGGAGATGAGCAGTACCTCCAGGACAGCATGACCGCTGCCGTGGAGAGGTGCTTCACCGCCGCCGGCGACGGCAGTGTGGTGCGCATCTCCGGGGGCGACAGCGAACTTCTGCTGAAACTGGAAAACGAACTGCTGACCTTTGACATGTTCGCCGACCGGAAGATGGTGATCCTCCGGGAGGCCGACGCCAATGTCCTGAAAGCTGTATCCACCCGGGTGGGGGATCTTACTGCAGCCCTGGGTCCTGACAGGCTCCTGCTTACAGTGGGTCCCCACATCCGGAAGGAGACGCTGAAAGCCCAGTGGTTCCGGAAATTCAGCGATGCCATCCCCAACATCACAGTGCAGTTCTATGCCCCGGATCCTGCCCGCCTGCCAAGGTGGCTGACCCAGGAGGCCGCCGCCCTGGGGTTGCAGCTGAACACCGACGCCGCCGCCCTGCTGGCCGAATCCTTTGAGGGCAATCTGGGAGGTGCGGTCCAGACCCTGAAGACCATCATGATCCAGGGAAAGAGCAGGATCGGCGCCCAGGACGTGGCACCGTTCCTGGGGCTCAGCACCCGCTTCATGGCCTTTGACATCTCCGACGCCCTGCTGGCAGGTGACAGTTACCGGGCGCTGAAAATTGCCCGTTCCCTGGCAGATCAACAGGGAGACAACACCCCTATGCTGCTGGCAGAGCTGGGAAAGATGCTGAACCTGATCCTGCGGCTTCGGCAGGCCCAGGAAGTGCCCGCAAACCTGTTCCGCAACTGCGGCGTGTTCCTTCCGGCCAAGCAGAACCAGTTTCAGAACATCGCCCGGCGGATGCCTCCAACCCATCTAAACAACCTGGTCCGGCTGTTCGCCCTGATCAACCAGAGCCGCACCACTTTCGATGAGGGTCAGACAGCAAGATATGTGGAGGCATTCCTGGCCTTCTTCTCCAGTCCACGGGAGCTGGAAGGCTTCCTGCAGGCTGCGCCAAATGTCTGAACCGGCAGGGATCCTGGGTGGAACCTTTGATCCCCCCCACTGGGGGCACCTGACCGCAGCACGGGAGATCAGAAAGGCCCTGGGCCTGGCAGAAGTCTTCCTCATGCCCAACCGCATTCCGCCCCACAAACCGCCGGCAACTGCCAGTGACGCTGATCGGCTGGCCATGATCCGCCTGATCTGCGGGGAATATCCCGAATTCCGCTGCCTGGACACCGAAATCCGGCGCCAGGGCTCATCTTATCTGGCTGACACCCTGCTCCTGCTGCGCCAGGAGCCCCTTTTCAAGAGCCGGGGGATCATCTTCATCATCGGAGCCGATTCCCTGCAGACCCTGCACACTTGGAGCCGTCCCGGAGTAATTCTCGAAAACTGCAGCCTTGCCGTGGCCTGCCGGCCGGGTTACAGCCTCAGCACTGTCTCAGATCTGGTGCGCGCCCGTCTTACCTGCCAGGAGGACTTTGATCCCGGCCGATCCGGTCAGATCCTGCTTTTGGACACTTCCCCGATGGACATATCATCCACCTTCCTCAGAGCCCATCCAGAAACGATCTCCCCCATGACTGTTCCGGAGCCCGTGGCCGCCTACATAAGAAAGCATCACCTTTACCATCATGACTGAAGGCCAGCGCATTGCCGTGGTGATCCCCTGCTACCGGGTCTGCGGTCAGATCCTCACAGTACTTCAGGGCATTCCCCCTGAAGTTGACGCCATCATCTGCGTTGACGACGCCTGCCCGGATCACTCAGGGGACTTCATCCGCCAGAACTGCCATGATCCCCGGATCACGGTGCTTGCCAACAGCCGAAACCAGGGAGTGGGAGGGGCAATGATCACCGGCTACCGGCACTGTCTTGAGCAGGGCGGCTTTGGGATCATTGTGAAGATGGACGGGGATGATCAGATGGATCCCGGGGATCTTCTCCACCTGGCAGGGATGGTTGCCCGGGGAGAGGCTGAATACTGCAAGGGGAGCCGCTTTATCCAGGGAGATGCCCGGAAGAAAATGCCCCTGGTGCGGTACCTGGGCAACCGGGGGCTGGCGCTGCTGAGCCGCTTTTCCTCAGGATACTGGGACGTAACGGATCCCACCTGCGGCTACACGGCGATCTCAGCCGCCATGCTCGGCACCATAAACCTGGATGAGATCAGCCGCGGATATTTCTTTGAAAGCGATATACTATGCCAGCTGGGACTCCGGGGTGTCCGGATGGCTGAACTCCCCACCTCCACCAGATATGCTGGCGAAACCAGTCATGTCAGCATCATCGCCGCCGCCATCACCTTCCCCATGCTGCACACCCTGCGCTTTATCCGCCGCATGGCGGCCCTGATCCGGAAACGCCCCTTTTCCCAGGGGATTCTGCAGACATCAGCCCTTCTTTCAGGTCTTACCGCCATGCTCCTCCTGCTGAGTGCCCGCTTCGCCCTCAGCGCCGCCATCTTCATTGCCGCAGCAGCGCTGATGACCGGAGCCCTGCTCCTGGACTGGTCCGATTACCGGAAAAACTCTGAAAACAGAGCACCACTGCGCAAGGGTATAACTGGACGAGCTCACTGAGGATCTGCCGTACCGGCCGTCCCTGCCTCCCTGAAGGAAAAGAACTTGTGACCGATGAAACTAGAGACGCTGGTGGTGGAGATCCCTAGGAAATGAGCAATCTCACCGGAATAGAAAGCAAAGTCCAAAGCAGGGAACACCAGATAATACAGAAGGGAACTCACCGCCACCGTGAGCAGGATCCCCAGGAAGTTCACCATCACAAAGCCGAACAGTGAACGGCCCAGGGAATTGGTGTTGTTGCGGAACACCAGTTTGTAAAAAAGAATGAAGGCCACCACCATGCCGGCCAGATATGCCAGGGCAACTGCAAGGCTGTACTCCATCCCCGCCCGGGACAGAAGGATCCGGACAAGAAAGTTCACCAGCGCCGCCAGTGCCCCAGCACCCAGAAAAGCCAGGAACTGGCCTGAAAAGAAAAGCCTGATAAGTTTCTTCATAAAGACGCCAAGCCGCATGGGGGCAGTGATCTCGCCAAAGCACGGAACCGCCCCGCCGAGGAGCTCAAGGCACAATGTCCGGCTCCGTCCGGGAACAGTCAGATTTTCAGACGGTTGAATATGAAATCCGGCATCAGCCTGATGATCAGCATGATGATCCGCCACTTGAAGGGCACATAAATCACCTTCTTCCGCCGTCTGACACCAGCCACAATCGCCTCCGCCACCGATCGTACATCCGCAAGTTTCATGCTGCCCACCAGTTCAGCCGTCATGGGAGAGAATGTGGGACCCGGCTTTATCAACGACACCTCCAGATTCCTGCCGTTTAAGGCCATGTAATGGCGCATGCCCTGAACGAAGGTGTCCACCATGGACTTGCCGGCTCCGTAAACATAATTGGAGGCCCGTCCACGATCCCCGGCAACCGATCCCACGATAACGATCTGTCCGTCACCGTCCTGCATGCGGTTGGCAAAGGCCTGGGCGAAAAGCAGCGGGCTTATGCCGTTGAGGGCCAGGGAAGCGCTGAGTTTCCCGGAACTGGCGGTCAGTTCGCTGTTGGCCTCCGCCGAAGATCCTTGGGCAATAAGCACCAGATCCGGGATCCCATCCCCGCAGATCTCCCTGACGGCATCCTCCACCTCCCCGGGGGAGCAGAAATCCCCCACCTGGCGGCAGGAGACCTTAAAGCCCTCTGCGGAGGATCGGCTCCGGAGATCCTGCCCCACCGAGGTTGTCCTCTCAACGTCCCGTCCCACCAGGGTGAAACTCTCCGCCCCCTGCTCTGCCCACAGCCTGGCACAGTTGTGGGCAATAAAGGACGTAGCCCCCACAATCACTATCTTTCTGTATTTCATGGATCAGAATCCCATCAGTCTTCTTGAAAGATCCGAACTGAAGCCGGGATCGACATACCGGGCAAACTCCTCAAGACTGCTGCCGTAGCCGGCTTCAAACAGTTCTCTTGGCTGGCGGGCATCCTTGGCCAGATAGAGCCGTCCCCCGGCATTTCGGACCACCGCATCAAGATCAGCAAACAACTTCGCAGTTTTCGTGCCCCGGTTTGGAAAATCCAAAGCATATGTGAACCCCGGCATAGGGAAACTGAGGATCCCGGGTGACTTCATGTCCCCGAAGGTCTTGAGCACCCCCAGAAAAGAGCCCTCCCCCGACCGGGAGATCAGTTTCTGTATCTCCCGGACCGCCTCCATCCCGTCCTTCCCTGGAACCACACACTGATACTGGTAGAATCCTTTGGGACCGTAGATCCGGTTCCAGTTGGTCACCGCATCCAGAGGATAGAAGAACTTGTCATAGTTAATGAGGAATGGCTTGGATTTCCGGGAGTTGAGCCAGTAATAGACCGCATTGAACATCCTGAGGGAAAGTCCGTTCACCAGGGAGACTGGGGGCGTGAAGGGAAAGCCCAGAGAACGCCCGGCAAATCTAACCTTGGGATCATCCTCATGGTTGCCCCGCATGAAAATCCCCCTGCCGCCCGATCCGCTGATGCAGTCGGTCCAGGCCACGGTATGCTCATAGTCCTTTCCAGAATCCCGGGCGAGAACGCAGAACTCATCCAGAGAGGCAAATTTATGATATTCAGCCCGGATCAGAGATCCGGAGACCTTCCGAAGTTTCAGTGTCGCCTCAGTGACAAAGCCCGTAAGCCCCATGCCGCCGATGGTCGCTCTGAAGTAACCGCTGTTGCTGTCCGGCGAGCATTCCAGGATCTGGCCGTCAGAGCGCAGCAGGGTAAAGGAAAGCACATGGCAGCCGAAAGTGCCGAAGCGGTGGTGATTCTTGCAGTGAACATCACTGGCTATGGCCCCGCCCACGGTGATCTCCTGGGTGCCAGGGGTGACAGGCAGCATAAACCCTCGCGTTACCAGAAGACGCTGAAGATCCCTCAGCAGCACACCCGCCTCAACCCTCACCGTGCCGGCAGCAGGATCAATGTCCAGAATGCTGTCCAGAAAAGCGGACCAGATCAGAGTGCCGTGAGAGTTGAGGCATGCGTCACCGTAACTCCGTCCATTGCCCCATGGCAGCAGTTTTCCCCCCGGGGGGTCACCCGTCACAGATGGCAGGGGTGAAAAGCGGTGGGCAGGCGCATAAAGGCGGTGGGGGGCTTTATATAACTGGCCCCAGGAGGAAAATTCAACCATCAGGAAATGACTCCGCAGATGAACAGTCCCACAAAGAGGATCCCCGAAACAAGGCTAGTCCGATCCTTGATGGCAAACATGACCGGATCATCAGACATCTCTCCCCGGTGGGTCTTGAGAAAGATATGGGAAAACCAGAACACCAGCACCGGACCGCAGCAGCAGACAATCATGGGATGGGGAAACATTTGAACCTTGCTACTGTTGACATAGAGAGCGAACACCAAGGTGGAAATAAAGCCCGTGGCCACGCTTATCTGGCTCAGGATCGGATAGTCGGCTACCGAATATCCCCGCCCCTTAACCTTTGCCGGTGATGAGCCGGATGAGTCCGTCATGGTGCTGTGCCCCTGCGGCTGCTTTTCATCCAGCTTTTTCCTGATCTCCGCCATGCGCTTCACCAGTGCCAGAGAAAGGAAGAAAAAGCCTGAGAACGTGATAAGCCACAGGGACATGGGAACATTGAGCACCATTATGCCGGTGATCATGCGGAAAGTGTAGAGGAAGGAAAGCACCATGCAGTCCAGCATGGGGAACTGCTTGAGTTTGAAGGAATAGACGGTGGTGATAATCAGGTAAACTAGCAGACAGCTGGCAAAAACATCTCCCAGGATCAGCGAAAGGGCTAAAGATGAGATGAACAGCAAGGGCAGAAGGATGAATCCTGCCCGTATTGAAAGAGCTCCGCTGGCAAACGGCCTGTTCCTTTTGCTGGGATGTGACCGGTCATTCTCAAGATCTAAAAGGTCGTTCAGAACATAAACAAAAGAAGAAAGAAGGGAAAAAGAAAAGAACGCTATGGTGAGGGATAATACTGAATAGAGATCGGCAAATAAATTTGCGGTGATCAGAGGAACAAATAAGAGCAGATTCTTAGGCCACTGCCGCACCCTGACGCCGTCAATAACACTTTTAAACAGGTTATGAGATGAACAGATTTCACTATACTTGATCCCCATTCTTGCCAGACGTCTGGTAACTGCTTTAGGGGTATCAGCACAGACAGCTTCAGAAGAGCACTTCCATACAGGAATATCATGAGAAGAATTGCCTATGTAAACATATCCTTCCCTGCCAAACTGGGCATTGAGGAAATCAGCCTTTCTCTCGGCAGACAAGTTAAGCTCATCACTGCTGCCATGCCAGCCGGAAAACTTGCCCGCATAACTGCTGATCTTTTCAACAATAGCAGAACTGGAGGCAGAAATCAGATAGAACTGAGATTCAGGAAATTGCAAACGCTGCTGATCAATATACTCCGCAACTTTTTGATTATAGGGTAGCAGAGAAGGATCGAAATCATAATATCCAGCTAAAAAATGCTTGAACTTTGCCTTGCCAGATTTTAGTAGCAAAAAGAGTGATTTCAGAGCAATCAAAGGATTCTTCTTCAGAACGAAGATGAATGACTCATAAAGCATGTCAGTTTTGACAAATGTGCCATCCAGATCAACACAAAACTTTCTCATGATGGGAAAAGTCCATAATCAAAATGCTAACAGCATAACCGCATACCAGATCTGCGAAACATACTAAAAGAAAAAACTATGAAGGAGACCGGCACATGTCATCCATCTCTTTCTTATCAATAAACTGTTCCCATTCGTACTCTGATGGAATTAGGGTGTTGTAGCGCCCGAGATTAAAATCCAGGATCAGCTTCAGTCTTTCGGTGCTGAGCAGATCTCCTGACACAATCCGATTTAAGTGATCATAGAATTCATGCAGACCACTGTCTTCTATGAGATTAGTGCCAGAAAGCAGAGTATTTAAATACCCCTTGGGCAGAATTCTGAAAACGTGACCTACACGCCAGCTGTTCCGGTAGGCGGGAAGACGTGAGAGAAATTCATCTGACAGGGCAATCATATCAAGAACCATGATCTCGGGGTTCCGTTTTTTGATGTAATATGCCCGTTTGCCTATCATAACCCGTTTTAAGATCACATATCTATTATCTTTAGAAAACACCGTTTCATTCAGTACCGGCCTGTTAATATCCTCATTAAGAGCAAATTTGTTATAAAGATAGTCATATACATTAAACCTGTAATAAAAACCCTTCTCATCAGTAATTGATGTTTCCTGGTGGCAGAGGTAGTTTTTGGTGTACAGATTTTCATTAAACGGATCTCTGAGGAATCCGTTGTACAGGGCGGAAAGCATGATCGCCAAAACAAAACCGGCAAGGGCAGATCCAGACAAACGGAAGTCAAATGAATAAAAAATAACAATCAGCGACAGAAGGTATATTACCGTCAGATGCCGGCCTGCCATGAAATCTCCGCCAATATAGATAACATACAAGATATAGGCAAATACACCTGCTCCCGCAACTGCCGTTTTAATGTTTCTTTTTATCAGCAAAGCAGCAGCCGCCGATATCAGAACCACCAGAAGGGCGGCATCGCAAAGCAGAGATCGTCCAACGTAGTCCAGCCCCCGGTAAATATACTCACTGGTTGCAAATCCGGTATTCAGTTTTGCATATGCGGTATTGGGAAATGGAAAGCCATAATACCACGTTGAAAACAGCAGCCAGATGATGAACGGCAGAAAGCCGAGCCCGCAGTAAAAGATTTTCCTGGCAAAGTTTCCCCTGGTGATAAAAAAAGAATGCAGAAACATTGGCGCCACAATCAGTATGTTATCCATTCTTATGCCAAGGAGACAGCTTAAAAGAACCGCAAGCATGAACAGAGTTCTGAGTGGCATTTCAGTCGCTTTCAAATATATTACTGAGATAACCGCCACCAGAAAATAGAGAGCTGAATTCTCCAGGCCTGAGGTCGTAAAACACATAAATGAGTAGCTTGACAGCAGACAGGCTGTCAGGACAACTCGTTCAAAATCGCTTTTGCAGATCTTCTTTAATAAAACAAATAATGTAAGAAAGGAAAAAACAGTTCCCAGAACAACACCTGTCAGATACATGTCATGGATCAGTAAATAACCCAGTGCTGTAAGCAGCGTGAAGAATGGACAGGTGGAAGCATTGACCCGGTATCCGATATTGTAGACAAAGCCGTTGCCGTCAATCAGGTTCTGGGCCATGATGAAAGAATGGAAGGCATCATCGCAGATCCAGGCTGCGGAAAAGACTGCGAGAGCAAAAACGGCTGTCAGCACATACAGCACTGGCGCGGTGCAGCGCTTATCAAGCTGTTTTTCAACCAGAAGATTATTTAAAGAATCCAGCATTTTACCAGTAATACCCTGATCATCTAACTCAAATTCCACGTCAAAACAGCTGATGACTCACCGTTTGCCGGAACGAGTTAAAAAACTTTATGTTTGTCTTTGCCAGACTGGCGCCGAAAAAGTGCACGGAGCACCTCAGAGTTCTGCCCGGATGAAAGAAGGATCCCCAGATTGTCAGTTATGGGACAGGGCAAGCACACCAGCAGGACCAGTCCCCGTGCAAAACAAAATACGGCCTGTGTGGTAAAATCCCGGAGGTTGCGGGAGAAGGAATGCCGTCGGAATGCTCCCGGATCAACCGTCATGGCACCGCCCATGCCCGCCCATCAGCGGCGGGAAACTTGTTTCACCGCGATCTGAAGGATGATGAACTATCTCGGCGCCGCCCTCTGCGGCATTGCCCTAGCCGTGGGCCAGATCCTCTTCAAGCTCTGTGCCAACGCCTACAGGGACGGCGGCACAGTCTTCCGCTCTGATGTCCTGCTGACATTCTTCGGGGCCTCGTCTTTCTATGCCCTGGTGACCGTGTTCTGGATCTGGCTCCTGAGCCGTGACGAACTGGGCCGGCTCTATCCCTTCATGGCCCTGGCCTTCATAACCGTGCCGGTGCTGAGCCATTTCCTCTTGGGGGAGAACTTCTCCTTCCGCTACTATCTGGGCACCCTGCTGATCATCGCCGGCATCACCCTCACCGTTTGGCGGGACAGAACATGGCAGTAGCCCTCATCTCCCTGATGCTGCTAGCGGTATGCGTCCTGGGACGCATGACCAATGCCCTGTGCTTTGCCGGGATCCTCCGGGTCCAGCAGACCAGAACCCTCCTGTGGCTGCCCCTGGACTTCACCTCCGGCTGCGCACTGTTGATCATGGTGTCGGAGCTCCTGCTTGCCCTGGGCATGTTCACCCCCATCATGATCTTCGGCTCAGTTACCACTCTGATCCTCCTAGAGATAACCCTGCTGATCTTCCGGGAACGGGGGGAATATCTTGGGATGAGTCCCCTGTATCTGCTTGCCGTGGCTTTCGTGGGGCTGGCCACAACTTATGTCAGCATCCACAACCCGGGATTCTGGGATGATACATCATACCACCTCATAGTGTCCCGGGATCTGGCACGGAACGGCGATCTGACCCCCAATCTCTTCCTGCGCTACCCTTTTGCGCCCTTCAATGCGGACATTATCTTCGCCCTGTGCTTCTTCGCTGCCGACTTTGATCCCGTGATCTCGGTGCACTTCTGCCAGGCCGCGGCCAGCGCCCCGCTGTTCCTCCTGATCATGTTGCTGTGCTCCGGGATCCACCACATGACCAGGAGCGTCAGCTGTGTCCTGGCTGGACTCACCCTGTTCCTGGCCCTGCGCAAGACCTCGGTCACGGTCCACATCGGCTATGCCTATGTGGACTACATGGCAGCCCTCTTCGTCTTTGCCTCCTTCTACTTCCTCCTGCTGATCAGGCACCGGCGGGAACTGTGGCTCTTCACCTTCCTAGGACTGCTGCTGGGCACCGCCGCCGGCTGCAAATACCAGACCAGCGCTGTCTGCGCCACGGTCCTGCTAGGTGCGCTGATCCACTTCGGGATCCGCGGCATGCACCGCCAGGCCCTGTGCCTGGCCCTCTCCTGCGGCGCCGCCGGCTCATTCTGGTACCTGCGCAACCTCATCCAGGACGGCAACCCGGTGGATCCCTTCCTCATCAGTGTGTTCGGCTCCCGGGTCTGGAGCCCGGAGGACTTTGCGGCCAATGCTGCGGATATCCGCACCGACCGCCCCCGGGGGCTGGATGCGGTGATCCCCCACACCCTCTGGGCGATGATCTTCGCCTGGGGCGTCACAGCCGGACGCTGGGTCACCATGATCCGGCGCCACCGGGAAGGCGCATTCTCCAAAATGAGGATCGCCGACTGGGTGGCCCTGGGGCTGACCGTGTACTCCCTGCTCTGGATCCAGCTCTTCCCCATCCCCCGGTACCTGCTTCCGGCAGAAGGGATCCTCATCATGTATGCCGTGGTCATCGGTCACCGGATCTTCCGCAGGATAAGCCCCCTGGCCATCATCCCCTTCCTCCTGCTGGCCCTGGCCTTCCGCCTCACCGTGCCTCAGAGCGACTTCTGGAAGAAGTCCGAGAAGCAGCGCCAGCTGTTCATTACCGCCTCAGCCCTGGCCGCCCCTGGAGACCGGCTGCTGACCATTGATGTCCAGGAGCGGAACAAGTTCTTCTATGACGGGGTCACCGTGGGGGATCTGTACGGCAGTGCCCGCTTCCAGGATTTTTACCAATTGGGCAGTTCAACCCTGCTTCCCCCGGAGGAGTTCCTGCAGAAAATGCGCTCCTTCGGCACCCGCCGGGCCCTGGTGAGTAGCGATGTCCTGCCCCAGGATCGGGTGAACAGTTACCGTCACGTGTTCCACTTCCTGGCGGAGACACCCGGCAGCCGGGGCGGCTACCTGATGGAGCCCCTAGCAGAGCCCCTGGGCTGCAAATGGCTACCGCCCCGGTCCCCGTGGATGGAATCCTACACCACGCCGGAGGGGGAAATAGTCCTGGCCTTTGCCGGGCACGGGTTCAACAGCAAAAACTGCGTCCAGGACAGCCAGTTCTTCAGTCTGACCCTGAAACTGGCCGAGACCGCAGACTGGGGCGCCTCCCCCGGGATCCTGGAGATCAGCAGTCCCGGCGGCGCCCTTCTCCTGCAGAAATCCGCATCTGAGATCCCCGTGACCTACGATAGCACCGGAAGAAGGATCCGGATCCTGACCACCTCCAGCCTCCCCCGCAGCGCCGTGGCCCGGCTGGAAAGCCTGGTGATAAGACAGCGGGAGATCCGAGAAGGATCTGTCATCCCCCTGCCGGCTTTCCTCTATGACGACGCCCTGCGGATCCTGCCCGCAGATCCCCCGTCTCCACCCGCCGGGATCCCGGCAGAGGACTCCGTAGATCCGTCCTCCGCACCGGGAATGCCCCCGCCCTGGATCCCCCAGGACGCACCCAAATCCCCAGCTCCGGAGTCACATGAGAAATGACAAATGACATGCCGTGATCAGAACAGAAAACCGGATCCGGGATGATGCGCAGTTGCCCCGCCACCCGGACTTTGCATCACCCGCCGCACAGATCCTCGTGATCCGCGGATCGCAGCCCCGGCACCCTCATGATCCACGGACCGCCCCCAGCACGCTTGATCCACGGGCCGTAGCCCCGGCACGCATGATCCGCGAACCACAATCCTTGCACCCGCGATCCACGAACCACAGCCACGGCACCCACCTACCGCAGTAGCAGCCCTGCACCGCCTCTGGCCCGTTCACCGCAGTATCTCTCCCACTGCCCTGATCCCGCGATCCCCGGACTCTCACCCTGCCAGGTCCCTGCGATCCCCGGAGTCTCACCCGCACGGCCCCGCAGCCTCCGGCGCGGTTTCAGGTTTTGCCCCGGAAATGCTATACTGTCTGCTGTTTTTTCACCCCTTCTGCCGACTGCCGCCACCTTGAAGATCTGTCTTGTTGCCGTAGGAACCCGCATGCCTCCCTGGGTTGCTCAGGGATTTGAGGAATACCGGAAAAGGTTTCCCCGGGACAACCGTCTGGAGCTCATCGAGATCCCCGCCCTGCACCGGGGAAAGAATGCCCCCATTGAGCGGATCACCGAAAAGGAGGGGGAGATGATGCTGGAGGCGGTGCCCAAAGGCTCCCACATTGTCACCTTGGACATTCCAGGACGGGAGCACACCACCGAGGAGCTGGCCGCAGTCATGGACCGCTGGCGGAGCCTGGGCCGGGACATCGCCCTGCTCATCGGAGGCGCCGAAGGTCTTTCCCCGGCATGCCGGCAGGCGGCGGCAGAAAGCTGGTCCCTGTCCCGGCTCACCATGCCCCATCCCCTGGTGCGGATCGTGGCGGCGGAGGCCCTCTACCGGGCCTGGTCCCTCCTGGCCGGCCTTCCCTACCACCGGGAATGATCCATGAACCTGAGCTTTCTGAGAGCCAAGTCCGGCTCCCTGCAGCAGCGGGTGATCTTCCGGGACAACATCGCCGAGGCCAATCTCTTCAAGGGCCGGTTCCTGATTGCCGCCACGGTGGTGATCCTCATGACCATAGCCTTGATCTACAACCTCTACAGTCTGCAGATCGTCAACCACGAGTCCTTTGTCAGCCGATCCAACAACAACCGCATCAAGATCCTCCCCATTGCGCCGCCCCGGGGTCTGATCTATGACCGCTACGGTGTGCTGCTGGCGGAGAACCAGCCTCTTTACGAGTTGGAAGTCATACCCGAAAACCTTGACCAGGGAAAGACGGTCAGGAACACCCTGGCAGAGCTGACGGCCCTGCTGGCTCTCCCCCTGGAAGCCGAGGATCTTGACCAGTTGGCGGACAAGATCCGCCTGGGAAAAAAGTTCAAGCCGGTGGTGGTGGCCTCCAAGCTCACCGAGGAGCAGGTGGCCACCTTCTCCGTCAACCAGTACGCCTTCGCCGGCTTTTCTGTTGAGCCCCGGCTGAAGCGCTTCTACCCCTTCGGCAGCACCCTGACCCACGCCCTGGGCTATGTGGCCCGGATCAACCAGAAGGACATGGAACAACTGGAGCTGCTGAACAAGACCAAGAACTACGCAGCCACCCAGGATATCGGCAAACAGGGCGTGGAGCGCTACTATGAGGATATCCTCCACGGCAAAGTGGGCTACAAGAAAGTGGAGGTGGACAGCACCGGCCGCATAGCCCGCACCATTGAGTTTGAGTCCCCGGTCCCGGGCCGGGACATTTACCTGACCCTGGACGTGCGGCTCCAGAAGAAGGCCCAGGAGCTCCTGGGGGAGCACAAGGGGGCCATCCTGCTGATGGATCCCGCCAGCGGCGAGATCCTGGCCTTTGTGTCCAACCCCAGTTACGATCCCAACATGTTTGTCCGGGGGATCCTCACCTCGGAGTACCAGGAACTGCTGAACAACCCCGACCGGCCACTGATCAACCGGGTGTCACAGGGAGGTTATGCCCCGGCCTCCACCATCAAGCCACTAATGACCGTCATGGGTCTCAACGAGGGCCTCATCACCCCCAAGACCCAGTTCTTCGGCGGCCCCCACTACAGCCTGCCGGGCTCCACCCACAAGTTCCGTGACTGGCGGCGCTGGGGTCACGGCTGGATGGACGTGTACCGGGCCATTGAGATCTCCTGCGACACCTTCTTCTACGATCTGGCCTTCAAGTCAGGCATCGACAACATCAACAAATACATGAGTGCCTTCGGCTTCGGCAGGCACTCGGGGATCGATATCTACGAGGAGTCCCTGGCCAACCTGCCCAGCAAGGACTGGAAGATGGCCCGCTTCAAGCAGGTGTGGGTTCCCGGCGACACAGTGCCCATCGGCATCGGCCAGGGATACTGGAGCACCACCCTGATCCAGCTGGTCCGGGCCCATGCCATCCTCACCCAGCACGGGAGAAATGTGATCCCGCACCTGGCCGCCAACTATGAGGAGATGGCCCCCCTGGAATATCGGCTCAACCACCTGTCAGGCCGCTACACCCCGCCCCCCAAGATGGCGGTGGAGGTGAAGAGCCCCACCTATTTTGACGTGGGCATGAAAGGCATGTACCTGGTGGTGAACGGTCCCGAGGGCACCGGACGCCGAGCTTTTGCCGGCACCAAATACAAAGCTGCCGGCAAGTCAGGCACCGCCCAGCTGATAACCATCAAGCAGGATCAGCACTACAACGCCTCAGCCATTGCCAAGGAGCACCGGGACAATGCGCTGTTTGTGGCCTTCGCCCCCTACGAGTCTCCCAAGGCCCTGGTGGGGGTGATCCTGGAGAACGCCGGCGGCGGCAGCAAGTTCGCCGCCCCCATCGCCCGGCAGATGCTGGACGCCTACCTGCTGGATCCCGAGCACCCCCAGCTCACCGCCGAGACAGCACCTGCTGACGCCCGGGGTTCCTCCCAGGATCGGAAGAATGGCCGGAACAGCCGGAAGGGCAAGGAAGCTGAACGGGAGGCCGCCCGGAGATGATCTCCATTCTGGAAAAGCTGAAGAAGCACGTCCACGTGGATCTGCCCCTGCTGCTGGGCATCATCACCCTGATGGGCACCAGCATTGTGGTGCTGTATTCCGCCACCAACGAGAACACCGACATGATCATCAGCCAGGTGCTGCGCACGATAGTGGCCCTGGGGGCCATGCTGATCATGTCCGCCATTCCCCCCAGGGTCTACGCCCGCTGGGCCTTTGCCGGGTACATTCTGTGCACGGTGCTTCTGCTCCTGGTGCTCATTGCCGGACACGTGGGCAAGGGAGCCGAGCGGTGGCTGGATCTGGGGATCATCCGCTTCCAGCCGGCAGAGCTGATGAAGATCATCATGCCCATGACCATCGCCGCCTTCTTTGCCCGGCGGGTCCTGCCGGCCAAGTTCCTGCCCTGCCTTGCAGCCTTCATGCTGATCATGGTTCCCGTGGGACTGATCGTGCTGCAGCCGGATCTGGGCACAGCGGTGCTGATAGCGGTGTCAGGCTGCTTCATCATCTATCTGGCGGGCCTGAACTGGTACCTGATCCTCGCCGGCGCCGTGACCTTTGCCCTCTACGCCCCCATCCACTGGTACTTCTTCATGTATGACTACCAGAAGCACCGGATCATCACCTTCCTGGATCCCGAGTCGGATCCCCTGAACAAGGGCTACAACATCATCCAGTCCAAGATCGCCATCGGCTCCGGTGGCATGCTGGGCAAGGGCTGGCTCCAGGGCACCCAGTCCCATCTGCAGTTCCTGCCGGAAAGCCACACGGACTTCATCTTCGCCGTCTACTGCGAGGAGTTCGGCTTTGCCGGGGTGCTGTTCCTGATGACTCTGTACGCCGCGGTCATTGCCCGCTGCGCCTACATTTCCATGCAGGCCCAGAACACCTTTGAACGGCTTCTGAGCGGGGCCCTCACCCTCACCTTCTTTTTCTATATTTTCGTCAACGTGGGCATGGTCAGCGGACTGCTTCCGGTGGTGGGCGTTCCCCTGCCCATGATAAGTTACGGCGGAACGTCGATGATAGCATTGTCAGCGGCTTTTGGTATAATCATGGCCATTCACACGCACCGCAAAAAACAACCATATTAGGGATAAAAGACACCATGAAAATGCTCAGAGCAGTAGCGGCTGCGGCACTGATCCTGGGGATGGGCGGAAGCCTGGCCGTCCCCGCCGCGGAAATCGACCGCCAGACCGCCCACCGGCTGAACCAGCTCAGCCGCGAGACCAAGGTGAATGCCGATGATCTCCGGGCGGCAGTGGAGGCTGCGGAGTTCCAGCCGAAGATCATTGAGCTCATCACCAAACCCTGGGAGAAGAAGCCCTGGCACGCCTACCGCAAGCTGTTCATCACCGACAAGCGGATCCAGGAAGGCGCCCGGTTCCTCCGGGACAACCTGAAGATACTAGAAAAGGCCGAGAAGGACTTCGGGGTGGAGAAGGAGGTCATTGTGGCCATCCTGGGAGTGGAGACCTTCTACGGTGACAAGATGGGCACCTGGAAACTGGTGGACGCCCTCTACACCCTGGGATTCCACTATCCCAAGCGCAGCCAGTATTTCAGCAAGGAGTTCGCCAACTACGTGAAGTTGGCCCACAGCCAGGGCTGGGGGATCACAGAGCGTAGCGGATCCTATGCCGGTGCCATGGGCATGGCCCAGTTCATGCCCTCCAGCTACCTGGGCTACGCCGTGGACTTCAACCACGACGGCAAGAAGGATCTGTTTTACTCCCGCGCTGACGCCGTGGGCAGCATCGCCAACTATTTCAAGAAGAGCGGCTGGATCCACGGCCGCAGCGTGGCCTATCCCGCATCTGTCTCCCGGAAATCCTCTGTGGCAGGCCTTCTGGGCGGCAAGCTGACTCCCAACACCACCATTGGCGAGCTGCGGAAGCGCGGGGTTGAGATCCTGGCTCCCCGGGGCGCCGTCCATGACGCTGACCGGGTGAAGCTCCTGGAGCTGGACGGCGAGGAGGGCAAGGTCTACTACGTGATCTACCCCAACTTCGTGTCCATCACCCGCTACAACACCAGCCCCCTGTATGCCATGGCGGTGCACGATCTGAGCCAGGAGATCCGCCGGGAGATCCAGGGTGGTCCCGGTCATGCAGAGAGCCGTCCCGGCAGCCATGACGCCCATGACCGGCGTGTCCCGGTGCAGGAGGAAAGCTATGACTCCCGCCGCGACCGTCCCCGCCGCTGATCTCCCCCTGACGCCCGACTATGAATCTTTACGGAACATCTGCCCTCCTGTGCCTGCTGTCAGCGTCCCTGCTCACCGGCTGCCTTGCCACCCGGACACCTGAGGTAACCGAGGGCAGCGTTGCTGAACCCCAGGAGAAGCCCCTTATTGTCCGGCGGAAGACCTACGCCACAGGGATCGGCACCGAGGCCCGGAAATACCTCACCACTCCGGTGAGCACCGCCAATGTCCGGGGCGCCACCATTGTCTACGAACCCTATTCCCGCATCGGCAACGCCGACTACACCGTCAACGGCGTGAACTACGAGGTGTGGAACGACATTGAGCAGTACCAGGAAGTGGGCATCGCCTCCTGGTACGGCCCGGGATTCCACGGGGAGAAGACCTCCAACGGGGAGGTTTATGATCAGCGCGGGGTGAGCGCCGCCCACAAGAACCTGCCCCTGCCATCCTATGTCAAGGTGACCAACCTTGAGAACGGCCGGGCCATTGTGGTGCGGGTCAACGATCGGGGGCCCTTCCACGGCAACCGGATCATTGATCTGTCCGAGGGCGCCGCCAAAATGCTGGACGTGGTGAAGAACGGCACCGCCAAAGTCAAACTGGAGCTCATCAAAGTGCCGGAGCCCCCCAACGCCCAGGCCCTCAAGGATCGGCTCCACAGCCGCTATATCCAGGTAATTGCCACCAACGATCAGGCCAAGGCGGACGAGTTTGCCCGGAACCTGCGCAAAAAGCTGGCCAAAAACGACCGGGAGATCTTTGTCAAGGCCTACACCGGCATGTACAAGGTGTATCTGGGGCCCTACCGTCCCAGCATAGCGGAGAGGGAGCTGGAGCGGGTCCGCTCCGTGGGCTATCCCAACTCCTACCTGCTGTACCTGGACTGAATTTTAGGAGAACAACCATATGAAGATCCGTCAGCTGCTCACCGCAACTGTCTGCGCCCTGTGCTTTGCGGGGATCTGTGCGGCGGCTGGTCCCAAGCCGACCCCCAACAAGCCGGCGCCCAAGCCCACACCCCAGACCACCGTCATGGAGTTCATGCCGGATCCCCCGGTGCTCTCCGAGCAGGCCTACATCCTGATGGACTACGACACCGGGGCCGTGCTCCTGGGCAAGAACATCCATGAGCGGATCGTCCCGGCCTCCCTAACCAAGATGATGACCTCCTATGTCATCGGCCAGGAGATCCTGGCCGGCCGCCTGAGCAAGGACACCCAGGTCACCATCAGCCGCAACGCCTGGGAGATGAACAAGAATGACGGATCCAAGATGTTCATCGAAGTGGGCAAGAAGGTGTCAGTGGAGTACCTGAACCTGGGGATCATCATCCAGTCAGGCAACGACGCCTGCGTGGCCATGGCAGAGCACATCGCCGGATCCGAGGACGCCTTTGCCAGCCTCATGAACGAGTGGGCCAAGTACCTGGGAATGAAGGACTCCCACTTCGTCAACTCCCACGGCCTTTATGACGAGAACCACTACTCCACCGCCTATGACATGGCGCTGCTGGGCCGGAACCTGATCAACGATCTCCCGGACGAGTACAAGATCTACTCCCAGAAGGAGTTCACCTTCAACAAGATCACCCAGCAGAACCGGAACCGGCTGCTGTGGGACACCTCACTGCACGTGGACGGGATCAAGACCGGACACCTGAGCCAGGTGGGCTACAACCTGGTGGCCTCTGCCGTGGATGATGAGACAGGCTTCCGTCTGATCTCCGTGATCATCGGCGCCAAGTCCGAGGCCCAGCGGGCGGAGGATTCCAAAAAGCTGCTGACCTACGGCTTCCAGTTCTACAAGAAGGTACCCATTGCCGTGGCCGGCAAGGAGCTGCTGTCCCAGCGGATCTTCTACGGCAAGGAAAACGAGATCAAACTGGGCTCCCCCAAGGATCTCCGGGTGGCTTTGCCCCGGAACAAGGTGGACACGGTGAAGGTGTCCGTGAAGCTCAGCGACAAGGTCAAACTGGAGGCCCCCATGAAGAAGGGGACCCGGGTGGGTAGCATCATTGTGCGCTCTGAGGACAAGATCATCTACAAGGCCCCCCTGGTGACATTGGACGCCGTGGAGGAATGCGGCTTCCTGGGCAAGATCTGGGACTGGATCGTGCAGTTCTTCACCGGACTCTTCAAATGAGCATGGACAGCACCAAAGGCGCCCCCGGAAAGGAGGCCACCTTCAGGGATCTGCTGCAGTTCCCCTGCAGTTTCTCTTTCCGGGTCATCGGCGGGGACATTGATGGCATGGAGGAGAAGATCATCGGTTGCCTCAAAGAGCAGTTTGACCGCAGCCCCCTGGCCCCGGTGACCCGGACACTGTCCCGTAAGGGAACCTACGCCTCCTATGCGGTGACCGTGGAGGCCCGGAGCGAAGAGGATCTGAAGAGCATGTACAGTGCCCTGGGGCGTCTGGAAACCGTCAGGTGCGTTCTCTGAGCACAGGTCGCCTTTCACCATGGATCTGAACTGGAAGCGCCTCCGGAAAGCCGCCCTTCTGCGCCGGATCCTCAGGATCCTCACGGGCCTGGCCCTGCTGTTTGCCCTCTTCCTCTTCGCCTGCAACTACTACGTTGCGGAATACTCCCGCAGTTATCTCTATGACTCCCTGGAAGATCTCCCGGTAAACGAGGCCGGGGTCCTCCTGGGCACTTCCAGGTTCACCGCCGCCGGCACCCGGAACATCTACTTCCGGGAACGGATGAAGGCGGCGGTCCGGCTGTTTGAGGCCGGCAAGATCCACACCATCATCGTCTCCGGCGACAACCGCCACCAGTCCTACAACGAGCCCCGGGAAATGCTCCGGGAACTTGTCAAGCTGGGGATCCCCCGGGACCGGATAGTCATGGACTTCGCCGGCTTCCGCACCCTGGACTCGGTGATCCGGGCCGGGGAGATCTTCGATCAGAAATCCTTCACCATCATCTCCCAGAAGTTTCAGAACGAGCGGGCCGTGTTCATCGCCCGGCACCACGGCAATGAGGCGGTGGCCTACAACGCCGCCGGGAAGGCCAACCTCAGGATGATCCTCCGGGAGTACCTTTCCCGGCCCATGTGCGTGCTGGATGTGCTGGTCCTGGGCACCATGCCCCGGCATCTGGGCACCAAGGTGCCCCTGCCCGGGAGCCACCGGGAGGAGTCCACCGCAGTTCCTGAGAATGCTCCGGAAAGCACTCCGGATCCCTAGCCCCAGGGCTCCCCGCTCCCGGCAGGACAGGATCTCTCCTGAGATCCCCAAGGCCCTCATTCATCTCCAGTTCATTTCTCAAGTTTCCCAGTTCATTTCCTCGTGAAAAGCCTTGTGAAGTAAGGATTTTTCCCGTCCCAAAATCTCAAACTATCCCCAAACCACCAAAACAAGGCCTGGCATGGCACCCCCGGAGGGTCACCAAGGCCACCAGCACCATGGGGATCAATGTGCGGAAAATGAACGAGATCGCCGATGATACCGTGGCCATTGAAAACAGCCTCAACAGCATCAGCACCTCCGTGGAGACGGTTCACAGCCAGCTGATCCAGATCGCCGATGCCACTGAAGAACAGACTGAGACCAGCAACAACACCTCAGCCAACATCCAGACCATCTCCAACGCCACCCGGGAAACCACGGCGGAGACCGTCAACTCCCTGAAGATCTCCCAGGATATCCAGAACATCGCCGAGTCCATGTACGCCAGGATCCGCACCTTCAAGCTCTGATAACGAGCATTCTCCGGGATGGGGCCGGAGGATAAACGGCCGCATAGGCCTCGCCAGCCGCCGCTACCTTCAAGAAAGGGAGCATCTCCGGCAGGCGGGCTCCGCCCCGCCTGCACCGGCTTCCCGCCGGGGCTGTCACACACCATCCAGGACAGTCACGCAGCCCTTCCCGGAAAGATGCCGCACCCACGCCCGGGGAACCCTCGCATTCCGCCCGGGAGCACCCAACTACCTCACCGGGAAGATCATGCGTGCACATTCCCGGGAGGGCCGTGCGCCTTCCGCAGAAGATCATGCGCAGACCCTACCTGGGCATCCGCCTCATTACATGCCCGGCTTCAGTCCCGGGCGGACAACAGGCTTCCGCTGGCTTTTCTCATCCGGCTTCCGCTTCTCGTCATTGACCCAGATCTCAAAGCCGCCCCGATCATCCACCTGGATCACCGTCACCGCATCCCGGGGCACCGAGCCGAAGTTCACGCCGTTCACCGTCAGGCGGTTGGCCTGGACGGTGACCCGGACACCGTTCACGGTCATGTGGCCGTTGCCCACCATGCGTCCGTCATGCTGGCCCACAAAGGGCTTGCCGGGAGAGGCGTGGCGGGCGGGCTTTTTGTCCCAGCAGCCGCCAAGAAGAAGCAGGGAGATCAGCAGGATCCCCCCGGCCGCAATTCTGCTGAATGCCATCATCTGGTTTCTCCGGCCTCCTTTGCCGCAGGATCAACGGTGGTGAATCGGTATTCATAGGTGCCCTCACAGGGCACAAAGTCCAGGATATTGGTGATCCCCCGGGGAGCATCCTCCCGGTGATGGGACACAAACATAAGCTGGGTGGTGCCGCTGCGCATAAGGCACTCGGCAAAGTTCCGCACCAGCAGGCGGCTGACGGGATCCAGCCCCTGCATGGGCTCATCCAGGATCAGCACCGGCGGGTGCTTCACCAGGGCCCGGAGGATCAGGACGATCCGCTGCTGCCCGAAGGACAGGGATCTGAAAGGCAGATCCGCCGCCGGCCGGAGGCCGGCAACCTCAAGCCAGCGATCAGCCAGCAGGGACTTCTCATCCCCGGGGCGCTCATACAGCCCCACAGAATCATAAAACCCGGATATCACCACATTCCTGACGCTGCAGTTCACCCGGTAGGACAGGTGGAAGGCGGGGCTCACAAAGCCGATGCGCTTCTTGATATCCCACACCGACTCCCCGGATCCCCGGCGGATCCCGAAAAGGGTGATGTCATTGGCATACCCCTGGGGCTGATCCCCGGTGATCAGGGCCAGAAGGGTGGACTTCCCCGCTCCGTTGGGTCCCCGGATCTGCCAGTTCTCCCCCTGGTTCACTGTCATGGTCAGGTGATCAATGACATTGCGCCCGTCATAGGTGACCACCACATCCCGGAGCACGGCCAGGGGCCCGTCAAAAGCCAGGGCCGGGGCATCCGCCGGGGCGGGGGGAATGTCCTGCCCCGTCACCGTCTCGGTGTTCTCCAGCTGCAGGAAGTCCAGATCCCCGGCCAGATCCTCACAGCGGCCGAACTTGATCACCCGGCACTCGCTGAGGATCCCGGCATGGGAGGCGAAGGCGGGGATCTCGGCATAGCGGTTGACCACCAGGAGAACCAGACGCCCGCCGGCACTGATCTCCCCGAAAAGTGCCATAAGCTCCTGCCGGGAGCATTCATCTAGGCCGTCAAAGGGAGCATCCATCACCAGCACCCTCTTCCCCGTAAGCAGGGCCCGGGCGATGAGGATCCGCCGGCCCTCACCGCTGGACAGCACATGGAAGGGCCGATCCAGGAGGGGCTCCACCCCAAGCCGCCGGCAGAGATCCGGACACTGCGCCGCCGCCTCCCCCAGCAGTAGCCGGGGCGTGAGCCCCCGCATCTCCTCCGGAGAGGCCATGTCCGTGTTCCGGAGGCGGAAGTCCTCCTCCATGAGGCGCACCTGCTCCTCAAAGGAGATCCGGACAATGTCCCCGGCCGGGCACAGCTCCGCCCGGCCCTCACAGAGCTCCAGCTCCCCGCACAGAGATCTGGCCAGGGAGGTCCTGCCGGATCCGTTGGCTCCCACAAAGGCCACGCAGCCGCTGCCAGGAAGCTCCAGGCTGTCCATGGTGAAAAACCGGTTGCGGGCTATCCGGAACACCGCATGCTCAAACCTCATATGCACCTCCGCAAACGCCGTGCAAGTATACCACAGGGGCCAGACTGGAGTTCCGCACCCCGGCGCCCGCAGGGGGGATCCGATCTGCTACAATGGAGGCCGTTGTCAGATCACCAGACAGGGAAAAGATCATGAAGGAAATCGTTCTTGCCACCGGCAATCTCCACAAGGTGGGGGAGATCAGCGCCATTCTCGCCCCCATCGGACTGACCGTTCTGCCCCAGAGCCGCTTTGGCGTCACCTCGGCGGAGGAGACGGGAACCACCTTTGTGGAGAACGCCATCATCAAGGCCCGGAACGCCGCCGTCCAGACGGGGCTGCCCGCCATGGCGGACGACTCAGGCATAGAGGTGGACGCCCTCCTGGGGCAGCCTGGGATCTACTCCTCCCGCTATGCCGGGGAGGAAGGCAACGATCAGAAGAACCTGGAGAAGCTCCTGGAGGCCATGCGGGAGGTGGAGGCACCCCGCCGCACCTGCCGCTACTGGTGCGTCATGGTGTTCATGCGCCATGCCAAGGATCCCACACCGGTGATCTGCCAGGCCTCCTGGGAGGGGAGCCTCGCCACCGCACCCCGGGGCACCGGGGGCTTCGGCTATGATCCCGTCTTCCTGCTTCCGGAGGGGGATCTGACCGCAGCCGAGCTCTCCCCGGAAAGGAAAAACCAGTTAAGCCACCGGGGCAAGGCCCTTCGGATGATGTTTGACCGGCTCCGGGAACTGATCTGAGCATGGAGCGGATCCGGTCCCTCTACATACACCTGCCCTGGTGCCGGCGCAAATGCCCCTACTGCGACTTCAACTCCTACCCCGCACCAAATCTGCCGGAGGAGCGCCAGCGGGAATACACCGCCGCATTGCTCCGGAACCTCAGGGCCCTGCTGGATCTGCATCCTGGAGGTGATTTCCGGACGGTGTTTGCCGGCGGGGGCACCCCCTCCCTGTTCAGCCCCGGGATCCTGGAGGATCTCCTCACCGGGATCGACCGCATGGCCGGCATTGCAGCGGATGCGGAGATCACCCTGGAAGTCAACCCCGGCACTGCGGGCCCTGATGAGTTCAGGGGCTTCCGCCGGTTTGCCAGCCGCCTGAGCTTCGGGATCCAGAGCCTGGACGACCGCTTCCTCAGAGCCCTGGGGCGGATCCACTGCGCCCGGGAGGCCCGGGAGGCGGTGGACAGCGCCCGGATGGCGGGCTTTGACAACATCAACGCGGACATGATGTACGGCCTGCCGGGACAGGGGATCGGAGACGCCATGGAAGATCTGAAGCAGATCACGGCCCTTGGACTGCCCCACCTCTCCTGGTATGAGCTGACCCTGGAGGAGGGCACCCCCTTTGGCACCAATCCCCCGCCCGGGATCCCCTCCGAGGACACCCGGGCCGCCATGGCCGAGGAGGGTGTGCGGCTGCTGGCTGACCGGGGATACCGCCGCTATGAGATCTCCAACTTCTGCCAGGGATCCCATGAATGCCGGCACAACCTGAACTACTGGGAGTTCGGGGACTACTACGGCATCGGCGCCGGGGCCCACTCCAAGATCACACTGGAGGATGAAAGGCAGATCCTCAGGATCCCCCAGGAGGAGGAGCCCCGGAAATACCTCCGCTGCCTTAACTTCACCGCCCTGGGGGAAAGGGTGGATCCGGACTACCTCATGTTCCAGTATTTTCTGAACCGCGCCCGGATCCGGAACGTCACCATCCGCCAGGAGGATATCCTCCGGAAAACATTCCTGCCCCCAGAGACGGTAAACCGGGGGATCCGGGATCTCACCGGGAAGGGATACCTGGAGGTGGCCCCGGAAGGCGGCCACCGGGTGACGGAGCAGGGCTGGCGCTTTGGCAGCGCACTGCTCCGGGAACTGCTGCCGGACTGAGAACCTTACAGCAAAGCCCGGCAAAAGCCCCCGTAAACCCGCGCCGCCGCCGAAGTCATTGCGGCACCGGGGCAAAAAAACTATAATCCCCACATCACACAACAACACCCATCAGGCAAAAGAACATGAGAGTACAATTCGTTGCAAACAGCGTCACCCTGAAGTCCTTTGAGCAGAAGAATGCCATTCTGGAGGCCGGCGACGCCAAGGATTCCCTAAAGGCCGTTGACGCCTACATCAACTGGTTCACCGGCGAGATCAAGTCCCTGGAGAACTGGAAGTCCTTCCTTCCGGTGCATGAGAATTTTGAGAAGTTCAGCCAGGACAAGCTGCGCCCCGTTCAGCTGAAGGACGCCTACACCTGGGAGTGCACCAAGGCTGACAATGATGAGCAGATGGAGCGCATCAACTCCTTCCTGGTCCAGTACAACAGCGCCGCTCGGGATCTGGCCTGATCCCCCGGAGCCGAGGCTCCTGATCCGGAACCAGATGGGTTCTGATCCCCCAGGCAAAATGCCGGCAGATGCCGGCATTTTCCATTTCTGGCTCATTAAAAGCCCCGCCGTGACGGGTCCGGGACGGGCGATCCGGGGACACTGCATGTTCCCCGGAAGGGGCCACATCAGGAAGGCACTGCGGATGACGATGCAGTTCAGGTTCCCGATCCGGCAGCAGGTTTGTCCCCGGAGTCTGATCTGGCGCCCTGGGAGGAGGGTTGAACCGGGGCGGTACCGCCGGCCCCGGCGGATGCCCGGGCCGCCTTCCTGGCGGCAAAATCCGGCTTGCCCTTGTCCCGGCGGTTCCTGAGACGATCCTTGGTGCGCTTCCGGGGCTCCGGCTCCTCCTCCTTCTTCCGCTTGCCCCTGAACTGGGGGATCCGGGTCTCAGGCCGGAGCTCCTGGATCACCCGCCGGGAGATACGCTCCCCGGTGTAGCGCTCAAACCGGGCCAGCCGCGGATAGTCATGGGCCTCCACCAGGTTCAGGGCCGTGCCCTTCCTGCCGGCCCGGGCGGTGCGGCCGATGCGGTGCACATAGACATCCGCCGAATAGGGGAGATCATAGTTGATCACATGGGTGATATCCGGGACATCCAGTCCCCTGGAGGCCACGTCCGTGGCCACCAGGAAGGGAACCTGCCCGGAGGAGAAGGATGCCAGGGCGGCGCTGCGCTTCTCCTGCTCCATCTCCCCCTGAAGATAGGCTGCCTGGATCCCGGAGGACTGGAGAAAACTTCTGAGCTGGGCCAGCTGCTCCCGGGTCTTGACGAAGATCAATGCTTTGCCAACCTCCTCCTGCTGCAGGAGATGCCTGAGCAGACGGTTCTTGTGATCCAGGCTGTCGGCATAATAGAAGCGCTGGGGGATCTTGCGCTTCTCCGAGCGGGGGGCGGAGGAGCTGATCCGCACCGGATCATGCAGCACCTCGGCGGCAAACTTCTCCAGGCCCAGGCCCTCCAATGTGGCAGAGAACAGCATGGTCTGGGAGCGGCGATCCACAGCCCGGGAAATGGCCCCCACATCGTCGATGAACCCCATGTCCAGCATGCGGTCAGCCTCGTCAATGATCAGGATCTCCACCGTCTTCCCGGGAAAGGCATGGTTGCGCACATATTCCATGAGGCGCCCGGGAGTGGCCACAATGATATCCACGGCATCGGCGAAGGCCTTCTCCTGCTCCTCGTAGCCCACGCCTCCAATGACATAGGCCACCTCCACCCCGCAGCCGGCGGACAAGGTCTCCGCAGCCTCGCCGATCTGCATGGCCAGCTCCCTTGTGGGAGTCAGGATCAGGATCCGGGGGCCCCGGATCTTCCGCCGGGGGAAATCCAGAAGATGCTGGATGCACGGCAGCAGAAAGGCTGCGGTCTTCCCGGTGCCGGTGGGGGCGCCCACCATCAGATCATGGCCCATCAGGGCCTCGGGAATGGCCTCGGTCTGCACAGTGGTGGGCCGGCTGTAGCCGGCGGCGGCCACCGCCTGGAGCAGGGACTCATCAATATCAAGATCAGCAAACTGCATGGGATCTCCTGTGAACTTCACCGGCGGGAAAAGGTGAGCCCTGACCGGCACTCCCGAAATTATATCCCATAAATTCCGGACTGCCCGGGGGAATTGCGGATCCCCGAACAATGCCGGGATCAGATCAGATCAGATCAGATCAGATCCGGCACAGGCTCCGGTGCACTGCCGGCTTGAGCCTGATCCCGTGAGCCTGGACAGGCCCCCAGGGCCCCATTCCGCAGGTTTCCCGGGCCGGAGCCGGGAAAGCATGACACCATCAGAAGGAGACACCATGGGCGGCAGCCAGTTCAGATTCCGGCACTTCACCATCCGGCAGGATCGGTGCGCCATGAAAGTATCCACCGACAGCGTCATTCTGGGATGCCTCACCGATCCGCCGCCCCGGGGAAGGATCCTGGATGTGGGCACTGGCACCGGTCTGCTGGCCCTGATGATGGCCTTCCGGGGCGGGGAATCCGTGGACGCCCTGGAGATTGAGCCTGAGGCCGCCGCCCAGGCTGCAGAGAATGTAGACGCCAGCGGCATGGGAGGAAGGATCCATGTGATCACCGGGGATTTCCGGGAGTTCAGGCCGGAGGTGCCCTACCGGCTCATCATATCCAATCCCCCCTATTTTCCCCCGGGGGTCGCCGCCTCCTCCCGGGCCCGGGATCTGTCCCGCTCCACCGCCGCCCTCACCCACCGTGATCTGCTGCTCCAAAGCTCCGCCCTGCTGGAGAAAGGGGGCATGCTGTCCCTGTGCGTGCCCGCCACCGCCGTCCCCGCTTTGGAGAACACCCTGACCGTAACCGATCTGCTCATCTCCCGCAGGGTGGCTGTGCGCTCCGTGCCGGCAAAGCCCTGCTACCTGGAAGTGCTGCAGCTACTGAAGGCTCCCGGGAAGACAGTTCTTCCGATCCGGGAGGAGCTCTGCATCCGGGACAGCAGCGGGGCATACTCTGAGGAGTACCGCCGCCTGGCCGGCGCCACCTACGCTGACGAATGGTCCGGCAACCGGACCACCACCGGCAAAGAAGGCGCATGAGCATAAAAGCGGTCCGGGCAGGTGCGCTGGTTACCGATCCAGTTGCAAGATCTCTGTCACTCCAATGTTATTTCCTGATTTAGCATGTTGTAGACCTCAATCTGGTTTTTCACCTCCAACCGACTGACAATCCACCCCTTCAAATTCGCCTGGTTGATAAAATCCTCAATTCGGTTGATCCCCTTGATCTCCTTCAATGTGACTACTGCGGCAAATCGGAGTCCATGCTCGTCCATTTTTCCCAAACGCTGTACAGCTTTGATGCTCATGCCCCACATAGGATTTGACTGATTGAGCACTGGCTTAGCCTTCTTGCGTCCGGTGAAGGTTTCTATCACACATTTCACATTGTCCCACTTCCTGAACTCATTTCTAGCGGACTCTTCACTTAGGAATGCAGGAGCATCGTCAAAATGCCGTGAGTCACCGCTAACCGGAACGATACCACCCCTTGCACCGCTTAAACGGCCCAATGAGATCTGGAGTTCAGTGTTGGTATAGTCTACCCCCTGACAGCGTGAGCACCGTGGAAAATAGCACATGGTAGCCCGTGCAACATATGGATATAGGCCATCAACAAGGGGCACCGGGAAATGATAATTGTAGGTGTCATACTTCTCAGCAGTGTCAGAAACAATAAACTTGATCTCATCATCGCCGGTAGTGAGGATATCCCTTATCTTCACCGGGACAACCCCGCGGCCCACCAGGACAGATCTTTCATAGGATGGTTCCCGGTTCCATGAGACCGCCGAATCAATCAGCAGAGCTTTTGCCTCCTGCCTGTTCAGGCCCATTACATGGATCAAGTAGGCCATTTTCCGTGTTACAAATGGAGCCGCAAAACTGGTACCGGTAACGCATTGCAGCCCCAGTGGCTCACAGACGTGTATGTACCCATTCTGATCCCCACCGTAATAGGCAATGTCCGGCTTAATGAAAAAGGACAGCACCTCACCCCGGCGGTCATAACTTGTGGGATTGCCATTAAAGTCCACCGAATTCACCACCAGTGAATTTATGGAATCGGCCGGAGAGCCGATCCTAATCCTCTTCTGACCCTTCATTGTTCCGTTGGTTCCGGCGACGACAAATATCACGTCATACTCATACTGAAGTTCGTCAAGCACTGCTCCCTCAACGGAAATGCTGTTGTCGCTAATCTCATCCTTCGATCCCAAAGACAGATTCCAGACCTTAATATCCAAATTCCTGGAAACAATATCCCGGATCTCCTTAATAATGCTGAAAGAACTGAAGCCTTTCTGCAGGGCAACACCAAAGTGCCTAACTCTGAATCTTCCACAGCCATCGTCCAGACGGGGATTGATTCTTGGTGCATCAACTATGAGAGACGTCACTCCGGTACCGTGACAGTAGTCTTCAGGGGATCTAGATATGTTCCCAGAAATCATGTCATGGTACTCAACCCATTCGCTGAAATAGACCCGGGTATCAAATAGGGTGTCGATAACACCAATCACCGGCTCGTGGGACGGCGCGGGAATCAGTCCACAGGCAAAACTTTCCGGAGTACTAAAACCTTCAGGCGACAATGCGGCAAAATCCTCCGCCGCCATTGACACCAGGTACGGGACCTCCCTCAGAACCACAGCCACATCCTTTTCCTCAAGCAGTACAGAGTTGCGCCCAATCATTTTGACAACCGGGACCCGGATGTTGAGCCGACTTAAGATTCCAATGGCATCCAAATCAACATCATAGAAAGTAACTACTGTGTCTCCGTTAACCTTGGTTGCATCCATTTCCACCCCAAAAGACTCTACCAGGCAGGAATCCCTTAGGTACTGCCTGAAGACACTCTTGGACAAGCCAAAATCGCTGTATGGCAGGAGATCCATAATCCGGCGGTCGGCAAACTCGCACTCCGATAGAATACCTGCGACAAAGGAACTGGCAAACAGTTTGATCACCTGACCGGAGGTTTCAATAGTTCTGTCCAATATCTCCCTAGATATGAAATGTGTGATGATATGCTTAGTTCTGTCCCGGGTAAATCTAGCACCCACAACAGTGTCCGAAGGATTGCCCTCACCAGCTAGATAGCCACTAATCCGATTTGACTTGGACACAATCCGCCTGTAGTAAACACTTGCCAGTACACCATTTATAAGATCCTTGCCCTCCCAGAATTCTTTAACCCTAAGAAGTGATTTATGAAGTTTTTCAAGATGATCCAAGTTGGCAGGAACTCCGGATGGAAGCCTTAGGATCCTGGCACCTGAAGGTCGGGACCGGTGTTCGAACCTCCGCCCCCGGAGAGTCAGTATGCTATTCACTGCGGATCCTCCTTCAGTTCACGAGAAACACTGCTTTTGGAAATACCGGTCAGAATTTCCATTTCCCTGACGGTGAAGCCCATGTCGTGGAGATCGCTCAAAGACGGGATCTTTCCACCAGACAGACCCTTCATAATGCGCTTGAGATAGTCATAAGGATCTGAGGCGTCACTGAAAGCTAGAGATGTGCGGATAAGGTTCTTCAGTTCCCCGGGATTGGGGATGTTGCCTGAAGTTTTCAGGATTTTTCTGAATAGGCGGGTGTCTCTGGCAATGTTCTTGAACTGCTTCATAAAACTGTCCAACACAGCCTCACCCACCTCAATCTTGTCTTCAGGAGAATAGCGGTCAAAATCGATCACTGCATCGAAGCGTCTGATTAAAGCCCTGTCCAGTTCAGAAAAGAGATTGGTAGTAGCTATGATCACAGTTTTAGCAGGAACCGCCTCCAAGGATTTGAAAAATGCTGAAGTCACCCGGCCCATTTCCCTAACATCATTTCTGTTGATACGATCCAAAGCGATGGTGTCTATCTCATCAAACAAGATCACGTGCCGTTCAGGGAATGGTAATCGGCTGATCTCATTGAACAGCGCAACTATGTTCTTGGCCGTCTGTCCCAGTCTGCTATCAACCAGGCTACTGAAATCTGCCTGCAGCATCTGCCTTCCAAGTAGCCTTGCCACATGCTTTGAACTTTCGGTCTTTCCCGTACCAGGAGCACCCACAAATAGGAATTTGTTAATGCCCACTCCTCGGCCTACCGCATTGATTACCCCCTTAAGATCATTCATCACTGCTACCGGCAGAGGAAGGGGGGAAGAATCGGGCTTTACGGCAACCAAGCCTGGGCCCAGTTCCTCGCACTGGGGAAAAAAACAGCCGGAGGGATTCATAAGACCCATAATATACTCTGCAAGTTGATGATCCCCGTTCACGTCAAAATACCGTGCAACATTCACAGCCTTATCCCTAAACTCAGGCTCACGGTGCTCATAATGGTACTTGATCAGATCAATCACATCTCCCTTCTTCATGGTCCAACTCCTTCCTATGCCGTTCATGGCGTGCTCAACTTAATATCATTTTACCCAATTTGGGACACACAACAAGTATTCTGGGACAAACAACAAGCGTTCTGGGACAGACATACCATTTCTAACCTAGTCTCCCCACACTCACTTTCTGCAATACATCTCAGCCGCCATTCAGTGCATAGACAGCATCACGCTCTGCCATAAAACGTCTTAGTTAAAAACTCCCATGGATCAGCACTTAAAACTACGCCATTCTCTGCCCATATCGTTTTTTGCAAGAGGTCTGGATGAAATTCCCTGTCTCCTTCAGGCAATACCCCACCGGAGCCAAATAGCAACCCTGAGTCCGGACATTCATATCCTCCTGCCGAGAAAATATAAAAATCCTGATAGACGGCTTTGCTGATCTTTGATCCCCGCAGTTTATTGACCCTGCCCCATGACTTATAATCAAACTATGTGATATAAGTATGAAATGAGTGTGATATTAAGCAGTTAACTAGTGCATAGAAGGCAGTCCTGCCTGCATCCGGTCAACCGCGTTCTGTTTTGTGCGATGCCGTGGAAGATTCAACCAGCCAGCTGTTGGAACAGCTAATACCCTACTACCGTGAGCCTGACTTCGATCAGGTTTTCGAGAATGTGGCCGGGAAAGAGACTCCCAACTCCAAGTTCCTGCTGAAAATGGAACTGTCGCGCCTCTTTGCGGAGTGCGTGCGCATCATTGATCTCAGAAACTCCGCCCCGGAAACCAAGCACTACGAGCTCAACGGCACCCATGTCTACCTGCCCCTGGATGAATGCGGCTATTTTGAGGACATGCTGAAGATCTTCCACGGTGAGTACACCATGGGAGTGTACGAGAGGATCACCCAGTACCACCGGGACAAGCTGAAGAAGGAGCAGGAGAAGAACGCCTCGGGTGAGGCCAGCGCCACTTCCCTAGAGGAGATGGTGGCCCGGCTGGACGTGGAGACCGTGCACTTTGCCTCCTACTTCTACCGCAGCGAGGAGCGCATGAACTACAGCTCCCCGGCACTGATGTTCATCGAGGGGCGGCTGCCCATGCGGGTCAAGACCTCGGACATTTCCTGCGGCGGCATCAAGCTGGCCCTGGAGAAGGACGTGGACATCAAGCCCGGAACCATGTGCCAGATCACCTTCACCGGCCTGCAGAAACTCATTGCAGATCCCAACAGCAAGCTGGATCAGGCTCCCTACAAGCTCCTGAACAAAATCGAGAAGAACGGCAAATACTGGGTGGTGGCCATTCGCACCGACAAGGATCCCACCTTCACCCGGCTGATTGACGGCTTCATCCAGGCCAACAAGCTCAAATACTCCGTAAGCGTGGACAATCTGCTGTCCACGGTGGAGACCAAGGGCTACGAGCAGTTCTACATGCCCCGGACCACCGCCCTGCCCCTGTTCTTTTCCTCCGACGAGCCGCCCCGCCTGCTCTACTGTCTGAAAAGCGAGAACAACCAGGCCATCCTGGAATACTGGCGGGACGAGCGCAATGATGACAAGATGGCCTCCCTGTTCACCCCCGCCCGGCTCCAGGAGATCCTCTCCCGGGGAGACGGCACCTTCGCTGAGACCTACATCTACGCCTTCCGGCACATGGTGCGCAGCCACATCTATTTCTTCTCCGCCACCATTGACGAACTGGAACGCAACGGCAACAAGGAGCTGTTCTTCACCGTGGGCGCCCGGCGCCCCAGCTGGAAGGTCTACAAGTTCAGCATTGAGAAGATCGACATCGACAAGAACAATGTGGAGCGCTACATCGAAAACGGCACGCCCCAGGTGGAGAAGGAGCGGGCGGTCAGGGATCTCCTGTGCCTGAGCTATGTAGCCCAGATCATCGAGGTGGGCAATGACGAGCACGGGGTTGCGGACTACCGGGAGATGCAGTTGGAAAGTTTCAACGCCAACGAACTGCAGATGTACGCCCACGGCATGAACGTCCGCCCCTGCCACATTGAGATGCTCCACTACGTCAAGATGCGCAAGGAGCCCCGCTATATCCACAAGACGGCAGTGGCCCTGAAGCTGGCCAACGGCACCACGGTGGTGGGCTGGACCAAGGACATATCGACCATGGGCCTGCAGCTGGAGCTGTCCGAGTCCGTGGAGTGCCAGAAGGATGATCAGGTGTACCTCACCCTGCCCAAGATGCAGGAGCTGACCAAGGATCTGAAACTGAAGAACCTGCCCTACAAGGTGGTTCACGTGAATCAGTCGGTGACCATCATCCATCTGGTGGTCAGCGGCGATCCGGCGGAGCATGTGGGACGGAAGTTCTTCAATCTCCTGATCGCCAACAACCATGACACCCTGACCACCACCCGGGAGCTGCAGAACCTCTCCCCCATGTCCAAGAGCCTGCGGTTCATCTTCACCCAGCACATCTTCACCACGCCCCTGTACCTGTCCAAGAACCGGCCTAACCGCCTGGGGGCCCTGGGGGTCGTTGACCGGACCCGGGCGCTTTACAGCCTCTTCAAGGAAAGCAATCCCAAGGACAGCAGCGTCATGAACGTCTACCCCCTGTTTCACGACCGGCTCCTTAGGGTGGTGCTCATTGAGCCTCTGAAGAGGATGCAGCGCTACTTCTGCCCGGCGGAGGTTACCCTGTACATCACCCGGCTCCAGGATGAGAACGGCAGCACGGTTTACGACACCAGGCTGGAGACGGACTTCACCACCTATGCCGACAAACGCCTCTTCTGCGCCCGGGCCCTGAAACGGAAGGAATTCTGGGCCGTGCGGCTGTATATCACCCGCACCGGCAAGCCGGATATCGATTACATTGCCAAAGAGCTGGACTACATCTCCAAATACGCCATCCACAAGGCCCGCCGCCTGGAGGAAACCATCTGGAGCATCATCGGGATCTGCGACATTGTGGACGTCTCCGAAGAGGCCCTGGTGGCCCTAAACCTGCCCCGAAAACTCCTTCCCCGGTAAGGGTGCCGGAGGCCATCCCCCGCCCTTGCAGGGCACCTCCAGGCCTCCTGAAGCGCCGCCCGGGCGCAAATCTTGTAACAAATCACAAAATTAACTTTTTGCCCAAAGGCTCAATGGAAACACTTTGATTATTTAGGCGTTTTATTGATAATAGGTTACTGCCGTCCTGTGCGGAATGCGCCTGGATCAGGTGTCCGGAACACGTCCGGAATGCTGTTCTCACCGGCATTCCGCAGGATCCCGGATGAGGAACCCCTGGCGCCACACCGGCACCGCCTGTCAGGCACAGTGAATGCCGCTGACAGGCGAAAACAGTTGTTTAGGTTAAGAGGAACAAATATGAAACTGACTAAGAACGAATTAGTTAACGAAGTTGCCGCCAAGACGGATCTCAGCAAGGCTGACGCCAAGAATGCCATTGACGCAGTCCTGGCAGCCGTGCAGCAGGCCCTGGTGAACGGCGACACCGTTCAGCTGGTCGGATTCGGAACTTTCAAGGTCAACCACCGCAACGCACGCACTGGTCGCAACCCCAAGACCAAGGAGACCATTGAGATCAAGGCCTCCACTGTGCCCGCATTTGTTCCCGGCAAGGCACTCAAGGCTGCCGTCAACGTCAATCAGTAAGCTGATCGGCAGATCACAGCATTCTCAGGATGCCGCCTGGCGGCTCCGGAACAGCCTGACAGAAGTTCAGGCTGTTTTTTTTGGGGAACAAATCGCAGTCTGTCACATCTAAAAAGGGTGAATATGCCCGCTGCCCCAGCAGATGGGATAAACTAGAGTCATAAGCACGGCGCCCGCCACCGGCACTGGACCGGAATGGAGCCGGCACCGGATTTAACCCTGCGGAATTAGGTTTTTTCTGCATGAGCTGCAGCCGTTTCCTTTCCTTCATCAAACGAACCCTGGCGCTGGAAAACAGCCCCATTCCCCCTGCCCACGTCTACAGTCTGCTGTTCTGCGCCGTAGCTGCCGTGGTGGCAGCCCCCTTCATTCCCGGGGGCGAGGAGGAGGCCGAGGATGGGGAGATCATCACCCTGGAGGCTGACGACGGGGGGGAGGATGAGGATTTTGCCGAGTTCTCCCAGAACCTGGCCTTCGGTGATTTCAGCGAGGATCAGGAGGGGATCCTGAGCCAGAACATTGATCTGGAAGGCCTGGAGGACACCTCGGCGGAATATGAGTGGCTGACCTACACCGTCAGGCAGAATGAGAACCTGGGAGCCATTTTCCGCACATTGAACCTGCCCCAGGGGACCCTGCAGAAGATCCTCAAGGTGGACATCAAAAACAGTCTGGTGCAGCTGCGCATCGGCCAGCAGCTGGACTTTCTCATTGATGAGAAGGGGGTGCTCCGGTGTCTGGCCATCCCCCTCAAGAACACCGAGCAGGAAGTGCTCTTTGTCCGGGATGAGATCCGCAACCGCTATGTGTCCTACATCGATCCCGCCGATCACCACCTGTCCGAGGCACCCTCAGCCATCATGATCCCCCGGGATCAGTATCAGTCATCCCTGGGTGAGAGCACCGCCGCCGGCACCTCTTCAGATGCCGCCCAGGACAATCCCCTGACCCACGAGATCTTCCAGACCGGGATCCGGGATATCTTCTCCCAGGCCAATGCCAATGCCGAGCATGTGCTGGCCCGGGAGAAGGCGGAGGAGCTGGCCCGGAAGAAGGAGCAGGAGAAGCTGGCTGCCGCCCGGAAGAAGCAAGAGGAGGCCCGGAAGCGTGAGCAGCTGGCCCGGGAGAAGGCAGAAAAGGAGCGCCAGCTCCAGATCGCCAAGAAGAAGGAGCAGGAGCGCCAGCGTAGCATTGCCGGCAACCGCACGGTCATCGCCGGCAAGATCGTCCAGGGATCCTTTGTCCGGGACGGCGAGACGGCAGGTCTGTCCCATCAGCAAATGCGGAACATCAGCGAGATCTTCCGGGGCAAGATCGATTTCAGGCGGGATCTTAAGAAAGGTGACACTTTCAAGGTGCTGTTCGACCGCCCAGCCTCTGACTCCAAGGCCCGGCTGCTAGCGGTGAGCCTCGGCGCCAAGGGCAAGACCTTCAGCCGCTACCTGAACACCGCCGACGGTCGTTACTATGACGAGTACGGTCCCGCTGCCGCTGTGTCCGCCAAATTCCTCATGGTCCCCATCCACCACTTCACCCGGATCAGTTCCCCCTTCAACCCCAAGAGGTTCCATCCCACCCTGAAGCGCACCCGGGCCCATCTGGGCACTGACTACGCCTGCCCCACCGGCACCCAGGTGTTCACCACCGCCGACGGTGTGGTGGCCAAGGTGGGCCATCAGTTCCCCGGAGCCGGCCACTATGTGGTGGTGGATCACGGCGGCCGGGTGCAGACCATTTACATGCACCTGAGCAAGATCCTGGTGTCCAAGGATCAGCATCTGCGCCAGGGGCAGATCATCGCCCTGTCCGGCATGTCCGGCGGGATCAGCACCGGCCCCCACGTGCATTACCAGCTGGAGATCAACGGCCACGCGGTGGACTCCAGCAATCCGGGTCTGCCCATCTACAATCCAGTGCGGCGCCACGCCGGCGCCAGCAAACAGTTCGCCGCCCAGGTGCGCCTGTACAAGCAGAAACTGGACATCAAATAGAAAGACTGCGGGTTAAGGTCTGATCCCGGCAAGCATGCAGCCGAACTGAAGAAGAACAGAGGAAGAACAGGAAACCATGGAGACACCCGAGGAGCTTGCCCAGAGGCGGGAGAAATATCTGCGCAAGCAGAAGCAGAAACTGGCGGTAACCATCATCCTGCTGCTGGCCTGTGCCATGCTGACCCTCACCTGGAAGATCTACTCGGAGGATCAGAAGAAAGAGGAAGCCAAGAGCCGGCTCCGATCAGATCAGGTGTCCGCCATTCAGAACAGCATTGAGCAGACAGCCACCAGTGATGGGGGTCAGGGTGCCTCAACCACCGCCTCCAGGCAGCAGTCAATAGTGGATGCCATCCGCAGTTCCCAACCCCTGCCGGTGCGCATTGACGAGATCACCGTGATCAGCGATGTCTATTTCCGGGACAATTCCCTCTTCTTTGAGATCACCGTAAGCACCGCAGACATGAAGCCGGACATGCTGGAAAAAATGAAGGATGCCGCCGCAGTAAGCGGTCTGCTGCTGAAGAACAAGCCTGTGGCCTGCAACCTCATGCAGAACATCAGCACCTGGGAAGGCGACTGGACGGTAACCTACCTCTACTACCTGTCGGAGCCCCGGCAGCAGATCGGCAGCGCTGTCTTTGAGCCCTCACGCTGCTGAGGATCTGATTGCAGAATTTCCCCGCAAACCAGCATTACTTCCAGAAAGTAGATCTGACTGAAAGGACAGCACCAGGATCCTGTTGCACCTGCAACTCGACACCTGCATGGTGCTCAATGGCATTGAAATGGCCATGATCTGCGCCCACAAGATCGGAGGCTCAAGCATGATCTTACAAATTTGTGCATCGCTTTTTTTCTTAGTCTCCTCGCCTTTACGGCTTATTTCTTACTCCAGATCCGGAAAGTGATCCCAGATGTGTCTAAGAAAAAAGCTAAATAACTTGGCACGATTTCACTACGTCAGGCCACTTCTTAATCGGTCACAGCATTGATCAGTCAAAAAAAAAGATAATAAACCCGGAATACGTCCCCAAAACAGATCAAGCAGAAATAGAAAGAGCAGAACAATGATTTTGCTGTACCTGAAACTCGACAACTACATGGCATTCAATGATTTTGAAATGTCCATGACTTACCCCAAAAAGATCGTTGGCAACCAGATGACTGAGTGCCTTAAGGATCATCCCAACTTCAGATACCGCAAGCTGAACATCCTGATGGGTGCCAACGCTTCCGGCAAAACATCCATTGGCAGGATGCTCCTGCATATTCTGCGTTTCATCGCCAGAAAGGGATCTGAAGGCATCACCTCAAGCATAAATGATCCCGGCAAAGACGCCAGCTTTGAGATCCAGTTTGCCGCAGGGGATGACTTTTACCGGATTGCCGCCATCGTCAAAGGCGGGGATGAAAGCGGACAGAGTTCATGTCCTGATTTGCTGATCAAAGTGGAACAGACTGTGATCGGCAAAAACGACACTTACGAAAAAGTTCTGCAAAAACTGAATGCTAAAGCCGATGGCGGATACAGCAGCGACTACATCCGGGAACTGGAAAAGATCAAGGATCTGTCCTGGGATTTTGAGTTTTCCGGAGAAAGCCTGAAACAGGCCTCCGGCAGCACACCTCAGGATGAGGAACGGGATCGCAAGATCCTGGAAAACACCCTGCAGGCTCTGGATCCCCTGATCAGCAGTGTGGTCAAAATCAGTGGAGCCAATGACGCCTATGTTATCAACCTTGGCCGAAATCAGCTGATAGTCCAAAACGGCGTCCTTGCTGATAACGGGTTGCTTGCCAGCGGCACCAGGGAGGGCGTCAGTCTGGCAAAGATGTTTGCGGCCATGACATGCGGCATGTATTCCTTCTTTTACTGCGATGCCATGTTCTCGCTTGTCCATCCCGACATTGAAAAAGCCTTCCTGTCGGTGATGGTGGACAAACTGGAAGGTGACCAGCAGCTCTTCTTCACCACCCACAATACCGAAATTCTCGACATGGCTTTCCCCAAGCACAGTTTCAATTTTCTGCGCCGGGAGATAAATGACGGGATCTGCCATATATCCGTCATCAACGCCGGAGAGTTCATCAAGAAAAAACGGGATCCAGTTAAGACGGCGGTGGCTAACGATCTGTTCTCATCGGCGCCCGGGGTGGAAAGGATATTTGCCCTGGCGGACATTTGAGTGAGAAGAGTCTCCGGCAGACCAGTGCGGCAGAGATGGCAGAGGCCAGCCAAGGCAAGTTAGATCTGCTCTAAGCCTGATGAAGCCGGCAGCAGATGAGAAGAGGGGGCTTGTGCCCCTGTAAAAATGCACCGCTGACTCCCGATCCGTGAGCAGGAGTCCGGACAGACAGGTGAGATGGGCTCTCTCAGCGCTCTCCCTGCAGGCGGCCCGGCGGCCGATCCCCGGTCCCGTGCAGGACCAGATCACCCCGCTGCCGGGGAGATGGAAGATCGGAGCCACAATGCCACCAATGGACCTGGTCAGAAAGGCCCACAGTCCGCAGCATGGAGCGGCGGAGAGCCCAACCGCCGCACAGCTTCAGCCGCCTCAGCTCCCGGGCTGCAGCCTGGTCAGCAGGAGTGCCGCCTCCAGCAGTGCGGGGACCGCCTGGAGATCCATGAACCGGATGGCCACCGGGGCCTTTTCCCGGACCACCGGCTTGGCATGGATGGCCACCCCGGTGCCCGCCAGGGAGATCATAGGCAGATCATTGGCACCGTCCCCCACCGCCATGGAATTGCGCACCGGAATGCCGTACTTTTCCCGGAGCATCAGCAGCGTATCCGCCTTCACCTTGGAATCCACAATCCTTCCCAGCACCCGGCCGGTGAACAGACCATCCTTTTCCTCAATGGAGTTGGCGGTGACATAGTCCAGACCGTATTCCCGCTGCAGTTTCCCCACAAACCGGTCAAAGCCCCCGGAGGCAATGGCCACACGCCAGGAGCAGGCCTTGGCCTTGGCCACCATTTCCCCAAAGCCCGGCATCACCGGCAGATTCCGCTCCACCTCATCCATAACCGCGGCGCTCTTGCCGGCAAACAGGGCAATGCGGCGGCGGAAGCTCTCCTGAAACTCCAGATGCCCCTGCATGGCCAGGGCGGTGACCGCGGAGACCTGATCTCCGATCCCGGCCAGTTTGGCCATTTCATCAATGCACTCGCACCTGACGCAGGTGGCGTCCATGTCCAGGAGGATCACCCCCGGAGTCCGGGGATCCGGCAGGGATCCCACATGCAAAGCGTCAATGTCCCAGGAGGCAAACTTCAGGCTGTGAGCAAATTCACTGTCAAAGCGGTCATGGACAAAGACCGCCCCCTGGATCCCCGACTCAGTGAAGTGTCCGGCCATGACGGTTTCCAGGGCATACTTCCCGGCCTCCCGAAGGAAGAGATCCACATGCTCCCGTCCCAGGACGCCCGGGGAAAGCAGCACCGAGACCGCGACCTGGAAAGGCAGGCCCGATCCGGTCACGGGGCGGCAGGCAGCGCCGCTCCACAGAAGGGGTGCGGACAGATCCCAGTCAAGGACACTGCCGCTGAGGCTGTTCAGATCAGTCATGGCAAAACTCCGTAAGGCCGCCGTCTCCTATCAGGCAGGAAGGACGTGATCGGCAGAAAAAAAGATGCGGTCCGCTGTGGCCTCGGTCCTCCGGGACACATCCTCCAGGGAGATCCCCAGCAGGGAGGCACAGCACTCAGCCACCAGGAGCAGATCCCCGGGAGAGGAGCGGCGGAACACCGGGGCGTCGGTCTCCAGGAGGATATGGTCAGGGCCGGCTGCCACCAGGGAGTCCCGGAGCCGGCGGCACCGGGGATCCAGGATCAGGGGGCCGATCCCCAGGATCACCCCCCGGTCGAGCCAGCGGCGGGCGGACTCAATGCTGCCGCTAAAACCGTGGATCACCGCCCGGCCCCGGAAGTCCTCCTCCTCCAGGATCCGCAGGATCCGATCCTGACGGCGGATGCAGTGGAGATCCAAAGGGAGATCCCGAACGGATGCCAGGCGGATCTGGCGCCGGAAGCTCGCCTCCATGGTCTCTTCGACAGCAGGGGAAGATCCGGGCTCCAGGCCGCACTCCCCCACAGCTGCCATGGCTCCCTCCGGCTCCCGCCAGGGAGTCCCCGCATATGCAGGATGGCAGCCCCACATGGGAAACACCATCTCCGCCGTCCCCAGATCCGCTTGATCCAGGGAGAAGGACACATCCGGCACCAGAAAGCGCCGGATCCCCATCTTCATGAGGGCCGGCAGATCTTCCCGCCAGGAGGGGATCAGATCCAGGTGGACATGAGTGTCGGTGAAGGACAGCTCAGTGCTCACGGGTGGCAAAGAACTCGATCTTGGGATAGCGCTCCTGGGTGAGGCTGAGGTTGACCCGGGTGGGGGCGATGTAGGTGAGGTTGTCACTGCCGTCCAGGGCCAGGTTCATCTCACACTTGTCCCGGAACTCCTGCATGGCCTTGGGATCCGAACTGGACACCCAGCGGGCCGTGGCCACATTCACCGTCTCATAGACCGAGTCCACAGCATATTCATGCTTCAGCCGGGACACCACCACGTCAAACTGCAGCACACCCACCACACCCACAATGAGATCATTGTTCATCAGCGGTCGGAACACCTGCACCGCCCCCTCCTCGGAGAGCTGGATGAGGCCCTTCAGCAGTTGCTTCTGCTTCAGGGGATCCTTCAGCCGGATCCGGCGGAACAGCTCCGGGGCGAAATTGGGGATCCCGGTGAAGCGCAGCTCCTCGCCCTCCGTGAAGGTGTCGCCAATCTGGATGGTGCCGTGGTTGTGCAGGCCGATGATATCCCCGGGATAGGCAGTCTCCGCCTGCTCCCGATCCCCGGCCATGAAGGTGACGGCATCAGAGATGGTGACATCCTTGCCGGTGCGCACATGGCGCATTTTCATGCCCCGCTCATAACGGCCGGACACCACCCGGAGAAAGGCGATGCGGTCCCGGTGCCGGGGATCCATGTTGGCCTGGATCTTGAAGATGAAGCCGGCAAACTTCTCCTCAGAAGGCAGCACCTCCCGGGTTTCCGTGGATCGTCCCTGGGGCGGCGGGGCCCAGGCGGTGAGACCGTCCAGCATGTGATCCACCCCGAAGTTGCCCAACGCCGTGCCCCAGAACACCGGAGTGAGCTCGCCAGCACGGAAAGCCTCCAGATCAAACTCCGAAGCCGCCCCCCGGACCAGCTCCATCTCCTCCCGGAGACGGGTAACATCGGCAGTCCCCAAAGCCTCTTCGGCCTCAGGGGAGTCCAGGCCCCGGACCACCCGCCGCTCCTGGATGGTGTGGCCCATGCCCTGGGTGTACAGGATGATCTCGTCCCGGCGGATATCATACACGCCTCTGAAGCCCCGGCCGGAGCCGATGGGCCAGGTCACCGGGGCGCAGATGATGTTCAGCTCATGCTCAATCTCGTCCATGAGCTCCATGGGATCCCGGGTCTCCCGATCCAGTTTGTTCATGAAGGTGATCACCGGGGTGGTGCGCAGCCGGGCCACATCCATAAGTTTCCGGGTGCGCTCCTCCACGCCCTTGGCCGCGTCGATCACCATCAGGCAGCAGTCCACGGCGGTGAGGGTGCGGTAGGTGTCCTCAGAGAAGTCCTCATGGCCCGGGGTGTCCAGCAGGTTCACCAGGCAGTCCCCGTAGGGAAACTGCATCACCGAGGTGGTGACGGAGATCCCTCTCTCCTTCTCCATGGCCATCCAGTCGGACTTGGCATACTGGCCCGAGCCCCGGGCCTTCACCGTGCCCGCCCGCTGAATGGCGTTGCCGAACAGCAGGACCTTTTCCGTGATGGTGGTCTTGCCGGCGTCAGGATGGGAGATAATGGCAAAGGTGCGGCGGCGCGCCACCTGATCAGAATATGCGGACATAAAAAACACCCCTCAGAATAACCCGGCTATTGTAGCAGATCCCATGTCCGATCCGCCCGGGATCGGCCAGGCCGGGCTAAAGGCAGTTCAGCGCCGGCGGCGCAAAAGGAGGATCAGACGCCCCGGGCGTCGGGATCCCAGACATACTTGTGCAGCTGCAGCTGCAGCCGGACATTGTTCAGGCCGTGCTCCAACAGGTAGCCGGCAATATCCCGGGGGTGGATCCGCCCCAGCACCGCCCCGGCATAGATATGGCAGAAGGGCCTAAGGCGCTCCAGAACCTGGCGCATCACCTCCAGATCCTCCAGATCTGACACCACAAACTTCAGCACGTCCCAGGACATGAGGGAGGTGAAGCAGGGAGAGGCCATGCGCGGCTCCATGCCAGATCCGGGAAGTTTGTAATCCACGGTCATGATAAGCCGATCCTTGAGATGGAGCCGGCGCTCCCGGCTCCAGAGGATGTTGTAGTCCACCGCCCCGGAGGTTTCGATGTTCACCTCAAAGCCCCGATCCAGCAGCAGATCGGTGAAGGGGACGATCCCCCCGGCGCACAAGGGCTCGCCGCCTGTCAGGGTCACCCGGCGGCAGCTGGGGCGGAGGAGCACCTCCAGGATCTCCTCCGGGGACATATCCCGGAACTCACCCCCCTGGCAGGCATAACGGGTGTCACAGTAGGAGCAGTGGAGGGGGCAACCGTAAAAGCGCACAAAGGAGCAGGGGAAGCCCTGACGGATCCCCTCCCCCTCCAGGCTGGTGAATATCTCGCTTACCCGCATGATCAGTCCCGGGTGTAGATCACGCTGTTCCCGGCGGACTCCCGCAGATCCACCTCAAAGCAAGTCACCCGGCTGTCGGTGAGCTGATCGCTGATCCAGCGGGCAATGTTCTCGGCGGTGGGATTGAAGGGCAGAACCTCATTGAGGCAGGTGTGATCCAAGGTCCCGGCAATGCGGCGCTTGATCTCGGAGAAGTCCATCACCATGCCGCTGCTGTCAAGCTCCGCGGCCCGGAGATAGATCACCGCCTCCCACTCGTGGCCGTGAAGCCGGGTGCACTTGCTTTCGTAGGGGAGCTCCAGCCGGTGGGCGGCGGCAAAGGTGAGGCGTTTCTTGACTGTGAACATTTCTATTGAACTCGTAAAATGCTGAAAGGGAGTGGGGCTGTCACCCCGGGCGGCGGCAAAGATCCCGGGATCCCCTGGCAACGGCGGGGATCTCCGGGCTCTTCCCGGACAGAGGATGCGGGGATCAGTTCCGGATCAGGTAGTCTCCAGAGCAGATCCACCGGTAGGTGGTCAGGGCCTCCAGGCCCATGGGGCCCCGGGCATGGAGCTTCTGGGTGGAGATGGCCACCTCCGCCCCCAGGCCAAACTGACCGCCGTCGGTGAAGCGGGTGGAGGCGTTCACATACACCGCCGCCGATCCCGAGTTCTCCACAAAGCGCTTGGCATTCTCCAGGCTGTCAGTGAGGATGGCATCGGAATGGGTGGCGTTGTGGCACCGCATATGCTCAATGGCGTCATCCAGGCTGTCCACCACCCGGATCCCCAGGGTCATGGAAAGCCACTCGGTGTCATAAGTGTCAGGACCTGCGGCCTCGAGACGGGTGCAGCCAAGAGCCTGCAGGATCCCGAAGGACTCGGGATCGGCCACAAGGGACACATTGTGGCGCTCCAGCTCCGGCAGAAGTTCAGCCAGCATGGCGCCGGCCACGCTCCGGTGCAGCAGCAGGGTGTCCAGGGCGTTGCAGGCCGAGGGGCGCTGCACCTTGGAATTGATGATCACCGGCACGCTGCGGGTCAGATCCGCGGACTCATCCACAAAGATGTGGCTGATCCCGAAGCCTCCCACGATCACCGGAATGGTGGACACACTGCGGCACAGTGCGCTGAGGCGGCTGCCGCCCCGGGGAATGATCATGTCGATATACTGATCCATGCGCAGGAACTGGGACACCAGGGCCCGATCGGTGCTGTCGATAAACTGCACCAGATCCGGTGACTGCCCGGCCTCCGCCAGGCCCTCCTTGATCAGGCGCACCATCTCCCGGTTGGTGCCCAAAGTCTCGGAGCCGCCCCGGAGAATGCAGACGTTGCCGGTCTTAAGGCACAGGGAGGCAATGTCGGCGGTGACGTTGGGCCGGGCCTCGTAAATCACCCCGATGACCCCGATGGGAATACGCCGCCGGGTCAGGGAAAGACCGTTGGGCAGCACCCGGGAGTCCAGCACTGTCCCCACGGGATCGTCCAGGGACGCCACCTTCCGGATATCCCCGATGATCCCGTCAAGCCGGGACTGATCCAGGCGCAGCCGATCCAGGAGGGCAGGCCCGGTGCCTGCAGCCTCCGCCTTCCGGCAGTCCTCCAGGTTGGCCGCCAGCACTGTGTCTCTCCCCCGCTCCAGGGCGGCGGCCACGGCCAGCAGAGCCTTGTTCTTGATCCCGGTGCCGGCAGCGCCATAGACGGCGGCGGCCTTCCTGGCCCGGGCTCCCATGTCCAGAAGCTCAGGGGCAATCTCCCCGGTCCTGGCGGAGGTATTGGTCCCGCTGCTGTCCTCTTCCTTGATCCTGCAGTCCATAATGGTTCTCCTCTTTTGGTGTTTTCCCGGATGACGGGAAAATGCTCCCCATCTCCCGCCAGGCTCTGGCCGGGAGATCCGGGAAAATGTCAGATCAGCACCAGATCATCCCGGTGGATCACCACCGAGCCGTGCTCAAAGCCCAGCACCGCGCCGATATCCTCCGAGCGGGTGCCGCAGATCCGGGCCAGATCCCCGGAAGCATAGCGGGCAATGCCCCAGGCCACCTCCTGGCCGGCCAGGGACAGCACCCGGATCACGTCCCCCCGCTCAAAGGTGCCCTCCACCCGGCGGACCCCAATGGGCAGGAGGCTCCCGCCCCGGTTCCGCAGGGCCTCCACCGCCCCGTCATCAGCCACCGCCGATCCCTGGGGCTTCTGGCCGGACAGGATCCAGCTCTTCCGCCGCTCAATGGGGTTGCTCTTGGCCCGGAAGCGGGTTCCGTGATGGGTGGTGCCCTCCACGGCGTCATAAATGTATTCCGGATGGCGTCCCGAGACGATCTGCACCTCAATGCCGGACATGGTGGCCACTGCCGCCGCCTGGAGCTTGGTGGACATGCCCCCGGTGCCCAGGCCGCTGACGCTGTCCCCGGCCGCCGCCCGGAGGGCAGAGGTGATCTCGTCAACCTCGGGGATCAGCCGGGCACTGGGATCAGAGCTGGGATCGGCGGTGTACAGGCCCTCCTGATCTGTGAGCAGGAACAGCACATCCGCATCCGCCAGCACCGCCACCCGGGCTGACATGTTGTCATTGTCGCCAACCTTGATCTCCGCCACCGCCAGGGCATCATTCTCATTCACCACGGGAATGAAGCCGTTGTCCAGCAGTGCGTTCACCGTGTCCCGGGCGTTGAGGTAGCGCTCCCGATCCTGGAGATCCGCCGCCGTGAGCAGGATCTGCCCCACATAGATCCCGTAAATGCCAAAGAGCTCTGCCCACATGTTGATGAGGTAGGTCTGACCCACCGCCGCCAGCATCTGGCGGCTGATCATATCCCGGGAAAGGGGCGGATGCCCCAGGGCGTCCCGGCCGGCAGCCTGGGCGCCGGAGGTCACCACCACAATCCGGTGGCCCCGGGAATGGAGATCTGCCAGCACCCGGACGATCTCCAGAATATGCCTTTTGGACAGGCTTCCGGTGCCGGCGGTGAGAATGCTGGTGCCCAGCTTCACCGTTATGGTCTTGCCTTCCTTTCTGCTCATGACTTGAGATCCATGTGCTTGCCAAACCAGTCCAGGATCATCTCGTAGAAGCCACCGGTGGCGTCCACCAGCTTTTTCTTCTTGATCTCCAGCAGCATGCCCTTGGCGGAGGAGCCGGAGAGCAGTTTCAGATCGCTGCGGTCACAGATGGGATCCCCCTCAATGCCCACGGCGGCAATAGGCACCTCCGTGCCGGTTCCCAGCAGTCCCTGAACCTTCAGGGAGAACTGGGACAGGATGGGCTTGATGGAGTTCCACTCCGCCGCATCCCGATCAATGCGGTTGGCCAGGCTTGCCTTCATCACCGCCGGCAGGCCGTCCAGGACCTCATCGTCCACAAAGCAGCGGTGGATGGCCGGTCCCAGGCAGATGGCGGCCTTGATAAGCTTGCTCCGCATGAAGCACATCCGGGAGACAATGTTCCCGCCAAACCGGAAGCCCAGGGCGCCGATGCGGGTGCTGTCCACCAGGGGCTCATGCTCCACAATGTAGTCCAAAGTCTCCCGGTGAAGGACAGAGCAGTCGTAGTCCAGGGCAAAGGACTGGTTCTGGCCGCAGCGGGGATTGTCCAGGGTGAGCATGGCAATGCCGTGGGGGGCCAGGCACTCGGTGTACAGGAGGAAGAAGTCGGAGAACAGCGTCTCATAGGAGCCTGCGGCAATGATCATGGGCACCGGCTGATCAGTCCGGGGCAGGTGCAGCCAGGCCTTGATGGGGGCCTTGCCGCCGGCGGAGCAGGGAATGCTCAGCTCCTTGAAGCGCACCCCGGCCAGGGTGAGCATGTCCCGGTAGCACTGAATGGCAATGGTCTGGGCCTTGTCCGCATTCTTGTCCCCCTTCAGATGGGGGTAGCTGGCAATGCTGAAGCACACCATAGCCGCATTCTGCAGCTTCACCGCCTCGGCGGTCTTCTCCGGAGTCAGTTCCCCCTCCCGGGTGAGTTCCCGGGCCCGGTTCACCAGGGAGATCCCCTGGTGGGCAAACTCATAGCACCAGTTGCCCTCCCCGTAGATCTCCACCGTGTCCAGGAGGTTATCCCGGCTGCGGCGGTTGGTGGACATGCTGACGGCGGTCAGGGCATTCTCCATGCACTCCAGGGGCATGCCCTGGAGGAGCCAGTAGGCCTTGTGCCGCAGGCGGAACCACTTGGGGGAATAGGCCCCGGGGGTCACCAGAACTGGATTCACCTCGGGCTGAACGATCTCGCCGCTGTAGGAGATCTTGGAGGTCTCCACGCTGGTGAGCTGCTTGACCAGCATCTTCTCGGTGATGCTGGCCTCTGAAATGTCACTCATAATGTCAGATCCTGTCTCAGGCAGTCCTGCCCCACCCCGGTTTGCCCCGGCGGAAAGTGGGGAGCAGGTCACACACCGCCCGCACCGCAAATTTTATCATTTTTCCCCCGCCGGGCAAGACAGGCCCGGGATTGGAGACCTGCTGCGCTGTCCGGGACGGAGCCCAGAGACGCATCCCGGGGAACCGGGCCGGAAAAACCGGTGACGCCATAGGGATCCCGGCGGTTTCCCGGGATCCACAGATGGCTTATAATTTCCGGGGGCGGCACCTCGCAAGGCGAGCCACGCCGTCAGCATTCATCAGAGCACAAGACGGTTCTTAACCGCGATATCCCCGAGGCAGAGGAGGCCTGCGGCATGACAGAGGACAAGAAGATCAGAATAGCAGTGCACAACGGCAACTTCCACGCCGACGACTGCACCGCCTTCGCCATTCTCTCCGAGGTGTATCCCAACAACGATCTGATCCGGACAAGGGAGCCGGAGATCCTCGCCTTATGCGACTTCAGGATTGACGTGGGGGGACAGTACAACGGCACTACAGACTTTGATCACCATCAGAGGGATTTTGCCGAGTTCCGCCCCGGGGAAAAGGAGGGGGATCGGGGGATCAAGTACGCCTCCGCAGGTCTGATCTGGAAGCATTTCGGCCGGGCCTTCATCGCCTCCCGGAACAGCGATCTGACAGATGAGCAGGCCGACTTCATCCTCCGGGAGATTGATGAGCAGTTCATCCGCTACATCGACGCCAATGATAACGGCATCACCCTGGGGGATGAGAACCTGCCCACCTATCCCAAAATCGTCTTCATGCTCAACTACCGCTACGGCTTCCACAACCTGACGGGCTTCCGCAAGGGGGCCGACATGGCCCGGGACACCATTGCCGGCTATGTGGAGTACCTCAGCAAGTACCTGGAATCCGAAGCAGTGGTGCTGAAGGCCCTGAAGGGCCATGAGGGGGAGCCGGTGCTGCTGGTGGAGCAGCGGGCAGCTTTCCAGGAGGTGGTGAACCGCAACTGGGATCTCTTCGAGGGGGTGCAGCTTCTGGTCTATCCGGAAATTGAGACCGACCGCTGGCGGGTGAAGTCCTTGGGGGCAGATCCCAAAGACCGCTTCAAAAACCGCTGCCTGGCACCGGTATCATGGCGGGGGCTTTCCGGGGAGCAGCTGGAGCAGGTGTCCGGGATCCAGGGGGCGGAGTTTGTCCACCCCAACGGCTTCACCGGCGGCGGACGGGGAAAGGAAGAAACCCTTGCCATGGCCCGAAAGTGGTATGAGCTGACCGCCGCCGGCGCCTAGAAAACCGCCGGGGCTCCCGGCACCGGGATCATGCCGACGCCGCTCCCGGCTCCGGACTCACCCGGGAGATATGCGCCATAAGACACAAGAGGACCCGGGGATCAGCAGATCTCCGGGTCCTCTGCCTTCGGGTCTGGGGCCTCATCAGCCCGCGCCCGTCATCTCCGATCGGAGAAGTCCGATCAGAAGAGTTTCTTGCCGTTGATCGTCAGGGAGCCGTCCTTCAGATCAATGTGGTACTCAAGCTTGGCGCTGGATGGATCCTTGGCATACTGCTTGAAGATCCCGGCCATGGACTCCATGTGCAGCTCCGGCTTCTGGAAAGCCACTGCGTCCAGGGAGAAGTCGGCATTCAGCACCAGAGAGGTGGCCAGGGCCATGGGGTTGGACAGATCTGCACCGTCCTTCACGCTCAGGTGGCTCTTGAGCTCAGCCTCGGCACCGTTAACCGTCAGCACAAAATTATGATCCAAGGTGGTCTTGGCATCCACCAGGGACAGGAGAGCCTGCTGCAGGCCGGCATCACCCAGCTTGGCCCCGCAGTTCTGGTACTCCACGCCGGTGGCAATGGTGGGGATGATGTCGCACTTGGAGGTGAAGGTGGCAAAGTTCAGATCCCGGGCCTCCAGCTCATATTTGTTCAAGGCGATGTTGTAGCGGACGGTCTTCACCGCAGCTGCCGGAGCCGGACCGTCCTCCCCGCTGTCCTCATCGGAGATCTGGGGGACCTGCTCCTTCTCGGTGAGCTCAAGCTTCAGGGAGCGGATCGCCGTCCCCAGCTTGGCGGTGTAGTGATCACCACTGCCCCGCACCACGGAGCCGTCACTGCTGATCCCCTCAAAGTCCATGGACATGCCGCCCAGATCCTCAAAGGACATGGTGAGACCGCCCAGAGTGAGGGTGCCGGCGGACTTCTTTTCCACGTTGTCGGAGGATGACTTCAGATCGCTGAGCTTGAACAGGCTCTTGCCGGCCTTGTCCACAGCGATGAAGGGGATATCCATGGCAAAGCTCTGGTTGTAGATCCCGCTGTTCCTGGTGGCCATGCCGGCACGGACGCTGCCGGCCTTCCAGGCCACATCCAGGCCCATGATGCTGGCTGCGCCGTCATGGAAAGTGAGGCTGTTCTCCATGATCCCGGACAGCACGCTGTAGCGGGCGCTGAAGCCCTGGATCAGATCCTTGACAGCGGAGACGCTGCGGTCATCCAGCTGCATGGCCTTGTACAGCGCATCGTCCACCGAGATCTTGCCCTCAACCGTGGTGGGGCTGTAGGTGTAGTGGATCTGCACCGGAATAGGCTCACCACCGGGGAAGGTCACCTTGTAGTTCTGGGTCTTGCTGCTGAAACTCTCATCGCTGACTCCGGCATCCTCCAGCTTGACTTTCCCCTCGGCCAGCAGATCCTGGGCCTGGAAGAAGGCTTTCTTGGAGATGTTGTCACAGCGATCCTTCACATAATAGGTGCCGCCCACGTATCCGCCAGCGGCCAGAACGGCAACGCCGACGCCTGCGGCAATTAACAACTTGGCACTCATTTATACACTCCCTGTTTGGAAAAACCAGCGGGGCTTCCAGGTAACTGACCGGAAAGCCCCGCCCTGCCGAAAATTCGTGCGTGATCTTAAATGCAATCAGCCCGCCGGGCAAGGATTTTCGCTCCCCTGCCCGGGTGCCGGACCGGAACCGGACCTTACCCGGCCGCCCGGCCCCGGGGGATCACATCATCTGTTTGGAGTTGATATTCAGATGGCCGCCCCGGAACTCAATATGATAGTCATACACCCCGGATCCTGGCTCACGGGCCATGGAGCGCATCTCCTCCTCCAATGTGCCCAGGCCGTACTGAGGCAGACGGAACACCGAAGCGTCCAGGGAGAGATCCCCCTCGGCGGTGAGGCCCTCAACCAGGGAGCCGGCATCCGTGAAGTCCGTGCCCGGCCTGAAGCCCAGGCGGCCACTGAAGGCAACCTTGGATCCGTTCAGGGCAGATCGGAAGCTCAGATGGATCTCCGTGGTGTCCTCCAGCAGGGTGAGAAGGGCCTCCCGGCGCTCCGGCGGGGACATGGAGTCGATGCAGCTGCTCATGTCCGAGCCGCTCAGAAGCCGATCCGGACGCCCGGCCCCGGCACACCGCCACACCAGCTCCGCATAGTTCAGATTGGCCAGCCTGAGAGTAAGACCGGTCCCGGAGATCTCATAATCCTCCGCCGCCTTTCCGCCAGGCTGCTCCGCCCGGCCCCGGTCCAGATCCATGGTCAGGGTGACCGTGTAGCGATCCTTCTTCCCCAGAGAAGAGGGAACAACGCCGCCCCGGATCCTGAAGCCCTCAAGCGCCGCCTTCACGGGAGCCAGATCAGTTGCAAAGTTCTTCAGATCCATGGAGATCTCCATGGCCCCGGGGGAGAACACCTGGACACCCAGATGCAGATCCTCCAGAACAAGATCCTCATGGCCGTCCGGATCGGTCACCTTCAGGGAGGTGAGGACGAGCCGGGTGGCTTCATCCTGGGTTGCAGGGGAGAAAAGGGCCCGGACCGTCTCAATCCGGCCCCCGCCCAGGGACAGGATCATCCCCGTCAGGGGCACGGCGGCCTCCGGCAGGATCACTGAGGCCTCCAGGGTGTCCGCAAAGCCGTTGTAGTGGGCAGTGAACCCCTCCGCCGTCTTGCGGATCAGGGAGCACAGCTCAGGGCTCCCCCCGCACCAGGCCTTCACGGTGTCCTCATCCAGGGAAAGCCGGGCATCCGCCGTCCCCAGGCCGAAGGAATAGTCTGCCACCAGCCCGGCCTCCACCGGACCGGTCAGCTGGTACAGGTGCCTGACTGAGGCAAAGCCGGTGCTCTCGGAGTTTCTGAGGGCCAGATCCTGTCCGCCCCCGTCCTCATGGAGGAATTCCCGGATCTGCTCCCGGAGCCCGTCAATGACCTCCTCGCCCCGGATCCGGGTGTAGGTGACTCCGCCAAACCAGCCGGCCGTACCCAGCAGGGCCACACCCAGCAGCCCGGCGGCGGCAAATATCTTCGCACTCATTGCTCCCTCCCCTGCACCAGTCCTGGTGCTCGGTCTCCTGATGATCTGTCACCGGATCCGCCCATGGATCCCGCATCTCTGAGAGATCGTTTGCACCCAATTTTGGATCTGCTCCCGACCCCGCATCCGAGAGATCTTCTGAACCCAACTCCGGATCCGCACTCTTATCCGGCTCCCGATCCGGAGGAGCCGGGGCTATGCTCCCCATACGTCCGCAGCCGGTCCCATCCAGGGAAAGTCTCACCGGCCCCGCCCGGGAAAAGCCTCACCGGCCGCCGGCGGGGGCGTCACCGCCCTTTTCCTGCTCCTTCAGCTTCTCCGCCCGCTCCCTCTTCTGATCCGGATTCACGGTGATGTCGCCGTCCGGCGCCTTCCGGATCTCATACCGGAACACCTTGGCAGCGGGATCCTGGGCCTCGGCGGCGAAAAAGTCCCGGTAGCCGGCCAGTCCCGGCGCGTCAAACAGGGCGGCGTCAATCTCCCCCTTGCCCTCCAGGATCAGGCATTTCCGGAGCCACCGGGGGGAATTGCCCCCTTCCTGGGGGAAGCAGGCCAGGGAGCCCTTCAGCTCCAGCTCCGCATCCTGATCATTGAGTTCCGTGTCAAAGGACAGCTTAAAAGTTGACTCCCGGCCCAGGGCAGCCATCAGCACCTCAGTTCCCCGGTGGGAGCGGAACAGCTCCGCAATCTCCGCACCCCCGAGACGGGGCCGGGGATCACTGAGATCAGTCAGTTTCAGGGATAGATCCAGCCCGTCCACATCATAGTGATCCTGTCCCCGATCAAGCAGGAGACGGCTGAAAGAAAGCCCCGTGTCAAAGTCAAACCGCCCGCTGGCAGGAGGATCCGAAAGTTCCCAGAACACTGCGGCCTTCTTAAGCTCCAGCGTCAGGGGACGGGATGGATCCTTCACCTCAAGCCGGCCAAGGCTCAGCTTCATGCCGTCATAGCCAGAGCGGAGGCGGATCTTCTCCAGGTGCACCGCAGTACCGTCCTTTCCATGCTCATGGCTCAGATGATCCAGTTTGAAACGCACCCGGAAAAACTCCGGCACGCCCCGGGAGACCTCATCCAGCCGGAACACCATCTTCCCGTCAGACCAGGACAGTGTGCCCCCGGAGCTCTGCCAGGAGCCGGCACTGATCTGGTAGGTACCCCGGAGACGGTCAGTGAAGCCGCCGTACTCAAGCTTAAGCCCCTCCAGCATCCGGGCAGTTGGATCCAGCTCCCGGGCATCTGCCTGATCCGAAGACAGTGTCCCGGCGGGATCAGCCGCCGGAGCCCGATCCGGAGTTCCCGTCTGATCCGATGATGCAGTCTGCGTCCGGGAACTGCCCGCACCCTCCGGCAGGCGGAAGCCGCAGGCAGCCGAGGCCAGGCCGTAACTGCAGTCCATGTCCAGTTCAAGGCTCTTGCCGAAGGAGTCCACAGTCACATGGTGAACCGTTTCCGTGAAGCCCCGGTGATCCGGCACTCCCAGAGAGATCCGGAGTTTTCCGGGACCTGCCAGACCTCCCAGATCCCCGGGCAGACGGGCAAGGATCTCGCAGAAACTGTGGCGGGTGTAAGCAACGCCTCCCGCCCAGGCTGCCAGCAGCAACGCCGCCAGCCCCCCGGCTACCGCGGCTTTGATCTTCAGTGTGGCCATGATCCCTGATCTCTCCTCTCAGAAAAGCGCCCCGGCTCAGTCCAGATCCGCCAGATTGCCCTTGGTCTCCAGCCACACCCGGCGGTCACCAGCCCGATCCTGGCAGAGCATCATGTTCATCACGCTGACGGTGTCCTCCTCATTTTCCGGCAGCACCAGCTTCACCAGGCGCCGGGTGTTGGGATCCAGGGCCGTCTCCCGGAGGCTCTCTGCGTTCATTTCGCCCAGACCCTTGAACCGGGTGACCCGGAAGGAGTTCAGGGTGAGTTTCTTGTTCTTCTTCATCAGTCCGGCAATGATCCGGTCCCGCTCCGCTTCGTCCTCGGCATAGTAGGTGCCGCCATCCTTGGTGTTCACCGCCACCCGGAACAGGGGCGGGACCGCCACATAGATATGCTCCTCCCGCACAAGCCGCGGGAAATGCTTCACAAAGAGGGCACACAGCAAGGTGGCAATGTGCAGTCCGTCGGAGTCGGCATCCGCCAGAATGCAGATCTTGCCGTAGCGCAATGTTTCCAGGGAGTCAGATCCGGGATCCACCCCGATGGCCTCAATGATGTTCCGGATGATCTCCGAGGACATCAGATCATCCTGGCCCTTTTCCCAGGTGTTCAGGATCTTGCCCCGGAGGGTGAGAATGGCCTGGTTCTGGCTGTTCCGGGCCTTGACCGCCGATCCCTCGGCAGAGTTGCCCTCCACTAGGAACAGTTCGGACTGCATGGGATCCTCACCGTAGCAGTCCTTGAGCCGATCCGGCAGCACCGGTCCGTGGGCCGCCTTCTTCCGGGTGACGGTCTTGGAGCTCTGGAGCCGCTTCTGGGCGGCGCTGATGCAGAAATCCGCCAGCTGCCGGCCCTGCTCCGGATGGCCGTTCAGCCACAAGGTGAAGGAGTCCTTCACCACGCTGAGCACCGCCCCGGCGCATTCCCGGGAGGACAGTTTTTCCTTGGTCTGGCCGGAGAACTGGGGATCGGTCATCTTCACCGACAGGATATAAGCGCAGTGGGAGAACACGTCATCCGGCTGCAGCTTGAGGTTCCTGGGCAGCAGGCTCTGATATTCGCAGAACTCCCGGAGCGCATCGGTCAGGCCCTGGCGGAAGCCGTTCACATGGGTGCCTCCCAGCAAGGTGGGAATGAGGTTCACATAGGACTCCGTCACCGGCACCATGCCCTCGGTGATCCAGGACACGGCCCACTCAACCTCCGTGGACTCCTGCTTCAGGCGGCCGCAGAAGGGGGTGTCCGGACAGGTGGCCAGCCCCGCCACTGCCTCGGTGAGGTAGTCGCTCAGACCGTCCTTGAAACACCAGGTGGTCTTCTCCCCGGTTTTCCGGTTCTCAAAGGTGATCACCAGGTTGGGGCACAGCACCGCCTTGGCCTTGAGCACATGGCACAGGCTCTGGACGCTGAAGGTGGGGGAGTCAAAATACTTGGGATCCGGCCAGAAGCGCACGGCGGTGCCCCGGTTGTTCCGGCCGCAGGTGCCGATGACCTTCAGCTCCTCCGCCTTCTCGCCGTTGGCAAAGGCGATGGAATATACCTGGCCGTCCCGGCGGATCACCGCCTCCACCCTGGTGGACAAGGCGTTGACCACGGAGACGCCCACACCGTGGAGACCGCCGGAGAAGTGATAGTTCCGCTGATCGAACTTGCCGCCGGCATGGAGGCGGCAGAAGATCAGTTCCACCCCCGGGACTCCCTCCTCAGGATGGATGTCCACCGGCATGCCCCGGCCGTCATCGGTGACCTCCAGGGACTGATCCTCGTAGAGCACCACTGCGATCTTTTTGGCAAAGCCCGCCAGGGCCTCGTCCACCGAGTTGTCAATGACCTCCTGGGCCAGATGGTTGGGTCTGGTGGTGTCTGTGTACATGCCCGGCCGGCAGCGCACCGGATCCAGGCCCTTGAGAACAACGATGTTCTCCGCCTTGTATTCGTTTTCCTCAGCCATTCACAGCATCCGCATCCGCCGGGCAGAACCCGGCTGCCTGCCCGGATGCCAAAGCATCCCGGGACAGGCAAATGAAAAAAAGAAAAGTCCCGGACCGTCGGCCAGCCGGGATGCGCCCCGGGCCAGGCGGCGCCGGGGATCAGAACCTTTCCGGGAGATATTCCGGGATCAGTTCCCGGAGGAGCCGGCACTGCCGGACAGGAGATAGTCGGCGATCTCCGGGCACAAGGCCTCAAAGCCGAAAAGACGGTGGGTCTCCCCGGGAAGCAGGCGGACATCACAGCCTTTGAAAAAGTCCAGGGCTACCCGGTGATCCAGCACCTCATCCGCAGTGCCCAGGTACACCCTGAGCAGCCGCCGATCCAGCTCGTCAGCATCAGCTTCGGCTCCGCAGATCCCCCTGACCGTGTCCTCGGTGAGGCAGAACCGCACCCCGGTGGCGGGGTTCTGATATTCCCCCAGCCGATCACGGATCAGGCTGTCCGCATGGACCACGGGATTAAGGAGCACTCCGGGGATCTGGAGTTCCCGGGCAAGCATCCGGGCCCAGAAGCCCCCCAGGGAGCTGCCGATGACCCCCTGGGGACGGGGCTTGTCCTTCAGGTAGTCCATGACGGATCCGAAGGCCTTCAGGGGATCGTTGTCAATGTCCGGGGAAAGCACCGTGACCTCCGGACGGGTCTGCTCCATGAAGGAGCGGAATGTCCGGGCCTTGACCGCATTTCCCGCAGAAAGAAAACCATGAAGATAAATAATGGCAGAGGTCATAAAAGCTCCCTGAATATATATCTGAAAAGCCTTCTGAGTATAGCAAACACCAGCACCGGGGTCAATTGATCCCCCGGGATGTGACCGGCAAGACGCCGGATAAAAATAAGTCTCCACGCACCCTGGGGGAAGGAGAGGGCAAATACCCCCGGACAAAGAATTGGCTCTGGGCAGGCCAGCGGCCGGATCCTTTTTCCGACGGGAATGAGACTCCCGGTCGGGAATGGCACTCCCGTGCATCTGGTCCCGAGAGCTTCGGAAGAGTCCGGACAGCAGAGCTCTGATGTCCGATGAGCAGGGCACCAGCAGACAGGTTGCGGCTCCGGATCTGGCCGTGGCCCGGGGCTAAAAGCCCGTGTCAGCCTCCCGGCCAGCCCGGCGGCGGCCGTCACTTTCCGGGCAGGATCATTTTCCAGGTCGGGGAAATAAATATCAGCATGATGGCTGAATTATTTAATTCCGACGGTACCGTAACAGAGCAAACATTCCGGATAAATATAAACCGATCTACCACACCTCTTTAAATACTCCCTGCCGCCGGATATTTATTAAAATACTCCCTGCCGCCGGATATTTATTACCAGTTCATTAAACATTGCCGCTGCCAGATCAGGCAATTATATTACAGTATCCGGAAAGCATAATAAATGCCCGGAGCCATTTAATGAAATGCAGATGCCCGGTTTTCACCATTAGCGGGAAAGGTCCGCCCCAGCCACTACCCCAGTTCCAGATCCCGGGACTCCCCGATCGCGCCATGGGGAGCCCTGGATCATGGGAAGACACGTGAAAGTCACTTTGCCGCCCTGATCCGCCCGGGAGCAGGCGCCGGAAAAAGCCATTCCCGGGGCTCCGGTCCGTATGGGAGGTGGCAGGGGGAAGTTTAAGACCGGAGCAGTTATGCGCCCGGAAGGGACCGGGAGGGATGCTCCCGGAAATGGAAAGGAGGTGCAGAAACGGGGCTCAGTAGCCCACGGCGTTCCAGTCAGGGATGTAGCAGCCGGATCGGACCCGGTGCACCTGGGTGTCAAAGGTGCCGTCCCGGAACAGCTGCAGTTCCCGCCAGCCGGGGCCGGCGCTGTCCAGACCGAAAGCGTCGCTTTCCGGCAGGAACTGGATGCTGGTGGCCGGAGAGGAGATGTAGCGGATCCCGTCATGGATCTCATCCGTCTCCTGGTGCACATGGCCGCACAGGACACAGCGCACGGAAGAGTACTGGTGAAGCATGGCAGTGAACTCGTCCGCATTCTTCAGATAATGCTGATCCAACCAGGCGCTGTTCACCCGGAAGGTGTTGTGATGGATGCAGATCAGGGCATTAAGATCCCGGTGGGCCTCCAGACAGTGGTTCAGGAACTCAAACTGATCCGGCGGCAGATAGCCGCAGGGGTTGCTGTACACCTGGGTGTTGAGCATGATGATCTGCCAGTTGCCGCAGAAGATCTGCCGGGCCACGGAAAGACCCATTCCGGGAAAGATCCGGTACATGAGGGGACCGTCGTCATGATTGCCCGGGAGCCAGAACAGGGGTCTGCCCAGACCGTTGATCATGGAGGCGAAGCGGCGGTAGGAGCCATCAGAGTAGTCCTGGGAGATGTCACCGGTCACCAGAAACATGTCCGGCTGCCTCTCAGCAGGCAGGGCGGCAATCTCATCCAGCACGGCCTGAAAACTGTCAGCGGTGTTGACCCCCAGCAGCGTGCCATGGGGATCACGGAAAATGTGCAGATCCGTCAGCTGAAGGATCTTTATCCGGCTCTGATCAGCGGCCCTGACGCTGGCAGTCTCCATCATGACGGCTGCTCCACGGAGCGGAACTGCTCCCGGTGAGAGGCCAGATAGTAGATCGCCACCAGGGCGGTGGCATTGCAGATGGCCCCGTCATCGGCCATGGACAGCACCTGGCTGAAGGGCAGGACATGGACCCGGATGTTCTCGTTCTCCTCGCTGAGGCCATGCACGCCCCCGGCGCCGGAACTGTCGGCAATGCCGATGTAAAGGTAAATGGTCTCAGAGGTGCCACCGGGGCTCACCAGGTAGCGGCTGACAAAGTGCAGGCGCTCAATGGCGATCCCCGCCTCCTCCTGGGATTCCCTGACAGCCACATCACCGGGCTTCTCGCCCTCCTCGTTGACGCCGGCCACCACCTCGAAAAGCCAGGGGTTCATGCCGGCAGCCAGGGCGCCGATCCTGAACTGCTCAATCATGATCACCGCGTCCTGCCGGGGATCATAGAGCAGCACTGCCGTGGCGTGCCCCCGCTCCAGGAGTTCCCGGGTAAACGTGCCGGACATGCCGCCGCCAAAGAGGCGGTGCCTCACTGTGTAGCGGTCCATCTTGAAAAAACCGCTGTAGCAGGTTTCCCTGCTGACTACTTCCGCGTCTTTTCTGTCAAAATCCATGGGATATTCCTGTGATCAGGTGGGCCGCCCCGGCGGACTCATAACGGACTGCTGAGACGGACTTGGAAATTATAACATGAAACAAAAGCCCTCCCTCCGGACCGCTTTTGCAAAAGGTGATGAGACAGTTAAAATGCTGAATATTTTTTGCGCAAAACGTGATCTCCCCCGGAAAGAGACCGCCTTGACAGGCCCTGGGGAGGGCGCCGGCCGGTGATCAGCATTCTCTGAGCTCAGTCCCCCCGGAAAGCGTTCCGGAAAGGAAAGACATCTTCCACAGGTCACAGGTGACAGAGACCAGGATCCCGGGAAGCACCCGGACAGCCGGACCGCACGGGCAAACTGCACGGGTGGACAGAAGCCGTGATCCCGGAACTCCGGGAGAAGTGTAGTCAGGATAAATATTGTCTCAGAGGAGGGCAAAGCCATGACAGAAGGCCGGATCGTGATCATCGGCCTGGGGGCCGTAGGGAGGATCACCGGAGCCCTGCTGACGGAAAAGGGGCTGGAATGCCGTTTCCTGGACAGCCGGGAGGATCACCAGGATCCGGTGCGCTACACCTGCAGCCTGTTCCCGGGTACGCTCGGGGAGCGTGCCTTTCCCGTGACCATCCTGCCGGAAGATCCCCGGGAAGAAGCGCCGGCTCTGTACCTGGTGACCCTGAAAAGCTGGATGAACGAAGAGGTGCTGACAGCCCTCAGGCCGCAGATCTCCCGGGGTATCCCGGTGGTGATGATGCAAAACGGCATGGGCAACACGGAAACCGCCGCCATGATCCTTCCGGAGAACCCGGTCTTCCCCGGGGTGATCACCGCAGGCGCATACAGGAAGGGGGATCTGGCGGTGTATGCGGGAGGCGGGTGCGTGCGCTATGACCGTCCTCCGATCCTCGGGGATCTCTCCACGCCGGATCTCCCCTGGATCCGGGATCCGGATCTCCCCCGGGCCATGCTGCTTAAACTGGCGGCCAACGCCGTGATCAACCCCCTGACCGCCGTCCACAATGTCCGGAACGGGGAGCTCCTGGAGAGGGCTGATCTGCAAGATCAGGTTAAAGAAATCACCGGGGAAATATATAATATATGCCATGCTGAGGATCCCTCCCTGAAACCTGGGGAGCTGGAGGACTACGTGACTGGCGTGATCAGCGCAACCGCCGGCAACATATCCTCCATGCTTGCGGACGTGAGGGCCGGACGCCGGACGGAGATCCGGAGCATAGCCGGGCACCTGCTGGCCCGGGCCCGGGAGCACGGAATGGATGCCCCCCTGCTCAGCAGCATGAACCAAGCCATCAGATCACTGGAGAAAGAGCATGATCAGAGCACTGATAGCCGCAGCTGACGGCTGCGAGGAAATTGAGACCATAGCCACCTATGATCTCCTGAAGCGCGCCGGCATCGAGGTGGTGCTGGCAGCAGTGGCCGGAAAGCCTGAGATCAGCGCCGCCCACGGTCTGAAGTTCCTGGCCCCCGCCAGACTAGACAGCCAGATTGAAGAAGAGTTTGACGTCATCGTCCTGCCCGGGGGACTGCCCGGTGCCGAGCACCTGCGGGACAGCACGATCCTGGTCGAGATGCTCCGGCGGCAGAAGAAGGCCGGCAGATGGATTGCCGCCATCTGCGCCTCCCCGGGCTATGTGCTGGGTACCCATGAACTGGCCGGGGACGCCAAGGTCACCGGCTATCCGGGAACCGAGGATCTGTTCAAAACCGCCACTTTTGTGGATCAGAAGGTGTGCGTGGATCCGGCCCACCACCTGATCACCGCCCAGGGACCGGCCTTCACCAACGCCTTTGCCCTGACCATCATTGCCAACCTCTGCGGTGAGCAGGTGATGCGGAAGGTGGCCGAGGCCGCCCTGATCAGCTGCTGAGATGCCGCTGAGGGGATGCTTTTGCGATCTGTGATCCTTACGTAAAATTTGAAATTGGCTATAATCAGCCGATGTACATTAAAACGTAAGCCGGATCCCCAGAGCATCCGGCGGCACAAGGGAATAAAACAGGAATATCAAAATGGGCTTTCTGGATAAACTTTTCAAGAGCGTGAGCACTCCGGTTGATCCCCTCCACAAGGTCACCGAAGAGGATCACCGCAATGCTCTGATCAAGGAGCGCATGGATCTGTGCTCCAGCATTTACAGTGCACCCAAGAATGAGAAGGTGCAAAGTGACGGCCGGCGGGACATCGTCCTCACCGGCTGGCAGATCTGCAATGTGGAGGAGCGGGACACCCGCCATGACAACCGCCGCATCGGCTATCTCAAGCTGTTCAAGACCAAGAATGACAAGTTCGTCTGCCAGCGCATGACCCTGATTGACGATGAGGAGAAGCACTACTATGCCTCCACCGTGGAGGACATTGTGGACATCAAGAACTTCTTCGGCAATGACGGTCTGGGCGTTGCCATGATCCTGATGCTGGACCGCATCTCCAAGGAGTGGTGATCCCCAAGGCGGGATCCCAGCCCGGAAACCCTCCACCGGACAGACAGCCGGATCTGAAACAGTCCGGCACCTCAGCAGGATCGGATGATCCCTGAGGCAGAAAGCGGAGTCCCCTGAAAAAGGAGACTCCGCTTTCTGCTTTGCCGGGTGCCGGCTCCTGTCTGCCGGTACTCTTCTCTGCCGGTACTCTTCTTTCGGTCCGCAGTTCCGGCGCCCCTGACAGGGCGGCTCCCGGAAAGGGACTCAGCGGCCGAGGATCCGGCTGATGATCCCGGAGGTGGAGCACCCGTCCCGGAAAGGCAGGATCTCCACCCTGCCACCGGCCTCGGTGACCTCTTTGGCACCGGCAATCTCCTCGGGCTTGTAATCCCCGCCCTTCACCAGGACATCCGGCAGGATCTCGCTGATGAGCCGCCGTGGGGTGTCCTCGCTGAAGGGCACCACCCAGTCCACAGATCCCAAGGCTGCCAGGACCTCCATGCGATCTGAGACAGCGTTCACCGGCCGGCTGTCCCCCTTCAGACGGCGCACTGAGGCGTCATCATTCACCGCCACGATCAGCCGGTCACCCAGACTCCGGGCCTGGCGCAGATACTGGCAGTGCCCGGAATGCAGAATGTCAAAGCAGCCGTTGGTCATGACCACCTTCTCCCCGGCGGCCCGGGCGCGGGCCACCAGGGCCTTGAGCTCCGCCTCGGTGACCACGCCGGTGCCGTTGGCCGGCATGTCCCCGGCCTCGGCGGCCAACTCCGGCACCGTCACTGTGGAGGTGCCCAGCTTGCCCACCACAATGCCGGCGGCCACATTGGACAAGGCGCAGGCGTCCCGGAAGTTTCGCCCGGCGGCCAGGGAGGCGGCCAGGACGGCGATAACCGTATCCCCGGCGCCGGTGACATCATAGACCTCCCGGGCGTTGGTGGGCAGGTGGAACTCCCCGCCGTCGGCGGAGAACAGCGACATGCCCTTCTCCGAGCGGGTCACCAGCAGATTGTCCAGCTCAAAGTCAGCGATCATTTTCCGGGCCCGGACCGCCAGATCCTCCTCTCCCTGAACCTGGCCGGCCACGGCCTCAAACTCTGACATGTTGGGGGTGATCACCGCAGCGCCCCGGTAACGATCAAAGTCGGTGCCCTTGGGATCAATGAGAACGGTGCGGCCGGACTCCCGGGCCAGGGCGATGATCTCCGCCGCATGGCGCAGGACCCCCTTGCCGTAGTCGGACAGGATGATCACCTGGAACTCCGCCATGCAGTCCTTGACCGCCGCCAGCAGGGGAGCGGGATCGGCAGCAGTGAAGTTCTGCTCAAAATCCAGGCGGATCAGCTGCTGATGCCGACTCAGAACCCGGGTCTTGGTGATGGTGGGATAGCCGGGCACCTGGATGAAGCGGCACTGCACCCCCTTCTCCGCCAGCATGGTGGTGAGCTCCGAGCCCTCCCGATCCATGCCCACAAAGCCGATAAGGGTGCATTTGCCCCCCAGGGAGGCGATGTTCAGGGCCACATTGGCCGCGCCACCGGGACGGGACTCCCGGTGCTGGACCCGGACAATGGGCACCGGGGCCTCCGGAGAGATCCGGGTGGCCGGTCCCGAATAGTAGCTGTCCAGCATGAGATCGCCGACAACCAGGACCCGGATCCGGGAATAGTCAGGAATGCTGAGTTTCATCTGGGGCTCTCCTTCTGGGCAGGGCCAGGGTTTTAGGAATTGCGGTGAATATGGACGGCAGCGTCGTCGTAATAGGAGGGATCGGTGCTGTTGGGCCGGTTCTTGAACCGGCGGTGCACCCACATGTACTGATCCGGAGCCTCATTCACGGCCCGGGCCACAAAACGGTTGTATAACTCAGCGTCGGCGGCCAGATCCCCGGTGGGATAGTTTTCCAGCTTCGGCTCCACCACCAGGCGGTATTTGCCGCCGGGGATCCGGACGGCGTAACTGGGAATGCTCACCACGTTCGGGATCCGGGCCAGGGTGGAGGGCGCGGTGACCGTGGGACAGTCGGGAACCGCCATGAAGGGGACAAAGACCCGGCTGGTGGTGTGGTAGTCCTGATCGGCGGCATACCAGATGGGATAGCCTTCCTTCAAGGCCTTGATGATCCCCCGGATATTCCGGTGGCTCACCATGGCGATGTTGGTCCGGGTACGGCCCCGGGTCTGCTCCCGCTCGATCACCGGGTTGCGGTTGGGCTTGTAGAGGCCCACTCCCGGGTGGTAGAGACCGTACATCCGGGCATGGATCTCCAGATCCAGGAAATGGCAGGTGAGCACCAGCTGGCCGCTGGCGGCGTTGTCCATGATGTTCCGGATGCTCTCCTCCGAAACCTCCATATGGCGCCTGAGCCTGGCGTCGGACCAGTACCAGGCCATGCCGGTCTCGAAGACCGCCCGGCCCATGGAGCGGAAGTTCTGCCGGACCAGATGCCGGATCTCCTCCCTGGTCATGCCGGGGTAGCAGAGCTCAAGGTTCCGCACAGCCACCGCCCGGCGGCGGCGCATGACCAGATGCATGACACAGCCGGCAAGATCCCCCAGCAGGTAGATCAGGGGCAAGGGGAGCAGGACTGCCAGGCGCAGCAGGACAAAGGCCGCCCTGATGGGAAGATAGCGGAGGTCCCACCAGGCGGGATATGGTGCCTGATCCGGCTCCTCAGGATCCCCGGCCATGGACTACCACAGATCCTTCTTGCGGCGGTGGGGCTTGGGAATGTAGACCAGCACCAGTCCCAGCAGGACGCCGGAGAACACCAGGGCGGCGCCCACCTTGGCCCAGTGGGTCTGGATCTGCTGCTCGGAGTTCTCCACCTGGCTGGTGAGCTCGGCGTTCTCCTCCTCCAGCACGGAGATCTTCTTCTGCTGCTCCTGGATGGTGGCATGGGAGTTCTTGTTGTCCTCATAGAGGGCGGCGTACCGGGACTTCAGGGCCTTCAGCTCCCGGGCCTGCTCCGTGTCGATGTTGGCCAGCTTGGCGTTCAGCTCGCTGTTGACCTTCTGCAGGCCGGCCACCTGGACCTTGTAGCTCTCATGGGACTGGAGGTTCCGGGTCTCAATCCACCTCTGGCGGCCCTTGAGATCCTCAATGAGGGTGAAGCCCCCGGCTGACTCAATGACCTTCACGGGATCGCCGGAGTTGACGCTGCCCTGGAGCTTGGCCCCGGACTTGGGGGCGCTCCGGAGATAGAAGATGGCAGAGTCGGTCACATACATGATCCTGCCGGCCCGGGATGCGGGTGCGGCAGCCTGCTCGGCGGCGGGTGCGGACTCTCCGGAGGCTTCCGGTACGGCACCGTCAGTGCCGGCGGCCATGAGGGGGGCGGGCAGAAAAAGCGCTGCCAACAGCGGTATGCTTGCAATCTTCACTACGCGATCCTTTTTCCGAAAAACCAGGGGAGGCAGAACACCCTGGGAGAAGTCCGCTCCCGTTCCTTCCGGAAAGGCGTTCCCGGGGAAGCGGATCCGGACAGATCTCCCTCTGCCAGTTGCTGATCCATTGTACCACAAAGCACAGCCCGGGGCTGTCCCCGGGACCCGGGGCGGCACGGGAGCCCCGGCGCCGGAGCCCCGGCCAGGGCGGCGGATCTTCTGTGCTAAACGTAACAGAATTGGAAAGAAAAAATAGATCCGCTTAGCATGATTGCCAACATGCTGTGGCAAAGGTTCCGGGGATAAGGTTAAATGACAGCAGGGACAGAGCAGATCAGGATCCCGGGAGGCCCCATGTTTACCGAATACGCCCTCACCAAACTGAACAAGACCCGCCAGCTGATGGCCGGGAAGCTCAAGAACATCGACGCCATGCTGGACGCCCGGGAGGAGCTCCTCCTGAAATACTGCACCCTGCTGGAGCCCAACATCCACGGGACCGAGCAGGAATGCCCCCCAGTCAGCAAAATAGCCAGTTTCTTCGAAAGCCTGGTTGACTACACCAGCCGCGGCCACTTTGACATCTATCCCCGGGTTCTGCAGATCATGGAGACCATCTCCGGCAAGCGCCTGCAGGTGGCCAAGAAGATCATTCCCAAGATCTACAACAACACCGGCGAGATCATGTGCTTTGAGGACAAGTACACCCCTGGAATGCCGCCGCCGGACTTTGAGGAGTTCAAGAAGGATCTGGGAACCGTGGGCCAGTTGCTGGAGACCAGGTTCACCCTGGAAGATCGGCTGGTGGTGGTGCTGCAGATGCTGGACGATATCATGCAGGTCTCAACCCCGGTGACCGTCTCATCCCCCTCCTCCGGTCCGGTGGATATAGGAAGCTCCGATGATCAATGACAGACGGCGCTTCAAGAGGGTCTTTTTTGAGTCCTTTGCCCGGATCTCCGACGACAACGTCTCCTGGCCCACCCAGGTCATGGATCTGTCCCTGAAAGGCGCCCTGGTCAAACAGCCCGAAGGCTATGTGTCCAAACCCGATCACAGCATTGTCCTGGAGATCGTGCTGATGCCTGAAACCAGCATCTTCATGGAGTGCCGGGTGGTCTATGCCAGCGGAGTGACCATGGGGCTGGAATGCAACCACATCGACATTGAGAGCATGACCCACCTCAAGCGGCTCATTGAGCTGAACTCCGATGAAAGCGAGTTCATCCTGAGCCGGGATCTCCGGAACCTCTCGGAGATCGAGGAGCCGGAGAAGGCCCCGCCCAGCAGCAGCTGAGGACGGAAAGCCGGGGGCAACCCGGAAGACACTGAATTCTCCGCCGGAGAGACAAGTCCGGCTTCATAGTTACACCTCCTTGTCGAAGGATCATGCGCCGGATACGGTCAGCATGATCCTTTTTTTTGTGGCCCAGGAAGTGCCACGCCGGGGGGATCTTCAGATAAGATCCGCCAGCTGGGAGATCCGGGACACCGGAACGATCTCCATCCCCGGAACCGGATGAGAGGCTGAGGGGGCGTTGTCCTTGGGAATGACGGCCTTCTTGAAGCCGTGCTTGGCGGCCTCGAAAAGCCGCTCCTGGCCCGAGGGCACCGGCCGGATCTCCCCGGACAGACCCACCTCACCGAAGCAGATCATGTCCCGGGGCAGGGGCCGGTCCCGGTAACTGGAGATCAGGGCCGCCAGCAGGGGGAGATCTGCGCTGGTCTCCTCCACCCGGACGCCCCCTACCACATTGATGAACACGTCCTGATCATACATGTTCATCCCCGCATGGCGGTGGAGCACCGCCAGGAGCATGGCCAGCCTGCCGCTGTCGGTGCCCACAGTAAGGCGGCGGGCATTGCCGGACTTGTTGGAGTCGGCCAGGGCCTGCAGCTCCACCAGCATGGGCCGGGTGCCCTCCCACACCGCCATGACACAGGAGCCCGGACTGATCTCCTCTGACCGGTTGAGGAAAATGGCCGAGGGGTTGCTGATCTCCCGCATGCCGCCACCGGTCATGGCGAAGACACCGATCTCGTTGACGGCGCCAAAGCGGTTCTTGAGGCACCGGAGGGTCCGGAACCGGGAGTCGCTGTCCCCCTCCAGGAGAATGGAGCAGTCCACGCAGTGCTCCAGGATCTTGGGGCCGGCCAGAGTGCCGTCCTTGGTCACATGGCCCACCATGAACACGGCGATCTCCCGAGTTTTGGCCAGCCGTGTCAGCACTGCGGCGCACTCCCGGACCTGGGAGACCGATCCCGGGGCCGAGGCGATGTCGTCCAGGTGCATCACCTGGATGGAGTCAATGACCACGATCTGGGGTTTGAGCTCCTCCACAAAGGCGACAATGTTCTCCACCGAGGTCTCCGAGACCACATTCAGCTGATCCACGGGCAGCTGCAGCCGCCGGGCCCTGAGGGCCACCTGCTGCAGGGACTCCTCCCCGGTGACATACAGCACCCTGAACTGGGCAGCCAGGTGACACATGGTCTGGAGCAGCAGTGTGCTCTTGCCCGCACCCGGGTGCCCACCCACGATCATGGCCGCCCCGGGGATAATGCCGCCCCCCAGCACCCGGTCAAACTCCCGGAAGGTGGAGGAGAAGCGGTACTGCTGCTCAGTGCTGATCTCGCTGAGCTTCTGGATCCGGGAAGTCAGGGAGCCGGCAAAGCCCAGCCGATCCTGGCTGCGGGAGGCACCGCCAGAACGGGGCGGATCCCGGGGGATCCTGAACTCCGTGATGCAGTTCCACTGCCCGCACTCACTGCACTGCCCCTGCCATTTGCTGAACTCGGCCCCGCAGTTGGAGCAGACGTATGCCACCTTAGACTTTGCCACTGAAACTCCCTGTCACGCTATCCCGGTACCCGCCGGCTTGCACCCTCATTATGGTATTTTCCCCCTCTCTGCTAAAATCTCCACTGTGTTTTTCCGGGGCGGACCTGACCGGCGGTGCCGCCCCGGCTCTCCTTTACGCCGGCCTCCAGAACATTATAGGAGTTCAATATGTTACTGGCATCCCTTGTCATGATAATCGCCATTGCCGCCCTGGTGAAAAGCGCTGATCTGTTTGTGGATGGCGCCTCGGGCACGGCCAAATATCTGGGCATGTCAGATTTTCTCATCGGCATGATCATCGTGGGCTTCGGCACCTCGGCCCCGGAGCTGCTGGTCTCCGCCAACGCCTCCCTGGGCGGGCAGGGTGATCTGTCCCTGGGAAACGCCTACGGATCCAACATCGCCAACATCGCACTGATCCTGGGCCTGACAGCGGTGATCTCCCCGGTGGCGGTCCAGAGGAAGATCATCTCCTCGGAGATGGTGCGCCTGCTCCTGGCAACCCTGGTTTCCATCTACCTGCTGTGGGATCACCAGATCTCCCGGTATGACGCCGCTGTCATGCTGCTGCTGTTCGCGATCTTCATGATCATGTCCGCAGTGAAGTCCTACCGGGATAGCCGGAAGGAGGCAGGGGCTCCTGGATCGGAGGCTTTGGACACAGCATCGGCTGAGTCTGACGGCGCCAAGGATGAAGAAGGCAGCAAACCCCAGAGCATCGGGCGGGAGCTGATCAAGTTGTTCACCGGCCTGGCAATTCTGGTTATCAGCTCCAAGGCCCTGGTCTGGGGCGCAGTGGAGATCGCCACCGCTCTGGGGATCAGCAGTCTCATCATCGGTCTCACCGTGGTGGCCGTAGGCACCTCCCTGCCGGAGCTGGCATCCTCCCTGGCCGCGTCCATCAAGGGCCGCAATGACATGGTCATCGGCAACATTGTGGGATCCAACATGTTCAACACCCTGGCGGTGGTTGGTCTTGCAGGTGCCATCCGGGAGTTCTCCGCCGGTGACGCCATCCTGATCCGGGATGTGTCAGTCATGACCACCCTCACAGTGCTGCTGATCCTGTTCAGCCTGCCCCGGAAGAATGCCCCCGCCGGCAGTATCTGCCGGTGGAAGGGCGTGACGCTCTGCGGGATCTACGTCCTCTACACCGCCTATCTGATCTGGGACGCCATGGGAGCCGCCGGCGCCCATTAGTCAGGCCGGGGATCCGGGGAATTTAAGGAAGCCCAGGAGTTTCCGGTAGGCACCCGCTGAAATTCCCCCTTCCCTGGTGTGCAGTTCCTAAAACTTTCCCGGCAGAGCCTTGTCTGCCACCTTCCCGGCAGTGCCTCTCCCCTGACACCCTCCCAGCCTCAATACCGCAGATCTGTGGATCTTCAGATCGCCTGACAGCAGGCTGAACTCTGCTGTCAGCAACACAGCGCCCGCAAAGCCGGCCGCTGTTTCCTGAACGCCGGCGTCAGCACCATCCGTCCCACGCCTCCCGGCCTGCCCTTCCCGAAGGCTCCAACGCCGATCTGCTAACCTCAAAACTCACCAGCACCAGCCAGGCTCACCCAGCAAATTACCTGCACCCGCCCGGCGCTCTCCCGATCCCCGGTCTCCAACCCAGTCCCCTGAAAACAGCAAGGCCCCACCGCCAGGGGTGAGGCCAAGAGAGCTCCTGCCCTGATAGGCAGGAAAGGATCCACAGATCAGTGTCTGAAGTGGCGCATGCCGGTGAAGACCATGACCATGTTGTGCTCGTCGGCAGCCTGGATCACCTCCTCATCCCGGATGGATCCGCCGGGCTGGATCACGCACTGGATCCCGCACTTGGCGGCGGCGTCAATGCCGTCACGGAAGGGGAAGAAGGCATCGGAGGCCATGACCGAGCCGCTGACCTCAAGCTTCTCCTCCCGGGCCTTGATCCCGGCGATCTCAGCAGAATACACCCGGCTCATCTGGCCGGCGCCGATGCCGATGGTCATGCGATCCTTGGAATAGACAATGGCGTTGGACTTGACGAACTTGCACACCTTCCAGCAGAACAGCAGTTCCTCCAGCTCAGACTGGGTAGGTTTCCTCTTGGTCACCACCTTCAGATCGGCCAGCTCCACCATGCCCAGATCCCGATCCTGCACCAGCAGTCCGCCGTTGACCCGGCGGCAGTCCATGGAGGGCTTCTTCTCACCCCAGAAGCCGCATTCCAGAAGCCGCACGTTCTTCTTCTGGGACACTGCCTGACGGGCGGCCTCGCTGATCTTGGGGGCGATGATCACCTCACAGAACTGCCCGGCGACGATCTTGCCGGCAGTCTCCCCGTCCAGTTCGCGGTTGAAAGCGATGATCCCGCCGAAAGCGGAGGTGGGATCAGTTCGGAAGGCCTTGGCATAGGCCTCGCCGATGTCGGCACCCAATGCCACACCGCAGGGGTTGGCATGCTTGACGATGACACAGGCGGGCTCGCTGAACTGCTTCACGCACTCCAAAGCGGCATCAGTGTCGGAGATGTTGTTGTAGGACAGAGCCTTGCCCTGGAGCTGTTTGGCGGTGGCCACATTGGCCTCGGTGTTGTCCTTCTCCACATAGAAGGCGGCGGCCTGGTGGGCGTTCTCACCATAGCGCATGTCCTGCTGCTTGATGAACTGCAGGTTCAATGTCCGGGGGAACTTGGAGTCGGCGCTGGTCTCCTCGGGAATGCCATAGCTGGGAACCCGGGTGCCGAAATAGTTGGCGATCATGCCGTCATACATGGCAGTGTGCTCAAAGGCAGCCACCGCCAGATCAAACCTGGTCTCCAGGGTCAGGGAGTTGCCGTTGGCGTCCATCTCGGCGATGACCCGGTCATAGTCAGATGACCGCACCACAATGGCCACATCCCGGTGGTTCTTGGCAGCAGCCCGGACCATGGTGGGACCGCCGATGTCAATGTTCTCCACCGCCTTCTCCAGGGTGCAGGCGGGATCAGCCACCGTGGCGGCAAAGGGATACAGGTTCACAGCCACCAGATCAATGGGGGGAATGCCATGCTCTGCCATGACTGCGTCATCCACGCCCCGGCGGCCCAGAATGCCCCCGTGGATCTTGGGATGCAGTGTCTTGACCCGGCCGTCCATCATTTCCGGGAAACCGGTGTAGGCTCCCACCTCGGTCACGGGAATGCCGGCCTCGGAAAGAAGCCGCGCAGTGCCGCCGGTGGACAGGATTTCGACACCCCTGGAGGAGAGGGCCCGGGCAAAATCGGCAATGCCGGTCTTGTCGGATACGCTGATCAGAGCTCTGCGGATAGGACGGTTATCCATGATATTTAAAATTCCTGGCAAAGAGAAAAAAGAAAAACCCTCCCGGAGCAAACAGTCTCCGGAAGGGAGGGGACCGGGGATCCCTCCCCAAAACGGCTGTGATTATAGCCGAAATGTGATCTGTGTGCAAATTTTAACCCCTGACACCGTCCCGATCTTGCCCTTCCGGGAAGGGATCAGTCCCGGATCACCGGGAGGGGTGACGGCCGGAGAAGATCCGGCGGATGATCCTGCGGGCAACCCCGGAGGAACGGCAGTGAAAGGATGATGCTCCCAGCCGGTGGCCAATTGCCAGCGGCCCGTGATCCGTGACCCGTGGCACCTGCTCCATAACCGGTGGCAGACAGAGGGCGGACAGCGGGACGCGATCCGGAGAGGACTCCGGATCAGGCAGTGATAAGGGAACGCGCCGTCAGCGCCGGGGAAGGTAGTTCTGGGGGTTCACAGCCTGACCCCGGTAGCGGATCTCAAAGTGCAGGTTCACGGTGTTGGAGTCCGTATCCCCCATGCGGGCGATGACCTGCCCGGACTTCACGTCCTGCAGCTCCTTCACCAGGATCCGGTCATTGTGGGCATAAGCCGAAAGATAATCATCATTATGCTTGATGATGATGAGGTTGCCATAGCCCCTCAGGGCGCTGCCGGCGTAAACCACCTTGCCCGAGGCGGCCGCCTTGATGTTCTGGCCCTTCTTGCCGGCAATGTTGATCCCCTTGGCCGCCCCGGTGGCGGAGAAGCCCCGGATCAGGGTGCCGTAGGTGGGCCACTGCCAGGTGAGCCGGGAGCGGCTGTTGTAGGCGGGCTTCTGGCTGGGAACCTCAATGGTCCTGCCGGAAGAGGGTGCCGGGGAAGCCTGGGAATGTCCAGCCCCTGATGCCGGGGCGGCGGGCGGCGCTGCCGGGATCCGGGCACCGGAAGGCGCCGAGGAGGAGGATGAAGATCGGGACGCACCCTGGGAGGGCGGCGGCACCGGAACATTCCCGGGACGGGCAGCAGAGGAGGATGACGGGGAGGAGCCGGAAGATCCGCTCCGGGGGGCGGCCCGCTCAAAGGCCGGCTTTTTGGGATCCAGGATCAGCAGCTGGCCGGCATTGATGGCATAGGGAGGGGAGAGATGGTTGATCCGGGCCATCTGCTCCACGCTCTTGCCGTGGCGCCGGGCCACGCTGAACAGGGTGTCCCCGGGGCGGACCCGGTAGACATTGCGGACATTCAGGCGGCCGATGCGCACCAGAAGCACATCCCCGGGGTGGATCACCGCATTGGCGGGATCCAGTTTGTTGATCAGGGCCAGTGTCCGGTAGTCAAGACCGTTGGCAAAGGCGATGGAGAACAGGGTGTCCCCCCGGCGGACCACATAGTGATCCCCGTCCACTGCCTGACGGACAGCAGATGACCGCGGGGCCTCGCCGGAGGTGGAGAAGCAGCCCCCCAGGGCCAGGACGGAGGCCAGGGACACAGGGATCAGGGTTCGGAATTTCATCAGGATCTCAGCTTGTATATCAGGATCGCCACCGCCACGGCGGCCAGTGTCAGCCAGCCCAGGATATCAATGTACCGGCGGATCTTCTCAGCCATGGGCTTGCCTCCCAGGCGGATAACCCCGGCCTCCAGATAAAACCGCGCCCCCCGGCCCAGCACCGACACCAGGATGAACAACGGCAGGGACAGCTGGGAGGTGATATCCCAGAAGCCCACCATGGCCGAGGAGGCCATCATGCCGGTGGTCACGGCAATGACCTTGTAGGGCACCGGGGTGAAAGCCCCCACCGCCACAAAGAGGATCCCGAACTCATGGAACCATTTCTCAATGACGTCCACATGGCGCATCAGGTTCAAGGACTCAAAAATGTCCCGCACCAGCACATCCCACAGGTAATAACCCATCAGGTAGCCCACCACGGCCCCCAGCACTGAGAACAGCACTGCCACAAAGGCAATGCGGAAGGATTTCTTGGGCCGGGCCAGGCACATGGGGATGAGCATGGCGTCCACGGGCAGCGGCCAGAAAATGGACTCGATGAAGGAGTTGGCCGCCATGAAGAACATGGCCCGGGGATGGGCCGAAAGTTCAATGCAGTAGTCGTAGATCCGCTGGAAGAGCTTCATGATCCCACAGCCTCACCGGGGATCAGGGGCACAAAGTTCACCCCGCCCAGGGAGCGGCTGGTGATCTGGCCGCCGGGATCCTTGCTGTAGACCATGAGCTCCTGGCGCTCGGTGCCCACGGGGATCACCAGGAGTCCCCCGGGTGCCAGCTGCTCCAGCAGGGCCGGAGGCACCGCCGGCGCGGCGGCGGTGACCATGACAGCGTCAAAGGGGGCATAGGTCTTCCACCCCAGGCAGCCGTCACCACACAGGGCCTTGAAATTGTAGATCTCAAGTTTGTACAGCCGGCGGATGGCATCCAGGTGGATGTTCCGGATCCGCTCCACGGTGTACACCTTCTCCACCAGCCGTGAGAGCACTGCGGTCTGGTAGCCGGATCCGGTGCCGATCTCCAGCACCGTGGCGGGACGGCACTTCATGATGGCGTCAGTCATCCGGGCCACCGTGGAGGGCTTGGAAATGGTCTGACCCCCGCCGATGGGCAGGGCCCTGGCAGTCAGGGCACTGCTGCCGAAGGAGCTGTCCACAAAGCGCTCCCGGGGGAGATCCATGGCCTCCAGCACCGCAGGATCCACCTGGACCGTCTCACCCAGTTCCCTGAGCCAGGGAGGGAGGCGGGAACTCACGGGTTCTTCCTGCTCAGCAGTGCCACAGCCTCGCAGGCGATCCCCTCGCCCCGGCCGGGAAAGCCCAGTTTCTCCGTGGTGGTGGCCTTGAAGTTGACACAGTCCATGTCCACCTGCAGATCCTCAGCGGTGCGCTCCCGCATGAGATCAATGTGAGGACGCATCTTCGGGGCCTGGGCAATGATGGTCACGTCGGCATTGACAATCTCATAGCCCAGCTCATGGACACGGTGCACCACCTCCCGGAGCAGAACCCGGCTGTCAGCCCCACGGAAGGCCTCATCGGTGTCCGGGAACAGTTTGCCGATATCCCCCAGGGCAGCAGCCCCCAGGATGGCATCCATCAGAGCATGGAGGGCCACGTCACCGTCAGAATGGGCAATAAGACCCCGGCTGTGGGGGATGGACACCCCGCCAATGGTCACGGCCCCGCCGTCACCGAACCTGTGAACGTCAAACCCGTGTCCGATCCTAAACAATGCCATTTCTCCTATGCCCTTCCAGAATAAACTCCGCCAACTCCAGATCTCCCTGGCTGGTGATCTTGATGTTGTCCGCCCTGCCCGCCACCGCCAGGGGACGGCAACCCGCCAGCTCCATGGCGGAAGACTCGTCAGTCACTTTAAGACCCCGGGAGGCGGCATCCTCCAGGGCCTGCAGCAGTTCAGTGCGGCGGAACATCTGGGGGGTCAGGGCATGGTAAAGACCGTTCCGATCCACCGTGCCCTGGATCAGCATGTCCTCACCGGCGCGCTTCATGGTGTCCCGGACCGGGGCGCACAGGAGCCCCCCGTCCCGGGAGATGGCCTCCTCTGCCAGAAGGCGCAGATCACCTCCCGTAAGGCAGGGCCGCGCCGCATCGTGAACCATCACCCACTCCGCCTCCGAGCACCAAAGGCCTGCCAGCACCGAGTCGCAGCGCTCCGCGCCCCCGGGCGCCCGGATCAGCCGGGGATCCCGGGACACCGGCAGGGAGTCAAAATAGGGATCCCCCTCCTTCAGGCAGACAATGACCCGGGAGATCAGGGGGGAGTTCAGGAAGATCTCCAGTGTCCGCTGGAGCACCGTCTTCCCGGCCAGCTGAAGATATTGCTTGGGGACGGCAGATCCCATGCGCCGGCCGATGCCGGCTGCGGGAATGACCGCGTCAATTGCCATTGGTGGCCTTCCTTTTCCGGGAGTCGGCACGGGGGATGAAGCGCACAAAGGTCTCATTCTGGCGGATGTACCCGAAATCCGACCGGGCGATCTCCTCGATCCCCTCATAGCCCTCCTGGAGATCCCGGATCTCCGAGGTGATGAGGTTGTTCCGATCCAGCAATGCATGGTTCTCCGCCTCCAGCACCGCAATCCGGTGCTGGAGCTCCTTGTAGTCCTTCCAGCCGTTCTTCCCGTACCAGAAGTTGTACATGGTGCCTGCCAGCACCAGGCAGAGCACAAAGGTGAAGATGCGCATCCTGTGACCCCATGAAAGCGGATCTCAGGTTTTGCCCCGGCGTCTCCGGAGAAAAACCTGAGATTGCTAAAAGCCGCGGCACTGCCGCGGCTTCACTTGCAATTAAAAGCGTAAGCTCAGATCTTACTGGCCCTTGACAGCCTTTCTGCCGGCAAAAGGAGCGGGAATGCCCTTGGCGGCAAGCTCTTCCTCAATGCGGATCAGCTGGTTGTACTTGGCCATACGGTCGGAGCGGCTCAGGGAGCCGGTCTTGATCTGGCCGGCAGCGGTGCCCACAGCGATGTCGGCAATGGTGCTGTCCTCAGTCTCACCGGAGCGGTGGGAAACCACAGCGGTGTAGCCGGCGTCATGAGCCATCTTGATGGCGTCCAGGGTCTCAGTCAGGGAGCCGATCTGGTTGACCTTGATGAGGATGGAGTTGGCAATGCCCTTCTCAATGCCTTCCTTCAGGATGGAAGGATTGGTAACGAACAGATCGTCGCCCACCAGCTGGCATCTGCTGCCCAGCTTGTCGGTGAGGTACTTCCAGCCGTCCCAGTCGTTCTCAGCCTGGCCGTCCTCGATGGAGATGATGGGATACTGATCGCACAGATCAGCCAGGAAGTCAGCCAGCTGGTGGGAGGTGAGATCCTTGCCCTCGGCCTTCATGTGGTACAGGTTGTCGCTGCCGCCATCCTTGCCGCCGTAGAACTCGGAGGAAGCGCAGTCCATGGCCAGGGTGATGTCCTCGCCGAACTTGTAACCAGCCTTCTCCACAGCCTCCTTGATGGCAGCCATGGCCTTGGCGGTGCCTGCCAGCTTGGGAGCGTAGCCGCCCTCGTCACCGACAGTGGTGGGCTGGCCCAGACCCTTGAGAACCTTGGCCAGTTCGTGGAAGACTTCAGCACCCATGCGGATGGCCTCACGGACGGTCTTGGCGCCCACAGGCTGGATCATGAACTCCTGCATGTCCATGGACCAGGCAGCGTGTGCACCGCCGTTGATGATGTTCATCATGGGCAGGGGCATGGAATACTTGCCATGTGTGCCGTTAAGATCGGAGATGTGCTCGTACAGGGGAACCTTCTTGGCAGCAGCGGCAGCCTTGGCCACAGCCAGGGAGATGGCCAGGATGGCGTTGGCGCCCAGGTTCTTCTTGAAGGGATCGCCGTCAAGATCCAGCATCACCTGGTCAACCTTGCGCTGATCCACAGGATCCAGGCCGATGATTGCAGGGCCGAGCTTCTCATTGACATTCTTCACAGCGGTGAGGACGCCCTTGCCGCCGAAACGGGACTTGTCACCGTCCCTCAGCTCCAGTGCCTCGCGGACACCGGTGGAAGCACCGGAGGGAACTGCTGCGCGTCCCATGGAGCCGTCGTCGAGATAGACATCAGCCTCAACGGTGGGGTTGCCACGGGAGTCCACAATTTCGCGACCGATAACTTTGACAATCTTAGCCATTTTCTTTCCTTCATTAATTGAGAAAAAACAAGACAACAAGCGCCTCCGGCACAGACCGGAAGCGCGGATAGGTCAGGAGCCCAGTTTGGACTTCTTGAAGTCCCGGGCTGCCTTCACAAAGCTGGTGAACAGCGGATGGCCGTCCCGGGGGGTGGAGGTGAACTCCGGATGGAACTGCACGGCCACAAACCAGGGATGATCCGGGATCTCCACGATCTCCACCAGTTTGTCGTCCGCCGAGCGGCCGCTGACCCTGAGGCCAGCACTGGTCAGCTGATCCACATAGGTGTTGTTCACCTCATAGCGGTGGCGGTGCCGCTCCAGGATCTCTGGTTTGCCGTAAATCTCCCGGGCCCGGGATCCCTCGGCCAGATGGCACAGCTGGGCGCCCAGGCGCATGGTGCCGCCCAGATCCGAAGTGTCAGATCGGTGCTCCACCTGGCCGTCCTCGTTGAGCCACTCAGTGATCAGGGCGATGACCGGATAAGGACATCCGGGCTCAAACTCCGTGGAGTTGGCACCGGCTAGCCCGGCCACATGGCGGGCATACTCGATGATGGCCACCTGCATGCCCAGACAGATCCCCAGATACGGGATCCCGTGCTCCCGGGCGTAGCGGGCAGCGGCAATCTTGCCCTCGATCCCCCGGGTGCCGAAACCGCCGGGAACCAGGATGGCGTCCAGATGCTCCAGTTCATCAGTGCCGTTCTTCTCCAGATCCTCGGAGTCGATGTAGCGGATGGTGACGTTCACCAGGTTCTTCAGGCCCGCATGCTTCAGGGCCTCGTTCACGGACTTGTAGGCGTCATGGAGGGACACATACTTGCCCACCATGCCGATGCACACCTCGCCGGCGGAGTTGGCCTGCTGGTAGATGACCTGATCCCATTCAGAGAGATCCGCCTCACCGCACTCCAGACGGAAGCGGTCCACCACAAACTGATCCAGGCCCTGGGACTTCAGAAGCTGGGGGATCTTGTAAATGGAGTCCACATCCTTCAGGGAGATGACCGCCTTCTCCGGCACGTTGCAGAACAGGGAGATCTTCTTCTGCTCGTTCACCGGCAGGTTGCACTCGGAGCGGCAGATCAGAACGTCAGGCTGGATCCCGATGGAAAGCAGCTCTTTGACGGAATGCTGGGTGGGCTTGGTCTTGACCTCGCCGGAGGTCTGCAGATAGGGAACCAGTGTTAGGTGGACGAAGATGGTGTTCTCACGGCCCAGTTCGGAGCCCAACTGACGCACGGCCTCCAGGAAAGGCAGGGACTCGATGTCACCCACGGTGCCGCCGATCTCCACCAGGGCCACGTCATGCCCCTGGCCGCCGGCCTTGACACAGGACTTGATCTCATCGGTGATGTGGGGAATGACCTGGACCGTCTTGCCCAGGTACTCGCCCCGGCGCTCCTTGGCCAGCACCGCAGAGTAGATCTTGCCCGTGGTGTAGTTGTTGTCCCGGGACATCTTGGTGCGGATGAAGCGCTCATAGTGGCCCAGATCCAGATCCGTCTCGGCGCCGTCCTCAGTGACAAACACCTCGCCGTGCTGGATGGGGCTCATGGTGCCGGGATCCACGTTGATGTAGGGATCCAGCTTGATCATGGTGACGCTGAGACCGCGGGCCTCAAGAAGGGTGGCCAGGGAGGCGGCGGCAATGCCCTTGCCCAGGGAGGAAACCACACCGCCGGTTACGAAAATATACTTAGTTGCCATACAGAGCCATCACAGGGGCGCCGGCAGGACGGGCATACCAGGAAAAATGCCGGAAGGACTTGGGAAGACTTGTCCGCCAGAGGGACGCCAAACAGAAAAAATACCGCCGATAATATAGCAAATTTGCCCCTGACTGACAAAGAGTTTTGCTGATCCGGGGAGGACGTCACGGAAAAGTCCCGGGCTCCTGATCTGTGGATCCCCTGGGCAGATCAGAAACGGGAGCCGGAGGCTGAAAAGGCCTGTCACAACCGGAGCCCGCCGGCAAAACAGCACCCAGGGATCCGCAACAACCGGCAACGGGCACCTGAAATGAAAGCAGGGAAAGGCGGCCGGGTCAGGTCAGATCTGAAGAATACAGAACACAGCTCCGCCCTGGACAGTGAATGGTGGGATCCGGGAAGTTCTGCGGGATCTCCCGGGAGCGCACAGCTCCCGGAGGATGCCGGCTCCAGGAAGGGTGGAAGGAGGCATGAGATCAGATCCCCTGCCCATCACCGCCCGGTCACAGGCGCTTGGCGCTGATGACATCCTCGATCTGGTTGATCCGGGAGATGATCTTGCTCAGATCACTGACATTGTAGACCTCCAGATCCACGTCAATGTCCGCAGTCTGGGTCTTGATGTTGGACTTGGACCGGACACCCATGACATTGACCCGCTCGTTGGCGATCACCGTGGTGATGTCCCGGAGCAGGCCCGGCCGGTCACCGGCGATGATCCGCAGTGTCAGGGTGTAGCCCTGGGAGTAGTTCACCGCCCAGTTGGCCTCCACCACCCGCTCGGGGCTCAGGCGGCACTGATCGGCAAACTTGACGCAGTCCACCCGGTGGATGGTGATCCCCCGGCCGTGGGTGATGAAGCCGGCAATGTCATCCCCGGGAACCGGACGGCAGTGGCGGCACATGTGGCTCATGAGGTTGCCCACGCCGTTGATCACAATGTTCCCGGAGTCCTTGTTCTTGTCCTGGCGGGGAGCGGGGGCAGATCCGCCCTCGAACCGGTCAAGGATGGACTGATCCTCTTCCTCGGCCTTGGCCACGGTGCCCTTGAGCCCCAGCTCCATGTAACTTATCAGCTGGTTGATCTTGATGATCCCCGCGCCGATATTGACGATGAGATCCTCGGTGCTCTGCAGGTTGTAATGGGCGCAGGCCCGCTCCAGGGCCTCGTCCAGCTGGCGGCGCTCCACCTCAAGGCCGTTGCGGTCCAGCTCCCGGTCCAGGATCTCCCGTCCGGCCTCCAGGTTCTTCTCCCGATCCAGGCGCTTGAACCAGGCCGACACCTTGGACCGGGCCTTGGAGGTTTTCAGGAAGCCGTTGTTGGGATTGAGCCAGTCGCGGCTGGGATTAGGCTCCTTCTGGGTGAGGATCTCCACCTGCTCACCGGTCTGCAGCTGATAGGTGAAAGGGACGATCTTGCCGTTAACCTTGGCCCCCACGCACCGGTGGCCGATCATGGAGTGGATCTGGTAGGCCATGTCCAGGGGAGTGGCGCCGTTGGGCAGATCCACCACGTCCCCCTTGGGGGTGAACACATAGACCCGATCCTCAAAGACCTGGGTCTTGAACTCCTCCACCAGGGTGCCGGACTCCACCATGTCCTCCTGCCAGGACAGCAGGTGGCGCAGCCAGGCTATCCGCTCCTCGTAGGAGGAATCAGTGCTGCTCTTGTTCTCCTTGTATTTCCAGTGGGCAGCCACCCCCAGCTCCGCATCCTGGTGCATCTTCTCGGTGCGGATCTGGATCTCCACGGCCTTGCCGCCCCGGCCCAGCACCACAGTGTGGATGGACTGGTAGCCGTTGGGCTTGGGGTTGGCCACATAGTCATCAAACTCCTTGGGAATGTGGTGCCACCTGGTGTGCACCACCCCCAGGGCCGCATAGCAGTCGGAAAGCTCCCGGGTGATGATCCGCACCGCCCGGACGTCATACAGCTCATGGAAGTCCAGGTGCTTCTTCTGCATTTTGCGCCAGATACTGTAGATGTGCTTGGGCCGGCCGTAAACCTCGGCCTTGATCCCCGAAGCCTCCAGGGCAGCCCGGAGCTCGGCGGTGAACTCGTTGATGTAGTTCTCCCGGTCAATGCGCTTCTCATCCAGGAGGTTGGCGATCTGGCGGTAGGTGGCCGGATGCAGATAACGGAAGGCCAGATCCTCCAGCTCCCACTTCAGCTGGCCGATGCCCAGGCGGTTGGCCAGGGGGGCATAGATGGAGGCGCTCTCCTTGGCGGCAAGCACCCGGGTCTCCTCATCAGCGTTCTTCACCTCCCGGAGGTAGGCGATGCGCTCGGAGAGCTTGATCACCACGGAGCGGATATCCTCCACCATGGCGATGAGCATACGGCGCACATTGTCGATCTGGGCCTCAGTGGGCTGTCCGTCCAGGCCCATGTTCTGCAGGAAGCGGATGGCCTCCATGTCAATGGCACCCTTGAGGATGGAGGTCACCAGCTGGGGGAAGCTCTTCTCCACCATCTCGACGGTCAGGAGCTTCTCGGTGTAATGGGTGTAGAGCACCGCCACCTGGAGGGTGGCAATGTCCATGTGCAAGGTCTGGAGAAGGCCGATCATCTCGGCGCTGCGCCGCTGCAGGCGCTCCTCCAGCTGACGGTCAGGACACAGCTGGCTGCAGTAGCTGAAGGTGTCCAGGAGCGTCTGACGATCCTCCTCCCCCAGGTTCAGGGACTCCTTCCACCGGGGAAGGCTGAACTTCATCTTGTCGTGAGTTTCTCGAATCGCAACCATGAAACCAATTCCGCAGCACAAACCGGACAGGCCGGATCGGATTGCCGTCCGGCCATCCCCCGGGTTCCCGAAGGGCAGGACATGCTCCCGCCGCCGCTGACCGGGCCCGGCGCAAAGCGCGGAGGACAAAAAAGCCGCAGCAGGAAGATATCCGGGGAGTCCGCAGGACCGCTCCTCCCCCAGGGCAAGTATAACACACTCACGCCCCCGGTTCCCGGGTGCCGGTCATGGCCGCCCGGGAGGTGATCAATCCTGCCAGCCCCCAGACATCAGACTGCCAGGAAGCAGCAATGTTCCCCGGATCCGGCATGTTGGCGGGACCAGGACGCAATTCTTTGATCCCGTCCCGGTTCCCGGAGTAAGCCGTCCGGGCGGCGTGACAGATCCCGCCGATCCTCTGCTAGAATCACCCCCTGAAGCCCCGGATCTGCACCCCCGAGCAACAACCACGGCCTCTGCAAACCGGGGATCCGGAACAGACCGGATCCACCCCCATTCCCCCAGGAGATCCCATGACAGTCCTCCCCGCCCGGCTACTGGCCTCAGCAGTGCTCCTTGCCGCCCTGTCCCCTGCCCTGGTTCCCGCCGCCCAGGCGGCCTCCCGGGCCGGGGCCGCCGGCTATGTGGTGCCCCTGGAGGGCATGGACCGGGAATGTCCCTACCGGATCATCCCGAAAGGCGGGAATGACGGGCTCTGCCCGGAGGAGCTGGAGACAGACGTGGCTCCAGGAGACCGGGTGATCCCCGGGGAAGGGGTGGTGATGCAGTATGTCCCGGACAGTGCCGGGGAGGATCCGGAGGAGTTCACCGCCCCCTTTGAGATCCCCGCCCCGGAGAAGAAGGACGGTTACATCTTCTCCCTGGTGACGGCCATTGCCGGATCCGGGGAGGAGAGTGTTCAACTCACCGCCAACCGGAGCGCCGGGACCAGCCCTGATCCCGCAGCCACCCCTTCCGGCTCCGGAAGCAGTTCCGGCGGGCACCTCCGGGTGGCCATGGCGGGCTCCCTGCCGCCGGCGGTCTCCGCCGTGGTGCGCCTGTGCCATGAACATCCCCGCCCCGGCCGGAAGGATCCTGGGGAAGGCTGTCCCGGACTCCTGATCATCAGCGGCCCGGATGAGCTGACGGCGGAGGGATCCTACAGCTTTGCCGAGATCAGCTTCCAGGGCGGGATCCGGCCCCGGGGCGTGTGCGCCCTGGGTGCGGAGACGGCAAGGGCGGCGGACACCGGAGCCGGCGGTGAGCGCCAGGGGACAGATCAGGGGTCTCCGGAGTCCTGCAGCGCCACCGTCATGCCCCTGGGCGGTCCCGGGGAAACCTCCCGGGCTGATCTGCTCATCAGCAGCAAAGCCCTGGATCCGGAGCTCTGCCGGCGGCTCCTAGCCTCCACAGCGGCTCCGGCACCGGATCCCGCCCCTGATCCCACAGCAGCTCTGGCACCTGCCCCAGCCACCGATCCCTCGGCTAAGCCCTCCGCTGCATCCGCTTCCGCTCAGTCTCCGGACAGGGAACTCTGGCGCCTGAGGATCAGCATCACCGCAGCTCCCCTCCCGTGAAACCTTTTTCCGCCCGCCGGATCCTCTTGCCGGCCCGCCGGTGGCTCAGGCGCCTTCTGGGGTTGGTGGCGGCGCACCTCGGGCTTTTCCGTCTCCGGCGGACGGTGTTCACCGTGAACCTGATCCTGATGGCCCTGATCAGCGCCTGCCTGTTCCATCCGGACAGCTTCGGCTTTGCCAGCCAGGCCCTGAACTACTCCTACGACAGCCTCACCCATGAGAACTACCGCTGGGCGGTATTGGAGGGCAACGAAAGCGCGCCTCTGGCGGACAGCATCAGACTGGTGCTCTTCGACAGCCGGACCTACAACAGCAGTTACACCTCGGGCTTCTGGACTCCAAGGGGCCTTGCCGGGGAAACACTGCTGGGGGTCCTCCGGCGGGGCGCCCGGACCGTGATCTTCGACTTCTCCTTCCGGCGGCGTGCCCCGGTGGTGCTCCGGGACGGCGTGCCCTATGACGATGATCTGGCCTTCATAGCCTCCTTCCGCCAGGCGGCCCAGGAGGCCCGGGATGCCGGGGCGCTGATCCTGCTGCCGGAAACGGAATGGCCGGAGATCCGGGACATCGTCCGGGAGTTTCCCGGCGCCGTGCGCTTTGCCTGCTTCGGGGCCTACCGGACCGGGGATGACGGCACCGTGCGGAAGGCCCGGTGGCATGATCCGGAGCACGGCACCCTGTCGGCGGCCCTGGAGGCCTATGTGCACCAGAACTTTCCCCCGGAGAGCCGGGAGGAGGCACGGCAGGAGATCTTCCGTCTCCTGGACGGGAACCTCCAGGCACCCCGCCTCCTGCCCCCGGAAAAGGCTGCGCTCCTGGCCGGTGACAGCCAGTCCGCCTCCCGGATCGTCTTCCGCCTGCTGCCCCGGGAGGCAGTGCGGGCCGTGGATCCCGAAGCCAAAGTCCGGAGCCGGGGCACCGTCTTCCATCCCTCTCAGCTGAAAGGCACATCCCTCCGTCCGGATCTCACCGGCAAAATCGTCCTCATGGGCACCGACAACAGCGAGATCGGAGACATGCACCGGACGGTCTTCGGGGAGATCAGCGGGGTTTACATCCTGGCCAACATCGTCAACATGACGGAAAGGGATCTGTTCTGCCGCCAGGATCTGATCCTGGATCTGGCACTGGTGGCCGCCGTGATCCTGTCCTTCAGCCTGATCTTCGCCTACCTGCCGGCGGTGCTGACCCTGATATGCACCCTGCTGTTCACCTTCATCTCCCCCATGATCAGCCAGGCGGTGTACAACCACACCTTCTTCTTCTGCGATATCTGGCTGGCGGTGGTGCTGGTGGGCGGCCTGAACTCCGTCTACGGCATGCTGGACAACGTGACCCAGCTCCTGGAGTACTTCAGGGAGCGCCTTAGGATCCGGAAAAGGAGGCATCAGGAAGCAGCTGGGGGATCCGGCGGGACGGATGCAGCAACTGGGGAAAGGAGTTCCGGAGAAACGGCAGAAGGGAATGCCAAAGGCGCCTCCGGTGCGGCGGCAGAGAGTTCCAGCAACCTGACTGCAAAGAGTTCCGTAACACCGGCCGCAGACAGTTCCGGCATCCTGGCCCCTGGCAGCTCAGGTGACTTAACCGCAGAGAGTACCGGAAGAAGTTCTCCGGCGGTGCCGGACTCCGGATCCAGTGGCAGAACAGGTGCGGGATCTGGCGGCCGGTCAGATCCCGGATCCGGGCTCAGCCCTGGGATCTGAGCTCCTCCATCCAGGAGGCGCTCTGCTTCTTGGTCATCTCCAGAATGTCATCCAATTCATACAGCTCCGGCTCCACATCCGCAATCCTCTTCCCGCCCCTGAGGCTCACCTCCACCAGATTGCAGATCTTCTGCACCTTGGGCATGCCGCAGTAGGCGGCCCCGCCCGCCATCTTGTGCACCAGGCGGATCATCTCCCCGGGCTGGATGGAGTCCTTCCGGCTGATGGCATCCTGCACCGGCTGGATGGAGGACAGGAACATCTCCAGCATCTCCAATGCCAGATCCTTTTTGCCCGCAGCCTGGCGCAAGGCCAGTTCCCGATCCCGGATCTTGGGCTCCCGCTCCTTCAGGAAGTCGTCATGGAGCTCCTCCTGATCCCCGGTGGCAGTGGAGGACAGATCCCCGATCCGATCCAGAAGCTTCTCCAATGCGTCCTCGTCAATGGGCTTGGACATATACTCGTTCATGCCCAGTTTCATAAGCCGCTCCCGCTCCCCGGGAATGGCCAGGGCGGTCACCGCCACCACCGGGGTGGCGGCATTGCTGCCGTGCTCGTCGTTGCGGATATGGTTCAGGGCGCTGATCCCGTCCATCACCGGCATCTGAATATCCATGAAGATCACGTCATAAGTCTTGGTGCGGCACAACTCCACCGCCTGGGATCCGCTGGCAGCCCCGTCCACAGCGGTGACCCGCTCCCCCAGGAGGGCGGTGATGAGCTTCAGGTTCGCCTGGTTGTCATCCACGGCCAGGACGCACATGTTCCGGCGCACCGGAGTCTTCACTGCCGGCTCATCCGCCGGGGGCTCCAGGCTGTCAGCGTTGTTCAGCCGGCGGCTGAAGCAGTCCAGCAGCCGCTCGGGGATCACCGGCTTGATCAGGCAGTCAAAGGCGCCCATCCGGCGGTAACGGCCGTTGATCTCCACATCATGGGAGTTGGAGAGCACCACAAAGGGCGCATCATGAGGAAGTTTGTCCAGGATATCCGCCACCTCGTGCCGATCGGCCTTGTCACTGACCGCCACCACGGAAATGAAGAAGTCCTGCACCGGCAGGGTGCGCACCGCATCCGCCGAGGAGAGGGCAAAGACCCGCATGTTCCAGTCGGTCATCATCTGCCTGACCGACTCCCGGGCCCACTCATTGTCATCAATGAGCAGGACATTCAGGTTCTGCATATAAGGGATGATGGGGTTCTGCTCCCCGGGCATCTGGGCCAGTTCCAGGGGGATGGTGGTGACAAAGATGGAGCCCTTCCCCACCTGGGACCGCACCGTGATCCCTCCGCCCATGAGGTTCACCAGCTTCTGGGTGATCACCAGACCCAGGCCCGTGCCCCCGAAGGTGCGGGAGATGGAGCTGTTGGCCTGTGTGAAGGGCTGGAACAGGCGCTGCTGCTGGGAGGGGCTGATGCCGATCCCGGTGTCCCGGACCGTGAACTCCACATGGATCTTCCTGGCGTCCCCGTCCTCCTGGCCCTCGGACTTGCTGTGGGTCAGACGCACGGTGACATTCACGGAGCCCGACTCGGAGAACTTCACCGCATTGGACACCAGGTTCAGGATGATCTGCTGGAGCCGCAGGGGATCACCCACCAGAAGGTAGGGGATCCGCTGGGCGATGTAGAGGGAGAGATCCACCCCCTTCTCGTGGGCCGAGGGGGCCATGAGCATCATGGTCTCCTCCACCGTGTCCCGGATACTGAAGGGGATCTTCTCAAAGGTGAGCTTCCCGGCCTCCAGTTTGGAGAAGTCCAGGATGTTGTTGATGATCCCCAGCAGGTTCTTGGCCGAACGCTCAATAGTGACCAGGTACTCATACTGGGAGGTGGTGAGCTTGCTTTTCAGCAGCTGCCGGGTGAAGCCGATGACGCCGTTAAGGGGGGTGCGCAGTTCATGGGACATGTTGGCCAAGAAGTCGGTCTTGACCTTGGCAGCCTCCTGGGCCTGGCGCTTGGCCAGCTCCAGCTCCACATTCTGGATCTCCAGCTGATCTGCCGTCTGCCGGAGATCCGAGGTGGCCTGCTCAATGTTCTGCTGCATCTCGTTGTGGTAGGCCGCAATGGATCGGGCCATGCCGTTGATCCCCGAGCGCAGGCGCTCCAGCTCACCGTACATGCCGCCGGTGATCCGGGTGTCCAGCTGACCGTCCTTGATGGAGTAGATGGCCTTGATCATGCGGTTGATGGGCTCCACCACCTCCTTGATGAGGTTGGTGGCGAAAATCAGCGCCAGCACCAGGCCTGAGAGCACCACAAAGAGGGACAGGGTGAGATCCTTGTAGAGGGCAAGCCTGGCGGGATTGGTGCTGATGCGCACGCACACAAAGCCCCGGACAATCAGCTCGCTGGGTAGCCGGGAGTTGATCTGGATCCCCTTGATGTATCCCTGGGAGTCCCGGGTGATCTCCGAGAAGATAGGAGTCTTCATGATGATGCTGTCCTTGGAGAAGCGGACGCTGGTGTAGAGGGAGAGCATCTCCGAGCCATTCTCGTCAAACTTCTCAGCAAAGGCCGCATAGTTGGAGGCGGCGTAGACTCCGCCGGACTCATCCAGCACCACAATGCTCTCAATCAGCTCCGAGTGCTTCCGGTGCACATAGTCGATGATCTTCCTGATGGTCAGCTGATCATCGTCGCTGAAGGGGCTCTCCAGGGCCAGTGTCATGGGCTCAATGATGCTCAGGCCGTCCTGGACAATGCTGTTCTCTATCTGGTTGTAGCGGTTGAACATGTAGTTGCCCGCAAAGAAGAGGCCGATGAAGACCACCGGAAGAAGGGTGTAGACAATCACCCGGGAACGCAGTCCGTATCTTTTGAAGGCCATGGGAAATCCTGCCGCGCATCAACTGAAGATCAGGGTGATGATACCAAAATCAGCCCGGAAATAGCCTGACGGGGATCAGAAAGAGGCCCGCCGGGCCGCTGCCCGGGGGAAGGCTCCCGGCACCCAGCAGCGCCTTCCGGAGGATCCGGAAACCCGGGGCGGCCTGGACAAGGAAAGCTCATGGACATGGATATGGACCGGATCGGAAACGGCAGAGGCGCCATGGTGGGAGCACCGGGAAGCCCCCGGACACAGGGCGGCGGGAAAAATGGTAACATTTCCCCATGTTCAGAAGTGTTTTCCGCTACTGGCGCTACGCCCTGCCGGCGGCGCTGCTGATGGTGCTGGAGGTCCTGGCGGATCTGTGGCAGCCCCGGCTCATGGCCGAAATTGTGGATCAGGGGATCCTGGGACTGGAGGGCAGCGGCGGCGCCTCTGCGGACATCATCCGATCCACCGGCCTGGTGATGCTGGCGGTCACCTTCGGGGGCTGCCTGTGCGGCGTCCTCAGCGGCGCCTGTGCCAGCGTCTTCAGCCAGTGCGCCGCCCACGGGATCCGCCGGGAGTGCTTCAGCACCGTCATGAAGTTCTCCCCCCGGGAGATCCAGGAGTTCACCGCCGGCAGCCTGCTGACCCGCTGCACCCAGGACGCCGCCCAGATCCAGATGACCCTGGCCCAGGCGGTGCGGGGCGGGGTGCGCTGCCTGATGTTCCTGGGGGCCGGCAGTGCCGCCCTCCTGGCCATGTCCCCGGACTTTGCCCTGGTCATGGCCATTGCGGTGCCCCTGGTGATCCTGGAAACCGTCTTTGTGCTCCGCCGGGCCTCCCCCCTCTTCACCCGGACCCAGGAAAGCCTGGACCGGCTCAACACCGTGATCCGGGAGAGCGTTGAGGGGATCCGGATCATCAAGGCCTGCGCCGGAGAGGAGCGGGAGGAACGGAAGTTCACCGGCGCCAGCCGGGATCTCTCGGATCTCCAGTTCCGCACCGCCGTGCTGCTGTGCACCCTGCATCCGGTGATGAACATCGTGCTGAACCTGGCCGCCGCCGGGATCATCCAGATCGGCGCCTTCCAGGTGGAGGCCGGGGCCCTGGCCCCGGGGGCGGTCATCGCCGGCGTCACCTACGCCTCCCAGATCCTCATGTCCCTGCTGATGGCGGCCATGCTCTTCCAGTCGGCAAGCCGGGGCGCCGCATCCGCCGCCAGGATCAGCCAGGTGCTCCGGTGCCAGGCCACCTCCCGGGGCGGGAACGTCACCTCCGGAAGCCGGAAAGGGGAGGTGGAGTTCCGGAATGTCACCTTCAGTTATCCCGGGCGCAGCGCCCCGGCCCTGGAAAAGGCCTCCTTCACCATCGGCCGGGGGCAGTTCCTGGCCATCCTGGGCAGCACCGGCAGCGGCAAGTCCACCATTGCCCGGCTGCTCCTGGGGTTCCATGAGCCGGATGAGGGGCAGATCCTGGTGGAGGGCACGGACACCCGGGAGTTTGACCGCACGGCCCTGAGGACCTGCATTGCCGCGGTGCTCCAGGACTGCCGGATCTTCCGGGGCACCGTGGCCGCCAACATCGCCGCCGGCGGCAATGAGGAGGATCTGGAGGGGATAAGGAGAGCCGCAGAGCTGGCCCAGGCCGACAGTTTTATCAGCGCCCTGCCCGAAGGCTACCGGACTTTCCTCCCGGGAGGCGGGGCCGGGCTTTCCGGGGGACAGCGCCAGCGCATTGCCATCGCCCGGGCGTTGTACCGGCACCAGGATATCCTGCTCCTGGACGACTCCTTCAGCGCCCTGGACAGCGAGACCGAAGCCAGGGTCCGGGAGGGGATCCGGAAGTCCTGCCGGGACATGACCCGGATCATCATCACCCAGCGGGCCGCCACAGTCCGGGATGCAGATCTGATCCTGGTGCTGGATCGGGGCCGGATCTGCGCCGCCGGCACCCACAGGGAGCTGGCCGCCTCATCCCCGGAATACCGGGCCATCCTCAGTTCCCAGGAGGAGGAAAGCCATGAAAGCTGAGCAGACACCACCTCCCGGAGGGGTGCTCCGGGGGCGGCGGATCTCCCCCATGGAGCAGGCGGCGGAAAAGCCTGCCAGCATGCGGGGCAGCGCCGCAAGGTTTCTGGAATATTTCCGCCGGGAGGCCTTCCGGACGGCACTCCTCTTCCTCCTGGCATCCCTGGCCACCGCCGCGGCGGTGACCGCCCCGGTGATGCAGGGCCAGGCGGTGGACGCCCTGGTAGACGGCTGCTTCGGGAAGGTGCCGGAGCTGCTGGAGTTCATGTGCCTGCTGTACCTGCTCTCCTCCGGCGCCACCGCCCTCCAGGGGGTGATCACCGCCTCCCTGGGGCGGCGGATCATCCTCCGGCTCCGGGAGGAGATCTTCCGCCGTACCGTGAGCCTCCCGGTGCGATCAGCCGAGTCCATGTCCCGGGGGGATCTGATCAGCCGCATGACCAATGACGCCGACAACGTGTCCGGGGCCGTGTCCTCCGCCCTCTCCTCCCTGTTCGGCAGCCTCTTGACCCTGGTTGGCAGCGCCGCTGTCATGTTCTGGATGTGCCCGCCCCTGGCATTGCTCACCTGCTCCTCAGTGCTGCTGTCCGGGGTGATCACCCGGCTCATCACCCGTACCGCCCGCAAGTATTTTCTCCTGCGCCAGAAACTGCTGGGGGAGATCAGCGGGATCACCGAAGACGCCATCAGCGGCTTTGACACAGTTGCCGCCTGCTGCCTGCAGGAGCGGCGCCGGGAGGAGTTCATCAGCAAGTCCCGGGAGCTGGCCGAGGCGGGGATCCGGGCCGAGGTGGCCGCCAGCAGCATGGGCCCCCTGATGAACGGCGTTGCCAACCTCACCTTCCTGGTGGTGGCCGTGGGCGGCGCCTGGTGCGCCCTTGAAGGCTGGATCACCGTGGGGGTGATCTCCGCCTTCATCATCTACTCCAAGCAGTTCACCCGGCCGGTGAGCGAGATCTCCATGCTGTGGAGCCAGATCCAGACCGCCCTGGCAGGTGCCGAACGGATCTTCGCCGTGCTGGACATGGAGGGAGAGGAAACCGCCGGCGGGGAAGAGAAGAAGGAAGTTCCTGCCGGTGGCAGCAAAGGAGACAGTTCAGGAGACCGTGGATCAGACGGAGCCGGCGCCCGCCCGGACGGCCAGCGGGCAGTCCTGGACGATCCGGAAGATCTGAGACAGTCTCCCGGGACCGGATACGGAAAGGACGCACTTCCGGAAACCAGCGGCACCAGTGCCGGATCGGTGTGCCCGCCCCGATCCCTGAGATCTGGTGCCCCGGCAGTGACCTTCTCCCATGTCACCTTCTCCTATGAGCCCGGACGCCCGGTGATCCGGGACTTCTCCCTGGAGATCCCCCCGGGGGGACGCATCGCCCTGGTGGGAGCCACGGGATCCGGCAAGTCCACGGTCATCAACCTGCTGCTCCGGTTCTGCGAGCCGGACTCCGGCCGGATCCTCCTGGACGGACAGGATATCCGGGACTTCCCGGTCCGGGATCTCCGGCGCCGCATGGGGGTGGTTCTCCAGGAAACCCACCTCTTCACTGACACGGTCCGGCGCAACCTGTCCTACGCCCGGGAGGAGGCTGCGGACAGTGAGATCCTGGAGGCGGCCCGGGCGGCGGGGCTTCTGGACTTCATCACCTCCCTGCCCCAGGGGCTGGACACGGTGCTGGAAAGCGCCGGTGAGCGCCTGTCCCAGGGCCAGCGGCAGCTTTTTGCCATCTGCCGGGCACTGCTGGCCCGGCCGGACATGCTGATCATGGACGAAGCCACCTCCTGCGTGGACACCATGACGGAAAAGCGTGTCCAGGAGGCCACCAGCGCTCTGCTGGGCATGGGCACCAGCCTCGTGGTGGCCCACCGGCTGTCAACAGTGCGCAGTGCCGACCGGATTGTGGTGATGGATCAGGGGATCATTGCCGAGACGGGAACCCATGAGGAGCTCATGGCCCTGCAGGGCAAATACAGCACCCTGTGCCGCCTGCAGATGCTGGGAAAGGAGATCTGACGCCGGAGACCGGGTGAAATGACCGGGAAGGAAAAGCGGGAAAAGGAAAGAGCCGGCCGGCTGGCAGGATCAGGACAGGAAGTAGTCATACTCCAGGATCCGCTCCTCCATGGCCGGCGCCGGGGTGCCCATGAGCAGATCCATGCCGAAGACCCCGGCAAAATAGGAGAACAGGCTCCCCCGGTACAGCTCCAGCATCAGACGGCTGAAGCAGTTCCTGAGATCCTGGGCATGATCAAAGCGGCACATGAACTCGTCATGAACCGTGACCACGTCAAACTCGGAATCCGGCAGTGCCCGGACCGCCTCCCCCAGGGCCTGGTGGTATTTCCGGGGCAGGCAGTCGCCGTCCTCGGTGAACTCCAGGATCCTGAGGGACGCCATGCCCGTGGCCCGGTAAGAGCTGAAGATGTCCGCGGCCCGGCTGCTGCTGAAGGACACCCGGTCGGAGCCGTCCGGCACCGGCACCAGGGTGCTGAAACGCCGCCGGTAGGTCTGGTTGCGCCCGCAGCGGCGCACCAGCTCCCGCAGGATGTAGGCGTCCAGGGAATGGGTGAGGTTGGCCCCGATCCCCCGGGTGCCTTCACTGCCCCGGGGCAGACAGCCGGGAAGGTTGGGGCACACCTTCACGGAATTCCGCCGGCCGGTCTCATCCTCCCAGTACACGGAAGCGGACACGCTGCGGTCAAAGTTCTCCACCACCTGCACCACCTCCAGATGATCCGGTAAGGTCCAGCGGTAGCTCCTGGCCGTGGGATCCCAGGCCTCCAGGCATGCGGCCCGGAAGCAGTCCGGACAGGGGAGCATGTCCCGGTAAACCCGGAAGAACAGATCCGCCCGGCCCGGTCCCAGAAGTTTCCGGGCCTCGGCCACGCCGCCGTAGTTGTAGGGCACCACGGCCTTTTTCATCTCATCCCTGGTCAGTCCCCCGGAAGCCTCGGCCAATGCGCTGTACACGTCTGAAGGGGTGTTGTCCAGAAGCCCGATGCAGGCCAGGGCCGTCTGATCCTTCATGCCCAGGGACAGCAGCAGGATCCCGCTCTGGCGGGTGTCCATGTGCACCATATACCCGGAGGATCCCCGATCCTGGGAGTCGGCCACGGCTCTGGCGATGCGCATCACCGACAGCAGATCCTCGCCGTCATTGAGCCCCGTCTGGCGGCACCACTCCCGTGCCCGGGCAGGATCCAGCAACTGCCGGTAGTAGTCATCCTCCAGCAGGGCCAGCCCGTTGTCCAGCTGCTCCTGGATGGTCCGGCCACCCAGGCAGATCTTTCCCAGTTCCCGGGTGAGCGTCGCAGAGCTGTCAAGGATCCTCACAGTCAGAACTCCTCAGCATAAGCCGTCAGAAGTCTCCGGTCGCAGCGGCCGGAGCGCCTCCGGCAGCACCCTCATCCCAGAACCGGCAGGGACGCATGGATCCGGGACACCGAGCCCCCGGAGCCTGAGGGCCGGACAAACCGGATCTCCGCCGGATCTGCCGACTCAATGAGATTCCGGATCTGGCGGCAGGAGGTATAGTTGGCAGCACCCTCCCGGACATAGACCCTGCCCCGCCAGTCCTGCTTCAGGGAGGCCCGGAAGTAATCCTGGCCTGCCAGTTCGGCAAACATGGGGATGATCCTGGCAGTGCGTTCCCGGTGACGCCGGATCTTGTCCGGATCGGCTCCGGTGGCCAGGGGCAGCGTGCCCACGCTGTCCCACACATAGGAGGAGATCCTGAGCCGCGGCCGGGACAGGAGCTTCATGATCTCAGGGCAGCGGTCGCCCCGGGCGTTGGCCACCCGGGAAAGAAGGGATCCGGTGAGTTCGCACTTGTCATAGACGGAGCTCCTGGCAGAGCGGAAGCGCCGGCTGGCCTCCACGGGGCACTGAACCACGCAGCGGCACTGCATGTCATTGGACGCATCCCGTCTGAGGCGCAGGACACCCAGTTTGGTCAGGGTCTCAAAGATGAAGCCCTTAAGCCGGGCGTTGCAGGTGAACATGGCAAAGACATCCCGGACCAGATCAGCCAGTTCGCTGAAATCCAGATCCGGCAGCAGGGAATAGAGCCTCTGGGCGGTGTCGCAGGTGCGCTCGCACACCACGGCGGCCTGCTCGGTGATGAGTCCGGAGCGGTGGCTGACAAAACCGCACATGGAGTCAGTGCTGGCCGGAGCGGACCAGCCGGCGGTCCACCGGTTCTCCAGGGAGCGGATAAGGGCTGAGATAAAGCCATTCTGCTCGATGAAATCCGCAAACCATCTGACCCGGGGACTGCCTCCGGTCTCCATGGGAAACTCATTGCCGGCATAGTTCATGACTTTCTCCTTCCTGGGCTGCGGCTGCAGCCTCCACCTGTCAAAGGGCGCACCGTCATTGGTTGTCATCCGGACAGCATGGATGGGAAACAGTCACCTGTTCAAAATCTGTCCGTTGTCAAAAAAATCCACTGAAAGCGACAGTACGCACAGTTTTGCAGAGCCGGAGCACCGCCAGGGAGCGGAGCTGAACTTCACCATTCATCCAACTGATCCCTGCCCGGGCTGAGACGGTTCAGGATCTCCCGGCGCATCTGGCTGGTGAGTTCTATCCCGTTACCTTCGTGGAGGGTTCTGATGTCCCGCAGCGCCCGATCCAGAAGCGCCTCATCAGACTCAAGGGGATGGCTCTTTCTTAACTCCCTCACAAATTCGGTGAGGTGCTCAACAGTGCTCTCATCAGCGGCATTGATGAGCCCGTTGGCCATGGCCCGGGAGGCGTGGACACAGAAGGAGGCCAGGTTGGACACCGTGGCGGTGAGATCATCCACCACCGAGCCGTCGCCGCTCCGGCCGGAGCTGCTGCGGAAGGACGGCAGGGAAGATCCGGAGGATCCATTCCGGGGTCCCCGCAGGGTCTCATAGCGCTCCTCCGACTCGATCTCCGCCCGGATGCTGCCGATCTTCATGCTCTCGGAGCCGTTCCTGGCGGCAGAGCACAGATCCTTGAAGGCTGATCCCAGGTTAGACAGAAAATCAGCCAGATCATCACCTGCGTCTCTCATGGTGTTTCTCCTTCTCCTGTTGCTGTCTGTTGGCAGATCCTGCGGCCTTGCGGATCCCGTCCGGGAGAACCCGGCACCCGGCTCCCGGATGGGGTCACTGTCCCCTAGAGGTAGTCCTCGTAATCCGGCCCCAGGATCTCCCGGAGACGGCTCTCGCTCAGAGTGGATTTCCGGACGGTGTCCTGCAGCTCCTCATGGGCACGGATGAGGGTGCCCTTGGAGGAGATCTTCAGGGCCTCCGAATAGTTCCTGGCGGCCGAGGACAGATCCGACAGCGTCTGACCGGCATTCCGGCCAAGTTCCACCGGCAGGAGATCCCTGCCGGAGCGGCGGGATGCTGGACTGTCGGCGCTCCGCTCAGCCACCGGGTAAAATTCGCTGTCATCGCGGTCACTGCTGCTCATTTGTTCTTCCTCCTGTTAAATTTCAGAGAACGCAACTCAAAAGGATCTGGTAAAGAAAATCCAGGCTCTTCAGTCCCTCCTTTCCCGGGGCAAACATTGCGTGTCCGGTTCAGGACTTCCTGTCGCATCTGTCTGGTGAGCACGGATCCCTTACCGTATTTCTCTTCAAAGCCCTTCAGAACACTCTCCAGGATCTCCTCATCAGAACTGCTGGAGCCATTGGATTTGATCATTTTCACGGTTTCAGCAAAATAACGGATGTTAGCATTGGCTGCGGCATTGGAGACTCCGGAGCCCAGAGATCTGGCGGTATGAACGCAGAAGGATGCCAGATTGGCCACCGTGGCAAAGAGATTTTCCGCCGGCGAGTCGTCGTTACTGCTGCAAGGGGTGCTCCTCCTGCCTGAGGAAAAGGAGGGGCTGACAGATCTTCTCTCCCTGGGATGGCCGTGAAGACTTTCATAGCGCTCCTCAGTCACGATTTCATGCCGGATGCTGCCGATCTTCATGCTCTCCGAGCTATTTCTGGCAGAGGAGCACAGATCCCGGAAGGCGGAGCCCAGGTTAGACAGAACATCTTCCAGTAAATTTCCTGATCCTCTCATGATATTTCTCCTTCTCCTGAAGTGACTGATCCATGCTCCCCGATTTTGATCCTGATCCTGATCTTGATCCCCAGGCCACCCGGGGAAAACCGGCGCTCCGGATCTCCCAGACGCGGCCGATCCCCTAGAGGTAGTCCTCATAGTCCGGCCCCAGGATCTCCCGGAGACGGCGCTCGCTCAGGGTGGATTTCCGGACGGTGTCCTGCAGTGCCTCATGGGCACGGATAAGGGTGCCCTTGGAGGAGATCTTCAGGGCCTCCGAATAGTTCCGGGCGGCCGAGGACAGATCCGAGAGTGCATGCCCTGCGTTCCGGCCGAACTCCACCGGCATGAGATCCCTGCCGGAACGCCTGACAGCGGAACTGCTGCCTCTCCGCTCGGCCACCGGAAAAAAATCCCTGTCGTTGAAGTTGCTGCTGCTCATGTCCTTTCTCCTCTGAAAATTCGCTGTCATTCTTCCGGTGCCACAGACACCTGAACCGCCTGTCGCACCAGGAGCCGTCCCGCCTCAGACGGCGACCGCCGCCGTGCTCATGTCACTGTAGCGGGACAGGTACAGTTCCCGGTCGAAGCCCAGCCGCTCAAGGCCCCGTCTCACATCTTCCCTGAGGCAGTCAGCGGCAGGAACATAACTGGTGTTCACCGTGTCATCCACCAGGCAGCCATTGGCATCAATCATGAGGTAGCCGCCCCTGAGGGTGGTCTCGATCACCGCATGGCATCCGCCCTCAAGCTGCCGCATAACCGTGGAGTCACTGCGGATCTCTGCCCCGCCCACATTGCGCCTGACGAAGGCGGCATACTCCTCCAGGGAGATCCCCAGATGGCAGTTGCTGAAGTCGCCGTTGTCAAAGCGCATCATCTTCAGGATCTTCCAGCGGGACACCGGAAGGCTGCTGATCTCACCGCCCAGGATCTCATCCTTGTTCAGGGAGGACACCACCGTGTTGACCTTGATCCGGCATAAGGGGTTGACATCCCGGATCAGGGACATGATCCGGCGGATCCGCTCCCGGGTGAGGAGTCCCCCGGAGGCAGTGCAGCGGCCCAGGCGCCTCATGGTGTCCGGATCAAAGCTGTCCAGGGAAAGGCCCACAGTGTCCAGCAGAGGGACGTTTTCCCGGATCCACTGATCAGTCATCAGATAGCCGTTGGAGATCACCGACACCCGGTGCCCCAGATCCCGGCAGTAGCACACCAGATCATGGAAGAACCGCACCATCAGTGGCTCGCCTCCGGCCAGGTTGAAACTGCATCCGGGAAAGGCCCGGCTGCAGTTGTCCACAATCCGCTTCCAGCTGTCCAGCCTCAAGGAGCGGCGGCACTGGAACTTGGCAAAGCAGTGGGCGCAGCGGTAGTTGCAGTGCTCCAGGAGGTGCAGATTGAACTTGACTGCACCACCCAGGGAGCCGGGACGGATCCCGGATCTGACTCCGGTTCCCTCAGCTGATGACCTGGTGCTGTGCTTGTCCATTTCCGACCCTCCTTTTTCCGCTGAACACGGGATGGTGCCGCTAAGTAATAGAACAAGCTCCGTGCCACAATCGGGAAAACTGGCAAAAACGCTGTCAGATCAAGGATCTATACACATTAAGTCTTCTGCGCGCCCTCCCAATACTCACCCATTTGATATTATTTTCATAATACTATTTATTGTTTTTGATTATTGAATCTTCCGTACCTCATGCGGCCACCAGCTCATGCCAGCCAGCCTCAGAGGGATCGGACCGGATCCAGGTATCTTCCGGATCGGCAAAAACGGCGCAAAAAAAAAAGCCCCCGCACAGCGGGAGCCCCAAGTCGGATATGTGCGGTCCGGAGATCCGGACCTTGTGTGTATGAATCAGAAATTGTAGATAAAGCCCAGGGTGAGCAGATTGGCGGTCTTCTTATTAAAGGCAGCCTTGAAGCGGTGCTCACCTTCAACGTAGAGCACGGAGTTGGTAGTCACGTTGAAGTCAATGCCGATGTTGTAGAAGGATGACAGGCGCTTGCTCCGGCTGTTCACATTGGGAGCCTGCTTGGTGAGATCCTTGTCATGGTTCCAAATGTAGGCAAAGGAGCCGTAGAAGGAGAATGCCTGGCCGGGAGTAGTGTAGGAAAGCACAGTGTTCACACCGCTGCCCTTGTAGGTGTTCTGCAACTTGCCGTAGTTGTACACCACAGCACCGTAAACGCCGGGAGCTCCCCTGGTTCCGTAGTAAACGGAGCCGGCGACCTCTTCCTTGTCAGCACCCTGGTAGAAGTTCCGGACCATGTTCCATCTGCTGTCACGGCCCTCATAGTGGTTGTAGCCCAGCCAGAAGCCCAGGGGATCATCGCCAAGATCAAAGGCATAGCCCACGCTGGTGCCCACGCCGTAGCTCAGATCATCATTGGTGTCACGGAAGCGGTAGGAAGCCAGGAAAGAGAGTCCCCCGTGCTTGAGTTCATAGATTGCCTGGCCGTCCTGGCGTCCACCGTAGTCATTTCCGGTGAAGCCCCAGTAGGTCACGCCTCTCTTACCCCAGTTCCAGAAGATATCGGTGACCTTGGTGACGCGGTAGAAGGCATCCTCCAAACGGCCAAAGGTCAGTTTGCCGAAATCCTTGAAGTCAAAACCGGCATAGCCGTAACGGATCTTGATGGTGTTGTTGGCATTGTTGGTCTCCTGGGCCTGGAGATCGTACATCAGGTAGCCGAAGACTGAGAGGTTGTCATTGACCTTGGTGGTGCCGCTGGCGCCAAGACGGGCGGTGCCGGCCAGACGGTGGTTGGCATCAGCGTCATTGTTCTGCAGATCCACCTTCATACGGCCAATGATGTTCAGGGTGGTGCCCTCATTGCTGTAAACATTGGCGGCTTCGGCACCGGAGGCGGCCACAGTCAGAACTGCGGCGGCAAGAAGTGATAATTTAGTGTTCATTTTCTTTTCCTAGTTAGTTTCTGTTGTTATGAATAACCTAGTGATCATATAGGTTATGTAGATATATATTAGACCAAACAGACACAAAGCGCAATGTTTTTTGAGCCTCATCACATAACGGCGTATGTTATGCCATTTAATCAAAAAAGCAACAGTTTGATAAAAATTAACCAGTAGACAGCATTCAGAAGGAGTGAGAAAAGGATAAAAAAAGGCCGGAGCCACACTCTGATGGCTCCGGACCATAGACAATGACTTGATGTTATTTCATGCTGGCAAGCACTTTTGCTATCTGATATTTGTACTTGCCCTTCTTCTTCACGGCCTGAATAAACTCCTTCACCTCTGCGTCAAACTGCTCATTGTTCTTCCTCAGCTTGGCGATGTACTCACACAGCGGGATCAAGGCCGGTTCATCCTGACTCTCAGTGTCCATGCCCAGCCGCTTGAGCATCTGGTAGCAGGTGGTGATTTCAAGGTAGTCCCCGGGGATCAGACCCGCATCAGCTTTATCTTTCAGTGACTCCCTGAGGGACGGACACCCAAAGGCTGTGGCCAGAATAAACATGGGATCCTGGGAGGAATCAAAGACATCCTTGAATTCACCCGGGGTTGCTGACACCGTCTTTTTCGCAGGTGCAACAGACGGCGCCAGTTTGGCCCGCCGTTTCAGGAGTTCTTCGAACTTGCTCTGAGTGAAGTCCTTCTCCTGCCGCCGGCAGTCCGCAGCATAACCATCATGCTTGCCACCAGGATAAAAACCACCTTCCGCCGGTGTGTTGTTGAAGTCCTTTGCAATTTCCGCAAACTCATTGGTGCGATCTGCAGTTGTGGGGAACTTGTTGTACACCTTGTCGCTGAGAGCATTCTCATCAACCCTGGCGTTTTCCAGGTAGGCTTTAACAGCTTCTGAAGTCTTCCACCGGGCAACACCGTCGTCCTTTTCATTCTTCACGAAGGGATATTCCCTGCCCATCAGCTCTTCAAATGCGGTGATGCAGTATCCCACCAGATCTTCCTTAGGAAGATCCAGGACACCGGGAAGAAGCAGATTTCCGTCAGTCAGATATTCGGGAATGTGAATGCTGTCCCCAGTGATCTTCATCTGAACAGCCCCGGCGCCCATAGGCTTGGCATGACCAAGGCGATGATAAAGCCCAGGATCTGAACTGTTGCCAAAGGTCATCACCCACAGAAGTGCTCCCAGCTCCGCCGGTTTCAGATTGTGAAAGACGACGCTTCCAGCAAAGGATGCGCCCCTGTCCACAAAGTCTATCCTGGTCTGGACCTTCACGTTGTCATTGTTGGCATTCTCCCTGGCAAGTTCAAGATCCTTTCTGACCTTATAGATCTTGCGCCCGGCTATGAGATTTCCCTTGCTGTACTTCTCCCGGAAGCCGAAGTCGCCCAGATAAGCCTCATAGAATGTGGGCTTGGGTTCACCCATCACATAAGTCTTCTGGAACACTCCGGGAACCGTGGATGAGCGGAGATCCGAAAAGCCGATCCGGCTGCCCAGAGATCCTTCGGGAGCATTCTTGCGGACGCAGCCAAACATCAGATCTGCCAGATCATAAGCCTCTTCACCAGGGACAGATGAATTCCCGTAAAAATTCTTGTAGTTGTCATTAATCAAATCACCGACGGATCTGTCTGCCACCTTCCGTACAACCTGGCAGAAACCCAGAGCGCCTTTGCCACTACTGCTTTTAGGCATGAGGTACCATACAGGGAATCCATACTTCCGGTTCATGCGGCTGCGGACATAATTGAAGAGGTTCTCTTCCTTGACCCCGCTGTCATCGGCCTTCACCAGGGCCATGGAATCATTGAGATCGGACACCAGATAGTCTGGCAGCTTCTGCCAGTCGCCGGTCCTGTGCGCAGTCTCAGAATCAACATAGAAAAAGTAATCCGTGAAGTGGTTGGCCTTGGGATTAGGCTTGTTTGGAGAACCATCATTGGAAATGTTTTTGTCCATGAACAGGAACATTCCGGGAACGGCCCCTGGCTTGTCTGAGTTCAGGGAAATTTCCGTTACCTCCTTCCAGGTGGTTTTCCTTGCCGGCTCCCCTTTATCAAGTTTCTTCCGCTGCTGTGCCGAATAACCTTCCTTTTTCTCTAGGACTGCGTAAAGCAAAGGCATGGGTTCATCCTCACCCAGACCAAGCACCCCATACAGTTTCCGGTACTTCTCCTTTGCTGTCATGGTTGCAGCTTCTGCCGGCGTCACATTGAGGATCCGGCCAAGGGATTCTGCCGAAACGGAAGCCGAGACAGGCTTGTCGTCAGGTTCGGCAACAGCAGCAAGATATTCCCAGGTGCCCGGAGCATTTACCTTAGGGCGGACAAAAACAGGTGCCAGATCAAACCGGCTCTTTTCTCCCTTCACATCACTGATGCTTAGGCGGAAGGCATGCTTCCGGTCATGGAAAAAGCTCATTCTGCAGAAGGAAACAATTTCCAGGGCATTTCTCAGCATGCCCTTGACGCTGCTTCCGGGAATTACATACCGGCCTTCATGATCCTTCTCCCAGATGAGGTGCTTCACCCCGCTCTTGTCCGCCATCTCAACCCGGTGGCCCACGCAGAGCGGAGAACTGTTGGTAAGCTCATAGTCAATGCGGCCTGAAATGCCGTCTTCAAAGGGAATATCACTGGAAACCTGATCGGCCCAACCTGGTCTGAAAAACCACGATGAAACCGGAGCAAAATTGTAGGGAACAACTATGGGGGTTCTCTGACGCCTCACAGGAGTCTTGTTTCGCAAATTGTTTTCCATTTCTCCTAAGCCTCCCTGCTGAAACCGATGAACTGCTGGACATAAGGCTCGATCCGGCCGGCATCCTCACTGCTCATGCGGTACCAGTTCCGGTAGCAGATCTTGCCCTTCACCCCGTTGCGGTGCGCCAGATCCTGCCGGACACACACCGAAAGATCCGTGCACACCATGTCCTTCCCCCCGGATCCGTCGCAGGTGTAGACATTCAGGAGAAACCGGGTGCCGGCGATCCGCCGGATCTTCAGAGTCTGGCCCAGATCTGCAAGATAAAACTCCGCCTCCTGGATCCGGCCTTTTTTCTCTTTCAGAGCACCCAGCTCCAGTTTGAGCCCGGCCTCCACACAGTCAGAGAACATGATCCAGTGATCCACCTCAGTCCTGCCGTCAATGAATTTGGAGAGTTCAGCCAGCAGCGCATCCTCTCCATCTGGCTGACTGGAGGTGACCTCAAGCCTCCGAACCTCGTGTCCGGCCAAAGCCTCCTGCTCCCCGGCGGAAGTCTCACTCATCAGTTCGTCTGTGCCCCGGACCAGGGCATCAAGCTCTTCCTTGGATAGTTCAGTCATGGCTGTCCTCCTGGCAGTCAGTTCCGGTGAAGACGGCGGTGTCCCGGCCGGATCCCGCACAGATATTCAGAAACCCGTTTTTCAGATCATAGATGGTGTCCTCAAAGGACTTCATGATCGCAGCATCCTTCAGATCGTGGAAACGCTGGGGTCGCAGGCGGATGTTCACAGTGAAGGAGGGATCCACCAGCCGCACCTGGCCGAAAAGCCCGGAAGGCATGACTCCCCCGGTGAACCTGTCGATCCGGTTGTGCATGCGGGTGATCATGGACCGGCATTCCACCACCGCATCGCTGACCATCAGGGCTCCGGAACGTGACAGCTTCTGATCCCCGGGATCATTCACCCCGAAGAGCCGGTAATAAGGCTCAAGCTCAGCAGGCGGCGTCTCATTGTTCAGCAGGGCCCTGAGCATTGCTGCTGGATCCCTGTGGTTCTCATCACCCGTGCCCGCAAACATTTTCGCGTTCCGGAGAAAATGGTACATGGTCCGGTGGGCCAGGATCCCCTTGATGGTGCTGCCGGGAATGACTATCTGGGCAATCTGATCCTGGTATTTGCTGCCGTTCCACCGCAGGCGGGTCTCCGAGTAGCAGTGCTGCACATTGTTCTCGTCACTGGCCTCCCCTTTCATGAACCCGAATTCCCTTTCCTGGGAGGCTCCCCTGAAGTTCTTCCTGGAAGAACTGCCGGTGCCAACCCGCATGGTTCCCTGGGAGCTCAGGCGGATATTCCAGGAGCGGGAGGGGGCAAATGCCACATCGGCAGGTGGATCCACAGCAACCTGGCGCTCCAGCAGAAACTCCCGCATCTTCCGGGCCATCTCGCCAGGCCTGTCCTTCCAGGCCTCCAGATCAAAGATCTCCACCTTCTGGCCAATGACCTTCAGCCTGCCCTGGCCGTTGGCAGTCTTGGATCCCAGGGAGAAATACCCGGAACGGAAGAACTCCAGAAACCTGAGACACGTCTCCTGCTCCTCCAGGGTCTTCAGTTCAAACCGGACATCAAAGGCAAAGCGCAGCCCCGTGGGCAGCACCTTGCTGTGGTACAGGGCGCCGTCATGGCAGACCCGGCGGGCATTCAGACGGCAGTGGGGACGGACATAGTCGTTCTCGGCGGCCTTGCTGACCAGGCGGTACACCGGATCATCCCCGACAGCATGATCCAAAGGCAGGAGCAGGCCGTCCCGGGACTGCCCAGGAAGGCGGGAGTTGCTGTCCAAAAGCAGGCCGTCGGACAGGATGATCCGGGAGGCCATTGATTTCCCTTGCCGATCATCGGCATAACCGAACCATTCACCAGGCTGCACCTTCAGAGACCTATTGTCAGGATCGCTGGCATTCAGGGTCTGCATTCCCTCGATGACACTCCGCCACACGCCGGTCAGGGAAGTTGCCGGCAAATAGGGAAGATCGTTCCAGTCCCGGGCCAGGGAGTCGCTGGACAGGAGATCCCGGTCACCGGAGCAGACGGCCAGAGGAGAAACGGTTTCAACGGCGACACGCGCCAGCATTATGATCTTCATAATCTCATCTCTCCTACATATTCCTCATTTCCCGGGAAAGCCGTGTGAGCTCTCCGGGTTTAGAAAGATCAAAGAGCCTCAGTTTGTCGAAGGCAAGTTTGAGGGCACCGAGTCTGCTGTCCCCGGCAATCTTCAGGAACTCCTTGGCAAAGGTGGTGTTGGCATTGTCCTTCCAGGCAAAATGAACATCCCAGGTGGTGCGGTTGGTCTCCCGCTGCTTCTCCGTGTCGCCCTTAAGCTTGTCTTCAACACTCCCGTGTTCAGCCGCGCAGTACTTAAGCTCGCGTCCGTCGTCAGATCCGCCCCTAATGACCGCCTCATGGATCTGGGACCACTGGCTGTTGTTGGGACCGTAATCGGCTTCTCCAGCGGCACCGCCCTGGAAGGCGGCACTGTTACACTGCCGGGCCTGGAGATAGAGATCCCGGATCACTTCGATGATGTCTGCTGCCTCCCTTCTGAAGCCAATAAGCTTCCAATCAGCCTCAGATCTTCTGGCGACATAGTCTTCCAGATAGCCGTACTCACCCTCGCAGGCTTCGGCACAGGCTGCACCTCCCGTCTTCCCGGCCATGGGGATCCGAAGCTCCGGGAAGAGTTCACTGCCCGGCTTCCCCGGCTCAAGGATCTCCCGGTCAATCCAGGCGGGATTCACCAGCACCCTGCCCAGACCCTGATGGCGTCCCAGGCCGATGCCCTCCCGGGCAATCTTCACCAGATCCGCTGTATCCAGGGAGCCGCCATTCTTCAGTTCGAAGGCGATGATGCTGCCCCGCTTCACCAGGCACTTCTCCCCGTCATAGCCGTTGCGCTTGCGGTTGAAACTCCGGATCCTGGAGGTGCGGATAAAGGACTTTTCCGGACAGAAGGTACATTTGCCCGTCTGATCATCCCCCAGCCACAGGTTGGAGGCCTGGGGCACAAAGGTTCCGGCACCGCTGGCAAGATCCACAAACTCAACGTCGCTGAGGCACCAGAGGCAAAGCCGATCTCCCAGGTTTGCCGGCGCATGGAATGCCGCATCCACGGCGCCAGATGTCTGTTCCTGATCCAGCAGTTCCAGCCGCACCCGGCCGAACTCACTGGAGCGGCACTTGCCAATGCGGATCACGGAGTTCAGGAAGGAGGTGATCTCCCCTGCCAGTTCCGGATCCCCGGCAACGTCCTGGGGAATGTCCGCATAGCCCCAGAACACAGTGCCCGGCTCAATGAAGTTCAGGGTGAAGAGCTGGCTGTCCGATGCAGTCTTGGTTGTGCGGTCAATGGCGGTCTTGGTGACAGAGCTCCGGCGGACCGAATGCCTGCCTCCCACTGAGTTCAGGTAGCCCGACCGGACCTGATTCAGCTGCTTCTCACCCTGCTGCGTGGCCGCCCGGTTCACATAGGGTGCCACACCTTCCTCAGTACCCTTCTCATAATACAGGCAGCTGGGGGCAGGCAGGACGGCCAGCCCCTCGTCCGTCAGGGGGAGGGCATTGGCAAAGACTGCCTCGTTGTTCTGAAAAAGCCGATCCAGGATCTGCTGCCGCTCCTTATTTTCCCGGGCATAGCCCCGGTAGAGTCTTCCCGCCAGGGCGCCGGCAACGGCGCTGCCGGGAATGCAGTCCAGGCAGATCTGGCTGTAGTCGCTGCTGTGGCTGGCACTCATGGACACCGGATCCAGAAGCACTGCCCTGTAGTAATATCTCCTGCTTGCGCTTTCTGTAGCCATCCTCAGTCCTCCATTGGCACCAGTTTCCAGATGCAGCGCCCGAATCCCCGGCGCCGCTTCCCGCCGATCTCGGTGATCAGGGCTGCCACATCACCGAACATACCGGCGATCTGCCGCAGATCCTCCGCCCTCACCGGCATGGCCTTCTCCTGATCCGGATAGGGAGCGTCCAGGGAAAGCTCGGCATGCAGGTGCAGGGGCACCACCACCTCCATGGTTCTGAGGCTTTTGTCCCCGGCGGTGCCCGTAATTTTGTCAATGGCCGTGTTCTTGATGGTGGTAAACAGGTGCTCAGCGCCTCCAGAGTCGGCGATTCCAGAGCGGGTGATCCGCTCCCGCACTCCCGGGGGAATAGCACCGTTGGAGAAGTGGATGAGCCCCTCAGTCAGAAGCTCGTCTGCAACACTTGCCGTACCTATCCCACCGTTGTCGTCACCGGTTTCTGCGCCGGTGCTGTCCTCCATCTTCCCGAGCCCGGTATTCCGTGTGCTCAGTTTTGCCCCGGGACGGCCGAAGATCAGCCCGGTCAGTTCCTTGGCAAACTCTTCCCGGCTGATCCCGCGGGTATTGAAGGCGTCAAACCATCCGGCCTCGGCTGCACTGGCAAAGGCCTCCCGGAACACACCTTTCAGGGACTTGCCGGGAACATAGGGAAAACCGCTGCTGTCCCTGAGGACTGACTCGTCACTGTAGGCGCCACTTTCCCTGCCGGTACCCACAAACCAGTAACCGAGAAAACTGACTGTCAAATCATATTTCACAAGCGAACTGTCCGGCATTGTCAGATCTCCTCATCATCCCAATAGTTCTCACCCAGTTCCTGACTGTCCTTCCGCATTTTCGTCAGAGGGCCTCCGCTGATGTAATGGTGTGCGACGATCAGATCATCCAGGACGGAGAACTTCCTAGCAGTACCGTCATGCTTCCCAGCCGGACGCACAAACCGCGACTCCAATCCGCGGTCACTGCCGAAATCGGGACTGGCCATGTTCATCCGGGACCAGGCATAGACCCACCGGTTCATGCGGTCCGCTAACTCCTCAACATTCTTCATGTAATCCCGGTTGGCCATCAGGCGGAACTCCCGCTGCCACTCGTCCACATCCCCGTTCATCATGTGCCCGGTGATCTGCCTGAGACCGGCAAAGATCTTGGAACGTGTCCGCTCATCTCCAGCAGTCACCGCATCCCTGATATCCTCAAGGGTGAGGATCCTGTCCCTTGCCTCGTCTGCAAACTCATCCCGGCAGACAAAATAGACACAGTCACCGGTGCTGATCGCTGTGTTCTCAGAGCCCGTGAATGTCCGGGTGCGTCCGGTGCTGATCAGGCTGTCAACGTTTAAGGTCGCAGCCGCCGTGGACATCCTGAAGACCGCCACTGCCGAATAGAGGCGTGAACTGCCGTCCCCGCCGCCACCGTACAGTTCAGAGCAGATCAGTCTACGTTCCTCCGGAGTGTAGTCCCCGTCCCCGGGCCGGAGCTTGGTGAGTTTCTTGGCCCGCTCCGCCAGCCCATCCACCAGGCGGATGCTGTTGAAGAAGGGGTGGGATTTCTTGTTGAAGAGGATCCCGCCGCTGGCTGTCAGATAGGGGGGCAGCCCGCCACCCTCAAGAACCTTCTTTAGCAGTTCGTTCTTTAGGATCGCTTCGCGGGAGGCTAGGCGGAACTCCCGGCAGTAGTCGATGACAAAGTCATAGGCATATTTGGGATCCACCAGCACCGTGAGATCATCGCCGCCCACCACCAGGGGCCGGAAAACCGGCACCCGATCCGGACTGTCCACGGAAAAGCCTGCCCGGCGTAGCATCTCCCCGGTGGCCTTCTGCACCGCCCTGATGGTCACATCCTCCAGCATTTCGGAGAACCGGCGCATCTCGGTGCTGTAGTCGTCCCTATCTCTGTCCTTCAGATGCTCCCGGAGCTTCATCAGGATCTGGCCCATGCCATTGCCGTCCAGATGGATCAGGGCAATGTCGTTCTCACTCCGGGATCTGCTGAAACTGTCAAAAGTGTCCTTCAGGCAGTTGATCACCTCATCCCGATCTGTGCACTCTCCCAGAGCTTTGTCATAAAGGCGGTACTGCAACCAGTCATACCGCCCGCTTAACAACATCTGCCGGATCCTCACAGTGGGCAGATCCTGATACTCCCCCCCTTTGGTCCGGACGGCCGCAGATCCGGTCCGGGGAGTCGACTGCACCACCGCCGTGGCCCTGGGAAAGGGCACCGGGGAAGTGCTGGCACTCTGCTGCAGGGCACTAAAGGCCGCCTTCAGAAGGCCGTGAAAATCCCCCTTCTGAACCTTGAGATCCTTGTCATCATCCGTCACCAGGGCGTCACAGTAGGCCATCTCCGGGAAGGCCTCCTGAAAAAACAGCAGCCACCAGGTGCGCAGTTTCCGGAGCAGTTCAGGACTGTCACTCCAGCAGTAGAAGGCACCGCCCTTGGCCCGGGTGAAACGGATCTGGATCTTGGGGTTGCCGCTGGCCTCGGGTTTAAAGATCGCCAGATCGGATAGATCGGCCAGACCTGCCTTCTCCAGGACGCCGAAAAGCATGCTCTGCGTGGAATCATCCATCAGACCGGCCAGGGCGTTGCTTATCTCCACCACATTCCTGAGCTTTCCGGCCCGTCCCAGATAAGCCTGGATAGACTTGGCCTCAAAAAGATAAATACCCGTCACTCTGCTCTTCCTCTTCACACACTTCCCAGGATCCGCCCCGGCGCCCGGGACCGGATCACACAGCCGCCATCCACTCCGTTAGGAGGGCTGAACAACGGATGCTATGCCTCCAGCCGCCATTCTGCAAGAAACAGCCGCAGTAACACGCCAGAAAAACAGCATCTGTCACAAACAGACACAAAACACGGCACAGATCACACTCAAACCGGGCATCCCAGGTTCACAGCACATTGGTGGAGGAGAAATCCGCCGCATCCCTGCCGATCCAGAGGATATCCGGCTGGGAGCACATGTCCCTGACATCCCCGGCCTGGACAAAAATCACCGTGGCCTCGGGCTCCGGACTGATCAGCTCCGTCAGTTCCCGCCTGAGGCTTGCCAGCTCCCGCTCCGTGAGCCGGCAGCAGAAGACCGAATACTGCAACCGCTCCCCGTGGCCCTCCAGGAACTTGCACACCCGGCGCCGCAGTTTGTCATCGGAAACGTCATAGGCAACAATATGAAATTTTCGCACTGTGCTCCCTCCCCTGGATCATTCCTGCCCGGCCTGCTGTCTTCCGCCCTATCTGGTCTCCATGCCCTGGTACCGGTCCAGCTCTCCCCGGAGGACCTTGCACAGGATCTTGACCTGCAGGGTGAAGCACCGGCGCCAGCTGACCTTGTAACCGAACTCGGGATGGGTGATCAGGCTCTGAACCTTGTTCTCATAAAGTCTGATGAACTTCTTCCGGGCCTCGGGGACCATGGTGCATCTGACAGCGATCTGCTCACCGTTTTCCCCTTGCCGGTATTCAAAGGTGAAGTCTCCTGGAGTCAGGTAATTCCGGGAAACAATGTTGATCACCATGGAGTCCACCACCAGGGGCCGGAACTCCTCCATAATGTCCAGCACCAGGGCCGGCTTGCTGCTGCGCTGGGAGTGGAGGAAGCCGATCCACAGGCTGAGCCCCTCAGCCAGCACCGCTGCGGTGAGATCCCGCTCCAGGAGCGCATAGCCGAAGGACAGCATGGAGTTCACCGGATCCCGGGGCGGCTTCCGGTTGCGTCCGTCCATGACAAAGCCGCCCTGGCGGGCGACAAACCGGGACAGACCGTCCATGTAAATGGCCGCGGCCTCACCCTCATAGCCCATGATGGTGGCGGGCTCCCGGGCCCGGAGCACCCGCTTCTGCAGGCGCATGAGCCGGGAGGAGACATCCTTCCAGTAGTCATGATCGGGAAGGTTTCTCAGGTTCCTGAGGATCAGCACCCTCTGGTTGTGGATCTTGGACTTGATCATGGAGCCGCCGATGGCTGCGGCGGAGCCGGGATCGGTGGCGCAGAGGATCTGGCCCCTGAGGGAAATGGCGTTGCGGACCCCCAGGCGGCTGCCGGATGTCATGCCGTAAAACCAGCCGTTGGAGGAATAGTAAAGTACCGGGATCTCCTGATCGCACAGCTGGCGCAAGGCCTGGGTGGTGACCTGGATGTTGCCCATGAGCACCAGGCTGCCCACCTCACCCAGGGGCTTGGAGATCTCCTTCTCCTCAGTCCGGATCACCAGCTTCTCCCCGGAGATCCCCACCCGGGCTCCGTTGGTGGTGATGTAAAAGGGCTCCCGATCCTCCCGGGGGGCAAAGAAGGAGCGGCGCATCTCCCCGGACATCTCGTCATAGCCCAGAAGGACATTCCCCTCGTCCGGCAGGCAGATCCCGGCGATCCGGCAGGAGTCGCACACTGCGGAGGCGTCCTTGGCCACCGGTGCCCTGGCGGATCGGATCAGTTCATAAACCCCGTTGAGCAGCCGGACCAGCTCCGTCATGTCATGCTCAGTGATCTCCACCTGTTCGCACAAGGTGCCCCGGCGGCTGCGGATAAGCCCGGTGGAGCAGCCGATGCCGTTCTGCTCCAGGACATAGGAGTCAAAGGCCAGGCGGAGCCGGCACTCCTCCGCTGACATGGTGCCGCTGAGGACCAGGATGGCCAGGGCCCCGCTGGGCAGTGCGCACAGCGGAATAACCGAGCGCAGGAGCTGATCCCGGGAAGTCATGCGCAGGATCTCGTGGAGGACCGCCCGGCTGCCGTCCTCCAGATCAAGCTCAATATCCATGGGCGGCGGAGGCTCGTCGGGCTCATCAGAACGGAGGGCACTCTCATCGTGGAAGCGCAGCCAGCACTCCCGGCGGCACCGGCGGTAGGCCAACACCAGATCCGGGGAAATGGCAAAGGCGGTGTTGATCTCCTTCCGGGCCTCCTGGGCCAGCTTGTCAGGCTCCGGAAGCGTGTTCTCCTGGCTTTCCATGGCTTAGCTCCTCCCATGATCCAGAACACTAAATTAACAGTCCCGGACCGGGGTTTTCCAGCGGCGGGGACTGAAACATGACTGCCGGCACAGATAACTTGGCTGAAAATTGATAGGCTTCACATGATGGGGATCCCATGTCCACGCTGGAGGGAAGAAAGGCAATTGGACCGCACGGATAACGCAGACAGCCCGGGGAAATGCATATCCCTGGAGGCCTTTGCCGCCTCCTACCGGGGGCATATCCCCGGCGCCGGGACGGTGGCCGCCGGGCCGTGCTCCAGTCTGAGATCCCCGGCAGACGCTTTCCCGGAAAGCGCCGGGGATCAGCGGCCGCCCCTGATCCTGACCCCCTCCCAGAAAACCCTCATCACCATGATTAGCCGTTTCCTGGAGCAGGACTCCGCTGACGTCTTCATCCTGAAGGGCTACGCCGGCACCGGCAAGAGCACCGTGCTGGCCCTCATCAGCGACTACTTCGCTTCCCTGGGGGAAAGTGGCGCCGGCTTCAGCCTGTTCGCCCCCACAGGCAAGGCCGCCATGGTGCTGCACCAGCTCACCGGCTGTCCCCGCTGCACCACCGTCCACCGGGGGATCTACGACACCCCCACCATCAGGAAGGGATCCGGCACCACCCGGGACTTTGACTCGGGGTTCAGCGCCGACGAGGCGGCCCGGCGCAGCCAGGAGCAGGGCAAGCCGGAGCTGGAGACCTTTGTCTCCGGGGAAGACGGCATGGCCCGGCGGAAATACATCGTCCCCCTGCGGCCTCTGCCTCCGCTGCCGGAGGGCCGGAAGCAGACCGGGCATGTGTTCATCTTTGACGAGGCCTCCATGATAGGCAACGCCTACAGCGAGATGGACACCTTCCGCTTCGGATCGGGGTGCCTCCTGGACGATATCATGGCATACACCCGGTGCGGGGAGTCCTCGGGCCACCGGAACCGGATCATCTTCTGCGGGGATCCGGCCCAGCTGTTTCCGGTGAAAATGAACATGTCCCCGGCCCTGACCAGGGAGTACCTGGCGGAGCACTATCAGGTGACGGCCCAGGAATATGAGCTTACCGACGTGATCAGGCAGGACGCTGGCAGTTCCATCCTGGGCAATGCCACGGAGATCCGGGAGTCCATCCGCCGGGGCAGTTACCTGGAGCTTAAGATCACCCCCGGCAGAGACGTGACCCTGCTGACCGACAGCATCCGCACCGGAAGGAGCAACACCATCCCGGAGGATATCCTGACCTCCCCCAGCTATGATCCCCGGATCCAGGACGAGATCATCCGGATCTGCTTTGCCGTGTGCGGCAACCGGGTGCTCAGCTCCTGTGAGTTCCTCACCTTCAGCAACCGGGAAGCATACGAGATCAACAGCCGGATGCGGCAGCACATCTTCGGGGCCTGCGCCCCGCTGCTGGCGAAGAAAGACAAGTTGCTGGTGGTGCAGAACACCTACCTCCAGGACGAGATCTACCTGGCCAACGGCGCCTTTGTCCAGGTGGCGGAGATCCTGCCCCAGCATTTTGAGGTGCGCCAGCATGTCAAACTCCTGCGCCGGGATCTGCCGCCGGGATCTGAGAGGGATCTCCTGCTGACGGCCGCCGATCAGGATCATGTCCGGACAGATGTCACCCTTAGGGTCCAGCGGGTGCACCTGCGGAAGAAGGAGCCCAGCGGCAGCATTGTGGACTTTGACTGCTGGATCCTGCTCAATGATCTCCTGTGCGACGAGCCCGAACTGCCCCTCCATGAGCGGCGCGCCCTGCAGATCTACATCAACTCCCATCTCCGGAACCCGGATCACAGCTCCCAGGACTACCTCAATGCCGTCAGCCTCCGGGAAGCGGTGCGGGTCCGCTACGGCTACGCCATCACCTGCCACAAGGCCCAGGGCAACGAATGGGACAATGTGTTCCTCTACGCCCTGAGCAACAGCCGGAAGGGCTCGGAGGATCTGTTCCACTGGTACTATACTGCCGTCACCCGGGCCAAGAAGCGGCTGTTTGTCATCAACCCCCAGCAGATCTCCCGCTTCTCCAACATCAAGATCATCACCCCGGGCTATGATCCCCTGGATGATGTCAGGCCGGTGATCCCGGATCTCACCGGCGCCGGCGGACGTTCCGGACCTGGAGCCGGGGCCGTGCCCGCCCCAGCAGACAATGCCCCCGGACAGGGATCCGGACTGGCTCAGAATGCGCCCTTCTCCCGGGATCCCGGTAAGATCCCGCCCCCGGCCGCTGCGCCGGTTCTGGAGCAGGGGGACATGATGCGCCTGGGGATCGTCAGCCGGCAGTCCCTGCTATGGTGGATGGCGGAGCAGATCCACCAGGCCCTGCACCCCCTGGGCATGACCCTGGTGAAGGCGACCCACCACCAGAACCAGGAGCGCTACACCGTGAGTCTCCCGGCGGGGGGAAGCGCCGAGCTGCTGGCGTACTACAACAAGAAGCAGGAAATTACCAAATGCCAGTTCCTGGGATCCCCGGCTCTGCCCCCGGGAACAGCGGAGGCTCTGGCGGGTCTCACCGGAAAGATCTATCCCCGGCAGGAAGTCACCGAGGCGGAGATCCACCTGACCGAGGCCGAAACCGAGATCCTGGACAAGTTCCGGGAAGTGGCCCAGGGGATCGGCGGTCAGCTCACCCTCCGGCAGAAGTCCGGCTACTGCCTGACGGTGACCGTCACCCGGGATCTGCCTGACCGCCTCACCGGCAGGAAGATCTGCGAGCACTGCCGTGCCAACATCTATTTCAACTCCCAGGGCGCAGTGACCAAATTCTGCACTGCGGAAAACAATTCCGGTGCCCTGGTGCAGGATTTCAACACAGCAGTAGGGAAACTCACCTCATCATGTTAGCGATCGAGATCATAGACTACGGCCACGGCTCCGCCGCGGACAGGAATAACAACGCCAAGCTCCTGGGAACCGGGGGACTGGCACTGCACATCTATGATCCCGCGCTGCTGATCTTTATTCTCCTCCGGGGGATGCTCAAGTCCACCTCCAGATCCCGTGACCTGGTCATGGAGCTCCTGCACCTGGCCATGGAGCAGCCGCTCATCTGGAGCTACGATCAGCACACCAAGGCGGACTCAGTGTGCTTCTTCTTCAGCCTGATGAGGTACGGCAGTCTCATTCCCCTCCAGCGGATGCTGAACAACGGCTGCCGGGGAACCACCCTGGAGGCCACGGCCCAGGAAATCACCGGACACCCCCTGGGAGGGATCTTCCTGGCGCCCTTTGAGCGCCAGGATCTGGACATGCTCGCAAGGGAAAGGCTGATGGATTTCGTCAACGGAACCACCCTGGGATCGGATCTCCTGAGTGTCAGGAACTGCGGGCGGAAACTCCAGGTGAAGATCCTGCCCGAAGGCGCTGTGAACAGGATCCTGAGTCTCTGGGACGGCTCCATGGAGCATCTGCCGGATCTGGCCGGGGATCTGATGGTCAAGTCCCCCTACTATTCGAAGGACAACTGGTTCCCGGTAAGGGGAGAACTGTTCAAATACTGCATCACCGCCGGCTCCCACCCCTCTGTCACCAAGGTCATCACCTTCACCGACACGCTGCACAAGACCCTGGTGAAGCACGTGACCTCCAGCACCAGTGATCCGGAGCTCATCCGCCTGGTCACCGGAATGCAGCCGGATCAGAGCCTTCCCGACGACAGCAACAGCCATATCCACATCCTGCCCATTGTGGGAGATGGGGAGAAAATTGTAGGTGCCGCACTGTGGCTCCGGGAGGAGTTCTCCAACCGGCTCCGCTCCCTCCTCAGACGGGAGCTGCTCCTGAAATACGGCCCGGAGTCCATGACCCTGGCCCCGGTGAACTGCGCCCGGTTCCTGGCCAACCTCAACCTGAACCTGCTGCGGCCCTTCGCCCAGCTGGCAGGATGCTCCTGTGTCTGGCGGACCCTGACCCCCTTTGTTCCCCCCAGGTTTGTGAAAAAGACCGGTGCCAACAGTATCGAGGGGCAGATTGCGAAGGAGCTCCGGGATCTGGGGATCACCGCCGGGATCCGGAGCATCCGGGTGCTGTTTCTGGAAAACGACGCCACCATCCTGAACCGGGGTGACCGGAAGCCCAAGGTGCCCATCAGGTTCTCCGTGAAAATTGAGTTCGCCCGCTTGGTAACGGGACCCATAATGCTGGGCTACGGCTCCCGCTTCGGCATGGGGATGTTCTACTGCGTCCCCGGAGAGGCGCCCTCGGAGCCCCAGCCCAGCCCCGTCGTCGGTCTGGAAACGTGGACCGAAGAGGAGGAGCTTCCAGAGATCCGCAATGATGCCTGGAGCCAGCTGGTTGCCAGCGGGGGAAATCTGGAAAGATGGACCGGCGGCCTTGAGGATATCTGCGGCAATGACACACCGGCCCCAGCCCCGGGCACAGAGCCGAAAGCAGATACAGCAATGGCGCCGGGATCCGTCAGTTCTCCCCAGCCCAGTCTCTCGCCGGACAGTCCCACTCTCCACGATGCCATGGCCCGGCCGGATGACACCATGAAACAGCATGGCTCACCGATCCCGGAGGATACCGGCGGCCAGGGCACACCCTCATCAGCCCGGGGCAGGAAGCTAGGCTCCGGCAGCACTCCCCAGTTCATGATCAACCCGGCCATAGCCATCCCCCGGAGCGGCACTGCTGCCAGCGGATCCTTCAAACTGGAGCAGATCCTGTCCCAGTGCCGGCGCTCACGGAAAAGATCCCGGAACAAAGACAGTGCCACAACCGGCATGGCTGAGAATGGCAGTCCAGGCACCCGACTGAACCCGGACAGTTCGCCGTACCCTGACGGCTCACCATATCCGGAGACACAGCCTCCTCCTGACAATTCACCCTATCCGGACGGCGGCTCACCCTTTACTGAGAGACCGCCCCTGCCCCGGTCATCACGTTCCCCGGACAATTCACCCTATCCGGACGGCGGCTCGCCCTTTACCGAGAGACCGTCCCAGCCCCGGTCAACCCACTCCCCGGACAGTTCACCCTATCCGGACGGCGACTCGCCCTTTGCCGAGAGACCGCCCCAGTCCAGATCAGCACCCGATCCGGAGGATGATCCGCCAGTCCCGGCTACAGATCACCAGCAGGAGCATGAATTTGCGCAGGAAGAGGAGCGTCCCGCCTCCGGGTCGCCCTCACCCTTCGCCTTTTCCTTTTTTCCCGCCCCCTCCGTGAAGCCCCGGAGTGAATTCCGCTCCTTCCTGCTGGAAAAATACCTGACCTCATCCTCCCCGGCCAGATCCGGAGATTCATCCGGAGAGCAGGATTCCGGATCCTGGCAGGATCCCGAGTATGATGAAGAGGAGGATGAACCCGGAGACGATAAGCCCGAAGCGGCAGAGAAGATGTTAAGCATCCTCCCGGATCTCCCGGAACCAGAGGAGAGCGCTGAAACCGGCACTGGAGAGAAGGATGCTCCCGGAGATCAGGAGTCCACTTCCCAGGATAACCGGCAGGCCTCCCCGGAAAAGGAAAAGCCTTTCCGGACCTTCAAACTGGAGAGTTTCCTGACCAGCCTGAAAAAGAACCGGCAATAACCGAAGCCGGGCGGAACCAAAGGCGGACAGTAACAGAAATTCAGGCGGCAGGAGATGCAGATCAGATCTGAAATTCTCCCATAAGATCGGGTGGAAGGTCGTGAGGGCACCCCGTGCGTTGCACGGATTCTGCGGATTTTAAACGGCGTTTTTTCCCGGCCGGATCCGGGAAAATTCTAGGCCGCGGATCCTGATCCGGCCAGACCTGCCGCTCAAAAAAAAATCCTCCCGGAAACATGGAGGAGCTCCTTGGTACAAAACGTCAAACGCAGATCTGATCAGGGGGATCTGATCTGCGGCAGAGCCAGGCAGATGATCCGCCCGGGAAGCCATCAGATCCGGCAGTCAGATCCCGCGCCGGATCTCCGAGCTCAGAGATCCTGCCTCTTCTTCACGCAGTCAATGAAAATGTCCGTGAGATCCGGATCGAACTGGGTTCCCCTGCCCTCCTTGATGATCTCAATGGCCTTGATCTTGGGGAAGGGCTCCTTGTACACCCGGGGTGACACCAGGGCGTCATAAACGTCAGCCAAAGCCATGACCCGGGCCTCCAGGGGGATCTGATCCCCGGACATGCCCGTGGGATAACCCCTGCCGTCATAGCGCTCATGATGGAACAGGGCAATGTTGTAGGCAATGGAGAAGTAGTTGCGATCGTTCAGATCCTTGATGCAGCGGTGGATCAGATCGGCACCGAACTCGGAATGCTTCTTCATGACCTCATACTCCACGGCAGACAGTTTGCCAGGCTTGTTCAGCACATTGTCGGGGATCTTGATCTTGCCCACGTCATGGAGGGGGGCGGCTTCCTTGACCTTTTCAATGTAGGCCTGGGTCACCTGGGGGAACTTGGGATTGCCGGCCATACCGTTCAGCAGCATCTCCACCAGGTTGGCAGTGCGGACAATGTGACCGCCGGTGCTGGAGTCCCGCTCCTCAATCACGTCGGCAATGGTCTTGATCATATGATGCTGCAGGGAGAGGATCCGCCGGCTCTGATTCTCCAGCCGCCGCACCGCCAGGAGCACCAGGGGGAGCAGGAAAAAGAGCCCCAGCACCGTGCTGCTGATCAGCACCCACTCGGTGGGATTCTGCTCCATGTTCCGGAAGAGAAAGTAGCACAGAACGGCAGAAAGGATCATCACCGATGAAATTTTGACACACGAGACCACCACACTGCCGGGATTAAGAATATCCTCGGTGAACTCTTCTCCAAGCCTTCCTTTTGACTTCATAGCAGAATATAACCTCTACTGTCCTCACAATCTATCCAATCACCAGCCGATCCTGCACCGGCCGTCCCGTCCCCGGCAGTTCCTGCCGGGAAGTAGCATGCTAAAAAAACTTCTTCACCGTCAGCACGTTCTGGCAGTTCCGGTACTCATATTTCATCTCATCCACCAGCCTCTTGACCATCATGATCCCCAGACCGCCGATCTCCCGCTCATCCGCCTCCAGGGAGACGTCCGGATCAGTGCACTGGAGGGGATTGAAGGGTTTGCCGCTGTCGGCAAAGGAGACATCAATGGAAGCGGGCTGGGCGCCGCAGGAGATCTCCACGTGCACATCCCCCACCTCGGGCACATAGGCATAGTTGACAATGTTGCTGAAGATCTCATCCACCACCACGCACATCTGGTGCTTTATGCGCTTGGAGCAGTCCTGGGCGTCCAGGAAGTCCGTCACCATGGCGGTGACCGGCTCCAACTGGTCCATGGTGGATTTGACAGTGATGCTTCTGGCAGGCATGTCTTGGTCCTTCAGCTCAAACTTCTTATCATAGGTGACGCACAGCATGGTGATATCGTCAAACTGCGGCGCGTCCTGGACGAAACCGTTCACACTGCTGAAAACCGCCTCGCAGAGCTTTCGGGGGCCGGGCTCCTGCACGGAGTTCAGAGCCTGGACGGTCCGCTCCAGACCGTAAAGCTCCAGGCTTTCCCCGGTGGCCTCCGCCACACCGTCGGTGTACAGGAAGACGCAGGATCCGGGCTCCAGGGTAATCTCATACTGGCGGTACTTGATCCCCGGCATGCCGCCCACCACAAAGTCATGCTTGTCCTTCAGGATCTCGAAGATCCCTCCAGGATGGCGCACAATGGGAAACTCATGGCCGGCATTGGCGGCGGTGAGGACGCCGGTGCACAGATCAAGGATGCCCGTCCACACCGTGACAAACATCTCCTCCCGGTTGTTGCGGCAGATGGCCTCGTTGACCTCAGTCAGGGCGGCGGAGGGGCTCATGCCCTCCATGAGGGCATTGCGCAGCAGCAGTTTGGCCATCATCATGAACAGCGCAGCCGGCACCCCCTTGCCGGAGACATCGGCGATCACCAGTCCCAGGTGGCTGCTGTCCAGGAGGAAATAGTCATAAAAGTCGCCGCCCACTTCCTTGGCCGGCTCCATGATGGCATAGATGTCAAAGTCATCCCGGTCGGGAAAGGCGGGAAAGGTGCTGGGCAACATGTCCGCCTGGATCCGGGTGGCCAGGGAGAGCTCCGTCTGGATGCGCTCCTTCTCGGCAGTCATGGTGGTCAGGTGATCCTCAAACTCCGAGATGTTGTTCTCCATGTCGGCCATCACATGAACCAGACTCCTGAGCTCTGTCCCGGCTCTGATGTTCAGACCGGCGAAGTGATCCTTGGAGTCGACATTGTTGATCTTGTCCCGGACATAGCCCATGGCGGCCGCTGCGATGCGGTTGATGGGATCCACGATCCGGCGCCGCAGGTGGAGCACCTCCGCCACCGTCCACAGCCCCACCAGGAGCATCATGGAAAGGGAGAAATAGAAGATGAAGGTGCAAATACTGTGGGTCAGTTCCCGGAGGGTCACATCAGCTAGAACGAAGGCGATGATTTTCCCCTCGGCGTTGCGCAGGGGATAGCCGCTGGTGCAGATCCAGCCCCAGCGCTCGGTGTTGTCGATACTGTAGTGGTAGGTGTCCAGCCCCCAGTTGAGGAACTCGTCAATCTCCTCGTCCTCAACCGGCTCCCAGTCGCCGGGATACATGCCTGTGTCCTCGTTCTCATCAGGATCGACAATGTAAACCAGGGCTTTGGTCTTGGGATCGTAGACTCCGATGTAGACGCCGAACAGATCGCTGTTGTTCAGAAAATCATCCATGTAGTCCTTGATCTTCTGATAGCCGTCCTCAGCGTAGATATCATAGAACTTCCGCCGGACCTCCTCGGTGTAAACATTCCGGCGGTCCTCATCGGACAGGGTGTGGTAGCGGGCCATGACCCGGTTGACTATGGACTCCAGTTCCTCGGAATGATCCTTGAGGGCGATGGTGGCGGTGCGGGCCAGATTGTGGGAGAGGGCGATGTACTGATCGGTCAGGGCCACCACATACATGGCAAGCCCCACCGCCAGGGCGATGAGGCCGTGGAGGATGGCTCCAAAGGCAGTGGATCGGAAGACAATGGTGGAGACGGAAAGGGAATGATCCCTGCCGGCTTTTCCGCTGACAGTGTCGGCACTGGCCATAATGGCACGCTATTCGATGGTCAGGATGCCGGAAAAGCCCGTGATGTCAAAGATCTCCATGATCACGTCATTGACGTGGACAACCTTCATGCCGCCGCGGCCGTTCATGATCTTCTGCACGCTGAGCAGCACCCGAAGGCAGGCGGAGGACATGTAGTCAAGCTTCTCCATGTCCAGCGTCAGGGTCTCAACACCGACAAGCGCGCTCTTCAGTTCCACATCGAAGTTGGGAGCAGTGATGCTGTCAATCCGGCCGGACAGATAAATCACAAGATCCGTTCCGTTCTTAACTTTGTCGATAATCATGGTATTGCAAATCTCCAGGGTAAGCTGCCACTCAGTCACCGGTTCTCAAATCCGGCATGCCTTTCCGGCGGCAGCACGGTCCCGCCCATGGCCGGAGCACCGGTCCGCCGTCCAGGCAGAGTGCGGGAATGAAACATGCCTTAGTCAATGCTAGCAAATCCACATACTTATAAGTGAGAAGTTGTTCGCAAGTTGACACCCGGCGCCGCCAGGTGCCACGCTCTCTGCATGATAAACAAACAGGCAGGAATAAACCAAACTCACTGAGGATCGGGCGCACTCACCGGGGGCTGCCGGCCCTCCCGGATCTCCGGATCAGGTCCGGTTGCCCGGACCGGCCCCCCGGGGGACTCCCGCCGGATCTCGTCCAGAAAGGCCGCACAGATCTCCCGGAAGGATGCCCCTCTTCAGTCCGGGGTGACGATGGCACCCACCGATCCCAAAAGGAGGAACAGCAGGCTTCCCCCCAGAATGCAGCCTCCCTGGAAGCCCAGTTCCCGGATGAAGCCCGTCAGGGTGAGGGGCCGGCCGTCAGCGCCGGTCTTACCGGTGAGGAACATGTTCAGCAGGCCGATTTTCCGGTCCTCAGGCCGGCCGATCAGCTTCAGGGAGCCGTCCGGCTGCACGGCACGGATCACAGGATGCTCATAGACATCCTGGCGGATCCCCTTGCCGAAGTAGAGTAGCACCAGAAAAGCCGCGAGCACATACCAAGCAGCCCCGTACTCCGGGCGGAAGTTGGCCATGAAGGGCTCACCGCCCATGATCAGAAGCCGGATCAGGGCAGCGGGGAAAACCGGCAGGAAGACGGTGATCAGGATATTGATGATCATCACCAGGATGCGCCAGAAACCGTAAAACTGCAGCCGGACCTGAGCCGGCGCGCCGTCCGGCCCGGGCTCAAAGAACACAGGGGTGTTGTCATAGGGGTTCTTCAGAATGTCCCGCCCCTCAGTCACCGTGAGGAGTCCGTCCTTCCGGGTGGCTGCGGACACCTGGGAGCGCAGCACCTTCCTGCGGCGCACCATCTTGGCGTTTTTGCTGAAGATGGCAAAGATGATGATCCCGGGCACAACTGTAAGGCCCAGGGCCTCGGAGGGCGCAAAATAGCACAGTGCCAGCACCAGGATCAGCAGGGTATACACCGTAGGCTCCACCAGCCAGGGATAGGTCAACCGCTCCCGGCCGGTGCTGGCCACCATGCGCCCAGTCTGACCATTCATCACGGCGGTGAAATTCCCCTGCCGGATGATGTACACCGGAAGCAGGGCGGAAAGCACAAACAGATCCCCGGTCTTAAGGCCGATGTCCACCCCCGAAGTCTGCATGATCCTGCACACCTCGGGACGGAAATCCTCCGTAACCTCCTCGGCAATGCGCTTTGCGGTCTCCGCATCGGACAGATCGGCAAACTTGACCCGGGATCCCGCGATCACCCCCAGTTCAAAGGGACGGACTCCAGTCCAGTCAAAGGGCTCGGCGTCATTCAGCACCAGGTTGTCAAACTGCCGGGAGGTATTCACCGCCGTACCGTTCAGAAAGCCCGAGCAGTGGTAGCGCCGATCGGTTCCCGCCCGGGAGATCTCCGCCGACACCGGTCCCCGGGCAAGCTGATAAGGGAGATAGTAGCCGCACAGCCGGGACACGTTGGCGGCAACGGCCCTGCCTTCCGGCGTGTTCAGATGGGCCCGCCCCCAGGCGAGCATACGCTCCCGGGCCTCCTCAGGGGTGATGAAAAAGGGAATGATAAGTTCTGGAAGCACTGCAGGATCCATGAACTCCCGGCGTAGCAGTTTGCTGCCGCAGAAGTCACAGGTCTCAAGGGCCTCCCCCTCAGGAAAGACAACCCTGGCACCGCAGGTGCTGCAGGCGTATTCCACCAGGGGGACATCCTGGCTGGAAAGGGCGGCCACAGTACTGTCCCGCTGGAGCTGCCGCCACCGGCTCAGCTCAGAGCGGAAGGACTGAACACCTGTGACCTCACCACAGTGGGGACAGGCAAAACTCTGGCGCTGAATGTCAAAGAAGGCCGGAGCGCCGCAGTTGCGGCAGAAGATCCGCAGGGGATCCTGGTGCTGATGATCCATGAAAGTCACTCCATCCCAGAGCAGGATCGGAAGATAGCAGAATGAAAAGCCTCACCGGCCGCCACCCGGCCCGGCGGGGACCGCCCCTGGCGGCCCGGAAAACCTGGACTTCCCGGCAGGGACTCACCGGAGCCGGAGCCCCAGGGAACTGCTAGACCTTCCGGTCATGATCCGGATCGGTGCTGGATCCGCAGTAAGGACACACGCTTATGTCCACCGGCCTGAGATCCAGGCATGCCCCGCAACGGGGGCACCGGATCCAGCGCCGCATCCACAGGAGGGCCATCACAAAGGCGGTGGCGGAAAGGAGCAGACAGAGGAGCAGCTCCCGGGGAAGAGTACCCTCCTCCACAGTCGCAAGAGCATATGCGCAGCAACAAAAGCCTCCCAGGCTCAAGGCCAACGATATATAGCCTGCACTCCTGATCTTCTGCGGATCCCGGAACATGATCTCACCCCCTGCCAGATGTTCACCGCCGTCTTTTTCCGTTTTCCCCGCCACCTACGCCCGCCGGAGATGCCGGCGGGACGCATCATCCCGGTCAGATCGGCCGGCGCCGGATCACCCTGACCGGGCCTGGTGTCCCGGGCGCTCCAGCCGGAGCAGAGGCAAAGCCTCCTCCCCCGGCCTTACTCCCGGCCATCGATCCGGGAAACGGCCTGCCGCTCCCCAAGCCGCCTTCCGGACACCCGGAACATTTCCCCCAGGGTGTCTGCCGTGCTTTTGCCGGCGCAAGTGTTAAAATGACCCTGCGCTCCCGGGAAATTATAACTGAAAGCACAGCGGAAGGTGCTGTCAGGACAAGATGCAGCAGCTCCGGATCCCCCGATCCGGAAAACGGCGGAGGATCGCTGCCTGCAGCACCCTGCAGCCCGGGGAGCACATCAGATGCTGCCGTCCCCCGGGCGCAGCACAGGCACACAGCAGACGGGGCGTTATCCATGGGACTAATCGATATCCGAATAACCGACATCACCAGGCTTGGCACCGATGCCATTGTCAATGCGGCCAACACCGCCCTGCTGCCGGGAGGCGGCGTGTGCGGCGCCATTTTCGCGGCGGCAGGCTATGATGAACTGGATGAGGCCTGCCGGAAGATCGGACACTGCGCCACCGGATCCGCAGTCATCACCCCGGGGTTCCGCCTGAAGGCCCGGCACATCATCCACACGGCCGGTCCGATATGGAACGGCGGCAACAGCAATGAGCCGGCCCTGCTGCGCAGCTCCTACCGCAGCTCCCTGGAGCTGGCAGCACAGAACGGCTGCCGATCGGTGGCTTTCCCCCTGATCTCCGCCGGCATCTACGGCTACCCGGCAGATCTGGCCTGGGAAACCGCCGTCAGCACCTGCGCCTCCTTCCTGGAGGAATGGGAAGCCCGCAGTCCGGGGAAAACCCTGGACATTGTCTTTGCGGTTCTCACAGCCAGCATGCAGAAGGAGGGAAATCAGGCCATCCGGAAAAAGGCGCCCCAGTATGCCACCGCAGTCAGGAACGACTGGCAAACCAGTCCCCTGCCCGCCAAAACCGATCATTTCTCCATGACCGCCGCCCTCACCCCCAGGCAGATGCAGATCCTCCGGCACGGGCACATTCCGGAGGGCATGGAAGACAAATGGTTCAGGTTCATGGAGGGCGACACCCTCTATGCCCACCGGAGCTGGACCGGGCACTGCATTTACGAGCTCACCTTCCTTCCAGACAGCCAAATCGCCGTGACCGTAAACCGGGATCCGGAACAGTACACAGAGACCAGCAGCCAGGCCGATGCCGACAGCCTGGTACGGCTGCTGGAACAGTGGACGAAGGAGCCCCGCTCCCTGTATCCGGCACCGGTGCCAAAGCAGTCTTCCGGCAGCTGAGGCCGCCCAAACGGAAGAGGACATTTCCCGGGACGCCGGCCAGGTGATGCAGGCTCGGAGGATCCGGGCCGGGAACTGTGCTCAAAATCCATCGGACCATCGGAGGTGCTCCTGCCCTCCCAGGGGATCTGCCCCGGGATCAGGATCACCCAGACAGTAGTAACAAACAGGAGTTAGCCATGAGTGCAAGAAAAGATCTGGGGGTGATCCCCGCTGTGTTCCCCATGCCGGTGCTGATGATCGGCACCTATGACGAGAGCGGGACCGTGGATGTGATGAATGCCGCCTGGGGGCAGATCTGCGAGATGGACCGGGTGCTAGTCTGCCTGAGCCCGGAGCACAAGACCACCGCCAACATCAGAAGCCTGAAGGCCTTCACCGTGGGCATTGCCGATCTGCCCCATATGAAGGAGGCCGACTTTTTCGGCATTGCCACCGGCAACCGGATGAAGGACAAGTTTGCACGCACCGGCTTTACGGCGGTCAGAAGCGCCTTTGTCAACGCCCCGGTGGTGGAGGAGTTTCCGGTCACCATGGAATGCCGTCTCCTGGAGCAGGTGGACACCGAGCACCTGAAGGACGTATTCGTGGGCCAGATCGTGAATGTGACGGCCCGGGAGGAGGTGCTGGACAGCAAAGGTGAAATTGATGCCGGCAAGCTCCAGGCCCTGATCTACGATCCCTTCCGCAAGGACTACTACGTCACCGGTGACCGGGTGGGCCGGGCCTGGGGAGAGGGAAAGCCCCTGATGAGATCCAGGGAAGAGTGAGGTAACACTCCGGGCGGGGCCGGCCTCCCCATGCAGCCGGCATGATCCGGAAGAGCCGGCGCGGGACGGACGGGGCTGGCGCCAAACCGTCAGGCATAGTGAAAGTCTGCCGGCTCAGATAGCCCGCCCGGCCTCTGGATCTCCGCAGTCAAGCAGCAGGTGGCTCAGCCGCCAGACAGTTCAGACAAAACCTCCCGGACGGATCTGCCTCCGCCCGGGATTTTCCGATTTGCACCCGCCTTACTGATCCCGATCAGGTGCGGGTATTTGGTCACAGGAGAATGTTTTCTGATGAAGCTAGGGTTTGCAGGCGGTGCCCAGGAGGTTGGCGGAAGTTGCATCTGTCTGAGGATCGGAGACCGGGGGATCCTGCTTGACTCCGGGATCCGGCAGGGGGGAAGCAAGGATCCCCTGCCCGACTTCCGGCTGATCCAGGAAATGGGCGGCATTGACATCATACTCATCAGCCATGCCCATATGGATCACATCGGATCCCTGCCCCTCATATCCCGGGCCTACCCCCAGGCCCCCATTTACATGACCCACATGACCATGGATCTTACCCGGGTGCTTCTCCAGGACTCCCTGAAGATCATGTCCCTCCGGGAAGAGGAGATCCCCCTTTACGGCGAGCAGGAAGTGGCAGCCATGATGGATCGCATCACACCCCTGCATGAACAGATCGAAAAGGAGATCCTGCCTGGGATCACCGCGATCTTCTATCCTGCCGGCCACATTGCCGGGGCGGCCTGCATTTATCTGAAGACCCCTGAGGGCTCCGTCTTCTACTCCGGCGATTTTGCCTCCTTTTCCCAGCAGACCATTGAGGGGATCCATATTCCCCACCTGAGACCCGATATCTGCATTGTGGAGTCCACTTACGGCGACCGGCTGCATTCAAACCGGCAGGTGGAGGAGAACCGGCTGATCCAGCTGGTAAGCGAAGCGGTCACCGCCGGGAAAAAGGTGCTGATCCCCAGTTTTGCCCTGGGACGCTCCCAGGAAGTGATCATGCTGCTCCGAACGGGCATGAACAAGGGGCTCATCCCCCAGGTTCCGGTTTATGTGGACGGCATGGTCCGGGAGATCTGCCGCATTTACCGTCAGCATCCCACCAGCCTGAAGAACAAGCTGGCCCGAAGCATCATGAAGGGCTTTGATCCCTTCTATTCCAAGGAGGTGCAGCCGGTTCTGCCCTCAGCCGATCGCCGGGAACTGGTGGACAAGCCGGGCCCGGCAGTGTTTGTGGCCAGTTCTGGCATGCTCAGCGGCGGACCCAGCGTCCTGTATGCGGAAAAGATCATTGCCCGGGAAGACGGCCTGATCATTCTCACCGGATATCAGGATGAGGAGGCACCCGGACGGATGCTGATGAATCTTGCCGAATCGGCGGAGGGAGTGCAGTCAGGTGCGGCCTCGGCCGAGGAAAACGCCTTCACCCTGTCCGGTCACAGCATCCCGGTGCGGGCCAGGGTCTGCAAAGTCGGGCTCTCAGCCCATGGCGACCAGGGCGAGATCCTGAGCCTGCTGACCCGGCTCAGCCCCCGGGATGTCTTCCTGGTCCACGGTGACGGCACCGCCCTGCCAGCCCTGGCCCGCATGGTGACCGGGGAGCATCTCCGGGAAGTGCATGTGCCCCGCTGCGGGGAGATCACCGCAGTGTCCTATATGACACCCCGGAAGCAGCAGCCCCGCAGCTGGCCCCAGACCCTCAGGGAGACCGGGCTGCCCGATGAGGAGGGGCTGGCAAAGCTCAGGCTGTTTGTGCTGAGACATTACCCCGAACGCCAGTGGACCGCCATTCAGCTGATGGAGATCTGGAGCGGCAGACCGGCAGGGGATCAGGAGGATATCAATGCCTGGCAGAAACTGCTGCTGGACACCCCCAGCTTCACCTCCAGCGAAACCAGGCTGTTTCTGTTTCACCCGTCAACTGATGAAGAGCTGACCGCCGCCAGCATGCCCCGGCAGATCAACTTGCAGCAGATCCAGGATCTGGCAACCAGGCACTTCGCCTTTCTGGGTTTCAAGAAGGTAGGCATTTATCAGGATGAAAAGAAAGTGGTGCTGCGGTTTCTCTTTCCTGACGCCGTTGATCAGGTAGCCTTCCAGGCGGCCGCTGACCAATTCCAAGAGGAAACCGGCTGGACGGCGACTATCCATCCCGCCACCAACCAGGATTCAGCCCAGCATCTTCTGCGGGCCATGCTTGGAGACCGGATAGCCAAGATCAGTTATTTCGAGGCGGAAAGGCGTTATCAGATAACCGTTCCCTGCCGGGATCAGGGAGATCCAGCCATCATTGACAAGTTCCGCTCAGAAACGGGCTGGACCCTGGAAATTCTGACAGATCCATCCCTCAGCAGAGGAAAAACGCAACCCGGTGTCGGTCCCGCAAACGCCCGTACCCCTTCGAAAGGACAGTTGACAGAGCAGAATGCGGCTCTGTCCTATGTGAGAAACTTCTGCTCCAGCGAGGGCATTCCCCTGCAGAAACTGGGGATCAAAAACGATCATCTGGGCAGGTACCTTGAGCTGACCTTCATCTCACCGGAACTGGGCAGACGGTATGGTGACCAGCTCAGCACCCTGGCAGAGGAAACCGGATGGCGGATTGAGATCAGCAATGCGGTGCTGCAGAACATGGTGCTGTCAACCGCCGCCCAAGTTGCAGAAGCAGCCGGGATCGTCCTGAACAGGGGGCCGTCCTACATGCCCATGAACCGGGAAGTCCTGCTGAGGGCCTCAGCGGCATCACCTGAGGCGGTCAGTTCAGCAACAGAGGAAATTACTGCCAAGACGGGAATTGCCTGCCGCATAGTCATTGAGCGCTGAATAAAAAGTGACTAAAAAAAAATGAAAACACCAGCCACAGCAGATCCCAAATCCCAAAGAAGAACGAAAAAAGATGACAAAATAAACACAGACAAGCAAATTCCAACGGGATATGGAACATGCCCTCATAACCTCATAGATAAAATTTTAAATAACAGAATCGGTTCTCTAACCATCAATTACGAATTTACAAGTTGTCCTTACGCATTTGACGACGAAGGGCGCAAAAAATGGGATAAAGAACGAGCACAAACAAATCCATTTTGGAGAGCTAATAATGTACAGTCAATTAAACGTATAGAGTTCAAAGTCTTTTTAACAGGACAAGTAACTTCACTAGCTTGCGCCTTTGCGTATTTTGATAAACTAGAGTATGTAAACATTCAAGATACTTCCAGTATTACTAATATGAGAGAAACCTTCAGAGAGGCCATATCATTCAACCAACCGATTGGAAATTGGGATACATCAAATGTTACAGACATGGCAGGAATGTTTTATGATGCAATATCCTTTAACCAACCAATCGGAAACTGGGATACTTCAAAAGCGGGAACTCTTGATATGTTCACAAGAGCAACCTCTTATCAATACCCTAAACCATGAACCACCTAAACTAAGAGGTGCAGAATAAATATTAAAGGCAGACTGCTACTCCCGCAGTCTGCCAAATTCTTTTTCTAATGCTTATTCTCTTTCATCAACTAGATAAGGTACTTTTATGTACAATAGCAATCCTATACTAAATTCACCAAACGACATCACCGATGAACTTATCAAAAGAATAATCAATAACGATTTGGATTCATTGACTATCAACTATGAATTCACAAGATGGTGCAACGAATACGAAAATGCAGACAATTGGAAAAAAGAACAATTTCAAGCAAATCCTTTCTGGAAAGCAAATAACATAAGTCCTCTAAAACGCATCAAATTTGAGATTAAATTTGGGCGAAATATACATTCTCTCGCAAGTGCCTTTGAGAACCTTGAAGAACTCGAACAAGTAAATATTAACGGTATTTCAAATGTTACTGATATAAGAGCCATGTTTTTTGGTGCAAAATCCTTTAATCAACCAATAGGAAATTGGGACATTTCCAAAGTTACTCATATGAACGCCTTGTTCTGCGGCGCAAAATCATTTAATCAGCCAATTGGCAATTGGAACACTTCTAATGTTATCAATATGGCAAGCGTGTTTTGCGGTGCAGCGTCCTTCAATCAGCCAATTAGCAACTGGGATACTTCCAATGTTACTCAGATGGCGTGTATGTTCTGCGATGCAACATCCTTCAATCAGCCCATCGGCAACTGGAATACCTCCAGGGTTACTGATATGAGCAATATGTTCTATTGTGCAAAATCCTTCAATCAGCCTATCGGCAACTGGAATACCTCCAGGGTTACTGATATGAGCAGTATGTTCTGCAGTGCAACAGCCTTCAATCAGCCTATCGGCAACTGGAATACCTCCAATGTCACCTATATGAGTTGGATGTTCTGTGGAGCAGAATCCTTCAATCAGCCCATCGGCAACTGGAATACCTCCAGGGTTACTGATATGAGCAATATGTTCTATTGTGCAAAATCCTTCAATCAGCCAATCGGCAACTGGGATACCTCCAATGTCACCGATATGAGTGAGATGTTTGAAGATGCAACATCCTATCGATATCGGAAACCCCGCGGCGCCGAATAGCAGGCTCCCAGTCTCCCTGTCAGCCCGATAAGGAGATTTTATGGTTAACCTCGCCCGCCAAACTGCCAATTCTTTCAATATGTTCCAAGAGGCAAAATCCTACTCTTTCCCTAAACCACGGGGTGCAAAATAAACATCAAAAGCAGACTGCTGCCCCCGCAGTCTGCCAATCCACTTATTCCTCAAGTCGGCTATTCACCACTTTGGCCAAATCGTCCTACTTGCCGAATAACCAAGAACAGGATGTAACATGGAAACCAAACTTAACAGCAATCCGAACAAAACAAAACTGAATATAGCCAACTTTACGTCAAATCTTCCAAATTTCGAAGGACTGTCTTTGCTAGACGGTAAGTATACCATTCAATTGAAAATGAACGTAAAGTCAGGTGAAGCAGATCTATATATTTGTACCGATAAAAAAGGTAATCGTCATGTAGCCAAGATTTACCGCCGTAAAGATGCTGTTAAGCCTGAGCTAGTTGAAACTCTGTCTAAACTAAAATCTCCATACATCGCTGAAATTCAGGATTATGGCACAGAGCATGAATATCCCTTTGTTATTCTTCCTTATTTTGTCAACGGCAGTCTTGCCGGCAAAACCTACAGTTCAGATGAAATCAGAGATGTTATCGTCCCGTGTGTAAGTAACGGTCTCAGATATCTGCATGAGAACGGAATTATACACAAGGACATTAAGCCTTCAAATCTTATGATTGCAGATGACGGTGGGAAAATTCTCATAATTGATTTCGGTATAAGTTCTGTCAAATCAGACGGACAGTCGGTGATTTTAACAAAAACCGGAATGTCACCGGAATATTCAGCCCCCGAGACATTCAACAATGTTTATCTGACTGAATCGGATTTTTATTCCCTGGGAATAACTCTTTATGAACTGTTCACCGGACACACGCCCTTTGCGCTTGCAGGAACTCTTTCAGAAGAGCAGATGGCGGCATACGCATCAGTGCAGAACATACCATTTTCAGAAAATTTTCCAGAGAGACTTAAACTGCTCATTCAGGGACTTACATACAAGGATTTGAGCAACCGAGGAAAGCAAAACAATCCAAATCGCCGTTGGAACTGGCAAGACATTGAAAAATGGCTCAATGGTGAAGAAATGACAGTTCCGGGAGAACTGAGCGGATTTGAAAACCAGGCGGATCAACGTACAGTTTTTACAATACCTTTTGATTTCATCACAGATCGCAACGAAAGAGTAAGATTAAGCAATTTAGCAGATTTTACTTATGCTTTCGGTACTAACTGGGTGAGAGGAAGAAAGCTGATTGGTCGAGGTTTTGTTTCTGCCTTCTTTAAGAAACAGGATTTATTCGATTTGGCAGATCTAAGCATGGATTGTGAAGAGGCCAATGTAACAGGTCCGGCATATTTTCGATTACTGACTCTGCTTGAAAAATATACCGGAAGGGCAAATTTTTACTGGCAAAATAAGGCCTTCGGTAATTTGACTGAACTATCATCCGAACTATTAAATTCTTGTTATTCCACGATCCCAAACTAGAAGACAACTACAAGGAAGTAATAACCTGTCTGCAGGAATGGTATTCAGTTATGAATCGTAACAGCGAAGGCGATTTGATTAACAAATTGTATCAACTGGCAGATCTCAAACAATACGATTTGAAATCACGGATTATTACACTTTGTTCAGTTCTGAATCCTGGTATGGAAATAAAAATTGGAGAACGCATCTATAAAAACAGATCAGACTTTAGAAATTTTCTGTCTGAACTGAAAGAATCCGACAACACAGGATATCTACAGTATGTATCTGATAATTTAGGAGATTTTGAAAGTTACAGTCTGTGCCCTTTACCTGATTTTTCCTGCGTATTCAAAGAATCGATAAA
>CACZLZ010000002.1 GCA_902782145.1 uncultured Aeromonadales bacterium
GCCATTCCCGGCTCCCAGTTGCCTCCAAGGACATTCCCGGAGACCGACTTCCTGTTCAAAACCTCCATGAGCCTTGAGGACATGGTCAGTATCCTTGTCTTGTGGCTTGTGCTGCAGGTTCCTCTGGCCAGGATAAGCCGCTACAGGACTGGTCTGGGCTTCAGCTGTACCAAGCAGCAGCTTTACTCCTATGTTGAGGAGACCGGCTATATGATAAAGCCCCTCTTCCTGCACATGATGAAGGCCTTGGGAGACTCCAATAGGCTCTTCATCGATGAAACCTTCTGGTCCTGCCGGGAAAAGCTCAAAATCTCTCCTGATGATGTCCTGGATATAGGCGGTGACACCGAAGGTGGCATCAACTGGCTCCAGAACGGTGTCGTAGGCACCGTTGGGGGCGCTCCGCCGCCAGACAAGAGGAAGAAAGGCTCGGGAAACAGCCACAATAAGCAGCAGACTGAAGCCAAGTCTATGCGGAGTTATATCTTCGCCATAGTGTGTGACCATGCGGCCTTCTACTTCCACTCCGTCGTGCGGGACTCAATGCTCCCCCTGAAGATCCTGGCAGAGAACGACATGAACGAAGATGCGTTCATCATGTCGGACGCCTTCTACAAGTACTTCAAGAAGATGGAGGAAGACGGCTGCCTGAAACTGGATGATGACGTCAGGCTCATGATTTACCATGGTCTTTGCTGGGTGCATGCGAAGAGGTACTTCAACGTCATCATCAACCTTGGCAAGGACGACTCCGGCCAAATCATCCAGTCCTTCAAGGAGCAGGGCTGGGAGGCTGATGTCTTCGATGCCGAAGAACTCAGGGACCTGATCTCCGCCTGCTTCCACAAGTTCAACGAGATCCTCAAGCGGTGCGAAGAGAACCCTGAACTGGATGTGGTGGCTCTCAAGAATGAAGAGCTCAAGCCTATGATTGACCGCTTCTTTGAAAAGTGCCGAATGATCATGAGCGCCATTAAGAAGGATGCAGCCACCGGGCTGAGGAACTGCTCCAAGAAGTTCTGGGAGGCCCTCCACTATGCAGTGAACAACGAGGCTGGCCTCAGAGCCTTTCTGGACAGCCCCTACGGAGTGATGCACAACAACCCGTGCGAATCCAAGTTCCGGTCCCTGGACATCCTCAGGAACTCCATGAAGGCCAATGACACCATCCATGGAGCCGAGACCCAGGCCCTGTTCTACTCCTTCTACGTGACCTGCGAAATGAACGGCGTAAACTTTGAGGAGTTCCTCACCAGGGCTCTCACCACCCTGACGAGGCACAAGGACAAAATCGAGTTTTTAAAGAACGATCGGGGCTCTGTCATCGGATACAAATCCCACTGTATCCCCGACGAAATCCTTGACGGCCTCCTCCCATGGAATATGCCTAAGGGCCAGGAGGGTTAGGGGGTTCTGAAAATCATTTCAGAACCTATACAGCCAGATGAAGATTGCCCGGAAATTTCGCCGGAAAAGTTAAAGGATATGGTGGTAGTAACGAAAGCAGAACGGTAAAGAAACCAAAAGGAAAGATCTTAAGCAGATGATTATCATCAGCAGCAACAATAATACTGAGCCAATACATCGAGGAATGTGAGCAATTTAGGGCTCAAGACTTTAACCGGTACTTCTGATTTCGGCTTCTGGGTTTGTCCGGAATGGTCATTTCGATGATGCCCTGACTTAACGCCGGGTTAAGATAGTCCCGCCTGAAAGAAGCTCTGTTAGATAATCCCAGCCGTTCCATTATCTCTGCAGCGGAAAGAATATCATTTCCCATGGCTGATTTCAGTCTGTCAATCAGAGAAACGGCATAACTCTGAACATCGGAGGTGCCAACAAACATCGTCTGCTGCATGGTATCAAGGATCACCTGCAGTATAAACTCCACAAATACACTGCTGTCAGCATCACTGCTGGATTTACCAAGAGCACTGTAATATTCCTCCTGGCGGTTTCTTATAAGTTCTTCCACAGGCAGCCAGTAGAAAATTTCATTCCAGTGCCCCAGAAGCAGACTGTGCCACATGCGACCCATACGCCCATTTCCGTCAACAAACGGATGAATGAATTCAAATTCATAGTGAAATATGGCAGATCTGATCAACGGATGGATTTCAGAGTTTTGGTACCAGGTGAAAAGATCCTGGATCTGTCCGGGAACCATATCTGCCGGCGGAGCCAAGTGTACAAGAGTTTTACCCTTGAAAACGCCGACGCCACAGTTTCGGAACTTCCCATTCTCGGAAATCAACTCATTCATCATTGCTTTATGGGCTTTAAGCAGATCAGTAATGGAATACGGATCTAAAGTAAGCATCATCTCATAAGCAGCGAATGCGTTTTTAACTTCTCTGATTTCTACCGGATGTCCCCAAATACGCTTTCCTTCAAAAATCGCCGTTACCTGCTCTAAAGAAAGTGAATTACTCTCAATGGCCAGTGAGGAATGTATTGTCTTAATGCGGTTCTCTTTTCTAAGGTGAGGAGTAAGACTGCCTTTGGACAGAACTTTGATCTGCCCTAACAATTCACTGATTGCAACCGCCAAATTTGTTATTTTGTCCGTCATGTGAAACGGAGGAATATACTTACTCACCTGTTTTTTTTAGATCTTCACCTGACTGCAAACTACCCTCAGTCCTTTGTACCACGTTTTTCCGGTGTAGGGATTGACGTTGTCACGGACGACATGTTATTAAGGTAGCCGTCTCTGCCTGAACAGTAATGGGGGTAAAATATAGGGGCGTTGAGCTTGAAATAACCATGTGCGAAGGAAAATAAATGTAATCGGCACTGTGGCCCCAGAGTGGGTCATGGTCAAAAATCCACCTGCAGGCATGTCCACCAGCACGCAACTCACATTTACTAAACTTAGCAATAGATTAAGTAATACACCGTGAAGTTGCTGGATAACTCCAAAGAGCAGTGTTGGTACAGATATGACTGGATCTTACTGGAAATCCGTGTACCATCAAGTATTTCCTTTACTTTATCTAATCCTAAATCAACTATTACTTTTGATAATTTAACAAGTAATTGTTTAATCTTTTAACACCTTCTTCATAAGAATTGTCAATAGTTAAATAACTAGGATTTTTTTCTTGCTTTTTTTTAGATGCTCTAAGAGCTTTAGCAAGTGCAAGACAGGTTTTTTCGTCTTGAATTACAAATCTCTTTGTAATAGATGATGTAGCCATAGCACACCCCACAGAATAACAGAATATCAACAATGGTTTTATTCCATTTTCGCAAAACAGCAAACATTTCCTTAAGTTTATATCAAAATTATGATGTTCATCACAAATTTCATTTAAACAAAGTCTTTTTCATCGTTTAGAAGCATAACTTCTTCTTCAGATTTTTCCGAGTTGTTTCAAATTATCCATAGCAAGCCAATGAACTTGAACTTATGCTGAGTCGTTCTGAGCCACCAACAGTCTTGGTCCAGAAGGTAACTTCTGGTTCATCGGGCAAGGTGGGACATCTATCATAGAGTCTCCATGTTAAAAGCATCCCTTGTCTCGGTCATTTTGAAAGGAATGTATCCACAGTTGAACCGGTCGATCGTCTCATCATTTGTGAATACGGCTGAGATAGCCACCAAAGCAGAACTGACCTTGTTCTGCCAACTCAAGGTTCTCTTGGCGCAGGTGAGTCAAGTGAGCATACCACTTTCTAAAGATGGAAAACGACAAGCGAAAAAATGGCACCCGCAAAAAAGCCAACAAAACTGCCAAGAAGTTTGGCTATGTTGGGATGATTGGGCATGGCCTTGATGATCAGCATCCCGCCGATCAAATGCCATCCAACAAAGTAGGTCCACAAAATGACCGCTAGCATATTCATGACTTTATCCTCACAGAACTCGTTAACTACCAGCGGTTCTTTGTGCCCGACTTTCCGGTGTAAGGATTGACGTTGCCCCGGACGGACCAGTTGTTGTTATGATAGCCGTCTCTGCCTGAACGGTAGTGGGGGGAAACGTAGGTTCCGTTACTTCGGTAATAGCCATGCACATGGGAAGATGAATGGGACCCTCCCCGATGACCGCGGGCATCGGCCGTGGTCATACAAGCCACGGCAAACATGCACACCAGCACGCATAAACCCACTTTTTGCAAAATAGCACCTCAATTTTGAAGAAAACCCTGGTCATACTGTCGCCAACATCGGCTGCTGACAGTTAGGTCAGAAAAGTTTCTACCGTGACTCAAGTTCAGCCACACCCAGCCCAGATCTCACAGATTCTCCGCCAGCAGCCGGATCAGCCGGGGACCGTGGTAAATAAACCCGGTGTAGATCTGCACCAGTTTCGCCCCGGCATCCATTTTCTCCCGGGCGGCGGACACGGAGTCAATGCCCCCGGCACCGATGATGGGAATACGATCCTGGAGGATCCCGTGAAGTTTCCGGATCACCGAGGTGCTCAGGCTCTGCAGGGGCCTGCCGCTGAGTCCTCCTGTCTCATAGGAATGAGGCATGTCAAACACCTCCTTCCGGCTCACCGTGGTGTTGGTGGCAATAACCGCGTCAATGCCGTTTTTCAGCAGTCCCTCGGCAATGAAGCCCAGCTCCTCATCCGTGAGATCCGGGGCGATCTTCACTGCCAGGGGGACATGGCGTCCGTGGAGCCGTTCCAGATCCCCCTGCTTGGCCTTAAGCCCCGCCAGGAGTTCGTCAAACTGGGCGCCGAACTGGAGTTTCCGGAGATCCGGGGTGTTGGGTGAGGAGATGTTCACCGTAATATAATCCGCATGACGGTAGACCCGATCCATGCAGATCAGATAGTCGTCCAGGCTCTTCTCCAGGGGCGTCACCTTGTTCTTGCCAATGTTGATCCCCAGGATCCCGCCCTTCTGGCGGTAATTGCTGAGCTCAACATTCCGCACCAGGGCATCCACCCCGTCATTGTTAAAACCCATGCGGTTGATGATCCCCTCCGCCGGAATTATCCGGAAGAGCCGCTTTTTAGGATTACCGCTCTGGGGGAGCGGAGTCACTGTGCCCACTTCAATGAAGCCGAAACCCAGTCCCCCCAGACCATCCACCGCCACGGCGTTTTTGTCCAGCCCTGCGGCCAGTCCCACCGGGTTCCTGAACCGCAGACCCATAACCTCCACCGGATGATCCGGGACCTTCTGGGCAAACATGAAGGCACAGCGGGATCGGCCAGCCGCCCCCAGCATCTTCAGCGTCAGCTCGTGCACTGCCTCGGGATCAAACCGGAAAAACACCGGCCGCACCAGGGACTCATAAAAACTGTAAAGCATTTCAGCAGCCTCCCCCATCAAAGCCTGTTGTCAAAACGTCGCCCCGGCTCACCGGATCCGCTCCAGGGAGACAAAGGAACTGCCCTCCAGTTCCAGGCGGAACTCACCCTGGATCCCCTCATGGGTGACAAATTTCTGGAAATGGGCAATGGGCAGTTCCAGCCGCAGCCCTTCCCTGGTCATCACCGAAAGTCTCTTCACCGGTGATGAGTACATGATGTTCCTGACCCTCTCCGCATCAATGCTGAGGGCGAAAGTGAAAGTACGGCTCAAAGCGTCTCCCCATCTGCTCAGTGTTCATATTCCCCGGTGGGCAGCAGCTCTGTTCCGCACCACCAGCTCCTGCCGGCAGCTTCCCTTCCCCTGGCACTCCAGAAAGCCCGGATCCGGATCAGCTGCCCCGGATCGGTGCCGCCGGCTTCAGGGCCCGGGAGATTTTTTCATACAGATCCGGCGCCAGATCCGGCAGGGCGGCAAGTTTCTCCAGTTCCAGGCGCATCAGTTCCCCCTTCCCGCCATGCAGGCGCCTGAACTGCAGCATCGGATCCACCAGCACAGAGGCAATCTGGGGATTCCGGGCATTCAGACAGGCCACCGTCTCACCCAGGAACCGGTAGGTCTCCTGCCAGCGGACATGGAAGGCATAAGGGTTGGCCCGGGTAAAGACCCCCACCAGAGACCGGATCCGGTTGGGGTTGGTGAAGTCAAACACGTCACTCTTCATCAGTTCCCGCACATTGTCCAGGGTTTTCTCCGAGGCCACCTGGGCCTGCAGGGCCAGCCACTTGTCCATCACCGTCTTCCTTCCCTGCCAGCGCTCCCGGAAGCTCTTCAGCATGATCCCGCCCTCAGGCAGCTCCGCCAGCACCGCTGCCTGCATAGCCGCCATGGTGTCGGTCATGCAGGTGGATGCCTCAAACTGAGCCAGGGCGAGCTGCCCGGCCTGGGGACGGCCGCCCAGGCACAGGAACCGCAGGGCCAGAGCCGAAAGCTCCCGGGCATTCAGACCGGCCCTGCCGGGAAGGGAGGCCTGCCGCCGCCCTTCGTGATAAACCCGGAGCCAGATGGCTTCCAGTTCACCTGCCAGAAGGATCCACAGTTCCCGGCAGACGCGGTGGATCCGCTCCGCCTCCACCTCCGGGAAAGAAACTGCCAGCTGCTGCTCCGAGGGGATCTCCAGAAGCATTGCCAGATATTCACCGTCGTGATCAGTTGCCTCCAGGATCCGGCGGTAGCAGCGGATCAGCGCTTCTGGCGGCTCCGGTTTCCGGTCCACGTCCCCCAGGAGGGTCCGGGCAAAGTGATCCGCCAGAAGTTCATTCAGGGCCTCATAGCGGTTGAAGCCGTCCCGGCTGAAGGATGCGATCCGTTCCAGGAGGGCATACTCCGGCTTCCGCTCCAGGATCACAGGAGCAGAGAAGCCTGTCAGGTAGCTCACCGCCGGCCTGGAAGGGATATCCGTAAACTCCAGGGTGGCCTCAGGGGAATCCAGGAGAAACAGTCCGTCCGCCGCAACCCTGCCGTCTGCCAGGTGAGCCGGAGTGCCGTCCTCCAGCAGCAGCTCAAACTTCAGGGGGATGCACAGGGGAGGATAGGCGCTCCGATCCGTGTAATCATCGCTCCGGTGGCGCTGCCGGAGCCTGACGGTGAGAACCTTCCTGACAGGATCATACTCCTCCTCCGCCGCCACCAGGGGAGTTCCCGAGCAGGAGTACCAGCGGCGGAACACGCTGAGATCAATGCCACTGCCCGCAGTGTCCTGCATGGCGTCCACAAAGTCCTCACAGGTGGCACAGGATCCGTCAAACCTGGAAAGATAGCATGCCAGGCCCTCCCGGAAACACTGCCGACCAAGGATAACCTGGAGCATGCGCACCACCTCGGCCCCCTTTTCATACACCGTGGCAGAATAGAAGTTGTTCTGCTCAATGACCTTGTCCGGACGTACCGGATGGGCCATGGGACCGGCGTCCTCAGGATACTGCACAGTGCGCAGAGTCCTGACCTGGCGGATCCGTTCCGCTGCCGGTGAGCCCATGTCGGCAGAGAACTCCTGATCCCGGAACACCGTCAGCCCCTCCTTCAGGCTCAGCTGAAACCAGTCGCGGCAGGTGACCCGGTTGCCGGTCCAGTTGTGAAAATATTCATGGCCGATGACATTCTCGATGCTCCGGCAGTCCCCGTCCGTAGCCGTGTCCCGGTTTGCCAGCACATATTTGGAGTTGAAGATGTTCAGCCCCTTGTTCTCCATGGCCCCCATGTTGAAGAAGTCCACGGCCACCACCTGGAACAGATCCAGATCGCACTCCAGGCCGAAGCGGTCCTCATCCCATTTCATGGCCCGCTTCAGGGAGGCCATGGCATGGCCGGCCAGATCCAGATCACCACGGTTCACGAAGAACTCCAGATCCACCTTCCGCCCCCCGGCGGTGACAAAGGTGTCGGCCAGCACATCAAAACGGCCGGCCACCAGAGCAAAGAGATAACTGGGTTTGGCAAAGGGATCCTTCCGCACCGCATAGTGCCGTCCGCCACCCAGATCACCCTGCTCCGCCCGGTTGCCATTGGACAGAAGATGGGGGAAGGCATCCCGATCAGCCTCCATCCGCACAGTGAAACGGGAAGACACATCCGGCCGGTCCAGGTAATAGGTGATCTTCCGGAAGCCCTCGGCCTCGCACTGGGTGCACAGGATCCCCTCGGACATGTAAAGCCCCTCATAGTCCGTGACCTTAGCCGGGGCAAGATAATTCACCACCCGGAGATCAAACTCGGCGGGAACATCCGGCAGCGTCATGCTCACGCTGTCCAGGATGTGCTCCGCTGGAGCACCGTTGATCTCCACGCTCTCCAGCTCCAGGCGCACGCCGTCCAGCACCAGAGGCCGGGTGTGACTGCCGTTACGCCGGATGTGAAGCACCGCCTCCACCCGGGTGCGCTCCGGATCCAGGCTGAAGCAGAGAAAGGTGTCAGTGATAAGGTAGTCCGGAGCCCGGTAGTCCTTCCGGTATTTGGGCTGTCTTTCGTTTGCGCTGTTGTCCATGACAATCTTCCACCCATGATCCCGGAAAGTCCTCTGAGGAACCCTCCGGGACCGGAAACATAAAAAAGGCGGACAAGGAGATGCCCGCCGGAGACCGGAACCGCTGTCCGGCGCTACTGCTTTCTGCTGCCCGAAACGTTCCGGGCTGTGCCGCTGCCGGCATCCCGGACCGGCTCCAGGGCCCGGACCAGATCGGCGGCAATGGCCGCCGCCTCATTCTTCCAGGGATCTGGCAGCTTCACCTTGTCGGGAAGATCTGCCACCTTCTTCACCGGCGGCTCACCAATCTCGGTCAGTTTGAGGTTCAGACGCCGCAGTTCCCGGGCCTCGTCATCCTTCTGCCTGGCCTGGCGTTCCTCCAGGTTCAGGGACACAGTGGTCTTGTCCTGAAGCTTCCGGGCCTCCTCCACCTCCTCCAGCAGGAGCTTGAAGTCCAGCTGATCCTTGGTGCGGTTCCGGTGGCACTCGGTCAGGTAGGGGATATAGTCCGCCAGGGCTCCCTCGGCGGTGAACTTGTCTGCCGGCACCGAGTCCCAGGGAAGGGCGTTGTCCATGTCCTTCTCCCCGAACTTCATGTAGGCATAGGAGGAAGGCAGGGTGATGTCCGGGGTCACCCCCCTGAGCTGAGTGCTGCCGCCGTTGACCCGGTAGAACTTGGCAATGGTGTAGGACAGCTGCCCCATGTCCTTGTTGAACAGATCATAGAACCTGGCCAGGGGGGTCACCTGCTGCACCGTGCCCTTGCCGAAGGAGTTGCCTCCCACCACCACGGCCCGGCCGTAGTCCTGCATGGCGGCGGCGAAGATCTCCGAGGCGGAGGCGCTGAAACGGTCAATTAGCACCACCAGGGGACCGTCATAGTCCCGGCCGCTGTCGGTGTCCCGGGCGGAGTTCAGGTCCAGGCTCCGATCCCGCACCTGCACCACCGGCCCCTTGTTGATGAACAGACCGGTGAAGGAGGTGGCCTCAGTCACCAGTCCCCCGCCGTTGCCCCGGAGATCAATCACCACAGCCTCAACACCGTCCTTCCGGAGCTTCTCCAGCTCCCGGCGGGAATCCTCAGTCAGCCCCCGGTAAAAACTGGAGACCTTCAGCACACCCACCCGGACGTCGCCGCTCTGGATCACCTCCGAGGAGGCCACCCGGTCGGCCATCTTGATCTTGTCCCGGACCAGGGGGAGGACAAAGATCTTGGAGGCCTCGCCCTCACCCCGCTGCACCTGCAGGTACACCGTGGAGCCCTTGGGCCCCCGGATGAGCTTCACGGCCTCGTCCAGACGGACACCCACAATGTCCACCAGCTTCTTGGGGGAGGTGCCCACACCAATGATCTTGTCCTTGGGCTTCAGCTGCCCGGACTTCTCCGCCGGTCCCCCGGGGATGAGATCCACCACGGTGACGGTGTCATCTTCGCTGTTGAGGGTGGCCCCGATCCCTTCCAGGGAGAGGTTGATATCGTTGAGGAACTCCTCGGAGACCACCGGCGACATGTAGTTGGAGTGGGGATCATAGGCATGGGCGAAGGTATTCTCAAAAAGGCTGAACACATCCTCGCTCTGGCTCTGGGACAGGAAGTTCAGGTTGGAGCGGTAGCGCTTGATCAGCTGCTTGGAGGCAGCCGCCTGATCTTTCCCGCTGAGGATCAGCTTGATGAGATCATACTTGACCACCTTCTCCCACAGGGCGCTGCGCTCCTCAGCCGTGGCCGGCCACTTCTCCTTGGAGCGGTCATACTGGAACTCCTCCTTGAGGGTGAGATCCAGCTTGCCCTCGGAGAGCATGTCAATGGAGGCGGAAAGCTGCTGGAACTTCAGCTTCTCATAGTCGTTGAAGATGCTGAAGGGCAGCGCCAGGTCACAGCCCACCACAGCCCTCTTCAGCTGCCGGACATCTTTGAGATAGTTGTCCACATCCCTCTGGAGAAAAATGATCTTGTAGGGATCCATGGCCTTCAGGTAGTCATTGAAGAACTGCCCCATGAAGGCGTCGTCAATGATCAGATCCTGCCGGTAATGAGCCTCGGTGAACTCCCGGAAAACCCGCTTGCAGGAGACCTTGTGATGGGTCTCTTGGCTGAGCTCCGGCAGATCCTTCAGGGACACGCTGGCCCTTTCGGCGGCCATGGCCCCTGATCCCCCCAGAAAGGCGCAGAGAAGAAGCGCTGCGGAAAACCTGTTCATCTGGCTGACTAGGCCCCCTTGTTTTCGGATCCCGAGTTGGCTGCGTTCTCCGCTGCCGGTATGGCCAGCTTCACCGCCTCGATGATGGTATGGACGATAATGCCGTTGGGTGTCTTCACCTGGACATCGTCGCCAGTGAACTTGTCCACATAGCCGAAGACATAGCCATTGGCGGTGCTCACCCGCACCAGGGAGCCGCGGCGCAGAGAACCGGCGTCCACCGGCAGGAAGTCATAAGTGATGTGGGGATTGAAGGGACGGCGGGGAGGCCGGGACTGGAAGTTCCTGCCCTGGTAGCCGCCCTGGCCGGGACGGCGCTGATAGCCTCCCTGACCCTGGCCCGGTCCCTGGCGTCTCTGATAGCCTCCAGGGCCCGGACGTCTCTGGTAGCCCTGGTTCTGGTTCTGTCCCTGATCCTGGCTACCCTCCTGGCCCTCGGGGGCACCCTCGACCCTGCCCTGGCCGGGACGGCCGTGCCAGCCCTGGCGCTTCTGATAGCCGCCCTGGCCGGGACGGCGCTGATAGCCGCCCTGGCGCTTCTGGTAGCCGCCATGGGGCTTGCTGCCCGGCTCTCGCTGCTGCTCACCTTCGGCGGCACCGGTCTCACCGGCGGCTGCCCGGGCCTGCTCCTGCTCCTGCTGGGCCTTCTTCCGGGCGGCATACTCCTCGGCGCGCTTCCTCATCTTCTCCTGGACCACCGCCATCTTTTCCACAGCGTACTGGGCCTGATCAGCGGTGATGATCTCATCGGTGTCATTGCCGTCCAGATCCACCCGGACAGCGCCCTCCTTGCAGGCCTGCAGGTAGTTGATGGTGGCGGCGTAAAGTTTGATCCCCTGGCGGATGGCGGTCTTGGAATAGACGCCGTCAGGCTTGATCTCATCGGGCAGGCGGGCCACCACATCCTCCAGGATGCCGATCTTCAGGGGACGGACATCGGTGGTGGTGATATCAAAGAAGCATTTGGGGAACTTCTGCATCAGGTAGGCGATGATGTCCTTGGCACGGTACTTCTTCTCGGAGACCGGCTGGTTTTTGACCTTAGCGGTCTGGCCCTTGGGGGCAGGTCCCTTCTTCTGCTCCTGGGCAGGTGCGGGTGCTGCTGCCGCTACCTGCTCCGCATCAGATCCGGTGACAGCGGGATTCTGATTTTCAGTATTAGTGATTTCGCTCATAGCAACTCTTCTTCAACTCTTCAAGTAAGACACCGGCAGTGCCGGAAAATGCCCGCCGGAGAAAGCCGGAAAGCCGGCATCCTGGACGCCTGCCCCGGGAGGGGATGCGCCCTAAATGGCGCCAGGCTCACCCCCGGCCGGACGGAACAGACCTCCCGGGGGATCGGACAGGAAAGCGTGTCCAGGGTTTGTCCCCAGGGTGCGGAGCCTCAGGCCCGGCCGGCACTGGCGGAAAAACAGACACAGATCAACCGTCTGATTATAGCAGATTTGGCATTCAGATCAGCAGTCCCTACACAGGGCCGTTTCCGAAATGAGCCCTGGGACATCTTTTGCCGGAAAAGGCTGTACTTTCCGGGGCACCGGAAAGGGGCACCGATCTGCGGGAAGGCCGGAAAAGGTAGAGGGAAACAAGGGCTCGGGTGAGAAAAGGAAGACTGGCGGCGGCGTCCGGGAAAATGCCGGCGAGGAGGATCTGTCTGCCGGGGATCTGTGTCTCAGCCGTAGAGCCGGCCTATCCGCAGGCCTGATGAACAGGGATCCCGGAAGAACTGCCGGCAGACGCCTGCCCCGGAAACCAAAAACCCCGGCACAGAGCCGGGGCGTTTGGCAAAAGCATCTCTCAGCCGGAAGGCCTGCTAGCCGTAGAGTTTGGCCAGCAGAGGAACCTTGACGGAAACGCTCTTGATGGCGGCGGCGGTGCGCACTGCCAGGGCGCTGAGAAGCAGGGTGATGATCCAGGCGGTGATCACGTAGAGCAGATCAGAGTCAATCACCTTCTTGAAGGGCTCATACAGGTACATGGCGCACACCACGGGAATGGGCATGTGGTAGATGTAAAAACCCATGAAGTTGGCGTCAAAATACCGCACAGCCCGCAGCCGGAACATCAGTTCCACCGCCCTGTCGGCCACCAGCCGGGCAAAGCTCAGGGCAAAGACGCACACGGAGCCGTCCACAGCCACGCTGTTGATCTCCCTGAGCAGGGTGCCCTTCTCCGGTGAGAGGTTGTAGGTGGTGAAGAAGATGACGCCGCTGACAGCCATGATGATCCAGTTGGCGCTGGACTTGAAGTAACTGAACCAGCGGAAGGCCGCGCCGCCCAGGACAAAGAGGAACAGGTTGTCACTCATGGAGCACAGGCTCATGAAGAAGATGTCACCCAGATAGCGGTTGAACACAAAGGTCATGAGGAAGCAGCCCACAAGGAGGGGCAGGAAGAACCTTTTGAAGGCGTTGTTCAGCAGGAGCACGATCACGGTGATCACCAGCATGATCTGGAGGAACCACATGTGGTCGCTGAAATGCATGGTCAGGAACTCCCAGTATCCGGCCCACAGGCTGTCATTGGCCTGGTGAACGCCGCTGGGGACGCTGAAGATGGTGTACAGAGGAACAAAGTACAGCAGGCCCACCGTCAGATAAGGCACAATTATGCGCCGGGATCTGCGGATCAGCTGCTCCAGCACGGTTCTGGTTCCTGATGACATGGTCATGAAATACAGGAAGCCGGAGCAGAAGAAGAGGCAGTGGACATCAAACACCTTGTTGAAGGTGTACAGATGGCTGAGCCAGTCCACCAGTGTGGGGTTGCCGTCGGGGATCACCACCTTCCAGTGGATCCCCTCTCCCAGAAAGGGACGGTAGCAGTGAAAAAACAGCACTGAGGCCAGTGCCAGGATTTTCAGCAGCGTCATTTCGTTATACTTAACCTTGCCCATGGTCTGTAAAAAAACCTCCAGTCGTTGGCGCAAGCAGAAAAAAGAATGCAAAAGAAAAGCGGCGTGACCGTCCGATCCTGCGGAAAAAGGTCTCTGCACACCGGCAAAAAGCGTCTCCTGGGCCGGGCTAGGTCACCGTCGGTCCCGGCCATGATACCCGCATGGGGGACAGGCGTCAAAAAATCCGGCTAAAAAGCGCACATCCTGCCGGGCATGGGGGATCCCCAGAACTCCGTCCCGGTGGAAGCAGGATCCGGTGGCAGGTGAATACCCGACCTATCCTTCCTTCCCTTCCCTTCCCTTTCCTCTCTTTTCTTCCCGTCCTTTTGCTTCCCTGCACTTCTGTTCCCGCGTTCCGGAAGAGATCGTCAGCAGGACACGTCCCGGGAACACTGTGCCCGATTGGAACAAACATCTGTGTTTTGGTAAAATTCAGCCATATCTGAGGCGTCACCAGACCAAGTTCAGACGCCGTCTGCAGCTGAGGGCTCCCGCAGTCCCGCCATCTGTTCCGCAGCGCTCTTCCTGACACCCCCGCCGGATCTGCTGGCGGCAACGCCCGGGGAACACACGATGCCACAGCCGCACTGCCCCGCAGCCTGCATTCTGACGAACAGATCTGATCTCCAAAGACACACCGGATCCCCGGTGTTTATTAGTTAGCCGTCACAGGAATTCACACATCATGATGATTGGAACACCCCTCCGCCCCGGTGCCACCAGGGCTGTGCTTCTCGGTTCCGGGGAACTGGGAAAGGAAATCGCCATTGAGCTCCAGAGGCTCGGCATTGAGACCGTTGCCGTAGACCGCTATGCCGGTGCGCCGGCCATGCAGGTGGCCCACAGCCACCGGGTGGCGGACATGCTCAATCCCCAGGAGCTGCGCTCCCTGCTGAATGAGCTCAAACCCGATCTGATCATCCCCGAGATCGAGGCCATAGCCACTGATGTGCTGGCAGAATTCGAGCAGGCCGGCACCCATGTGGTTCCCTGCAGCTCCGCCGCGCTGATCACCATGGATCGGGAGCGGATCCGCACCCTGGCCGCCGAAAAGCTCGGTCTGCCCACCTCCAAATATGCCTTTGCGGACACCCTGGAGGAATTCAGAGAGGGTATCGCCCGGATCGGCATGCCCTGTGTCGTCAAACCCGTGATGAGTTCCTCCGGCAAGGGACAGTCAGTGATCCGCTCAGCGGAACAGATTGAAAAGGCCTGGGACTACGCCCACAACGAGGGAAGGGGTAAGAAGAACCGGGTTATCATCGAGGAGTTCCTGAACTTTGATTATGAGATCACCATGCTCACAGTCAGCGCCGTAGACGGGATCAAATTCTGCGAGCCCATCGGACACCGGCAGGAAGACGGTGATTACCGTGAGTCCTGGCAGCCCAGGATCATGACGGACAAACTGAAAAAGGAAGCCCAGGAGACTGCCCGGAAAGTGGTGGAGGCCCTGGGCGGTCACGGGATCTTCGGCGTAGAGCTGTTTGTGTGCCAAGATCGGGTGGTGTTCTCCGAAGTGTCACCCCGCCCCCATGACACCGGGCTGGTCACCCTCATCTCCCAGAACCTGTCAGAGTTTGCCCTTCATGTCAGGGCGGTTCTGGGACTGCCTGTGGGAGAGATTGTGCAGTACGGCCCCAGCGCCTCAGCGGTGATCCTGGGTGACGGCAAATCAGACAACCTGTCCTATGATGGTGTCTCTGAAGCCCTGGCCACCTGCCCCCAGTGCCAGGTAAGGCTGTTCGGCAAGCCGGAGATCAACGGACATCGGCGCCTGGGAGTGGTGCTCACCCGGGGAGCCAGCACCGACGAGGCGGTGACCTGCGCCAAGGAAGCAGCCGGAAAGATCCGGATCAGCTACAACTGAGAACCGGAAAGCCGGCCTGATCTGATCCCGGGGATCTCACCCCGTGAGGCACGCCGGATCAAACCGGTAGCCACCCCGGAGATAGGTGGCGATCTCCTGCCCGGCGGCGGTGCCCAGTTCCTGGTATTCCGCCGCCAGGCTCTCCGCCTGCTCCGGAGCCATAGAGCCCAACCCCCGGTGGGCAAAGAGCTCAAAGTCCCGGAGCACCAGATCGGCGGTTTCCCGCCCCAGAAGTTTTTCCGCCAGACGGCGGTACTCAGAAGACGCTTCCGTCAGAGGAGCTCCGTCATAGGCCCAGGGAAGGGTTGCCAGCACCAGCCGGTTCACCAGGGGTTCCCGCATGGGATTGATCCCGTGGCCGGAGGTCAGCTGATCAAGTTCCGGTCCCCGGTCAGAGAAGGGCCTGAGATAAAGGAAATCCGCCATTTTCCGGCCGTCATTCACCGGATAGTTGTCCCAGAGGAAAGGCTTCCGGCCCAAAACATCGGCGGCCCGCTCCAGATCTTCCCGGGTATAGCCCGGAGAGCACACCCTGTTCCCCGTCCAAAACACATCCACCGCCGGATCCAGTCCTACCGCATACTCCTTCCAGTATCCCGCCGGCATGGCGCCAAACACCTTCTCCAATACCGGATCAAAGGAATAATAACTGGGACACACCACATGACAGGGCACGGAGGATGAAGCCTCCAGAAACAGATCGGTCACTGCCAGTTGAAAAGAGGCAAGTTTATCCCGGTCATTGTTGGTCAGATCATCAAAAAGAAGGGCAAAAATATCCAGAGGAAGCAGGGATGCAATCTCCCGGATCCGTCTGGACAGAAGTGAGCCAGATGCCAGCACCTCGGATGCGTCACCATGGGGGGTGAAGCCGATGCCAAACCGGATCCCCCGGCGGTGGAAAGCCTGAGCCAGATCCAGGAGATAGCAGACATAGTCCTCAGTCCATTCGTCCTGCCAGCGGCGGCGCAGGAAAGGATCGTTCTTAGGAGCGTAAATATAGAAAGAAAGGCCGCACTCACTCATGAAAGAGGCGTAGGAAAGACGCATTTCACGCTCCCATGGAGTGCCGTAAAAGCCTTCGATAATACCCGCATTTCTCATAAACATCACATCATAATTCATGCACTTGTGGACGTTCCAAAACAATCCACAAGCAACAAATCGAGCGAAAACCTGTCAGCAAGTAAACAACAGTGCTGGAGTAATTGACAGTCAGATTTAGAAATAAAACAAGAGAGTTATACTTTTGATTATCTGACAAAAAAAATCTGCAATTTAATGTCATCCCGCATAAGGCTAACATGATTCTGTAGAAATCTATGGTACCTTCGATCAAAAAAAACACACAGCAACATAAAAACTACTTAAAAATTATAGCAACTGCTAAAAGCACAGTTATAAAACATAATAATTTAAACCACTTATTAAGGTTTTTGTAGTTCTTTTCAAGATTTTGTAATAACACTGTTTGTTCATCAAAACCATTTTTAACTTCTTTATCGAGTAGTTTAAGAATTGATTTGTCATCACTTAGTTTGTCTTCTGCAGCGCCAAGTTTCAAAATGTAACCATCAACCTGCTCGCCAATCTCTGTAAACTTGTCTGCAATTGTGGTTGCATCACTAGAGGTTTTTGAGATCTGCTCATTAAACTTATCAATTATAATTTTTAGTTTTGACAAATCACTTACAATACCTTTATTTAGCGTTAATAGTTGTTCGTTATAATCCTCCGCAATTCTTTTCACCAGAAGTCTGGAATCATTTTCTATTGCATCTGAAATACCCGACATTGTTTTTCTTGATAAAGCAAGTATAGAGTCAAACTTTTGTCCAACTTCAACCAATAAATCTTTATTACCTGAATTTAAACTATTGAAAGATTCACTTAATTTACTGTTTGCTTCAGCTGTAAAATCATCAATTATAGCCTTAGTATCCGAGACAATTGCTTTTGATCTTGAATCTAACTCGTTAAGCAGACTTTTATGAAAAGAATCAGCTTCTTCAAAGATATTTCTATATTGTTCATCTGAGTTTATACAAAATTCTTTTAATTGAACTTTAATTTCTAAAAGTTCTTTACAATAGTTTTCTACTTGTTGCTGAAGTCTAGCATATGAATCTGTATTCTTTTGAACCATTTCATTAGCCGAAGCTATATTTTTGAGACTTTCTTCTAACTTTGTTAATGACTGAAAAATTTCATTCTGATTCATAGTTATTTCCCCATTTATCTAAAAACGAATATATTATATTATTAATTGACTCGACATGAATATAAGATTCAGCTACAAAGGAAAGTTTATGAAAAAGTAACATTTCTTGTTGAGATATAATTTTTAAATTTTTAGGTCCCAGTTCATTTAAGAACCACTGTAAAATGCGTTTATTTTCATCTAGGCTATCTGTTTTTCCAAAAAGAGCAATAGCAGCATCAATATAACTACTTTCAATTTCTTCCTGCTGATGTTTATTAAGTTGAGGATTGAGATAGAGAATACAAAATACATTAAGCAAATTCAAAGATGGGTTTGTATCGGTCACCGCACGACGGATCAGCCGAATAGAGCCTTGTAAATGCTTTACATTATCATTTGGCGAACCATCTTGACATACTTTTTCATCAATAACAGCTAAATACTTTTTCAGTATCTCAAATGAACTAATAAGTCCATGATTTGTGTCTCAAGTCAAAGAATAATCCAACCCGCTTGGTGTTACATAAGTCTCACGGGAGAATTTTGAATTAAAATAATAATATAGATAATCTTTAAGGTATTCATTTGTTTTAAGCCAATCTTCGTTGGATATCCCAATCCTGCAGAATTCTTCCATATCAGAGATTGCTTGTCGGCGCTTGTTTGCAATTTTAGTGTAGATAAAATCAGTTAAAAATCCCAGACATTTTTGAATTTCATTATCTCCCCTGAAGCTCTTAGCCCTTGAAACTTCTGATCTTGCTTTATCTTTATTGTAGTAACGCGATAAAAAGCACTCCAAATTATCGAAATATCCTCCATCTGGCAATTTACAGACAGTGAGATAAAATTTATTTAGAGTGTAATCCTGTGTAAAATCAGAGATCAGCCCTATACAATTCATTCTGTATATTGACTTAGACAATGCGTTTTTGAAGTTTTCAAATGTGATATGTCTCTCATTGTATTTATCAAGAAAAGTGTTTATATCCTTAAAATTACGAGCATCAGCAGAATAATTCAGGGTTAATCTAACCGAATCGTTTGGATTAAGAAGTTTTATACAACTCATAATCCCTTTGAATTCTTTCGTCCAAGAGTTATAATTTTCTTTTTCAGTTGTTGCTATTATATCGAGAAATTCCAACATATAATACATAATAGTCTTTTCCTGGTGTTTCCCCGGAAAACTATTTTCATAAAAATACTTGTGTATGCTATAATCAACTGTCCCTGTGTTATTTAAACTACCTCCTCTTTCATGAAAATCACTGTAAAGGATAACTGCCAGTGCAAGTTTTCTGTCCCTTCCAGCTCGACCGGCTTCTTGTACAAATGCTTCAGGTGATCCTGAATGGTTGATGTTGACTGTAAATCGGATATTAGATTTGTCTATACCCATGCCAAAGGCTTTGGTAGCCACCATAATACTGGTGCAATTATTAATGAAATCATCAGGATTGTTTTGTGAATTATTCCTGTCACTTCCCGTAAATGTACTTATCTTAGTACCAATAATTCTTGTTAGCCTAGATGCAATACCAAGATCTTTTTTGTCATTTACACCCATCAGTCCAGTGGTGTGTGGACAAATATTATTGCAGAATAATTATGATCTGGATCCTGATACCAAAGCTGTGGTAAATCAATATTGAGATTTGCTTTCTCGACAAATTTGACTAGTTCCTTATCTGTACAGTTTTCACGTTCCAAGAATTGTTTCTTTATTCTTTCAATTGAACTTTCTTTTGATAGTTCTGTAAATGAGTTATAAAGTATTTCCTTGACGATAGTGCCCACATAATCAGCCTTTCTCTTGTATATATCCCATTTGTTCTCTGTCATACTAAAAGAGGGAATCTTAATTACTCGGTACTGAAGTTCTAATCGATTAGTATTTTCAAACCGAACAATTGAATCTGGTTCGAGGGGAAATTTGTTGTTTACTGAAAGTTCACGCTCAACATCAATTAGAACATCAAATGACGCGGTAGCTGTAAGACCGAAAAGGCTTATACGTTCATCCTGCATTCCTTTTCTCGCAAGAGGTCGGACATACTCATAAAGATTTCTGCCCAAATGAAGATAAGTAAATCTAAAATCATGTCCCCACTCTGATACACAATGAACCTCATCAATCACGCCATAACTAAAATAAACTCCTGCATGACCAATGTTTTTAAGACAGGAACGGAATTCATCAATGCATAGTCTTTCAGGAGTTACAAAAAAATATAGAAATTCTGAATTTGCAAGACGGTCGCAAACTTCCTGCTTTTTATCTTTGGTCTGTGTGGAGTTGATGAAATTGCAACAGTCGATACCATATCTTATGAGTCCTTTGACCTGGTCCGACATTAGAGAAACAAGCGGATCAACTATCAGAGTCACTCCCGGCTGAAGCATAGCAGCCAACTGGTATGTTAGAGATTTTCCTCCTCCCGTGGGCAAAAGACCAATGACACTTTTTAAACGCAAGGCACGGTCTAAAATTGGTAACTGGCCTGGACGGAAGTCCCTTTTGCGAAAAAGAAGTTTAAGAAAGTATCTCAGATTGTCATGTAAACTCAGAGCATGTTTTTCTGACTTTGAAGCCGCAGTCTTATGTGATCGGAACATACTTAAGTATTCTATCCGCTCTCCCATGATCATTTTTCTGCAACCTTTAAATGAATATGAAGAGCGGATTATAAAATAACACTGGTTTGAGACTGAATACCGTGAAAAATCAGCCTTAATTGGATCACAGAAAGATGTAATGGCAATATCAAGGACAAGATCATAAACTGTTTTGCTGTTTTTGCTAAAACATTTTTCTTCATTTTTATAAACATCGGCACCAAAGTGAAATGCAGATTCAGAATAATTTGGTGAAACGATTTCAATCTTAATCTTGGGGAATCTTAGTTTTCGGTATTCCACTGACATCTCAGTCAGATTATCAAACATTTCCTCTAGATCTTTCATAGCTAGTACACAACAGGGAACATCGCGCTCCATGGCTAGAATACGCCACTCCTTTTTTAGCGCGAGTCTGTTATACAACATAGCCTGAATAACTGTTTTCTGTATTCTTGCTACACAAAGGCAGATCTTAGTCATTAGTTGCTTTTTATCGTAATTTGCGCAAAAACTACTTAACGCATGATCTTCGAATTGAAGAAGAGGCTTTTTTAATTTTTTTTCTTGCAACACTTCGAAAAATACGTCATCTGGATCTTCACATTCCTTTGTGATCTCTATTATGCTGGCAAAATTTCTTTCAAGGAAAGGACTTGACTTGGACGGCAGACCTCGGCAGACAATGTTGTTTAAAACAGCCAGTACAGGATGGGGCTCAGGACAGCATTCAGCCGCCATGTCGAATGGTGCGAGAACTTCAAAAGAACATGGATATGACAATCCACTAACATCCTTTAGTTGCTCAACCTTAAGAATATCAGGACAGTAGCCACAGTAAAATTGTACCGGAGGATAATATGGGTACCACTGTTTAATATCTTCTGATAGTTGACAGTCAGCCCTGAATCCCAAAATTGAGCAGGTGTACGCATACTCATTTTCCAATTGTTTGAACTGGGGGGTATGGCATCTATTAAAAATTACCGAAGGAGACAGTTTGAAGTAATTACTGAAAGCCTCAATCCGTTTCTCACCAGCATTACAAGGACCCACACATAAAAAGTAATGACATACCTTTTTTGAAGTTATGTACCCTGCCAATTTTTTTAGATCAATGTCAGGCACATCCAAAACATTCGAAAACAGATGTACTGCAACAGGAAAATCCTCACTGATAACAGAACTGTCTATTTCTGGGCCGGAAGTTTTGTTGGTAACAGTAGGCAGGTAACACTCAATCGCCCTGATTTTGGTGTTTGAACCAAACATGGGAATTGAACCGATATACTGAACTGCTCGTATTAAGGCTAAACCAGAAGGTTCAACTAAGGTTATACGGTTTGGTTTTGCAATTCGTGATGATAATAGATTCAGACGGTGAAGAAACTCAATTGTGGCCAGTCCCTGGCCACATCCCCAGTCGTAAAGTTCGTAAGTGCTTGGCAGTTCATCAAATGGGAAACTATCGAGTGCAAATTGAATTTTTACACTGTGCATTATGCCATATGCTGCCATGTAACAGTCCAAGGCCTCCTCACTCGATAGCGGAAACAGTCCATGACGAAGTTCTGGGTGGGACCAGGGATTATTTTTTAGCGATGGCGGTAATCTCTTCTGGGCCTGGGCAACAAGGTACTGAATTTGACTACTTACATTAACATCAGGGTAAGGCATTGACAGCGTGTCCTTCTATGTGCCAGAAAGGGGTCAAGTAATTGTTGGTTTCTTTTGTTCTGATTGCCGTCAAGATAACGAATGGCATGAGGGATAATGAAATGCGAACCGAAATATCCCAATATCAGTGAATACGTACACCATCTCAGCAGTGCCAGGGCTCGACGTAAGCTGGCACCTGATCGTACAGCTCTTCAGCAAATCCACTGGCGATGTACACCCGTTTGAGTTCTTCGAGCGTTCCGTCAACCTAGTACTTCCTTGTCTTCTGGCCGTAGTTAATCGTGGTTCCAGTGGTGATCTCTATGATGTCGGTAACGCTGTAAGCTTTTCCCGGGATTGGCTTTTTCCTCTTGTCCTCAAAGGACCGTTCTTTGGCCAGCTGTGCCTTCAGTTCAGCCAGGATGCTCAGTGCCACGAAGGCCACAATGAAACGTCCTTCCATGGTATCTTGTCTGTGTGATCTGGCTGTATCCAGCTTAAAGCCCATCTTCCCAGACTTGAAGCACTTTTCGATATTGTCCCTTCTTCTGTAGATGTCGTATGCCTGGGCAGCGGTCATCTCCTTCAGAGACACGTTCGCAAAGAAGCCAAAATCCTTGGTATAGTCGTTTAGAACATCGTCATCCCGGACGAGATCGCCCTTCAGATCGGGGCAATCCTTGTAGAACCGTGAGCGTTCGTCCTCCAGCAGTTTGCGCCTTTCCAGCCTTGAAGCAGTCTTCCAGCGGCTTTCGTATTTGTTCAGCATATCGTTGAAGGCACCGCTCTCCAGAGTGTTCTTCACATCACTCCGGAACACATGCACCCAGACATCAAATTCCTGTCCGCGGTGTTTTATCTTCACCTTGTCCGTATGGCCATGCACACGTGTTCCAGGGATGACTGAAGAGGCATCCCAGAAGTCTGCGTACTTATCCCTGACCTCTCTGATGTATTTGCGCTCAAGGCTTGCTGCGGCCATGAGGCATTTCTTCTGATGCAGCGAACACTGCTGCAGATTGTCCCTGGTTTCGTACCCACGGTCAAAGACAAACAGCAGATCATTTTTTCCGAAAAGTTCCTCTATCCGCTTTATGAGATCGACTATGGTGACGCAATCTGGTGTGTTGCCGCTGAACAACCGGTACATCAGTGGCACCCCCGTCTCCTGCTCCACCAGCAGTGACAGGTGCATCATGGGCTCAATGATCCCATACTCTGAATTGGAGAACTTCGGGCAGTAGAAGTCACTTGCCTTGACGGGGATGGAAGTTGAGTCGTAGTTCACACAGGCCTGAGGATGAAGATGTTCGCACCGCAAGGCAAACAGTTTGCTGATGCTGACCTTGTCTTTCCCAAGATGACTGTAGAGTCTTGCCAGTTGCTCTTCATCGATATGTCCATGAAATGGCAGGGCAAAGACTTCTGAAAACGTGAAGAATCTGCGTGCCCCGTTGTCCAGATCCTGGATCCAGTGAATGGCCAGGGAAAGGATCTCCTGGGCCACAGTGCCGTCATAAACCTTCTTAAGATCTTCAACCATTCCGCAGTTTACCGCCGATCCGTAAAGGATAGGGACGGCACCAAGCATCCGCTGGAAAATCGCTCCCGATCCCTGCTCCTGTGCGGCCGGACTGACGTCAGTCTCCGGCGCCTCTTCACTGCCGGCTTCAGGGTGCTTTACCCGCACAAATCCGCGCTTGGTGTATTTGGATCGGTACTCCTGGCTGGTCATGAACTTGTCATCAATGACGACACCAAGGAAGATTTTCTGATTGGCACTCCTCTTTTTCTCCGGATGATAAGTATAGACCCTGGTAAAGATCCTATAACCATTGGAGACAGAGAGCAACGGTTCAACAGACCATTCCTGGTTCCATACTGTGGCTAAAATGCGCCATTTTTCTTCTGTTCTTTGACCTTTCTTAGACGTCCATAAATAAAGGCAAAGACCTTAAATAAATCTCAATTTGTTTATATGGTGCGTCTTTTGAAGACAAATTAAAGGAGAAATTAAAGGCTTATAAAAAATTTATTTAGGAGATGAAGTAAGTTTGAAGATAGACCACCATGAAGAGGCGGAGGGTTACAGGAGTTTTAATCAAGAGTGTTAGGATCAGATCCTGTAACAATTTCTTCTATAATGTCAGTGAAGTCTATATCTTCAATGGCACCATACCTGCATGCGAAATAATTCTTCATATAATCGCTGGTATTGCGGACGCTTGCTCTGTCGTTCGCTCTGAAGTCAGACAAAGCATAGAGTGAACTTGACTTAGTCCTTTTGTCACGCTCTACAAATTTGATCTCATCCCTCCTTAACAGCTTGTTGTTGAGGTAAATGGGATTCTGGGTATTGAAAATAAGCTGCGCTCCTTTCTTGTTTACCCTGGAGTTGTGAAATAAGGTTATCAGATTCATTGTTATCATAGGATGGAGTGATGTGTCAAATTCGTCCATCACAATAACTGCACCCCTTTTGAGTGCAGCGATAATTATAGGGATTATGGAAATAAACCTGATGGTTCCGGCGGATTCTATCGCTGATACATCCATACCAAATAGTTTGTCATCATTTCTTCTGATCACAGAGATAAGTTTGGCAAACTTGCTGTCATTATCGGTATCATAGGCAAAACTGGTGCCAATTATTCCTGCTTCCTTTACAATGCGGTTGATATATTTTTTAATTAAATCCAACTCAGAGCAGATCTTATTTCCAGAATGATAAGACAGCGTTATGGGTTGATTGAAAATTATGAACTTCTCCTTAAACCATGAAGTAATTTCCCTTACAATTTTTTTGCTACAGAAGGAGTTGAAGTCTGTTGTGAGGAGCAGACAGTCATGGACGAGATTATTACTCATAAGCCTACGTGTGTTCTCTTCAGTGCTGATTTCATAGCCAACATTCAGCCATTCTGAAACCGTGGTCAATCGTAGTTCAGCAACCTGGTCCCTGTTCCGGTCAAAAATCAGATCATCATTGACATAAAGCAGTTCCCGGCTGACATACCGTTCTGCAGTCTCATCATGAAAGAGGCCGAGCATCATGGCCAGAACATAACGGTACTTAAACCCATTGTTAGTGAAGGTCACATCAAATTCAACTGGCGCAGTTTCATCACTGAAGGCAAAGGGGCATGAATTCATGCACCTGTTTACACGATCTCCGCTGATTCCTCCGGCAGCATCCTGAATATTTCCCCACATTACGATCTGACGGAGGCATGACATGGCATTCACAACGGAGGTTTTGCCAGCGGCATTAGGACCGTAAATGACTGATGCTGCAATGGCTTCTTCATCAAGGTTAGGCGCATTCTCCTTCAAAATTGAGTCTTTCAGTTCATTCATGCGTTTTTCCGGCTTCATGCTGAAGTCAAAACCATCTCTGAAGGACTTGAAGTTTTTGCAGGAAAATTTTAGCAGCATAACGACACATCTATTCCAAGTTAATGCTTAACCTGCTGATCATCCTTCTTTTGCAGGTGATGATCAAGTGATCGGCACCACTAAATGACATTTAGTTCTGGTTTTAGATTTGTCCGCAAAATGATTTCTAGAAAACATCCGACGGCAATATAAATCTGATATGATCAAAAACATGCTTAAGATTTTACCTGCAGTTTCAGCAGCGTTCAGTCAAAGCGGAACAAAGCAGATCTGTCAAAACTGGGATATTCATTACAATTCTACCATCATTTTATTGCTTTTTTTTCAGAAGATAGGATTATAAACAAAAATTTCTCAGAATCAATTTTAAAAACTCAAAAGTTATGATTTATTCCAAAATATCCGGTTTAATATAATTCTCTCTACCCAACAACACAAAACCCCAACCAACATTATTCAAATTTTTCACCAGCACCAAGATGAACACAGACTTTCTTAAAAATTATTCCAAAGCCGAATTAGACTGTTATTGTAGTTGTGCACTTTTCAACTTGTTTGAAGCAACCTGCTGTGCAGAAGATGAAAAAGAATATTATCAAATGATGTCTGAGGTTACATCAGACTTAAAGGGTTATTTAAATGTCTTATCGGTCATGCTTAGATATATGGACGTATCATGCAGCGGACTCCAAGATAAAACTGAATTCGATATGAAAAACGAAGAATTCTTTGAGTCGATCCTTGACAGACTCGGAGAGCGAAATTCTACGGAGCGCGAGAAAGTTAGTCCTGAATTCCGGGAACAAGCATATAAATGTGATTTGTCAAAATTTGGCTGATTAGTAAGCCAATCAGGTTACAACCCAAGTTTCACTTACCGTTGCTGAGTCAAGTTAACCTGCATGGCAATCGTCTTAGGGTTCGTCCCCATCCGGACTTTGCAACGATCTGCCCCTGGAGAAAGCCCTGGACGGCCAGCCATAGCACGAAACCGGATCCTGGCCCATGTCCTTTGCGAGAAGGTGTCCACTGAAGGCAGGGACACCGTGCTACGCCACATACAGTTTCCTGCTCATGAGGCAGACTTCAAGAGCCAGAGTTCATTGCTGGCTCTTCCTTTTTGTGATCAGCCTCTTCCAGTATCTGCCGGATACCTCAGATCTGATCGCACGGCTAACTGCCGCTGAGTGAGAGAGCACTCTCAGGCGGGATCATTAGCAGGCTGGCAGCTCCTGGCAATTCCTGGCAGCATCAGCGTCAAGTTGACAGCATGAGCATGAGCAGGATCATGACTGGACTGACAGGACCGTGCAAAAGGTTGAACTGTGCCTCAAGCCTGGAGACGGGCAACTCCGGATCTGTAGCAGGATCCCCAAAGGAATGTTCAGGAGATCCGGATCCGGAGCATGAAAGGATCCGGGTCCAGCGAAGATCTGCGGCCACAACCTGCGGTCTCTACCGTGCCCTCAGGATCACAATACCCACAAACAGGGCAAGGACAAACTGGTAGAACAGCCAGGGGACAATGGAAATGCTGCTGATCCCCATGATGCCGGCGGCAACCAGCAACTGCGCCCCGTAGGGAATGATCCCCTGCATGATGCAGGAGCAGGTGTCCAGAAGAGATGCGGTGATCCGCGGGGAAACCCCGAACTCCCTGCTGATATCCCTGGCCACGGGCGCAGCGGCCACTATGGCCACCGTGTTGTTGGCCGTGGAAATATCCATGAACGAAGTGACCATGGCGATGCCGGCCATGCCGCCCCTCCGGCTGTTGAAGTGCCTCCGGATGAAGGCCAGGATGGACGCAAAGCCGCCGTGGACCCGGATCAGGGCGGCAATGGACGCCACCAGGATGGTGACTATCATGGTCTCAAACATGGAGGATGTACCCCGGCCCATGGCCTCAAAGGCCAGGGCATAACTGACACTCCCGAAAAACAGCCCGAAGATCAGGAACAGGAAGGTGCCTATGAGGAGCACCACAAACACGTTCATCCCCAGCAGTGCCAGCACAAACACCAGAAAGTATGGCAATGCCAGGAGAAAGTTGAAGTCATGCCCGTCCGACGGCAATGGTTCATGTCCCATGGACAGGCCAATGAGAATGGCCACCGTCACCGCTGCCGCCGGCAGGGCTATCTTGATGTTGGTCAGGAACTTGTCCTTCATGGCCACCCCCTGGGTCTTGGTGGCCGCAATGGTGGTGTCTGAAATGAAGGACAGGTTGTCCCCGAACATGGCCCCGCCCACCACGCTGGCAGCGCAGAGGGGAACGGAGAAGCCGCTGCCCTGGGACACCGTCAGGGCGATGGGTGCCAGAACCGAAATGGTGCCCACGCTGGTGCCCATGGCCATGGAGATGACGCAGCCGGTGATGAACAGCCCCAGGACAGCATAGTTCTCGGGAATGATGTTCAGCAGCATGTTGGCGGTGCTCTCCGCGCCGCCGGTAGCGCTGGCGATCCCGCTGAAGGCTCCGGCCAGCAGGAAGATCAGCAACATGATAGTGATGTTGCTGTCGCCTATGCCCCGGGCACAGACACTGATCTTCTCATCAAAGGACAGTTTCCGGTTCTGGAAAAAGGCCACTGTCAGGGCTATGCCGAAGGACACCACCACCGAGGTGATGTAGAAGCCCATCTTGCCGTCAATGGGATGGATGTACTCAAAGTAGATGCCGCTGCCCAGATAGATGATAAGGAAAACCGCAATGGGCAGAAGGGCCAGGACATTGGGTGCCGGAGCGCCTGCTGCCCGGGCTCCCTGGGTGGCCCCGCCGCCGTCTGCCGCAGCGGTGCTGTTCTGGCTGTCAAGGGTACTGCTCATGGTGGTTTCCTCCGGGTGCTAAGTCCAACTGCGGACAGGGAAATTATACACCAGGGGATCGGGGGATCGGGGGATCAGGCAAGCGTGAGACTTCCAGGGACTTCCAGGGACTGCCAGATCTGGCAGATCCCGGAAACCGGGTTTATGATAGACACCAGTTCCGGACCAATCCGGAGACGGTAGCATGTCAGGAACCACCAGCAAAGGAAAAAAAACAACCATGAAATCAGACAAGTCACTTCTCGCCGCCCTGCCCCTGCTACTCCTGCCCGTCACCGCTCCATGCCTGGATCTGGGAGAGGCGATGAGCTGCGGCAGCAACGGCTTTGCCGTGGAAACCGGAGGCCGTGATCCCACGGTGCTGGAGATCACCCGGCAGTTCAGCAAGCAATGCCCCTCACCCCTGCTAAGCCTCATCATCAGCATGGCAGATGAGAAGAAGGCCAGCGGGAAGGAATCCGACTCCCTCTATTACAGCGATCAGGAGGGCATACTTGCCGGCACCGACCCCGCCGATGACGAGAGTCCCTCCCTGGCTTCCCGGCTCTTCAGGAAAAAGGACGGCAGCTACCTCTACATGCTCACCGCCACCATGGAGATGGGAGGACTCTATTCCGACATGTCACGGTTCTTCTCGGTGGACTGGCAGCAGGGCCGGATCACCCCCCTGAAGGACTATGCCCCCGAAAACTATCCCCAGCCCTTCAGATCCAACGGCACCGTGACTGAGTCCCACGGAGCCGAAAAAGACGGCAAGGTGGTTATCAGCTATGAGATCACCGACGGGATGCACATGCAGTTTGTCAGTTTCTTTTCCTGGGACGGCAGCACCCACACTTATCAGGGCAGCACCATTGACCTGCCCAGACAGAAGGTGCTCCCCCGCAGGATCACTTCAAAGAACATCCGCTTCTTTGCCTTTGCAGACGTGGACGATGACGGCAATTCCGAACTGTTTCTGAGCACCGGGGATCATGAAACCGAGATCGCCGTAGGGATCAGAAGCTATGAGAAAAAGGAGCAGATCCTCCTGAGCCGCAGCGGGAACAGCAGATTCCGCCTCTTCGAAAAAGGTCTGGCCGTGGAGGCCGGATGCGGCTCCGGATGTGCCACCACAGACTATGTGATGCTGAAGGACAGCAGATACCTTGACCGGCTGAACGTCTACACCCTGACACCCCCGGACGGCAGTGCCCCTGAAGTGACCTACACCCTCCACACCACCGGGGGCGAGAAGGAGCTCACCCCGGTCCAGGGGGAGAAGTTCATCCGGGAGATGGGAGCCGAAAAGAAACTCAACCTGGACTGGCAGCCCCTGCTGAAGCTGGATCTCTCATGATCTGAGCTGCAAAAAAAAGGGAGCCGGCGCATCAGCACACACCAGCTCCCTGTCAGGGGATCTCCAGCTGGACACGCAGCCATGTGATGCCGAGCCCTCCCCCAAAAAACAGAGCCGGGAGAGGCTCCTGTCAGTTCAGATCACCGCTCCCGGCATTTCCCCTGCCGTCTTTTACCGATACGATACGGGGTACATTCAGTTCCAAGCCAAGCCAAGCCAATCCGCTCCATCCGGTCCGGATCCGGTTCCCGGAGCCCCCTTAAGCCGCTCCGGTCTTTCCCCCGCCCGGCCCCAGCTCCCTGCCGCAGGATCCCGCCCTGATCCGGCATTTCCGGCCCCAAAGTCTCCCGCCCCGCAGCTTCCGGAAAGATCAGCCGGAAAGCCTTTCAGCAGGGCTATTTGTTCAGATCTGGCAGTCCGCCCTCCCGGGCAGCCTGGGAGTTCATCTCTTTAGGTGTCATGGGCGGGGCAGGACGTCTGGCAGGAGACATCCCTGCCAGGCTCTTATCCACGGCATCCGCCTTTCCTTTGATCTCATCGGAGTTGATATCCTCCTCACTGCCGGCACTCATGTCATTGACGCCCTCCACACCGAAGGCGCTGAGATCTGCCGGGGAATCATAGCTGAACTTGGTCCGGACGCTGGTGGACGGCTTCACGCTGATCACCACCCGGCGGTTGGAGTTGCGCCCCTGGAGGGTGGCATTGGAGGCGATATGCTCCTTCTCACCGTAGGAGTTCCGGACGATTTTATCCCGGGGGATACTGCTCTGCTCGATATACTTGCTGATCATGTTGGCCCGGCGGGCAGAGGCCTCCCGGTTATGCTCCGTGGTGCCGAAACTGTCACTGTAGGAGTCGATGACCAGCTCCTGGACACTGGGATCATAGGACAGGTAAGTAACCAGCCGATCCAGGCGGATCTTTGACTCCGGCGTCAAATCACTGGTGTCATCGTCAAAGGTGAGGACAGTGAAGGCCACATCCTCAAAACTGTAGGGAAGCAGGTTGTTCATGCACTCCGTGAACTGCCGGAAGCTCTTTTTGAAATTGATGGCGGTGACCGTCACCTGCACCGGACGGTTCTGGTAGTACCAGTCGTTGTAGAAGAAACCCAGGTTCCGGCCCTGGCTCAGAGCCGAGGTCAATGTCCAGGCGTTCTGATCCGACAGCTCACCGGAAAAGTACTTGTAGTTCTTCATGGTGGACAGGGGATTGTCCGGGATCCCGGGACGGTAACTGGGAGCTATGGCCCGGACGTCCACATCATGGGTGTTTTTGGACTCCAGGGCGGGGAGCATGTTGAAATACAGGTTGCGGTTCTTGGACGCGCTGGAGGTGAAGGACACCCGGCCGTAATCCGGGATCTCATGAACCAGGCGGCAGGTCAGCCGTGACTGCTCCTCCAGGTTCCACACCGAGTGGCTGATGGGCGCCTTGAACTCATATTCAGCACCGCTGGCAGCTCCCCCGGCCAGCAGGAGCAAAGCCATGCAGCTCATCATTCCCGTCTTCATACCCGACTCCCCATAAGCACATCCCAGGATCTGTGATCCCCTACCGGAAACCGCATGCGGACTCCCCTGGGCAGCACACCCGGTCTCCGGAGAGAACATAGCATAAACAATGCCAGAACGTCCCAGTCCTTTGCCCGGGATCCGTCCCGCCGAACCCAGGGGAGGATGGGAGCTTCCGGAATGCCGGCAAAACCCGACAGCAGGATCAGTCAGTGATCAGTTGGGTCCCAGGTAAATATCCTGGCTCCGGGCCTGCTCCATGAAGGCGGCCAGGCGGCCGTCCTCCAGGATCAGGCTGCCCGAGGAGGGGAACAGTGCGGCCACCTGCCCCGGAGTCATCTTCCGGAAAAAATCCGGTTCCAGTGGCTTGAAGAAGGTGCCGCCAAAGGTGTTTCCCGCCGCAGATCCGGAGGAACTCACTTCCTGCCGGACAGCAACACTGCCGTCCCGCCCCCACACCAGGGTCATGTAGGTGAGCTCGTCCCCGTGGCCGGGGATCCGGGCAAAATACAGATCAGAGGGCCTAAAGTGCAGCCCCGCCTTCCGGGCAAACTCCTGGACGAAGGAGCCCAGGGAGCCCCGGATCAGGGTGCTGTTGCCCCTGAAGATCCCCTCCAGGGCCGGCGTCACCTCCAGCCTGGTCACCGACGAGGGCAGGATCAGCTCCTTCAGGGCGGTCAACTCTTCCAGAAAGGCAGGATCCACCTCCGTGAAGCGGTGGCCCCGAGCCCGGGTGTTCTCCAGCTCCAGGGAAATATCCCGGGGAAGACGGTCATACTCCTCCCGGAAGGCCTCCAGGGCCTCCCCAGGCTGCTGCTCATCCTCAAAGCAGTCCGCAGACAGACGCCCCCGGCCACTGGCCACGAGCATCAGTTCATAATCGCTGTCAAATTCATAGTCCAGCAGGCACATAAGTCACCTCCTCTGCCGTGGGTCCGGACGTTCATCAGATCCGGAGGCACCGGTTCAGTTCGCAGGGCAGCACAGAGAAACCGGTTCAGTTCCCCGATCAGCCCCATAGTTCACCATCAGCCCGTAAGCGCCAACACAGTTTCCCGTACAGCCGGAAAACACCCAATCAGTTCCCAGTTCCCCCGGCAGCCAGGATGACCGGTCCTGTTCCCTGACAGACCCAGGATCCGGTTCAGTTCCCTGTGCAGCTCCTATTCCGCCGCAACGTTTTCAGCTTCCATCTCCGGAGCAGAGTCCGCCGGTGGCGTCTGCTCCCCCTGGCGCTCCCGGGCGGCCCGCTCCTCCATGGCGGCCTCTGTGGAAAGGGTGAAGATCTCTTCGATCTGGCGGTTGGACAGATCGCCGATCCAGCTCTCGCCCACATTCACCGCCACATCCGCCAGATCCTTCTTGCTGCGGATGATCTCGTTGATCTTCTCCTCAAAGGTGTTGGCGCAGATCAGGCGGTACACCTGGACATTCTGGGTCTGACCGATGCGGTAGGCCCGGTCGGTGGCCTGATCCTCCACCGCCGGGTTCCACCACAGATCAAAGTGGATCACGGCAGAGGCTGCCGTCAGTGTCAGGCCGGTGCCTGCCGCCTTCAGGGACAGGATCATGCACCGCTCCTCCCGGCGGGTCTGGAAGCGCTCCACCATGAGGGCCCGCTGATCGGCGGGAACACCCCCGTGGATGAACTGGGGCTTAAAGCCCGTGTGCTCCTCAATCCAGGACTGGAGCAGATCCCCCATGACCCTGAACTGGGTGAAGATCAGGCACTGACGGCTGTTCTCCCGCATCTCCTCCAGCAGTTCAAACAGCACCTCCATCTTGCCGGAGAAGTCCGGCCCCTGATGAGGATCCTCCTGGGAGAAATGTGAGGGTGCATTGCAGATCTGCTTGAGATCCTGGATCAGGCTCAGGACCATGGCGCAGCGCATTTCTCCTTTCACGGTCTTCATCGCCTGCATGGTCTGCTGGACCTTGGCCTCATACAGGGCAGCCTGCACCGGAGTCAGGGAGCAGTATTTGTCCACCACAATCTTGTCCGGCAGATCGCTTATCACCGACTTGTCAGTCTTGAGCCGGCGCATGATGAAGGGCGCCGTGACCCGGCGGAAGGAGCGCACCGCCTCAGGATCCCGGTTCTTCTCAATGGGATTGGCGTACTCCCGCTGGAAGAGTTCCGGGGTGCCCAGCAGACCAGGATTGGTGAAGTCCATAATGGACCAGTACTCCATGAGGCGGTTCTCCACCGGAGTGCCCGACAGGGCGATCATGGAATCCGCCTTCACGGATCTGACCGCATGGAACACCTTGGACTTGTGGTTCTTGATGTTCTGAGCCTCGTCTATGATCACCAGGCGGAAGTTCTTTTTCCGGAACAGCGCAATGTCCGATCGCAGGACGCCGTAGGTGGTGATGATCAGGTGGGCGGGGATCCCCAGATCCCGCTCCTTGTAATAGACGTTGCAGGTGAGCTCCGGGGCAAACCGGGCAACCTCCTTCTGCCAGTTGATCACCAGGGAGGTGGGCACCACCACCAGAGCCTGGCGCTGATCCAGCTCACCGTCGGCCCGCAACTTCTCCAGGGCGGCGATGACCTGCAAGGTCTTGCCCAGACCCATGTCATCAGCCAGGATGGAGCCCATCATGGTCCGCAGGTTCCGGATAAGCCAGCTGTAGCCCCGGATCTGGTAAGGCCTGAGATCCGCCCTGAGGGATCCGGGAAGGGCTGTGCTGTCCTCGGACAGCAGGCGGGACAGTGCGTCCTTCAGCTCCCGGGTGATGCGCACATTGTCCTCACCGAAGCGCCCGGTAAGGGCCGCCGCCATCAGCCGCTGCTTCGAGGGCGCCCCCTGGCTGAGCATCAGCTTTTTGGCAATGCGGGAAGTCAGGGAGGGATCCACATAGACAAAGCTGCTGCCAAAGCGCACCACCTTGCCCTCATGGCGCCGCAGCTCCGCAAACTCCTCCGCCGTGATATTGTGATCCCCCAGTGCGATGTCCCAGCGGAAGCGCATGAGTTCCTCAAGTCCCAGGCAGCCTGAGCCCTCATCCCAGGAGTTCTTCAGACTCAGAGTCATGGAGGAGCGGGGATAAATCACCTTTCTCAGGGATCGGGGCACGATCAGCCGCACCCCCAGCAGTTTCATGGCGGGAATGGTGGAGAGGATCATCTCCGCCATGTCCTTCAGGGCAATGGTGCCCTCGCCGCCCCGGGTCTCCAGCAGCTCTGTCAGGGCCGGGCACACGGCACTCAGCCGGGAGGTGGTGCGCAGGCACTCAAACTTGATCTTGCCGTACTCAGGCTTCTCGATAATGTCCGCCAGGGGGATGAACACATCCTCCGGGGTGCCGGTGATATCCAGGCGGTTGAAGCCCATGGAGATCCCCACCCCGGTGTCATTGTCAAACAGACCCTTCCGGGGGGCGTCCCCGGCCTTGCCGGATCCGGCTCCACTGTCAGTCTCCCCAGGATCATTCTCCCGGGCCGCCTCATCATCGTCGTCCGTCACCGGGGCCAGGGAGATCCCCTCCCCGGGCTCAGTCTCCTCCTCCAATGCGTCAAAGTCCACATAGAAGGAGCCGGAGTCCTCCCCGGAGCGCACCGCCTTCACCACATTCTCCAGCTGGCAGAAGGAGCGATCCTCCAGGATGATCACCGGCTGCACCTGGAGATCCTGCAGGTAGATGGGGGCGATCCAGGACTCCATGCCCATCCTGACACTGCTGCCGGCAAGCAGCTCCTGGGTATCCACCATCTGCCCCAGGAACAGGCTGGACATCTCAGGCGGCAGGGACTCACCCTCGTAATGGGTCAGGGCAATGAAGGCCTTGACCACATAGCTGCCGATGAAGAAGCTTAAGATCATCTCGCCCAGGACCCGGGGGTTCATCACCTCCGGCCGGCGGTCAATTTTGACCACAGTGTCCGGCACCCGGAGGAAGGCGGCACCCACCGCGTCCGTCAGTTCCCGGACTCCCGGATCCATCACCGCGGGGATCCAGCGGACGGTGAACAGATCGTCCACCGGCTCGTAGATCTGGGGGATCACCGCCCCCTGGCGCACCAGCTTGGTGGCGGCAAACCAGGCGTGGTACAGAAGCTCTGTCTCCACCGGGGCAGTTTCCAGAAGGCGCTGATCCATGGATCCGGAAAACATTTCATGAAAGCCGGCCCCCTCCAGGCATTTGCCGTCAGCCGGGGAGAAGGGACGCACGGTTACCGGCTCCCCGGAGTTGGCGGCGGAATGGATCCTCCAGGAAAGATCCGGTCCAGGCCGCGCCTGGCCCCAGGAGTCAAAGGCCAGGGCCGGGCCCTCGCTGCCCCACTCGGGCAGATCCCGGTCAGTCCGGTCCCGCATCTGCTGATCGGCCAGACGCATGGCCTTGGCCAGGCACTTGCGCATCCGGTCCCTGAGATCCCCGTGGACATAGCCGGCCGGGGAGGGCTTGAACAGTCCGGTGACTGAATCCAGCAGCTCCGGGATCTCTCTGAAGGTCGCCTTCTTCAGTTCCTCGGCAGTCAGGGGCTGGAGCACCCGCCCCTTCTCCTCCAGCAGCTGCCTCCAGGTGGGCATCTCACTCTGCTCCGCCTGCTCAAAGTTCACATTGAGCCGGGCCAGCTCTGACACGATGTCAAAGCCCCTCATGTCAAAGAAAACAAAGGGATTGGCATCGATCTCCTGGCTGAGCTTGTAGATCACCGCCGCAATGTGCTTGCAGGGAACCGCATGATCCGGGCAGGAGCAGGTGGTGTGCAGATCAGACCATTTCCGGGGGAAGACATGGATCCCCAGGCCGTCGGCCAGGGAGTCAATCTCCGGGGCCAGTTCCCGGGAGGAGAGCTTGGCCAGGATCACCGGAGAGTTGGCAATTTCCCGGAGCAGCTCCTCCTTCTCATCCCCGGAAAAGCGGGGGAACTCGATCTTCACCGAATAGAAGGGATCGCACTGGCCCTTCACCCGGGCCTTAACACAGCCTTTGGCAGGATCCATGATCACGGAGAAAACCTTGCCCTGGGAGGCATAACTGAATCCCCGGGGGATCCGGTTGGCGTAGTCAATGCCCTTCAGGGCGTCCAGCCAGCGGGTTCCCCACCAGGTTGTGCCGTACTCGTCTGTGTTTTTTGCCATTGTGCTCACCGTTTTCCAACTGCGCGAAAACTGCCGCCGGGAAGGCGCTCCTCCCGGAACATGTCCGGCAGCACAGCAATGCCCCTGGCGCCCGGGGCAGGACGCCCCCCGGGGCGGCACGGAATACCATCTGCCGGATGAGAAAAAAACAAAATCCCTTAAAACCGGACCTGATCCGGGACCGGGCACCCTGTCGATAGCAGGGTGGATCCGGAAGGCGGCAGGCGGTATGGTCGGGATCTGATCTCCGGAATTGTCACACAGAACATGTCTCAGTGCAAGAAAACACAACATATTGTGGCAGAGTTCCGCTGGAAACATCACATGTGCGCTGCCCGGAAGCCGGGGCTCAGTTCCCCGGCATGCCAGGATCCAGGACGGCGGCATACAGGCATCATGGTTCCCGGACTTGCCGGATGACGGTTCTCCCGGCAAAAGGTGTCACTCTTGGCATGCGCCGGCGTCAACTTCTCACCTCTGATCCGCCGGAGGGTGAATGGGGCATGCTATAATCATCTTTGGTCAGCGGGGAGAGCCCGGGGGGGAGCCCGGCCGCATTTCAAGATGGTGAGAAACTATGAGCACAAAAAATCTGCTGCTGTCAAAACGGATGGCTGAGCGGTTCCGGGGATTCTATCCGGTGGTGGTTGATCTGGAGACGGCGGGGTTCAACAGCCAGGAGAACGCCCTCCTGGAAGTGGGTGCCTGCCTCCTCCGCCTGGACGAAGACGGGATCCTGCACCCCGGTGAGGTGCTGGACTACCATATCCGGCCCTTCGAGGGAGCGGTGATCAATGAGAAGTCCTGCCGGTTCATCAATGTGGATCCCTATGATCCCGCCCGGCAGGCCGAAGCGGAGGCCCCGGCCCTCAGGGACTTCTTCAAAAGGGTGACCTCGGAGATGAAGCTCGCCCACTGCCGCCGGGCAGTAATGGTGGCCCACAACGCCGCCTTTGATCAGGGCTTCCTGAATGCTGCTGTGGAGCGGAACCATCTCAGGAACCGCTGTCCCTTCCATCCCTTCTCCACCTTTGACACCTCCGCCCTGTCCGGGATCTTCCTGGGTCACACGGTGCTGGCCAACGCCTGCGCCCTGGCGGGGATCGAATATGACAATGCCCAGGCCCACGGGGCCCGGTATGACGCCGAAGTCACCGCCAAGCTCTTCTGCGCCATTGCCAACGGCTACCGCAGCCTGCTTCTGGGGGAGGACTCCTTCCCGCCGATCCCCCTGCCCGCCTCCGAGGCTCCCGGTGAGGAGCAGGACGCCGGCAGTCCGGCGGAGGACTCCGCTGACAGCCAGGACAGCACCGCCCGGTAACCACCCTCAGGCGCTGCCCGGATCTGGCCTTCATCCGGATCCTGCCGCCCCGCGGCAAGTCCACCCAAACCCGCCGAAAGCCGCCGGACAGCATCTGGGCGCCCCTTCTGTTTCCCACGGGGATTTTCCGGGCACCCGGCGCTCCCCGGTCCCGGAATCATTTCAGGAACAGAACATGATCTCCTTCAGAACCCCCGGTCTCCTCCTGGCCGCCGCCCTTCTCTGTGCCCTCACCCCCGCAGCTGTGGCTGGGGATAGCAGCAGCCCGGAAAGTCCCCGGACAGTGCTGCTGGATCCCGGTCACGACTACAAGTCCACGGGGGCCTACTCCAGCAGCAACGTCCCGGAATACCGGTTCAACCTGAGGATCGCTGATGAACTGAAAGCCAAGCTAGAAAGCCGGGGCTACCGGGTTATGGTCACCCACGGCGCAGACGAACTGAGTTCCCTGGCAGATCGGACCAGGTTTACCAACTATGATATCTTTGTGTCCCTGCACCACGATTCCATTGATGAGGAATACTGCCTCCACGGCATAAAGCCCTGCACCACCTACAGCGCCTACGGCTATTCCCTGTGGGTTTCACCGGAAAACCCCCAGTACAGCAAGTCCTACCGTCTGGCCGATCTCATCGGCACCCGGCTGACCGAGGATCATTTCATCCACAGCGTACACCATGTGATGGTCACCCGCCGGGAGGTGCTGGACCGGGCAAAGGGCATTTTCTCCTTTCCCCACTGTTATGTGCTGCGCCACAACAAGAAGCCCGCCATTCTCATCGAAGTGGCGGTGATCACCAATCCCCTGGACGAGCAGAATGCTGAGAGTGCCGATTTCAGGAGCAGGTTTCTGGAAAATGTGGCCGGGGGAATAGACGACTACTTCCAGGACACTTCAGGGGCCGTCCCGCCCCCTCCGCAGCCGGAGTCGGCAAACAACAGAACCGGAGCACGGTCCGGAAAGATCCAGGCCCGCAGCCGGGGCACCGCCTCCGGGAGGACGGCAGCTAGGGGGAAAAAGGGAAGCCGGCAGCACCGGAACGGAAAACGCGGCTGATCCCATGAGTCCGGAGAGGGGCCAGGCCAGCCAGAGACCAGCCAGTGCAGACGCCAGGAGCTTACCCTGGAACAGCAAGATCAACGGCACACAGATCCTCACAGGAACCGGCACTCTCCCCGGAGCGGGGGATGGTGACAGAAGGCCTTGGCAGATGACGCCGTCGAAGAAATTGTGCCATCAGTGAGGCCACAATCTCACCACCGCCCGTCCCCAAAAGATTGTGCCATCAGTGAGACCACAATCTCCGCCGCCCTCCCTTCCCCAAAGGATTGTGCCATCAGTGAGACCACAATCCCGCGGCCTCAGGATCTCCCGGCTTTCCCGGATCAGCAAAGCACGGATCGCAAAATTGCAGACTGCTCCCGGTTTGTATCCGCCCAGGGACTTATAATGACAGTGTTTTCCGCCGGGCTGTGCCGGGAAGTTCCTGGGACTCCGCCCCTTAAGCAGAGGCGCCCCGGCGGCAACATTCCTCCCTTTGGGAAAATCCGTCCCGGCTGTGAAGCCGCAGCCGCCAACAGCAACAGGAGTTAATCATGTTTGAACTGCCGCCCCTCCCCTATGAGAAAACCGCTCTGGCTCCCTTCCTTTCAGAAGAGACCCTGACCTTTCACCATGACAAGCATTTCAACGCCTATGTCACCACCCTGAACAGCCTCATCAAAGACACTCCCTACGCAGAACTGTCTCTGGAGGAGATCATCCGCAAGGCTGCCGCCGAAGACAACAAGCCGATCTTCAACAATGCCGGCCAGGTGTTCAACCACGATTTCTACTTCAAATGTCTGGGACCAGCACACAAGGAAGGTGAGGGAGACGCATGCCCCCTGGACGGCTGTGCACTGAAAAAAATGGTGGGTGAGACCTTCGGCGGGCGGGAGAAATTCTGGGAAAGCCTGGTGAAGGCCGCCACTGGCAATTTCGGCTCCGGCTGGACATGGCTGGTGCAGGAAAACGGCAAACTGGAGATCCTGAACTACTCCAATGCTGACAGTCCGGTGAGGGACCGCCCCTCCGCCACGCCCCTGCTGTGCATTGACGTCTGGGAGCATGCCTACTACATTGACTACCGCAATGACCGGAAGAAGTATGTGGAGCAGATGCTGCAGCACGTCAACTGGGTGCAGGTAGCCTCCAGGGTGTCCTGACAGTTGGCTGGCACCAGAAACGAGGCGGCGGCGCTGATCCGCCTCAGAAGGGATCTGCACCGCCATCCGGAAGCCGCATGGCAGGAATACCGGACCACCGCCCTGGTGGAAAGGATCCTCAGGGATGCGGGGCTTGCGATCCTGCGCCTTGGGGATCTCCTGCCGGATCCCGGGAAGGACGCCCCGGGATGCCAGGAATACGCCGCCCAGGCGAAGGACAGGGCCCTGGCTGAGGACGCTCCGCCGGAGATCATCCGTAAGCTCCGGCTGTCCGGTCTGCTGGCCGTCCTGGACACCGGACGTCCCGGTCCCCGCCGGGGACTGAGATGCGATCTGGACGCCGTGCCGGTTCAGGAGGCAGAGGACGCTGGTCACCGGCCTTTCAGGGAAGGCTTTGCCTCAGCGCATCCGGGGATCAGCCACGCCTGCGGCCATGACGGACACACCGCCCTGGCCGTCCACACTGCCCTGAGGCTTGCCGCCAGAAGGTACAGCCTCCGAGGCTCCTGGGTGTTCATCTTCCAGCCCGCCGAGGAGGGTTGCCGCGGTGCCTGGGCGCTGCGGAGCCTGCCCCAGATCAGGGAGCTTGACGAGCTGTACGGCTTTCACCTGGGGATCTGCGCCCGGGACGGGGAAATCGTCTCCGACCCTGATCACTTCCTTGTCTCAACCAAATTTGACGTCACCATCCGGGGACTCAGCGCCCATGCCGGGATCGAGCCGGAAAAGGGGATCAACGCCCTCAGGTGCGCCTGTGAGTCCGCCCTCAGGCTTTTTGAACTGGGATCCCTCCGCCCCTCAGCACGGTTCAACATCGGCATGTTCAGCAGCCCCAATCCCCGGAACGCCGTGGCCGATCATGTCACCTTCCAGTGCGAGTGCCGGGATCTCACCGAAAAAGGCAATGATGAGATCCTTGAGCGGGCCCGGGAAATACTCCGGGAAACCTGCTCCCGCCACGGCTGCGGTCTGGACACGGTGATCACCGGACGGGCGGCATCCATCACCAACAGCCCCACTCTTGCCGCCGCCGTGGCCAGGGCCGGCGCCGCTGCAGGACTTAAGGAAGGAGCCTACCGCCATTTCAATGCCTGCGAGGACTGCGGACATCTCATCCGCGCTGTCCAGGATGCAGGCGGTGAGGGAGCCTATTTTGTCATCGGCAACTCAATCGCCGCCGGGCACCACAGCAGCCGCTTCGATCTCAGTGAGGAAAGCCTGCCCAGGGCCCTGGATCTGCTGACCTGTCTTCTCACGGCGGACAGCAACAGTGAAGCACCGGATCAGCCTCCTCAGATCAGGGGGTAAGCTGCCGCCTCCGTAAGCCAGCCGGATCCCTGGTAGTCTTCAGGACGCCGGTCTCCTGAAGGCTGTCACCCGCATGGGGTACTGCTCACCAGCGTACTTCCTGCCGAGGACATGACAGTCCCCCTCAGGAGACGATAAACCTAAAGACACACCAACGAAGATCATGAAGCCAAGCAGCACCCCCGGATCATCTCCGGCAGACAGCAGCCGAAAAGCACCCAACCCGACAGGTGCTCAAAACAATCCAAAGCCACAGGACGTTGCCGTCCTGCCCGGGGAAGTTCCTGAGAGTATCCTCAATTCAGATGCCGCCGATCATGAGACTCCCCGAAGACGCTTCCGGAAAGCCCTGGAGCAGGTGATCCAGGATCCAGGCGGACTGCTGATCTTTCTCCACGGCTTTCTGGGCTGCGGAGCCGAATGGCATGACGCCCTGTCACTGCTCAAAGATCAGGTGCGCTGCGCCCTGGCTGCCCCGGATCTGCCCGGTCACGGAGCGTGTTCCCTTCCGGTGACCCGGGATTTTCACCTGGAGGATGCAGTACCCGAGATGTCCTCCTGCAACGGATGCGTGATCTGGGGCTATTCCCTGGGAGGCCGCATCGCCATGATGACGGCAGCCAGAATGCTGGCTCAGGCTGACAGCCAGGGGGAGCCCTGCCAGATCCGGGGGCTGGTCATCGAAAGCTCCCATCCAGGACTCACTGACAGCAAGGCAAGGCAGCAGCGGCTTGAAAACGACAGCAACTGGGCCAGGAAGTTTGAGGAAGAGCAGCCTGAGGAGGTGCTCAGACAGTGGTATATGCAACCCGTGTTCAGTTCCCTGACCACTGAACAGAAGGCACTCCTTGCTGCGGAAAAAATGTTCACTGACGGCCGGCGCACCGGGGCCGCACTTAGGGCATTCAGCCTGGGATCCCAGGAAGATCTGACTCCGGTTCTCCAGCGCCTGCCGTCCCTGTACCTTTACGGCACGGGAGACACCCGCTTTGCCACGGTGGCCCGGGATGTGGGCAGGAAAGCACCAGGTGCCTGGATCCTGCCCGTGGCCGGGGGAGATCACAATCTCCACCGTTTCCATCTGCGGCAGATCCTGGAGGATGCGGGACTGCCTCTCGCCACCAAGCTGTCCGCAAAGGAGCTTGAAATGTAGCGCCTTGCACAACTTTCTACAGGATTCAAATTTATAACCAAGAACGTTATGATGACAGAGATGTTATTGATCCGACAAATTTACTTGATTCATATGATCGAATGTTTGACTTTGGTCAGAAGCACTTAAACGATCTGTTTGTTCTTGATGGAATCCAAAGTGTAAGTGCAAGAGATGCTATCCTTCGCGAGATTATAACCAACAGTTTGGCTCACAGAGATTTAGTAGTGGCTTTGTCGCCAAAATGATAATTGAGAAAGAGAGGATACTCATTGAAAATGGCAACAAGGCTCACGGAATCGGAATTCTAGACATCAAAAATTTCACACCCTTCGCAAAAAATCCTCCTATTTCCGAGAAATTGGCCTTGCTGATGAACTTGGTAGCGGCATGCGTAATAGTTTGAAGTACTCAATTCTATACAGCGGCAAAGCACCAGAATTTACAGAAGGAGACATTTTCAGAATCGTAATTCCTCTGACTACAGGCGCACTGACTAAAGTTGGTCCATTAACAGCATCATCATGTGTAAATCAAAATGATTAAAAAAATATCAGATCTCCTGATGCGGTAGGTGATATCAATACTGAGGCAGGTGGTGAAGTCAGCACCGGAGCAGGTGGTGAAATCAGCACGGGAGCAGGTGGTGAAATCAGCACGGGAGCAGGTGGTGAAGTCAGTGCCGGAGCAGGTGGTGAAGTCAGCGCCGGAGCAGGTGGTGAAGTCAGCGCCGGAGCAGGTGGTGAAGTCAGCGCCGGAGCAGGTGGTGAAGTCAGCGCAGGACCAGGTGGTGAAGTCAGTGCAGGACCAGGTGGTGAAGTCAGTGCCGGAGCAGGTGGTGAAGTCAGCAACATTTCAAATGTGAAACTTAATCCGGATCGACTGAGAGCACTGCTGCAGCACTGCCTTGAAGCAAGAACCCGGGCTGAAATGCGGGAATTCTGCGGGATAAGATCACAGGACTATTTCCGGCGGAACATACTGCTCCCTCTTCTGGAAAGCGGACTGCTGAAACGCACGGTACCTGACAAGCCCATCAGCCGGATTCAAAAATACATCAGAGCATAAAAAATGCGCCCGACGATCTCAGCCTCACGCCCTGCTCACAATCCTGCCTGAAAACACCGAAAGGCAGACTTCGGCCGGATCTGCCGGCTGTGTCTGCCGGACTTTGCGGGATAATTCACCGCTGTGAAATTTCAGTCAGTCCGGCACACTGATCATTCCTGCCATGTGACTGACACGGAAAACCGCAAGGATCTCCCAGATCTCCGCCGTCTGAGAGATGAAAACAGGCTGAAACAGCAGATGAACCCCATTGCGGGAGGAGCCTGACACTTCAGACAGATCCCTCAGGCACAGTCTTTTCCACAGGCTCTGCACCAGACCACAGAACAATCCTGAAAGCCGCTAAGAACTTACCATGAACAGCACCTTGTCCAGCCTTCTCTCCGCCCTGGGGACCCTTCTGCTCCCCCTGGTAACCGGGTATGTCCTACACCGGCGGGGACTCATGTCCGACCGGCTCACCAATTTCCTCATCAAACTGAACGTGCGCTTGGTCTACGGACTGCTGACACTGCTGAGCTTCTGGGTTCTGCCCCTGAACCGGGATCTGGTAATCCTGCTGCCCTTTGGCATTCTCTATGTGGCTGTTCCCGGACTGGCCGGAATGCTCCTCACCCGAGGAAAGCTACCGGATCCAGCCGAAAGGGGTGCCAGCCTGATGAGTTCCATGCTATCCAACATCGGCACCCTAAGCGGTGTGTGCGCCTTCATCCTCTACGCAGATCCCGGCTTCGCCTACTGCCAGATCATAGCCGCCTACCAGAACATCCTGCTGATGCTGGTGTGCTTTCCCCTGGCGGCGCACTATCAGGATCTGAAACAGAAGGAAGATCTGCCGGAAGATCCCGACGGAATGAGAAGCGACCTGGAAGAGAAAGTCAGCGCAAGATCCCGATCTGTGGCGGATAAAGCCGGTGAGCACGTCTCCGGAAGCGGCGGGACGGCCGGAACTGACGGCAGGAGTCTCACTCAGGGTGCGGCAAAGGCCCCTGCTCCGGAACACCGCAGAGCTGAACGCAACAGATCCGCCTTCCGCTGGAGAAGGCTGTTTGGGTGGAACCAGGTGAGCCTGCTGGGCATTGGGGCCGGACTCCTGCTGAACGCCGCCGGAGTCGGACGGCCGGAGATCCTGGGAGACATCTTCCCTGCCCTGGTCCATGCCGGAGCATGGATCGCCCTGCTGCCGGTGGGCTGTCTCATAAGTTTTCGGAAAGCCCGCAGTTACCTGGGAAAAGTCAGGGAGATCACCCTGCTGCGCTTTGTCCTTATGCCCCTGTTCATCTGGTGTGCTGCCCGCTTCTTCTTCACCGATCCCGTGCTCCTGGACACCATGCTCCTGTGCGCTCTGGCACCCACTGCCATCAACGCCGTGCTGACCTCCAGGCTTTACGAGCTGAACACCGATCTGGCAGTCAGCTCCTTTGTGAGCACCACCGCCCTCTACCTTCTGGTGATCTTTCCCCTGTTTGTGCTGCTGCATGGCTGAGACAGCCCAGAGCCGGAGGTGGTTCCGCAGCAACGCCGGCAGATTGCAGGCGGCAATCATACGCCGACGGCTGAGATCAGGATCCGCCCGACCAACACCGGGACACCTGCGGCAGGGATCCGGCAGATCAGAAAAAAGGCGGGAAATGCAGGACACTCCGATAGCGAGCCGATCTTTTACAAGGACACTTCGAGTTGACAATCGGGCCACATCGGTAGGGGCGGCATAGGTTGGAGCGGATGCCAGGGTGGGTGGATTACCACCCTCTGAAAAACATTTCAGACCTTATACCATACTTTCGTCAAAATGTTGCTTTATCTCTTTTAAAGAAAAATGTACTGGTGGCGTAACTTCATGAGAATCTCTATTCTTTATCTTGCGATTATTTAAGGAGAGATCAATATTTGATAACATGCTATATTCTCCACTCACATCTTAGAAACGATGTTTGCGAAGTCAAGGTTTAGCATCGGAATGGATCCGTACTTTCCATCAATATAACCCTTCTCGAAGTTCTCTTCCTTCCTTACATTTCTAATTTCAGCTAGAGAATAAAGATCTGTGGATCTATCGTTATTTCTAAGTTCAGTAAACCAAATCTGGTCCCGTCTAAAAAGATCAAGGTTCAACAATCCAGTGTCATGTGTAGAAAACAGCAATTGTGAAAATTTATCTGATTTCGTATCCATAAAGAGTTTCACCAGACCGTAAACAAGGGATTCATGTAAACTCGATTCTAGTTCATCACAAATCAGTACTTTTCCGTTCACCATAATATCCACAAGGGGACTTAGCATTGCAAATAATTTCTTTATTCCTGACGACTCCTCGTGAAACAGGTCTGTTTCAAAAGACTTATATTCCACCTTTGCGGTAACTGCATCAACATTCTTTTTAAGTAGTATCGCCTTAAACTCATCTGAAAGGAACGGCGGAAGTTCAGCAGATTCCAATTTTTTCTTATCAATTGAAACTTTAATATCCTTGATCCCAGTTCCAAGTCCATTGAGAAACGCAATTGCAGAAGCTTTTATTTTGGGATTAAGATTCATCTGATAAAGAGAATATTTCATCCAATTATCCTGGATCCCTGGACCGTAGATGACAAGTTCATCACTGAAAAACCGAAACGCTTCAGCGACCTCCTGAACAGAACTGAAATTTGCAGCACAGGAAAGTAATAACCTATTTGGCTTTAGCACATCTTTGCATGAGGAAAATTTTCCTCTAAACTTGCTACCTTGGCTAAAGGTCTCACCAGATCTCTCAAAAATTTTGGTTTGCCTGTTATTGGGGAAATAATATAAATACTCTGACGACACTAACATGTTTCTTAATGTTAGTCCGTAAGCATATCTGATCCCGCCTATGACAAACTGAATTTTATAAGCAGTCTCCTTATCAAATCCCTCGAGTTTGTGAGGAACCTGAAGAATACCCTGTCCCGGCTGATGATTGATGCTGTTAATCACCAGCTGTTTCACAAAGGACAGAGCATCGATAAAATTACTTTTACCCGATCCATTTGCTCCATAGATAACTGCCGCTTTCAGCACTCTTATGCCATCCGCTTCATAAATTCTGTCCTCAAGCGTGCTGTCTGGTCCTGCCAGAGTTGAAAACAAAACTTTCCCCCGAATGGACTTGTGGTTCGAGCATATGAATTCAAGCAACATCAGAACTTCTCCCCCAAAAAACTCCCGGACTAAACCTTAACACCCTCACACCATTTAACAAGCAAATTTGCGTCTTTTCTGCAAATCTATCCGTTAAATGGTAATATGCTAAGGGATTCCAGCCATGAACCCAGGATCCGCACCGCTTCCGAGAAGGCGGGTGCAGATCATGAGTTCCGTGGGTAAATGAAAAATGCGATGCCAGGGATGCGGAAAGGACAATTTGAAACTTATAATGGGATCGCAGTCCCAGCAGCCATTCCTGCCTTCTCACTGCTGGAAGTGAAAAAACCGACCGGATCTGACTGTAACACCTCCGGAAGGGGAAAACATGACCAGTGACGGCTCCACTGCCGCCCCTTTTACCCAGACGCCACTTCACCGTAACACCAAAGACATATCACACCAGAGGATCATCATGAACAGACTCCTGGCAAAAACCGCCCTCGGCGCACTTCTTGCAGCCGCCACCCTTTCCTCAGCCGCCGCCGGCAGCCTGCCCCGAGGCTTTTACGTGGCAAACCAGGAAAGGGGCTCCATAGAGTTCCACCGGCAGGAAAACGGCCGGGTTTATGTGCGCATGACCACCCACGATATGGGCAGGCAGAGTTTCGCAGACATCGTCAACACCATAGCCCACGCCAGCGGCTCTTCCTCATGCACCAAGATGAAGGACAGCACCCCCATCGGCGGACCCCGCTTCCACTGCCAGTACAACATGGACCGAACGCCCTACACCCTCCACCTGATCCCGTACTATCAGGATCACTTTGTCCTCTCGGTGGTCATTTCAGGGGACAACTACCCGGGCTTCGGGATCAGCTACGATGATGTGCAGGACATGATCGACTACTGGTTCAGTTACTGAGCTCAGGTGCAACCGGAGCGCAAGGCCGGATAAGTTCTCCCCAAAACCCCTGAAAAGTGTCCCTTCCATAGATCCTGGAGCGGCTCTACCCCAGACGAGTCAGAAGCCCAGGGACTTAAGCCATTTGGTCACCTGTTTCCGAGCCTCATCCCGGTCATTCTGAGCCGCGTGTCCGAAAATGGCAAAGCCCTCCAGCATGATCCCCCCTCCAGCATGATCCCACGGGTGGCAGCCTTATCCGTCTTTCCGCTCTACCCAGACCGCTGCCCTCATGGGTGCAGAAAGGAGCCACTTTTCGGCCGGCAAAATCGTAACTCTCCAGGAAGGTATAAACCGGCATGGGCACATCACCCCACCAGTTGGGATATCAGAGAAAGATCGTGTCATAGCCGTCAAAGCCGTCCACCACGCCTGTAAGGGCAGGCCGGGCACTCTCCTTCTTCTCCTGCTGGGCAAACCTGGTCAGTTCTGTGGATCCAGAAGGATACTGATCCTCTGCCACCCGGATCTCAAACACATCGCCGCCGGTTATGCTGGCGCTCATTCCCGCAATCACAGCGGTGTTGCCCTCAGTTGGATGGGGCTCAATCGGCCTCCATTTCCCCTGCGTTCCCCCGGCATGAGACCAGCCAAACCTGCTGCGCCCACAGCCTGTCACTTCATGATGGAAGTGACATGCCCGCAGGAGCGGCAGCGGACAAACCAGGTGCCTGCCAGGGGACCACTGGGGATCAGCAGATCCTTAAGTTTCCGCAGCTGGCTTCCGATGAACCCCTCATTCTCCCCAGGCATGCTGGATGTCACCTCCAGATCCCGGGATCCGCACTCCGGGCATACAGACGTCTTCCTGATAAGTTCTCTCTCTTCGCTCTTCATCATCTTCCCTGCTCCCCACCCTGGCGCCCAGACACCGGCACAGCAGAGTGTTCACGGACAATCAAATTCCACTTCCGCCCGGAGAACTCCGGATCCTCACGGCCTCTCCCTCTCCTGACAGCCATGACCACATTGTAAGCCCCGGGACACCCGCTCCGCCCCCTTCCGCCTCACGTTTTCCACAACCGGCAAACGGTGTCCTGTCCGCATCCTCTATCCGGGCAACAGGAGGTGGGTGTTTTGGTCTGGGGCACTGACAGCAGCACTTCCAGCCACAGATGGGCCCTGATCTTGCACTTCCCCCGGAATTGCTCCTACAATCAGCCAGCAGGGAGCCGGCAGATCCCAGATCCACCTTTCCCGGTAGCAGACCGATGTGGGTATGAGCCGCTGAGAGGGTCTCACAAGAGATCATCCCAGCGGGCCGGGCAGCACCCCGGACAGATCCGTCTTCACACAGATCAGCCCTTCACGATCAGCATTGCCGGGGGAAACCCGGTCAGCTCGGGCCGGATCCCGGATCCGGCATCCCGGATCGTCAAAGCAAGCACAGCATAAAGGAGCAGAACATGATCAGCATTCCCGAGGAGGAACTGTACGCCCCGGTCACCTGGGAGGACTGCAGCGCAGGATACACCGACATTCTCTACCACAAGTCCCCGGACGGGATCGCCCGGATCACCATCAACCGGCCCCAGGTGCGCAATGCCTTCCGCCCCCTGACGGTCCAGGAGATGATCCGGGCCCTGAACGACGCCCACTATGATGAGCACATCGGCGCCGTCATCCTCACCGGAGCCGGGGACAAGGCCTTCTGCTCCGGAGGTGATCAGAAGATCCGGGGGGACTACGGCGGCTACCGGGATGAGAACGGCACCCACCATCTGAATGTGCTGGAGCTGCAGCGGCTCATCCGCACCTGCCCCAAGCCCGTGGTGGCCATGGTTGCCGGCTACGCCGTGGGAGGCGGCCATGTGCTCCACCTCATGTGCGATCTGACCATTGCGGCGGACAACGCCATGTTCGGCCAGACCGGACCCCGGGTGGGCTCCTTTGACGGCGGCTACGGAGCCGCATACATGGCCCGGATCGTGGGTCAGAAGAAAGCCCGGGAGATCTGGTTCCTGTGCCGGATGTACTCCGCCCGGGAGGCCCTGGACATGGGGCTGGTGAACACTGTGGTGCCCCTGGCGGATCTGGAAAAGGAGACTGTGCGCTGGTGCCGGGAGATCCTTGCCAACAGTCCCATGGCCATCCGCTGCATGAAGGCCGCCCTGAATGCGGACTGCGACGGCCAGGCGGGTCTCCAGGAGCTGGCGGGCAATGCCACCATGCTGTTCTACATGACACCCGAGGGTCAGGAGGGCCGGAACGCCTTCAACGAGAAGCGCCGCCCGGACTTCACCCGTTTTCCCCGGAACCCCTGATCTCCGGGGCAATCTCCATGCTTGCGGTGCGCTACAGCCTGCCCCTGGCAGGCAGGATCTGCCTCGGACCCGGAAGCATCACCTGCCGGCAGGGGCTGTACCTTCTCCAGGACAGCCTGGCCGCCGAATGCGCCCCCCTGCCCTTTTTCTCCCGGGAAAGCCTTCCCCCGCCCGGGGATGACACCCTGGCCGGTGGGCAGCCCTCCGCCGCCTTCCCCCTGTCCCTGCTGCGGCTGGGGCTGACACCTGTGCCGCCCCGCTCCTCCTACCCCCTGGCCGCCACCTCCGGCGATCTGGAGCACCTCGTCTCAGATCTCCGCCAAGATGATCTCCGCCGCGATCCCCCGGAAGATGAAGACGTGGCAGCCCCGCGGAGCACCGAACAGCCCGGTCTTCCCGTGTGCACCCGGATCTGCAAGATCAAGACCGGACGCCTGGACAGTGCCTTTGAAGCCCGGGCCATCCGAAAATTTCTGGAGGCGATCCCGGATATCAGGATCATCCTGGATCCCAACATGCGCTGGAGCCGGCGGGAAGCAGAGGACTTCATCAAAAGCCTCCCCCGGGAGCGGATCCTGTATGTGGAGGATCTCCTGCCGGATCCCCGGGAGGCAGCAGCAGCAGCCCGGAACTGCGGCGTCCGTCTGGGGCTGGATCAGCTCCTGCGGCAGACCGATCCCGCCTCCTGGGATCCCGGGATCCTGGGAGCTCTGGTGATCAAGCCCATGCTCACCGGCTCAGCGGATCAGTGCCGCAAACTGGTGGATCTTGCCCTGGAGGCGGACATCATCCCGGTGATCTCCTCCTCCATGGAGTCCCCCTGGGGCCTGGGACTGCTCACTGCCTGGGCGGACAGCCTGCCGGAGCCGATCAAAAGGCGGCTCCTGCTGGGCACTGACACCTTGTCCGCATTCCCGGAAAAGATCCGCAAAGCCTTCAGGGCAGCAGAGCCCCGGGATCTCCGAAGCCTGCTCCGGGCGCCCGCCCTTCAGGGCTGCTTTTCCCCGCCCTTTCAGCTGAACATCACAGGAGAAGTCCCATGACCGCCACGGAGGATCTGCCGGTTAGGCAGCCAGCCAAGGCTCTGTCCCCGATCCAGACCAGGATCCTGTCTCCATCACCGTCAACGGCACCGGCAACAATGCTGCCCCAGCCGGCGATCCCTGTGCCATCCCCTGCCAGCGCCGGGACACCACCGCCGCTCCGGCTCCCGGGACAGCGGTACTCGGCCTATGCCGCCCAGCACCTGCCTGGAGGGCTCCCGGAAAAAGAGGTGATCAGTCCGGTGAGCTTCTATGCCGCATGCACCCCGGATGCCCCCGCCCTGATCACCGCCCAGGGCGCCCTCTCCTACTGGCAGCTGGATCATCTTATCCGCTGGGAGGCGCCAGGCCTCAGGGCACTGGCAGAGGCCCGCCAAACCCAGAAGCCGGGATCGCTTCTCCCGGTGATCCTGCTGTCCGCCGGGGTGGCGCCTGGGGTGCTGCTGCTGATCTGGCTCGCTTTCCATGCAGGGGTTGCCGTATGCCCGGTAAATCCCCGGCTGCCCCCGGCACGCCTGGAGGAGATTGTCAGCCGGATCCGGCCCGCCGCGGTCCTTATCCAGGACGGCGGTGACACAAAAGCAGATCAGGCAAGGCGCCGGATCTGCGCCGGTATGGCAGATCTGGCACCCCTGGCAGATCGCCTTAGGCAGGAAATCCTGACCCCGGAGACAGATGAAGCCCGGGATCCTGACGCTCCCGCTAGGGCTCCCCTGCTCCTGGAAACAAGTCGGACCGCCGATCTCATCCTAACCTCCGGCAGCTCCGGCACTCCCAAGGCCGCAGCCCACAGCCTTTCCTGCCTCCTGGCGGCAGTTGCTGACGGAGACATGCCCGAGAGCTCCGACATCAGCCTCCAGTCCCTGCCCCTGTTCCACATCGGCGGACTCATGATCTCCCTCAGAGCCTTGGCCTCTGGGAGTGCCGTGCTAATGCCGCCCCCGGGCATGGCCGCCCAGGAGGCGATCCTGGCCTTCCGCCCCTCAGTGGTGTCCCTGGTGCCCACCCAGATCCGCTCCCTGCTGGACACGGGCGCCGATCTGGCCCAGGCCGGGATCCGGAAGTTGCTCATCGGCGGCGGCGCCGTGACCCGCACCCTGCTCCGAGAATGCCTCAGCCGGGGTCTTGCTCCCTGGATCAGCTACGGCATGACCGAAAGCAGCGCCCAGATGTGCGCCCGGCAGATCACCTCCCCGGAAGATCTGGCTAGCCTCACGGCCTCCCCCCTCCCCGGACGGGAGATCCGGATCCGGGAGGGTGAGATCCAGTTCAGGGGACAGATAATGTTCCGGGGCTATCTCCAGCCTGACGGCAGGCTGGATCTGCCCTTAACCGCTGACGGCTGGTTTCCCACCGGGGATCAGGGATCATATGAGGACGGACAGCTCCGGGTTCTGGGCAGGAAGGACAGCATGTTTGTGTCCGGAGGGGAAAACATCCACCCGGAGACGGTGGAAAGGGCCATCAGCGAGATCACCGGCAGTCCCCGGTGCGCCGTGGTGGGAGTGCCGGATCCCCGGTGGGGCACGGCAGGGGTGGCCGTGGTGGACGGTCCGGCAGACGGACTCAGGGAAAAACTGAAGGCCTGCCTGGCCCCCCATGAGGTTCCCCGGCACTTCCTGCCCTGGCCGGAAGGCGGAAGCAGCGGCGGTCTCAAGTTCAGCCGGAAGGAGCTGGCAGCCTACGCCGCCAAGATCCTTGGCAGCCAGCACCAGGATGACTAGATCCGTGTGGAGCTTGAACTGGTTAGTGCTCACAATCACAGCCCTGGAGATCCCCGTTCCGGCACCATCGTCCCGAGATCCTGATCTGCCGTGCTGCTCCGTGCAGTCCATCAGGATCCGGCGCACATACCCGGACCGCAATGTCTGAATGAGGATTTCCAGTGGCAGGCACAGCATTCCCCGCCGGATCTCTTGAAAAACCAGAACAGCACCCTGATCACGACAGTGAAGGCCATAATGCGCCTATGATCCATGCGGGCAGATGCGCCCTCAGCCCCCTGCCCCACAGTCTGCTGTCTGTGGAGTTTATCCGGTCCCTGAATGCACTTCATGTCCCGGATCATCCGGGGAAAATGGCACATCCCGTTGTATAATCCCCGGAAAGCACCGCCGGGGCCCATATCCGGATCGGCTCATGCGGGACCGGTTCTTCTCCGGCGGAAGACTGGCAGGCATTTTGACGGAGGCGGCAGTGACAGTTCCCGGACTTGACGCATTGGCAAAACGTGTTTTGGCAGAGTGGCAGCATGGAACGCTGATCCTCCAAGATCCGGGGATTGATCCGCCGGCTTTCCTGGCCGGGGCCTCCCTTTACCCACGGATCCTGAGCCGCACCAGGGAGAACGGAGAGATCCTGTGTGCCCTGGGGCTGACACCCCTGCCCCGGGACCGTGATGCCAGAGCAGGAGTTCCGGGACCGGTGTTCCAGGGCTGGGCCTTCCCCGGACAGGGGGAGCTTCGGGATGAATGGGCCGGCTTCCCGGAGCATTTTGCCGGCACACCCATGCTGTTGCTCCGCTGGGGCGGCGGTGAAAAGGATCACACCTGCATTCTGGAAGTCCGGGCATCAGGATCGGAAGACGCCAGAAGGATCGCAGCAGAGCTGGAGCATCTCGCAGTTCACGCTGATCCGCATGCATCTGCCTCTCCGACAGGATCCTGGGCGGCTCCGACAGCCTGCACCGTTCCCCGTGAAGATGCCGGTTCCTGCCCCCGCCAGGATCCGGACCGAGAGCTTTATAAGCAGGCCTTCCGGAAAATCAAGCAGTTCATCGGTCAGGATCCCCAGCGCAAGGCGGTTCTGGGCCGACGCACTACTTTCCGGATCTGTTGTTCCCTGGAGCAGATGGTACGGCAGATGATGACGGCACCCCGGGACCACAGCCTCTACCTTTATGCCCCCGCGGAGCATGTGTGCTACTGCGGGATGACGCCGGAACGTCTGTTCCGCCGCCAGGGCAACCGCATATGGACCGAGGCCGTCGCCGGCACCGCCGATGTGTCTGATCCCGTGCTGGCCGGCAAACTTCTCCAGAGCACCAAGAACAACCTGGAGAACCGGATCGTCAGAGACTGGATCACCGTGATCCTGGCCCGGCGCTGCCGGTCTGTCACAGCCTCCGGCCCGGAGAAGATCCGCTATGGAAGCCTGGTGCACATCTGCCGGAAAATCGAAGGCGTGCTGCAGGGCTGTCCGGACGACGGAGACCTGGTGGCAGCATTGCACCCCACCCCCGCCCTGGCCGGAGAGCCCCGGGAGGAGGCCCTGGCGGTGATCAGGGACGCAGAAAACTTCCACCGTGGCTGGTACGGAGGGATCTTCGGCTGCCAGGAGAAGGGGGTCTCTGAGTACTGCGTCATGATCCGGGGCATGCTGACCCGAGAGGACAAGGCTTACATCTACACCGGCGGGGGTATTGTCCGGGATTCGGATGCGGAAGAAGAGTGGCAGGAACTCAACAGCAAGCTAAAGTGCATCCAGGACTCCTTTGATCCTAAGGGGATCCTGTTCACCGGCCGGGAGAACCGATCCTAAAGCCCACCTGGACACACCCCGGATCCTCATATCCGGAGATCCTGAGATCCTGATCTTCAGACCCAGCCATAAGAACATGAACCCATGACACCGAACATCAGCACACTCTGGGCGGAAGCCCTGGTCAACGAATTCATCTGCCAGGGGATCCGGGACTTCTGCATTGCGCCGGGATCCCGCTCCGCCCCCCTGGCACTGGCCTGCGCCGAAGCCGAGGCTAAGGCCCAGACTAGTTCCGGGAACAGTTCTGTGAAGATCCGGCTCCACATTCACTTTGACGAGCGGGGACTGGCCTACTTTGCCCTGGGCCTCGCCCGATCATCAGGCCGCCCCGCGGCACTGATCACCACCTCCGGCACCGCCGTGGCCAACCTCCTGCCGGCAGTCACCGAGGCCCACCTGACCCGTGTGCCCCTGATCCTGCTGACCGCAGACCGGCCGCCGGAACTTATCGGCTGCGGGGCCAACCAGGCCATCCGGCAGAACGGGATCTTCCGGGACTTCACCGCCGGGGCCTGGGATATGCCGGTTCCAACCGAGGAAGTGCCCCTGCGCTATGTCCAGGAGACTGCCGCCCGGGCCGTGTCCACCGCCGTCACTGCATCCCTCCCGGTTCACCTCAACTGCCCCTTCCGGGAGCCCCTGTACCCTGACCAAGGGGATCCGGCAGGGGAAAACCAGCAGGCAGCCCTGGAGCGTGCCCTTCGGATCGCAGCCCCGGCGGTCCCCCGGTTTTCCGGAAAGCCGGCGCCCCAGGAGATCACCGGCGAGCCCCTGGAGCTCCTCTCCAGGTGTCGTCTGATCATTGCCGGCGCCCACACCACCCGGGAGGATGGACAGGCGCTGCTGTCCCTGGCAGAGCACCTGGGGGCCCTGATCATCCCCGATGTCCAGTCCCAGATCTGCCAGGATCCCCGGGTGCTGGCCCACAGTGATCTGCTGGAAGAGGAGGATTTCAGGATCCTGCTGGAGCATGCGGGAACATTGCTGATCTCCGGGGGGCACCTGGTGTCCGGAAGCCTGCTCCGGCGCCTCAGATCCCTGGGCGGCGCCTGCCGGATCCTCCTGGCGGAAAGCCACGGGGATCTGCTGGATCCCGCCTTCACTGCCAGCGGGCTGCTGACTGCCGCTCCCGGGGATCTTGCCCGGGCAGCCGCCGCCCTCCCCCGGGGATCCCGCCCCGGGGAATACCTTGCGATCCTCCGGAAGACAGCTGCCCTGGAGCGGGCCGTCCAGGAGGAGCTCCAAGGCGCTGAGAGCTTCACGGAAGCCCATGCCATAAGGCAGATCAGTTCCAGCGCCACCGGACTCCTCTTTCTGGGCAACAGCCTGCCCATCCGGCTCTACGGCACCCTGGCCGGCCCCCGGGAAGATCCCGCCCCCCGGATCCTGGCCAGCCGGGGAGCCTCCGGGATTGACGGCGTCATCGCCGCTGCCGCCGGGGCGGCTGCGGACACCACCGCTCCCGCTACCCTGATCATCGGCGATCTGTCAGCACTGCACGATCTCAACAGCCTGGCCCTGGCAAAAAGTTCAGGCCTCTGCGTGGTGATCATGAATGATCACGGCGGCAACATCTTCAGCATGCTCCACGGAGCATCAGCCTCCGTCCACCTGCAGCGGTGTTTCCGGCTGGATCACCACCATGACTTCGCCCCGGCGGCAGCCATGTTCGGTCTGGAGTACCGGCTCATCACCAGTGCAGCTGAACTAAAGGCCGCCTACCCGCCCCGGGAACGGCGCGGCATGCTGCTGGAATGCCGGATCCCTGGCTGGGAAGGATCAGCATCAGTCATGGAGCGGATCCGGAAACATGCAGGAGTTCTGATCTCCGGCATGAACTGCGGCCATTCCTAACATGGATCCAAAACCGGATCCTGCTTCCGCAGAAAAACGCCCAGCAGGAGACAGCAGCCTCCGGGGATCCCGGTGACAGTCAGCGGACAGCACCACTGGCGCCCTCTCCCCAGATCCAGGAAACCACCCTGGTTCCGAAGTAAGCCGGCAGGGTGGATCATCCCGTGTTCCCGGATCTGAAAAAATCCTTGAATTGCCGGAAAAAGTCTCCATATAGAGTACTGATAGACCGTCGTAACAGTCACGAACAACCCCTACAAGACACCCTGGCATTCCCGGGATGCCGCAGACAAGAGCAGGATATGGCAGAAAACGAAAACAAGGATCTTCCGTCACCGGAGGAGGCCAGAACTGAGGATCAGACCCAGGAAAACGCAGCCGCCCAGGACAGCGGCCAGGGGGAGACCGGCACCCCGGCGGAGGACAGCCGGAAAGCAGAGCCGGAAAGACCCCAGCCCGGGACAGACAGCAGCAGCACCACAACGATCATGAAACTCCCTCCTGCGGTCTCCTGGGGCGAAGCCACCCTCAAGGAGGGACAGGTCAAAGAGATCCCGGCACCTGCAGGGGATACTCCCCAGGATCAGGATCCCGCGGGATCTGCCCCCGCAGATGGCACCCCCCAGGATCCTGCTGGATCCTCCCCCGCCTCTGCCCCTGATGCCGGTCAGGCTTCCGGAGATCAGGCTCCCGCACCTGAAGGCAGCCAGGGGGCGGAAAGCGGCGGCACATTGATCGTTCCGGGAATGGAGGAGGCGGAGATCACCACCGACGGGGATCAGGTCTTTGCCGAAATTGAGACCGTGCTTCCCGACTCCCAGGGGATCCGCCCCACCCAGGCTTTCATTGTCCCGGTGTACGGTCGCCCCTTCCTGCCGGGGCTCATCCTGCCCGGACAGGTGGCCGCCAAGCCCTGGAAGAAGACCTTCCAGATGGCCCTGAAATCCCCCAACAAGACCCTGGGTCTGTTCTGCGTCACCCCGGAGAACGACAGCCAGCAGCCCCTGGTGGTAGAAAACGAGGGCGAACTGCTCCAGAAACTGCCACTCACCGGTTGCCTTATCCGGATCATCCACGCCCGGATCAACGACAATGACGTGCAGTTCATCGCTGAGGGCGTGGCCCGGATCCGGGTCAGCCGCTACATCACCGGCGACAAGCCCCCCTTCCTGGCGGAGATCACCTACCCCGAAACCACCAATGAGACCGGTGCCTCGGATGCGGACATCAAGGCCCATGCCATGACCGTGGTGAACACCATCCGGGAGCTGCTACCCCTGAACCACCTGTATTCCGAGGAGTTGAAGCACTTCACCATGCGCTTCTCCCCCAACAAGCCGGCGGAGCTGGCCGACGGGGCTGCCTCCATTACCACCGCCACCGGCCGTGAACTGCAGGAGGTGCTGGACTCCACGGATCTCCTCACCCGGCTGAAGAAGTGCAACGAGTTGCTGCTGAAGGAGCTGGAGCTGGCCAAGCTGCAGAACAACATCCGCAACAGCGTGGAGGAGAAGATCCAGAAGCGCCAGCGCACCTACTTCCTGCGGGAGCAGTTGAAGGTGATCCAGAAGGAGCTGGGATCCACTGAAGCCGAACTCATGGAGACCGACAACAAGGCCCTCACCGACTTCATGCTGAAACTGGAGCAGCGGTGTCTGAACCTGAAGATGCCCGATGCCGTGAAGGAGCGTTATCAGGAGGAACTGACCAAACTGAAGCTGATCAATCCCAGTTCCCCGGAATATGAGGTGGTGTGCTCCTATCTGGACTGGGTGACCCAGCTGCCCTGGGGGATCGAAAAAGAAGAGAACTTGGATCTGAAGCATGCCAAACAGGTGCTGGACGAGGATCATGACGCCCTGGACGAGGTCCGGGACCGGATCCTGGAGTTCATCGCCCTGGGTCAGAAGAAGGGGTCGGCCAATGGCTCCATCCTGCTGCTGGTAGGACCGCCCGGCGTGGGCAAGACCTCCGTGGGCAAGTCCGTGGCCCGGGCCCTGGATCGGCCCTTCTACCGCTTCAGCGTAGGCGGCCTCCGGGATGTCAGCGAGATCAAGGGACACCGGCGCACCTACATCGGCGCCATGCCCGGCAAGCTGATCATGGCCCTGAAGCAGAGCAAGTGCATGAACCCGGTGATCATGCTGGACGAGGTGGACAAGATCTCCAACAGTCACATGGGCAACCCCTCCGCTGCGTTGTTGGAGGCCCTGGATCCGGAGCAGAACAAGAACTTCATGGATCACTACATCGACATGGATGTGGATCTGTCCAAGTGCCTGTTCATCTGCACCGCCAACACCACCGAGACCATTCCCTCGGCCCTGCTGGACCGCATGGACACCATTGAGCTTAGCGGCTACCTTGCCAGCGAGAAGCTGTCCATTGCCCGGCACCACCTTCTCCCCCGTCTGATGAAGGAGGCCCATCTTGAAGACAGCGAGCTGACCATTCCAGATGACACCATCAAGGCGGTGATCGAGGACTATGCCCGGGAGGCCGGGGTGCGCCACCTGGAGAAACTTCTGGCAAAAATCATCCGCAAGGTGGTGGTGAAACTGCTAGAGGATCCGGAGAAGAAAGCCATCACCGTGACCCGGGACGATCTGAAGGACTACCTGAAGAGCCCCCTGTTCAAACCGGATGATCAGCTCAAGGGGGTGGGCATTGCCACGGGCCTGGCCTGGACCTCCATGGGAGGTGCCACCATCCCGGTGGAGGCCATGTCCACCGGCAGCTCCGGCCCCGGGATCAGGCTGACCGGCTCCCTGGGAGACGTGATGAAGGAATCGGCGGAAATCGCCTACAGCTACATCACCGCCAGCATCGGAAGGTTCATGCCCGAGAAGAAGAAATTCTTTGACAAGGCCAAGATCCATCTGCATGTGCCCGAGGGCGCCACCCCCAAGGACGGACCATCCGCCGGCATCACCATGGCCTCGGCCCTGTTGTCCCTGGCCATGGACAAGGCCCCTGAGCCCGGTTATGCCATGACGGGCGAACTGACCCTCACCGGACGGGTCCTGGCCATCGGCGGGATCCGGGAGAAGACTGTGGCAGCCAAAAGGCTGGGGATCAGCAAGATCATCTGCCCCAAGCAGAATGAGAATGACGTGAAGGATCTCCCTGAATTTGTCACCGAGAACATGGAATACCGTTTTGTGGAAACCTTCGACGAGGTGGCAGCGATCCTCTTCCCGGAAAACAAACCTGCCAAAAACACATCCCGCCCGGGGGCAAAGAAGAGCCGGAACGGGAAAACCGCCAAGGTGTCCGCTGAAGCCGGTGCCGGGCCAACAGACGGCGTAACCTCCCCGGCAAAGGAGGAGAAGCCTGCCAAGTCCGCACGGATCCCGAAAAAGGAAAAGGCCCCCGCCATCAAGGATGGGGAACCAGAAAAGAAGCCTGCCGCCAGAAAGCGCAAAAAAGCGGCTTCTGAGACCGGGGAGACTGGGGAACAGGCCGGAGCCTGAGTACCGGTCCGATCCCGGTGAATCCAAGCCTCCGGTGCGGCTCCGCAGAAGCCCACCGGAGCTAAGGCACTGAATCTGTCAGAGAGGCAGATCCGGTGCCTCTTGCATTTCATTCTGCCCCCACACACCCTCCACCTTCACCCTTCCCGCCCTCTGCCATGCACTGCCCTGCCGGTCACTTTCCCTGCCCAGACCTTCCCTTTGCCTCCAGTGACACGGACAGTTCCGGAGATCGTCAGTCAGCACCGGATCCTTTCCGGAACTGCGCTTCCCAGAACTCCCGGCTCCGGAACACCGGCAGGGACTCCCGGTAGCGCCGCCTCAGGGACGGCAGGCTCAGGGCCAGATGGAGGGACAGGATCAGAAAGCGCAGCAGGTTCCGGAAATAATCCCCGGAATTCCGCCGCAGCACCAGCACCGTCCGGGCATCCTCATTCAGCACAGTGATCTGACGCCGGCCAAAGGCCAGCGCCTGGGAAGGCGCCTTCCGCCGGGGGATCATGTCCCCGGGGGTTCCCCGGAGGAGCACCGGGGGCAGCAGGTGGCCATTGAAGGTCAGACGCCGGAGGATCCGGCCCCAGAAGCCCCGGGCATAACCCCGGCACTCCTGGAGAGCAACAGGCTTATGATCCTGAGGATCCCAGGGCACCATCTTCTCCCGGGCGCTGATCCGGGCGATCTCCCCGAGGATCCCCTCAGGCACCATGTTCTCCTGCCAGAACTCCGGTCCCCTGAGCACATGCTCCAGGGCAAGGCACACACAGGCAGCAGAGCCGTAATAATATGAGTTGTTGTGCCGGAGGAAACTGCGCTTCAGGATCCGGAAAAGGGCACCGTAGGATGAGCTCAGGAAGGTCACTGTCAGATGGTGCACCAGGTGGCTCCGGATCACCAGGTAAGTCACCATGGCACTATCCTTGGACCGGAAATCCTGCTGCCAGGATGCCACCCCGTTCAGGGTGATGATCCTGAAGTTATTGGCATAGGAAAAGTCGATGTCATCCCCCCGAACAAAAAAGGGAAAGGGCAGGTTCAGTGCATGCTCCAGGGGAAAGAGAAAATACCACCAGGCCCCGTAGATCCGCAGATCCGTCTCCTGCTCATTGGCATACAGAGCGGTGGGAGACCGCAGATCCAGATCCCGGTGCAGGGAATGGCACCCGCCGTCAAACCAGGCGCCATTCTCCCACTGAAGGTGCCGGATCCCCTCATACAGCATGGCACCGCTGATGGCAGCGGCAGGATCCAGGGCATGATCGGCAAAGGCCATGCTCCGGTAAATTGCTCCCGGCTCACAACTGGCGTCATCATCCATGAAAAGGCAGTGGGTGCAATCTCCCCGGTCCCGGAAATGCAGCATCCCCCTGGTGAAGCCTCCGGTGCCACCCAGGTTGGGACTGGGAATAAGCTCTGCCCCGGGCAGATCCCCGGGCTTCAGTGTCCGGCCATTGTCCACCACCGCCAGGCTGATCCGGTCCCGGAGATGGGGATGAACGTCCAGGTCCCGAGTGAGACGGCTTACCGCCGCCTTAACTGCCGCCTCCCGGCGGAAGGTGGTGATGACCAGGCCCAGGCGCACTTCCCTTAGGGGCGGATCCCGGGTGAGCCAGCCGCCGCCCCAGATCACTGTGCATGCCCCGGCCGGGACGGCAACCATGTCAGCAGGTGATACGTTAGCCACCCCAGCGGGTGAGACGGCATCAGGGAAAGATGAGAACGGTCCGGCAACTGGCGATGAGGACGATCCGACAGGGGAAGAAGGCGGCGGATCGGTCGCAGAAGATGATGATATGACCGCCGCCGGAGACGGGGATAGTGCCAGAGTTTGGAACGGAGCCGCCGCAGATCCGGCCTGTTCCGGGAACGGGGACGGGGACGGCGGCAGCAGGCACACCCGGGACGGATCCCCGGACAGATCCCTGATCACCACCCCTATCAGGGCAAAATGCCAGGCCTCCGGCACCGGCAGCACAAAGATCCCCCGCTCCGGAGCCTGGATCAGGTGCCGGCTCACAAGAAACGTCTCCTCCCCGTACTGGCCGGCAAGACAGATCTCCGCCAGCCCCCGGATATCCACATACACCCTGAGATCCCGGACATTGGTGTGGCGCCGCCACTTCATGGCGCTGAAGGCGTTGAAATAAGTCAGGAAGTCCGCCCGGACTCCCGGCCCCAGGCGGATCTGCCCTTTCTCAGCAGCCGATCGGCCACCGGATCCGGCTTGAAGCCGGCAGTAGAGATCCGCCCCGGTGCCAGCACTGCCGGGATCCGGAAGGATGAAGGAATAAAGGACACTGCCCTCTGCGGGCAGAGACGCCGCTGCCTCCTCCCCAGAGCCTATCCCGGTCCCGCCCGGGAGACCGACCAGAGGCTCCGCCGCCATGCAGGGAACCAGGATCTCTGCATCCGTCAGCGCCTGGAAAGTGAACTCCAGGCGCCCGCTCTCAAAGGGCGCCAGATCCAACTGCAGGGAAACCTCCCGGGGATCCCCAGTCAGATCGTCTCCCTCTCCGCCGGTGACGGTCTCCGCCAGGAGATGCCTGGTGCTGAGATCTCCGCCTCCTCCACCATCCCTGGTTGCAGCGCCGTCCCCGGCTGCGGCACGGTTTCCGGCAGCGGTAATGTTTCCAGTGGCGGGGTTCTTTCCGGCACAAGTGGCGGCCTCATCAGCACCGCCGGTGGAGCCCCCGGCACCATGCAGGATCACCGCCACCTGGATCCGCACCCGGCCCCGGCACAGGAGATCTGCACGCCAGGATCCGCCGGGGGCGATCCGGCGGATGGCGGCCACAGAAGTGCATGTCAGGAGACTTGCGTCAGGAGGTGTGAAGCTCTCCCCCGGCCGGAGACGGCACAGGGTGATGCCATAGCGGTTCACAGTCAGCATATCAGTCCTCTACCGCCGGGAAGCCGAAAGATCGGGAGATCCCCTTGGTTCCGAATGCAGATCCGGGATCGGCAACAACAGGGACAGGCAGTTCGGAAGCGGAAGAAGGGAAAAGGGAGGAGATCACCGGCGCTGTCAGACACCGCTCGGACAGACTGTTCCCGGCGTCGGCATTTCCCCGGGAAAATGCGGTCAGACGCACCCTCAGCCGGGACGGCGCCGCGCACCCCGGCGGAAGCGCCGGGCCTTCAGGGAAAAATAAGACCAGGAGAGTTTCTCCTTAAGAGTGGAGATAGGCGGGAACCTGCGCATGCAGCGGTTGTTCAAGAGGCGCCGCACCGCCCGCATGGCCATGTCCCGGTCGATTTCCGGATTGACACTGAGGATGGCTCTGTACTGCTTCACCATGCGGTAGTTGAAGAAGGAGAAATCCTCAACCCCCTGCTCACAAAGCCACTTCTTCTCCTTCATCCAGTTCTGGAAGACCAGGCGGAGACGCTCCGGTGCGCCTTTGATGGACTGCAGGGGATGGTTGACGTAGGAGTACTTCACATCGTCAATGACCAGGATCCGTGGCTTGGCATAATACAGCGAGACCATGAAGGTCACATCCTGGTAGGAGGCTTTGGGGGTGTCACAGAACTGGATCCGGCTGCGGGTGATGAAGTCCCGGCGGTACATGCCGTTGAACACGGAGGTGTGGGATTTCCAGAAGCGGGGATGGGCGTCGGCCTCCAGGATCCGGTTGGTGATCTCAGGATCCCAGGAATAAAGGGACTCCCGGGTGTTGTCGGAGATCTTGAAGACGCCACGGTAACGCAGGAGATCCGCCTCAGGAAACTTCAGGGCATAGTCCATGAGGGTGGAGTAGAAGTCATCGGCGATAAGATCGTCAGGCTCGTAAATCGAGACATAGTCCCCGGAGGCGATCCTGAAGCCCAGGTTGCAGGCGTTGCCGTAACCCTGGTTCTCGGTGGTCACCAGGCGGAAGCGGCTGTCCTGGTCAATATTCTGCTCCTGGATGATCTCCATGGTGCGGTCGGTGGAACCGTCATTGATGAGCAGAAATTCCAACTCCTGACCGACACCGCAGATCTGGCTCCGCAGACAGGCGACAGTCTTGGCAATGAATTTCTCCATGTTGTAGATCGGCACAACGACTGACACCAGCACTTTTCAGTCAGACTCCCGGGATAAACCAAACCACACAAGCAGGCCGCCGCAGTCCGGAGAAGGAGAAACCGGAACAGCTGCAGTCCCTGATCCCCTGCCGCCCTGGGGCGGACCGGAGAAAATGCTCCAGACAAAGAAAAAACAGCGCCACAGCATAATAGGTACCACGGCTTTGTCCAGCAACCGCGCAGATCATAGCAAAAAAAGGACTCAAATCACACACTTTCGCCCCGGAACTGTCCCAGGCAGGGAGCCGGAATGCTCCAGCCTCACCGGCACACGGCAGATCCGGAAGATCCGGAAGATCTCGTAAGTCACTGCCCCACAGCACCTTACTGGCTGCATACAGGGCACCGCCGCCAAGATCCCAGCCGGACTACAGGCGGGGAAAACGGTAGGAGGAGATGACCGGACGGCAGTATTTCCCCTGGACCACATACTCCGCCCCCAGGATGACACCCCGGGAACCGGGATCGTGCCCCACCTCCCCGGTGCTGAACACGGGCAGCGTCTCCGGCAGAAAATGCCGGATCAGATCCTCAAAGACATCATAGCCCCGTGACTCCAGTTCGGTGAAAGTTCCCAGGATCAGGCCGGAGATCCGGTCAAAAACACCCATGAGCCGCAGCTGAGCCAGATGGGAGGTCAGCAGCTCCGCCGATCCGTGAAACTGCTCCAGTAGCAGGATCCTCCCGTCCAGGGGCGGGAAGAAGGGGGTGCCGGCCAGCTTCAGGAAGCAGCGGATGTTGCCTCCGGCCAGGATCCCCCGCATGAAACTGCCCCGGAGAAAAGTTCCCCGGGGACTGACCAGAGACACATCCCGATCCGGGGCATGGAGAAAGCCTGACAACTCGCCGATCCTGACATCCCCGGCGCCCCGGAACACATTCAGGATCTGGTAGAGCAGGCTGCACTTCCCGGTGACAGCCAGCACCGCATTCAACAGGGACGTCAGATCGCTGTAGCCGCAGAAAACCGTGTCACAGGAACTGATCAGATCAAACTCGATATGCTCAAGCACGGCCGATGCAATGTCTCCGCCGGAAAGATCAAACACATAGGCCGGCGGAGATGAACGCATGATATCCGCCATCTCACTGCTGCGACGAGCAAAAAGCCCCTCAGGGCGGAAAACGGTCTCCCTGAGGGAGGGTGTTTCCATGACACTGGCACCCCAGCTGCCCAGCAGGGACTCCAGAAGGCCGATCAACCTGACGCTGTCGGCAGACAGGGGATTGGACATGGCGGCCAGGCAAACCGTGCCGCTGACTGTGTAACGGGGATCCATGAACCTAAGACCTCAGTGCTCACCACAGGTTCCTTTCCTGCTACCGATGATGATAGCACATACCAGCAGCAGACACTGTGACCTCAGGCCGTGTTACTATTAACGCCCCGGTAGGGAGGCAAAAATATGATTATTGGAAATCTCTTGGTGTGGCTGTTCGTGATGGAATTTTATACAACAAATTAATTCACATCGGTAATTGGGAATTAATGTTTTCGAAGCCAAGGGATCGCAGTAGTAATCCTGTAACCAAACACGCAAAATTTACGGGACTAAAATAAGGAGGTTTTATTATGAAATATAAATTTGATTCAACCATAAAAATGAAATCGAAATTTATTGCTGAAGAATATTTTTCTGCAATTATCAAGTTTTCTTCTGAGGAACTAAATAATCATTTTATTGAGTTTAATTATAAAGATACGGATATGTTTGAGTTCTCGGTTCATCCGGAAACTCACGTAATTAAAAGGTTTACATTGACTCTGTGTAATCACTTTCAAATATTCGACAAGGATATATCTGTTCCAAATTATATTGATGGAACAATAATGATTGATGGTCCAGATATTACAGAGTGTGAAACTTTTATGGTCAATATTTACAGTAATGGCATGATAATTAAGTTATTTGATCAGGAACAAAAAATTTGTTACAAATCAGGAAGTCTAATATTTGCTATAGGTGATAACGATGAGTTGATAGAACTGTATGTAATAAACATATCTGAAACAGAAGTAAATCACGCAAAACATGAACTTCTCCTTGGAATAGGATAAAATATTTTTATTCAACTAATCATGATCGGTAGATTTATTGTTACTACCGATCTTTTTTTATATTAATATAGTTTGCCCATTAACCTCGTCCGCCAAACTGCCTAATCCTTCCATTAGCCAGTTTCCCGGACAGGATTTCCTGGCAAACCAGCGGTGAACGGAGAGGAGCATTTCGTCAGGTCTAACCTCATAGCTTAAAAAGACCGTAAGGTTCTGCTTAAAAACCTCACGGGCAATTCTGCATTCCACTACGATAAGTAAAGCGGTTCTAACGGTGCTTTGCTACTTTATCCGGAGCACCTTCACCGCCTCGGTGCGGATCAGTTTACCGTCAAGAATCTCGTAAGTAACGTTGACTTCCCAAGAAAGAATTTTTATTCCAAAACGTTCTGTATTTTTCCTTTGATATAATATTTCTTTGTTATTTTTACGAGTCTGTTATTGACATCATAAGTTATAAATGTTTCTTCCGGAGAGTAAAAACCTTGCGGATAGCAATCCGTTCTTCCGTCATTTGAAATTTTAGGTGTGCGTCCTATAAGCTTACGAACTTTATCACGCTCCATTCCTTTTTTCAGCTCTAATATAATTCCAAAAAACTGAAAACACTCTATCATTTCTTTACTGTATCCTGTTATAGCAAGAAGCATATTATGCCTTCCATCAAGCTCCCATTCAGTTGCTATTGAAAGCTCGGAAGACATGTATTCTCCATACACATCAACAAAGGAATGTTCTCCGAATATGGAAAAAAATTTCTTTTGAGTTCGTGGCCATATTTTCTCACCATTTAAATATATTTCACAGTAACGTCTGTAACGATCATCGACAAAACTTACTGATACGAGTTTATTATCTATATATTCCAAAAGTACGTTAGGATTTGTATAGTATTCTCTTTCAAAAGTGGGTAGTTCTCGTTCTGTCCCAAATTCATCTTTCATCATTTTCCAGACTTCTTCACGTTCCATGCCAAATACAAAAGGTCCAACAGAAATATTCGGGTTTAATATAAATTTTTTCATATGAAACGTCCTTTTACTTATTAATTTTTTTCCAATTGAGAAACATACTTCATGACATCTCTTATAGCATCTTCATACTTGGAACCGAATTTTGCTCTAATGTCTGCAATTTCCAATTCAACCGCTGAACGAATGTCTTTGGCATTAAGGAACTCTAACTGCAGTTGAATATAATCATTATTCAACATAGACTTATTTCCATATGATTCTGTTGCCAAATGATCTTTATTTTCCATCCTTATGCAGGGACCTTCCCATTCTTTCAAAATTCCGGTTAAATTAAGTAATTTTACTGGAATTAAGTGATGCACATCATATATTTTGCCCTCAGAAAAATGCTTCACAGCCTTTTTATAAGGGCACGTTTCACCAGCTGTGACAGAATGTTCCCTGTCATGACTGTTCTCCCTTCACCATGCCGTTTCTGACCATTTCAGTTCCTGCCCCGGAAGATCACTCCCTTCCCCTCAGCACCAGCATTTGACAACAGCTTGGCAGGTCCAGTCTCCATTGTCATGCAAAAAAAAGAGAGCTCCGCCGGCTACGCAGAAAGGTCAGAACGGGAAACATTCACCCGGAGATCTGTCCTGGGATCCGTTTTGCTTCGGCCTGTTCGTGCTATGATCGGCGTCAGCATGCAGTGCCTGATCGCCTGTGGTTCACGGCTCTGTGAATACCCAACAGCACCATCTGGACCAGCTATTCCTGACCTTCGTAAGGAGCAGATCATGAACAGAAAACTTGCCGCTATTACCGCCGGGACGGCCGCACTCCTCTGCCAGTTGGGATTCGCTTGTGATCAGGGGACCTGCCTGGAAAAACTCCAGGGAGCATGGATCCTCTCCTACCACATGAACAACTTCCCGCCCCGCCCGGCCCTGGAGTTTAAAGACAACAGGGTTACCATCACCCACGCCCAAGAGGATCCGGTGACCGTGGACTACAAGATCAGCAGTGCCGGCAACGACACTTTCACCATAAGCTGGGAGTACACCTACCCATACGTCAGGGCCAACGGCGACACGGTGGATCTGGAGCAGTGGGTAGAGATCATCTACCATGAGGAGAACGGCCGCCCGGTGCTTTCAGAGAAAACCTTTGAACATGACGGCCGGGGTGACATCATCTGCACCGAGTACCTCCGGAAGGAGTCCTTCCAAGAAGGCTTCCTTTCAGAGCTTGCCATGAAGATGAACAGCAAAGATCCCGGTCCCCGGAGATGACGTCCCAGGATCTCTGCCAAGCTGCCCGGCGCAGCGGCAGACGGGAGATCCTGAGACCCAAGACCCCGTAAAAGAAGAGCCGGTCCGTCCGGTCACACCATTCCAACGCCACAGGAGATCAGCCATGAAAATCCTTGCAGCCCTCACCGCAGCCGCAGCCGCTCTTGCCGGCACGGCCTGTGCCGATACCGGAAATGAGGCCGCCCTGGCCAGGCTCAGCGGAACCTGGATTGTGACCGTGCAGTACAACAAGGATCTGCCCCGGGCCGAACTGGAGTTCAGCGGCGGCCAGGTGACATTGTCAAACTATTATGCCGAACCCATCACCGAAGACGTGCAGATCTCCAAAGCCGCCCCGGATCTCAGCAGTTTCCATGTGTCCTATGTGCACCGTTACAAGGTGAAGAAGCCCAACGGCAGGATTGTGGAATACACCGATCAGCCGGATATCCTCTATCATGAGGAAAACGGCCGGCCCATACTGTCAGTTATGATTTTCGAATATGACGGCAGGGGTGAAATTGTGGGCAGTGAGTACATCAGGAAGGAGGACTTCACCGATGGCTTTGAGTCCGATCTCCGGAAAAAACGCAACCAGCGGACCGGCAGTTCCATGTACAGAGAGCCCCCTAGAACTGAAGACGAATGAGACCGGCTGAGGCACCGGTCGGCAGCGCCCCCGGTCAGGGATCGTGGAGATCTGATCTCTGATCCCTGCGCCCGGATGCGGAACAGGCGTAAAGACAACAGGAGAAAGATCGGTGGCTGTTCTGACAGCTCCCGGAACATGACAAGAACGGGCAGTTCTTTTCCGCCGGCTGGCCCGGACACGCAAGTCCGGATCTTGCCGGTGCTCCGGCGGCATGGTGACTCCGCCGATCCGGTTCCCTGTTGCCACATGCCTCAGTCTCTGCCCGCCGTTCAACGCCCCTTTCCGGTCCCCGGAACCGGAACACCACCCGGCCCTCCCAGAAATCTTGGATCCTCCCTCCGCACTCTCCCGCACCTGTCAGGCTCATGCCACCGTCGCACCACCCCGCCGCCCCGGACGGCGGCGGCAGGTGGAATAAGCCCGCTGATCACCCCGCCACCCTGTTGCCCACCTCGGATGCGCCGCCCCGTACCGTACCGCCCCATGCCTCCGTCCGGTCAGAATTCCCATCGATCTTCTGTGTCCATGAAGTCAAAGGAATTGACCGTAAAGGCGCAAACAAACTACAATCTCCCCTGTTCCCAAAAACGTTAACAGGATCAAAAAAATGAGTGGCAACGACAATTGCCGGGAAGCGCCGGACACCGCATGCCTCACCCCCGAGGGGATAGCCCGGGCCAGCGAGGGTATAACTGAGCACAAGGCCGCCAAGCCCTCATACCGGGCTCTGCTCATGGCAGTCAACGCCGGAGCCTTTATAGCCCTGGCCTTCATGTTCTACACCACCGCCCTGGCCGACGGCCACGGCAAGTTGATCGGCGGCCTGTGCTTCTCCCTGGGGCTGATCCTGTGCGTGATCATGGGCGGTGAACTGTTCACGTCCACGACTCTGACCCTGGTGGCCCGCTGTGCCGGCAGGATCACCTGGCGGCAGCTGCTGAAAAACTGGGCCGTGGTTTACTGCGGCAACCTCATCGGCGGCCTGCTGATAGTGCTACTCATGATGACCAGCCGCCAGTATGACGCCTTCGGCGGCAGCTGGGGAAGGATCATCCTGGACACCGCCCTGCACAAGATCTCCCATATGCGGCCCGGCGAGCCCTACATGACCGGGTTCCTGGAAGCCATGAGCATGGGTATCTTCTGCAACATCATGGTCTGCGCCGCCGTGTGGATGAGCTTTGCCGGCCGGACCCTCACGGACAAGATGCTCATCATGATCCTGCCGGTGGGGATGTTTGTGGCCTCCGGCTTTGAGCACAGCATCGCCAACATGTTCATGATCCCCGCCGGGATCTGCGTGGAGAACCTGGCCGGTCCCGAATTCTGGCAGAGTTCCGGCCTGTCCCCGGAAAAATACTCCGCCCTCACCACCGGAGCATTTGTCCTCAACAATCTCATACCGGTGACTTTGGGCAACATCATCGGCGGCGGCCTGATGATCGGTGTGTACAACTGGTACGTGAACCTCCGGGCCTCCGCCGCCGGCGGTCACTAAGAGCGCCGCCTCGTCTGGATCACACCATTCAGCCCCCGGTGCCGCACATGGCGCCCAGCACTCTGCTCATTCCAAGATCATGAAAGAAAAGCTGTATCTCCTGGATCTGTCACTGTGGAAGCGATCCTTTATCAGGAACTTTTTTCCGGACTGGGAATGTGTTTTCACCAGCAGGCAGAAATTTGCCCGCCTGGCCCAGAAAACCCTGGCCACCGGGGAACACCTTACGGCGGCCTTCTGGGCCTCCCACCTGAAAAACGAGGAAAACCGCCGGTGCTGCCTTGAACTCAAGGAGAACCCCCACATCCGGCTGATCTTTCTGGAAGACGCCTTCATCCGCTCCCTGGGCCTTGGCTGCGACTTCTTTTACCCTTACTCCATAGCCCGGGATGAAACGGGGATCTACTACGATCCTTCTGAGCCCTCCACCCTAGAACTGCTGATCACCGGGATCCGGGAGCGCCCGGATCATCAGGAACTCCTGGAAAGGGCCCGGAAGATCCGGAAGATCATTGTGGACGGTCACATAAGCAAATACTACCGCTGCCCGGATCAGGATTTTCAGCGCCATGTGGGGGAACTGCGGGAGCTGATCAGCCGCAAAGATCCGGGAAAGCCTGGCCCGGGCCAGATCCTCTTTGTCCCCTGCCAGGTGGACACGGATGCCTCAGTGATCACCGGCGGTCTGGGCTATGACAGCCTCAGCCTGGTTAGAGAACTCCGGGAAAAGAACCCGGACGCATGCATAATCGCCAAGGTACATCCCGATGTCCTCCAGGGAAAGCGAAGGAACGGCACAGCTGCCGATGACTATGGCAGATATGCCAGCCTTGTGTTCACCAGTGAGTTTTCCAGCCTTGAGTGCATTGAGGTGGCCGATGAGGTGCACACCATCAGCTCCTATTCCGGCTTTGAAGCCCTGATGAGAGGCCGCAAGGTCGTCTGCTACGGCATGCCTTTTTATGCGGGGTACGGACTTACTGAGGATGTGAGCGCTGAGAAGGGGGAACCGGTGGCGGTGAACACCCGCAGACGCCGGTTCAACAGTGAGCTTACTGTAGACGATATCTGGGCAGCCACTGCCATCCTATACCCCGTCTACTACAACTGGGATCGGAAGGCACTGTCTACCCCCGAAGAAGTTGCCACAGTCATGGCAACGTCAGACAAGACGAAACAAAGCCGTTTTTTCCAGATCCGGAGCCGGATCCTGGCGGCCGTGTTCTTCAAGCCCTACAACTGGCTGACCAAAAGGAAAGTTTACTGAGGAATTTGCCCCCAAACCGCCGACCTCAGATCCGGTCACTATCTGGGAAAATCAGAACCTCAGCCAGCAGCAAAACCCTCAGTTTGACTTTGATGCTTATAAACCGCAAATTCAAAGCAGGAATGTCAGCAATTGCAGAGGTAAGAGTCTCCTCACACCGGAACTGCAACCAAACCAGCAGCAGCCAGCAGTCCGCCATCAAAGCCGTAAACACCACCGCTTGGCGGTATCTGGAAAACCATCAGAAGGCTGAACACGATGCCCCGTACTCTTCTGGAACAGCAACAAGGCAGCATTAGTCACCTGATCGTCACCACCTCACACTGGGATGCACCACCCCAGATGCAGAAAAACTCCGAAGCCGGAGTGAAGTTACAGGGCGGCACTGCTCACAGTCAATTCCGCATTGCCGCCCCCTCAGTGACGCCCCCGCCCGGGGGCAAGCAATGATCCTCAGATATAGGTCACCGTCTCCTTCAGATCCTTCCTCCGGGTATGGTTTGCCAGAGGACCGCCTTCCGGAGCGGCATATCCCAGATCCAGAAGCATCAGCACATCCTCATTCTCCGGCAGTTCCAGAGCACTGGCCAGCTTTTCCGGATCAAAGTAATTAATCCAGCAGCTGTTAACCCCCTCATCGGCAGCGGCAAGGATCATGTGGGTGGCCACAATGGTGGCGTCCTCCACGCCGGAGTCCCTCTTCCCGCCGGGATAAGTGAAGACATTGTTCCGATCAAAGGCCACCACCAGCACCACCGGGGCACCGTACCGGCAGGGGGTAACGCCGTCAATTTTGGCCAGCACCGCCGGATCCCTGACCACATAAACATGCTGCTCCTGGAGGTTCTTGGCCGTGGGTGCCAGACGCCCGGCCTCCAGAATGGCCTGGAGTTTGGCATCCTCCAGAACCTTCTCGCTGAACTTCTTGCAGGAATACCGCTCGTTTATCACTTTCCTGAATTCCATCTGTATCTCCCTTTTGTCGGATCCCCAAACCAGTGTCCACGTCCTTAAGGCCGCAGATCTGCGTCCCGGGCGGGCCACCTGAAAAAACTCTGTCTCATCATGGGCGGCAAGTCCAATCATGGGCGGCAAGGCTCAGCCAAGCCTCTGCTCTGCCAGCCATGCGGCCATCCCTACTGCCGCTCCGCTCTGCTCTGTGCCATTACCCACTGCCCGTCAGCGCAGTTCTGCCTGTGCCCGGTCAGATCTACCTGACGCCGGAGCGGCCGGCAGATCACGGAGGAGACCCCAGGCCAGGCCAGGCCCGGCGCACCGCTTTCAGAGCATCTGACCCGGAGCCTTAGTTTCTCCCGGGGCGGGAAGGCGGCATCGAAACGCTCAAAAGCCTCCGGCTCCCGATCCGCCACCATATAGCCCTCCGGCGATCCGTATTCCCCCCTGACATCCCGCAAATAGCCGGGACTCAGTTCCCGGCAGAGCCGCCCCACCTCACCGGACACGGACACTGCCCATCCTGCTCCATGCGCTCCAGATGCCCGAGACACCAAAGGCTCCTGCTCAGCCGGCGGTTATTTCCTTGATCTCCCGGGTGCCCACAGCATAGCGGCGCCTGAACTCCCGCATGTCTGCGTCAGAAGTGATGAGCATGGCCTCCCGGAACCGGCCGTTCCGGAGATCCCGGAAGCCTGCCACCTTCTCCCCGGTGCAGATCCCGATACGCAGCACCGGCTCCTCCTGCTCCGGATCATAAGGCTCCACCGGCGGGCGGCTGGGAAAAAGGAAGGAGAACAAACCCATGGCATTCACCTGTTGTCCATAACTTTCATCAGACATTTCCGGCAGTCAAACACCAGGGGGAAACTCTCACCGCCGATCACCAGTTCCAGTTTCTCCCGGGTGCTGCCCCCATGGCGCCTGGTGCACATGCCAAAACAGAAGCGGAGACACTGCCGGCACAGCATGAGCTCCGCCCTCCGGGGCGGCTCGGACTCATAGGCCGGAGACGTTTCCGCAGCGCCATGGCGACGGTAGAATTCCTCCGCCCGGGCATTCAGGATATTCGCCCGGTAGCCCAGACGCAGTTCTGAAGGAGGCAGTTCCGGAGGGATCCCGGAAGCTGAGGCTGCCCGGCGCCCGCGGATCTCCTCTCCCCGCCGCTGCCGCTCAGACTGCCACTTAAGCTCACGCTGCTCCTCAAGCTGCCGGATCAGATCATTCCTCAGGGCATTCAGCCGGCTGACAGGAATGAACCAGTGCTCGCTGAAACATGTCTTAAGCTCCCGCAGGCGGTAGATCGTGCCCCCAAGACGCCTTAAATGCTCCGTGATGTTCCGCTCCTGAGCCCCTGGATCCCGAGCCCGCTGGGGCTCCTCCAGGAAAAGGACGGCACAGGCCTCAGCTCCGCCCTCTTCCCTGCCGGCAAGTTCAGCACCGCCAGGAGTCTCCCGGTATTCCAGGACGAGATCCAGATACCGCCTGACAGATCCGTCCTGGGACAGCATCCGCTCAAACTCCGCATCCTTGTTGCGGTACAGCACTGTGCCCTTGGCCACGCCTTCAGGAAGACGGAAGATCTCCAGTTCCCGGCCCCGGGCCACACTGATCCTGAAGCCCCCCAGTTCACCCCGGGAGAAGAAATTGCACTTGTCCCCGTTGTGCAGCACCAGATCCTTTTCCAAGGGCCTGATCAGAAGGGAGGAGCCCTTCCGTCCGGTGACCTCAGCCACCGGAGTGCCCACTGCCTTGGGTGAGTCAAAGCAGGCAAAATTGTCCTTCTTGCCGTGGAGCAGATAGTCGGTGAATCCCCGGTTGAAGCTCTTGGCAGGATCCGGTTCAAAGATCAGCTCCGTGGTGCCCCGGGAACTGCGGGCATATTCCTCCCGGCGCTCCAGGATCCCGTCAATGCGCCGGCGGTAAAAGGCCGTCACATTGCGCACATAGCCCTCATCCTTGAGTCGGCCCTCGATCTTGAAGGAGCGGATCCCTGCATCCAGGAGCTCCTCAAGACTGGCCGCATGGCACAGATCCTTAAGGGAAAGCAGATAGCGGTCCCGGGCCAGCCACTGCCCCGAGGCGGTTCTGAGGCTCATGGGCAGGCGGCAGGGCTGGGAGCACACACCCCGGTTGGCGCTGCGGCCTGACAGACGCTGGCTGAGGTAGCACCGGCCGCTGATCCCGGCGCACAGTGCCCCGTGGACAAAAAACTCCAGCCTGATCCCGGGACAGCTGTCACTGACAGAGCGGATCTCCTCCAGGGTCATTTCCCGGGCCAGCACCGCCTGGCTGAACCCCAGATCCCGGAGAAAGCGCACCTTCTCCGGCAGGGAGTTGTCCTGCTGGGTGCTGGCATGGAGCTCCAGGGGCGGCAGATCCAGCTGCAGCAGCCCGGGATCCTGGATGATCAGCGCATCGGCACCAGCCTCATACAACTGCCAGGCTAGCTTTCCCGCCTCCTCCAGTTCACTGTCGGTGAGAATGGTGTTCAGCGCCGCATGGATCCTGACCCCGAACCGGTGGGCATAACGGCACAGTTCCTCTATGTCCGCCAGGGAATTGCCGGCAGCCGACCGGGCCCCGAAGGAGGGACCACCGATATACACCGCATCGGCACCGCTGTCCACCGCCGCCCGGCCGCAGGCAAGATCCCGGGCCGGGGACAGAAGCTCCACCGTCTCCGCCATGATCGGACTCACCGTCCTCCCGCCGCGGCAGCGATCCCGTCAGCCTTCCGCAGGGACTCCCGGGTCTGCTCCACCGAGGCCGCAACCTCCCTGAGCACCCCCAGGGGATCTGCCGCCCGGGTGATGGGACGCCCCATCACCAGATAATCAGAGCCGAAGCGCACTGCATCCTCCGGAGTCACCACCCGGATCTGATCGCCGGCATCTGCCCCCCGGGGCCTGATCCCCGGAGTCACCAGAATGAAGCCGTCCCCTTGGGAGGATCTGAGATCCGCAGCCTCCCGGGCCGAGCACACCACCCCGTCAAGGCCGGACTCCCGGGCAAGGGTGGCCAGGCGCAGCACCTGCTCCCGGGGAGAGACGTCAATGCCAATATCCCGCAGCTGGGAATCGTCCATGGAGGTCAGCACCGTCACCCCCAGGAGAATGGGGGCCGAACTGCCATAGGAGCCCAGCACCGCTGCAGCGGACTCCATCATCTTCCTTCCCCCCATGGCATGGACATTCACCATCCACACCCCCAGATCTGCCGCCGCCTTCACCGCCATGGCCACCGTGTTGGGAATGTCATGGAACTTAAGATCCAGAAAGATGTCATAGCCCGCATCCATCAGCCGGCGCACCAGGGGAGGACCGAACCGGGTGAACATCTCCTTGCCAATCTTGAGCCGGCAGAGGGTGGGATCTGCCTGCTCGGCAAAGGAGAGGGCATCCCGCTCCTCCTGAAAATCCATGGCCACAATGATCCGTGCCCTGCTTCTGTCCATCGTTCCTACTCCATTCACATCTGTCTGGTGCCGGATCTGATCCAGTCCAATCCGTCCGATCTGGTCCTATCAGATCCGGTCTCCGGAAGTCTACCGATCCGATCCAATCCGCTCCGATCCGCTCCGAGCCGATCCGGTCAGGATCGCCAGCCCGCTGCCTGCGGACTTCCGCAGGCTCTTGCAAATTCCCGCCACACCCCGACGGCGTCCCATTGGATTTTTTCTGCTCATCTCGTCCCGGTGCAGCGCAACGCAACACCGGCATGAGTCCAGATCCTGCATGCCATCAGCGGCATAAGTTCAGATCCTGCATGCCATCAACCCCCTGGGCACGACTTGCCAGAAGGACAATGCTGGTGAATTCCAGCAACCGCAGTTGCCGCTGTCACCCGGCAGGCGCCTCAGTCTCCGTCCAGTCCCCGCACCGGCTGAATGCTGTTCCACTCCCCGCAGGAAGGGCAGTTCCAGAACATGATCTTGGAGGCGAAACCGCAGCTGGCGCAGACATAGGTCTTGTGCATGGCGATCTCCGTGCTCACCAGGTTCAGCAGCATGGAAAGGCTCTCCCGGGCGGAAGGATCCCGGGCGCTCCTGAGTTGGTAAACCGTCAGGCGCTCAAAGAGCCGGAGATTGGGCTTGTGACGGATGGCCTGCAGCACATATTTCTCGGCCTCCTGCTGATCGTACTGCTCCAGCACCGAGGCGATCTCCAGGATCAGGGAAGCTGAATCCGCCTTTTCCAGCCACAGCTTCAGCACCTCCATGTAGCGCTCATTTTCCGCCGGGAGACGGAAGCAGCGCCGGAGAATAGGCAGGGCGATCATCGCCATGCCGGGACTGCTGTCAGGGATCATGGCGATGATCCCGGAAGCCTCCTCAAGATCACCCCGGGAGCAGAGAAGTTCGGACAGCATGATGGCGGCCCGGGAGCAGCGGGGATCTGCGTGCAGGGCCTGGCGGAGATACACCTCCCCCTCGGGGATCCTGCCGGCGCCCATGCTCTCCTTGGCCTTCTCGCAGATGAACTGTGCCCGGTAGGAGCTGGTGTACTTCTCGGTGAGATCCGGGCCGTTGCGGCGGATGATCTCCAGGGCGGGATCCCAGTCCCCCAGTTTCTGGCAGGTTTTGATCATGAGCTTCAGAGACTTGATCCTGAGCTCATCGTCATACCTGGGCTCCTGGAGAAGCTTCAGGGCATCGTCATACATGCCCACAGCAATGTAGTCCTTAGCCAGCTCATATCCCGCCAGCTCCAGTTTGATCCTGGGCAGGCTGGATCCCAGGAGATGACGGTGAATGCCAATGGCCTTCTCCACATCCCCCCGGGCACGGTAAACCTCGGCGAGTGCAAGGTTGGCATCAAAATTCTCCGAATCCACATGGAGCAGATCTGCCAGGACCTCAGTGGCCTTGAGTTTCTTGTTTGCCAGGAGAAAACGGACGCCGGACACAATCTTCTGTGCCCTGCTGGACTCCTGCCTCTCAAATCCCCTCCTCTCATGGCGGGCACCCACGTACCAGCCGTACATGACAGCCAGGGGCAGAAGCAGGAAGAGAAGCTCAAACATGTTGTTCAGGAAAGGGTGGGCGCACCGCTGCCGTTCTTTTTCCGGTCAGCGGGACGGAACAGATAGCGGAAGAAACGGAGAAGAGCCTGGAAGAACTGGGAAAGGAGAAAGCCGGCGGCAAAGGCGATGGCGCCATAGGCGGCCACGGAGATCCTGACCTTGACAAAAAGCAGGTTGATGTCCGTCTCAGCCGTGTTGGAAAAGCCGAAATAAAGACCGAGGGTCACCAGAAGAAATGCAAACAGAAGAGCCAGTGACAACCTTATCATTGGATATATCCCTCAAAGACAGAGTCTTTAAGGATTGTACCACATGTGGGACGGTTCAGACTGCGGAACTCCGCCGCTTTGTGATCGTCACGCCCGAAACTGTCCGGGAGTGACAAAGAACTGCCCTGCCGCACACAGAGGGGCGCGGCAGGGCACATATCAGGACTTGCTGGGACCTCTGACGGATTGCCGGGAGGCACCGGCGTCAACCCGATCCCGGAGCTCCTTGCCCGGCTTGAAGAAAGCCACCCGCCGCTCAGGCAGATGGATGGGCTCACCATTCCGGGGATTGGTTCCCGTCATGGGCTTATGCAACCGGAGGGAGAAACAGCCGAAGTCCCTGATCTCCACCTTGTTACCCAGTCTGATCTGCTCTGAAAAGAACAGCAGGATCTCATCCACGAAATGCTCCACCTCCATGCTGTCAAGTTCAGGGTGAAGCCTGGACAATTTCTCAATCAGTTCGGCCTTGGTCATTAGGTGCCCCGGGCAAAAAAAACGGTTCCCCGGAATCAGTCCGGTGGAGCCGCGGAAAAAAGACAGTATCAGAGGGAGATCAAGGCTGTACTCATGGATCCAAGGGACCCCGAGAGTTCAGAACAAATGATCTCTGTTGCAAACGGTCCCATTTATAGCCTGCGGACAAACTGAACTCAAGGACTTTCTCCATCAGAAGTACGATTTAGGGACGCAAATCACATTCAAACGAAACCACTGAGCATTTACACATGGCCGGGGGTTAATCACTGATCTGTGACCATCGGTCCCAGGCACTCGGTGTCCGGTCATATGAACACAATGGAGGGCATCAGATCATGCTGCACCGTGCTGATCAGGATATCCCTGGACCGCACATAGGACCAGAAGATGATAACGATCAGGGCAATGAGCAGCACCAGCAGCACGGAACCCACCAGGCGCAGCCCCACCGACAGTTTCATTTCCGCATCTCCCCCTCAGACAGAAAACCCCGGATCCACCGGGGCAAAACCCAAAACTATCAGCAGACAGAAAGTGCGGTCACACCGAGAACCGGTCCAGCTCGCTCTTCTGGGCCTGGGCACACTCCTCCTGACGGACCAGGATCCCGTCCTGCTCCTGCAGGAGGGTGCAGACCCGTTCCACAGATCCGGTGATATCCGCCGAATGCTGGCTGAGGGTCGAGGCCACATCATGCTGCTCTGCGGCAGCGGCGGTGATCCGGGCGATCCGGCCGTCAATGCTGCCGATGTGCTCCTGCATGTCACGCATGATAGCCTCGGCACTCCGAGCTGAGTCAACCGTCCGGGTGGACTCAGACTGGGATTCCCGCATGAAGGTGCTGAGCTCCGTGGTGTGGGCCTGAAGTTCCCCGATCACCCGGGTGATCTCACCGGTGGAGCTCTGGGTCTTCACTGCCAGGGACCGGACCTCGTCGGCCACCACGGCAAAGCCCCGACCAGCCTCACCGGCCCGGGCGGCCTCAATGGCGGCATTCAGGGCCAGCAGATTGGTCTTGTCGGAAATGGTGGCGATCACCTCCAGGATCATCCGGATCTGCTGCACTGAGTTGTCCAGAACCTCCATTTTCTGCACGGCGGTGTCCACCCGGCCGGCCACCTTGCCCATGGAGGAAATGACCGAAAGCACCTCCTCCGATCCCCGGTTGGTCTTTTCCCGGACCTCCCCGGCGATCCTTGCAGCCTCCTGGGCCATATCTGCCACCTCCCGGGAGGAACTGCTGAGCCGATCCAGGGATGTGGCTATGGAGTAGGTTGACTCCTTCTGCTTCTCCAGTTCATCCAGGGCCTGCTCCGACGAGGAACTGGCAGCTCCGGCTATGGAAAGCACCTCCCCGGAGATCCTCTTGTTGTTGGCAATAAGCATCTGGAGCTTCTCCAGGAACACATTGACGCCCCGGGCAATGCCGCCGATCTCATCCTGGGAGCTGTAGTCAAACCGGTGGGTGAGATCCGCCTCCAGTTCCTGGAGTTCAGCGGAGATCTTCCTGAGGGGCCGGAGCAGCCGGCTGATCAGGGCGGCCAACAGGAGCACCAGCACCGGCACACACACCAGACAGATGATCAGTTCAAAGTACGCCAGGCTCCGCACATCCTTCAGGATCTCCGCCTCGGGGATCTCCATGACAATGTTCCAGCCCACATCCTTGACGAAATAAGCCGCCATCAGGTAGGGCGCGCCGTTCTTCTCCACAGAGTGCACGGCAAAGTCCCGGTTGGCGACAATGCTCTCCAGGAGTTTCCGGTCATCGGTGTAAGGCCGGCCCATGGTCTTCTCGTCCCCGCCGATGGTCACCTGCCCTTTCTGGTTCAGCAGCAGGATCCGGAAAGAGCTGGTGCTGTTGTTGGCGTTGATCCTGGAGGTCAGCTCAGTTAGGGAGTTGCCCACACCTCCGACGCCCAGCACCTTGCCGGAAGCGTCGGTGATCCGGTAGTTCAGGAACACCGACAGGTTGTTGGTGTTCTCATCCAGATCCAGGTTGTAGAGATAAGGCTTGCCGCTGTTCAGGAGATCGTAGAACCAGGCGTCCTTCTCGTTGCCCTTGGACAGAACCTTCATGAAGCGGGTGTAGACGTAGTAACGCTCGGACACCGCAGAAGCGAAAAAAGCCGCTGTGGTGCCATAGGTGTTCTTGATCCGGGTCAGGTAGTTCACTATGGCCTGATCATCCTCCGGTCCGGCGCGGCCGGTGCGCACAATCTCCATATCGGCGAGATCGGCGTTCATGCCCGTTGCGATGGTGAGGAAGGGCTGCAGCTCCCGGGCAATGTAATTGGACACCGCCTCGATCCTGGCCGGGAGGATATCATTCCGGACACTGCTGATCAGGACATCCCTAGATCGGTGGTAGGAAATGGCAATAACCGTGACCACCGCCACCGTCAGAAGCAATGCGGTGAAGCCCACAAGCTTCCTGCTGAAAGTAAGGTGCATACAACTCCCCTCTGCTCTTCTCACTCCGGCGCGCACCCGGAGAAAACCGTGCCCGGCTCCGGGACATGGTCCCGGGGGCAGATGCCCTGTCCGGTCATGCCGGACGGAGCAGAACAAAAAGCCCCCAGGCAGTTCCTCCCCTGGGGGAGGATCTGCCACGGAGGCTCCGCACAAAAAGAGGATCCCGGAGGATCCTCAGCATAGTCCTAAGATCCGGGCTCCTGAACAGTGTCATTCAGGACTCCGGCCGGAATTCCAGTCAGGCATCACTCACCCTTGGCAGCCTTGAAGGCCTCCATCATGGTGTTGTTGCTCTCGCTGATCTCCTGATTCTTGGACTTGGTGTTCTCAATGGCTTCTCTCTCCTCAGCCTCATCCTTTGCCCTGATGGACAGGTTGAACTGACGGCTCTTGCGGTCATAGCCCATGTACTTGGCCTCGACCTCCTGGCCCACAGAGAGAACCTTGGTGGCATCATCCACATGATCAGTGGAGATCTCAGCCACTCTGATGTAGCCCTCAACACCGTCGCCCAGATCAACAGTCGCACCCCGTGGAGTGACGGCGGTGACAGTGCCCTTGACCAGGGAGCCCTTGCGGTTGGTGTTGGTGAACTTGCCGGCAGGATCGTCGGAAAGGTGCTTGATGCTCAGGGAGACACGCTCCTGCTCAGCATTCACAGTGAGGACCACAGCAGTGACCTCGTCACCCTTCTTGTAGTTGTGGACTGCCTGATCGCCGGGAGTGTTCCAGGAGATGTCAGACAGGTGGATCAGGCCGTCAATATTGCCCTCAAGGCCGATGAACATACCAAAGTCAGTGATGGACTTGATCTTGCCGGTAACCTTGTCGCCCTTGCTGTACTTCTGGGCGAACTCTTCCCAAGGGTTGGGACGGCACTGCTTGAGGCCCAGGGAAATGCGGCGCTCGCGCTCCTGGATGTCCAGAACCTTGACCTCAACGATCTCGCCGATGTCAACAATGCGGGAAGGATTGAGGTTCTTGGTGGTCCAATCCATCTCGGAGACGTGAACCAGACCCTCAACGCCAGGCTCCAGCTCAACAAAGCAGCCGTAGTCAGCGATGTTGGTGACCTTGCCCTTGACCTTGCTGTCCTTAGGATAACGCTGGGCAATATTCTCCCAGGGATCCTCGGTGAGCTGCTTGAGACCCAGGGAAATACGGGGTGAAGGCTCGGTCTTGACCTGGAGGATCTTGACCTCGATCTCCTGACCCACCTGGACAACCTCGCTGGGGCTCTTGACACGCTTCCAGGCCATGTCGGTGATGTGGAGCAGACCGTCAATGCCGCCCAGATCAACGAATGCGCCGTAGTCGGTGAGGTTCTTGACCACACCCTTCCTGACCTCGCCCTCAACCATGGACTTAAGGAGCTCAGCCTTCTCAGCGGAGCTTTCCTTCTCCAGCACTGCACGGCGAGAGACAACCACGTTGTTGCGCTTCTGATCAAGCTTGATGACCTTGAACTGCAGAGGACCACTGACAGTGAGCTCCTCGGAGTCACGGGGCTTGTTGTCAACCAGGGAGCCGGGCAGGAAGGCCTTGATGCAGCCGCCGCTGAGCTCAACAGTGAAGCCGCCCTTGACCTTGCCGTTGATCACACCCTCGACAATGCCCTTGTCGTTGTAGATCTTCTCAAGCTCGTTCCAGGCCTTGGTCTTCTCAGCCTTCTCATGGGAAAGGGATGTGCTGCCGTTCTCGTCAGCAATGTTCTCCAGCATCACGTCAACGTAGTCACCGACATTGAGGGTGACCTCACCGTTCTGGCTCTTGAACTGTGCAATATCGATGAAGGACTCGGACTTGTATCCGGCATCAACGATCACATACTTGTCGGTGATCCTGATGACACGGGCCTGCTGGATTTCGCTGGCTGAGGGAACCCCCTTCTGGGTCTCCTCAAAAAGTTCGGCAAAAGATTCGGACATAAAAATATTCTTAGAAAAAGGTGAAAAATAAAAAAACGCGCATCTTCCCTGACGCCGTTTCCGCTTACGCATTCCGCCGATCCGTCGGCGGAGGCTTTCATCCAAGATGTGAAATCCGTCACATCCGGGATTTGGGCTATATTATCACCAGTAATGGGACTTTACAACAGAAATCACCGGACATCGGACATGACGGAAAACGGCGTGCAGAGGATCCCCCAGGGGGCCGTGTCAGCGGCCGATCCCCCGCTCTCGGGCGATGGCCAGGACCACCGCTGCGGCCTCCCTGGCGGTAAGGCAGGTGGTGTCCACCACCACCGCGTCAGCAGCCGGCTTCAGGGGTGCCACAGGGCGGTTCCGGTCCCGGTCATCCCGCTCCCGGATCTCCCGGAGAATATCCTCCAGGGGCTGCTCCCGGCCGGCAGCCTGCTGCTGCAGGAACCGTCTCCTGGCCCGCTCCTCCGGGGAGGCGTCCAGGAAGATCTTCAGCGGGGCGTCGGGAAACACCACCGTGCCCAGATCCCGGCCGTCACCCACCAGTCCCGGATCCTGCCTAAAGTCACGCTGGCGCTCCAGAAGGGCCGTGCGCACCGGTGAAAGGGCGGCCACCCGGCTGGCGGCGCCGCCCACCGCCTCGGTGCGCAGTTCCCCGGACACGTCGGTTCCATCCAGGATGGGAGCCACTCCCTCCTGGGCATGGCGGAAGGACAGATCCAGGCCCCGGGCCAGGGCGCAGAGGGCCTCAGTGTCCTCCAGATCAGTTCCCCGGCGCAGGGCCGCCAGGGCCAGGGCCCGGTAAATAGCCCCGGAGTCCAGAATGTGAAAGCCCAGGGCGTCGGCCGTGAGCCTTGAGACTGTGCCCTTGCCGGCGCCGCCGGGTCCGTCGATGGTGATTACTGGAGACATGGGTTCCTCCTGGTGTCTGGCAGATGGACAGCCGGATCATGTGCCTGAAGGCAGGATCCGGACTGCGGAAAACGAACAAAAAATGAATTGCGCATGGTCCCGGAGCAACGATGCCCGGCAATTTCCAGAGAGAGACTCCTCTCCAGCAGCCGAGAGACTCCTCCCCAGCAGCCGAAAGCACCCTCAACAGCAGGCAGAGTTCAGCCTCAGCAGGAGCAACAGAGGGATCAGCGGGACCCAGGTCATTATACACGGGGCCGGGAGGCAGTTCACCCGGCGGCGAGAACTGGCGGCATGGGGAAGATGGGAGATTGCGCAAGGAGGCAGCGGCGGTGTGATGATGGGAGAATGTGAGTGGAGGAGGGGAAGCTGAGCGGCCTTCCCTGAAGCCGCTGTCCGGCCTGAAAAACGGCCCTCGTGCCAAGGTGGCAGCCCCCGGACAGTTGGCACCCGGATCCTCGGACAGCAGGGGACGCAAAATGCTATAATGCCCGGCATCAGAGAAAGACAGCGCAGTATGCGCAGGCGGATGCAGGCTTGACTATGAACAGAATGGAACTGGTGGCCGAGGCACGGCTTCCCACCTCCTTCGGGGAATTCCGGATCGTGGGATTCCTGGACCGGGGAGATCACAAGGAGCATGTGGCCCTGGTCATGGGAGACATCACCAACGGGCAGCCGGTGCTCACCCGGATCCACTCCGAGTGCCTCACCGGGGACACCCTGTTCAGTCTCAAGTGCGACTGCGGCTTCCAGCTGGAGGCCGCCCTGAAGAAGATCGCCGGCCGGGGAAGGGGCGTGTTGCTGTACATGCGCCAGGAAGGCCGGGGGATCGGCCTGCTGAACAAGATCCGGGCCTATGCCCTGCAGGATCGGGGCATGGACACCTTTGACGCCAATGTGGCCCTGGGCTTCAGACCTGACGAGCGCAGTTACAACTCCTGCGCCGAGATGCTGCGGCTGCTGGGGGTGCAGGAAGTGGTGCTCATGACCAACAACCCGGACAAGATGATGGCCCTGCAGAGCTGCGGGATCATCCTGGCCGGCCGGGAGCCCCTGGAAGTGGGCCGCAACCGCTTCAACACCAGTTATCTGGACACCAAGAAGGCCAGGTTCCACCACATGCTCGGCCAGTTGGGAAAGCCGGATACGGATGATGAGTCTGATATTGCCGGCAGGAACGGGGCTGACGGAGAAAAGATCCCCGGGGACACGGAACCGGCGGCACCTGTCTGACCGCAGGCTCTGACACCAGTTTCCGGGCTCTTTGTTGCCTGCTGATCACCGGCGCAGGTCACCTGTCCGCTGACCTGGAAGCCCTCCACTCCTGTCCGTTTTTTTCCTTCCGACGCCCTGTCTCCGCCCCTCTGAGGTCGGCTCCTGCCCGAAGCACACCCCCTCACGTCCCGGAGATCATGGCACAGCCCGACTCCCAGACACCCGTGGTTCCTGACTGTTGTCCGTCTCCATGCAGGTAGCCTCAGGCCCACAGATCCCGTCTAATCCCCCCGCAGTTCCCGGAGCATGGCAATCTCCCGGCCGTACCCGGGCACATCATTGGGGGTTTCCAGATAAAAGGGCAGATCCCGGAGGGAAGGATGAGTGATCACCCTAAGAACCGCATCCATGCCCAGGGCGCCCTGCCCGATGAGCTCATGGCGATCCTTGTGGGATTGAAAGCCGAACTTGGAGTCATTCAGGTGCACCGCCTTCAGCCGCTCAAGACCGAGGATCCGGTCAAATTCTCCCAGGACCCCGTCCAGATCACCGGCGATGTCATAGCCGGCGTCATAGACGTGGCAGGTGTCCAGGCACACCCCCACCCTGTCAGCTCCGGGGCTGCCGGCCTGCTCAAGGATCCGGGCCAGTTCCTCAAAGGTTCCTCCCACCTCAGAGCCCTTGCCCGCCATGGTCTCCAGCAGGATCACCGTGGGGGAGCCGGACTGCAGAAGCTCCCGGAGAAGGGAGGCGATCAGGGCAATGCCCGTGTCCGTGCCCTGGGACACATGGCATCCGGGATGGAAGTTGTACATGCTCCCGGGGATGGCGGACAGCCGGGACAGATCATCCAGCATGGTCTCCAGGGCATACTGCCGGAGCTCCGGCCGGGCGGCGGCAGGGTTCATGGTGTAGGGGGCATGGGCCAGTGCCGGACCGAAACTGTTTTCAGCGGCGATGCGGTTGTATTCCGCCATGTCCTCAGGATCCGGCGGACGGGACCGGCCGCCCCGGGGATTCCGGGTGAAAAACTGGACATTGGAGGCGCCGATGGACAGTGCCTCCCGGATCATGGCGGCATAGCCGCCGGAAATGGAAAGATGGCATCCGATCCTGAACATGGAACCTCACTGAAGCTTACTGGAAGGGAGCGGGATCGCCGCTGCCCAGCCTGACAATCTCATATCCCCCGTCGGACATGTCCACCACGGTGGTGGGCTGTCCGGTGAGATAGCCCCCGTCGATGATCAGATCCACCGCATAATCCAGCTCATCCTTGATCTGGTAGGGATCACTCTCCGCCTCCTCCCTTCCCGGCAGGATCAGGGTGGTGGACATGATGGGCTCCTGGAGCTCAGCCAGCAGGGCCGAGCATATGGGGCAGTCCGGGATCCGGATCCCGATGGTCTTCCGCCGCTCTTGCATCACCCGGTGGGGGACGCTCTTGCAGGCCTTGAGAATGAAGGTGTAGGGACCCGGGGTGCAGGACCGCAGGATCCTGAACTGCTCATTGTCCATGAGGGCGTAGCGGGAGGCCTCGGCGATCCCCGGACAGATCAGGGTGAAGTTGTGCTTCTTGTCCACCTCCCGGATCCGGCAGATGCGCTCAAAGGCGGCCTTGCTCTCCAGGGCGCAGCCCAAGGCATATCCGGAATCCGTGGGATAGACCACCACGCTGCCGGATCGCAGGACATCCGCAGCCTGCCGGATAAGCCGGCTCTGGGGATCCTGGGGATGAATTACAGTAATACGGCTCATTTGTACAGTTCCTTGAATCGTTCATCAGACTCCCACACCGGAGTCACCCCTGCTGGGACAAACTGGTGGATCCCCAGGAACCGGTCCGGGGCATCCTTGGCTCCGTGGTAGTCAGAGCCCACCGAGCAGGCAAGGCCATGGCGCCGGGCCAGATCGGCAATGAGGCCCGCATTCTCCCGGGTGTAATCCCTGAACTGTGCCTCCGTGCCGGCGGCGGCAGCGCCGAAAGTCTCCCGGTAGTTCTCATGGGGCGTCAGGATCTCCACCGCCCGGCCGCCCAGGGCCCTGAAGTCGGCACACAGTGCGTCCAGAAGTTCATCCCGGCGTCCGCTCTGGTTGATGGAACGGTAGCGGAGAGGATGGGCCAGCACCGGAATGCCGCCGGCTGCCAGCAATGTCCCCAGCACCCTCTCCAGAGGGGAGTACACCACCCGGACTGCGGCGGGCCTGCCGTTCTGCAGGTATTTGTCCATGGCGTCGCCAATACTGGCCACCACACCCCGATCATGCAGGAAGCGGGCAAAGTGCCGGCGGTTCATGAGAACCCCCTTCGCCTCACTGTCCCGGACCAGCTGATCCATCTCACCTGACAGGAACGCCAGCTCGCTGATCGCCGCCAGGCGGTCCCGGACCTTCCGGGCCCGGTCAATCCTGAGCTTCAGATGATCCGCCACCAGGGAGGCAAAATCCGGGCTGGAGGGATCCAGAAACAGGCAGGCCACATGGATCTTGGCGCTGAAGTCCCCGTGAGACCAGGTGGCGGACATCTCGGCACCAGGGATGATCCTGATCCTTCTCCCGCCGGGAAGATCTGCCGCCGCACGCTCGGCCGCAGCGACACCGTTGGCATTGTCATGATCCGTCACGGCGAGAACCCTTATCCCCGCAGCGGCGGCCTGCCCCACCAGTTCCTCCGGAGTCAGCTCACCGTCAGAGCAGCAGGTGTGGGTGTGGAAGTCTGAGAACAGTGGAGGCCGGACAAAGCCCTCCAGATCGTCCCTCAGGTAAAAAGCCTCATAGTTGTTCATGTGTTCACTCTATGTCTGATCACCAGCCCTATATCTGATCACAGGTCCCTTGCTGATCACCGATCCGGGCGGCACTCCGCGAGCCCGGCTGCAGATCCTGGCACTGGATCCACCCGGTCCTCCCTGACCGCCTCAACCTCCGGGGAGAGAGTCCAGGCAGGATCCGCCTGCCGGGGCAGACGCCCTCCGCCGGCAGTCCCAGGCAGGGAGCCGGAGTTCAGGATCTGGGGAAACGGGAGGCGGGGATCCGTCCGGAGAACCCGGACGGAAGGGCGGGCGATCCTGCCCGGGGCATCTGCGGGGCTGTACCGGGAGGCAGTCCTCCGGTGGTCTCACCGGTGCGGTCCGGATCCTGAGCCGTGCACTGTATACCCGCAGCCCAGTCAATGAAACAAGATTTAAGCCATATTTGGGATCCTGTCTCAAAATCCCCACAAGATACCGGATTTTGTTTGATTATTCTGCCACAAATAGTAGAATTTACAACGTAGCAGATCGAGTGCGGTCCGGCATCCCCCGGGCCTGGAAAAAAAAGATAGCACCATAAAGGGATGATAATGTCTGACAACAGTTTGCTTACGCTCAATAATGACATCTGGCTGAGCTTGACCGAAGAGGGCTACATGGATCGCTTCCTGCTCACCCTCTTCAACGATATGAAGGAGACCAAGGTCAAGGAGATCACCAGCGTAAGGGTGAGCGAGATCTCCTCCTCAAGGGTGGCCGACAAAACCATCAAGAAGGGTGAGTACAAAAACCTCAGCGGCTTCTGCATCAATGCGCTGCTGGACTCCGTTCCCACTGAGGTTATCCTCCTGGACGAGGAGATCCCCTACCTCAAGTGGTGGCATGACAAAAGTTTCTTCACCCTGAACTACTATTATGAGCATGTCAGGGCCCTGGAAAACGGCGACGATGACATCAAGCAGAGAATGGTGGTCTCCTTCCTCCTGGACAAGGAACTGAACCTGGACAAGTTCCACACCCTGAAGTACATCGACAAGCAGGATCCCGCCGATCCCACCAAGACCGTTCCGGATCCTACATTCTGCGTTCATGATCTGAACTTCCTGTGCATTCCCTCCGATCAGAACAGTGAGACCCAGCTTTCCCTGTGGGCAAGCCTGCTCATTGCCACGGACATGGAGGAGATCCAGAGGATCACCCACAAACAGTTGAACTGATCGTCATCTCTCATCCTTTCCCAGATCCCGCCTCATGGCGGGATCTGCTGTTCCAGGGGCAGGCACTGCCCCAAGCTCATCCAGCCACCACGCGCCACGCCTCCGTTCCCTGACACTCCTTCCCCCCATCTTCCCCGCCAACCCCCTGAACCGCACCGCTTACCCGGCGCCGGAACAGACTGGCTGTTCCCTGTGCAGACGATCAAATAAAAGTCCGCCGGACTCAGAAAATCCGGACACGCCCCGTGACCGGGGCTTAAAATAGGGACATGGCACCGGAGATGGATCCTGTTGCGGGATCCTGGACCAGGCTCCACCTGTTCCCTCCCCGGCACAGTCCCGCAAGCTCAAAGGAGAAAAGGAGATCTGAATGTTTAAGCGAACCAAAATTGTGGCAACCCTGGGTCCCTCCACCGACGATCCCGCAGTTCTGGAGAAAATGATCAAGGCTGGCGTCAACATGGTGCGGCTGAACTTTTCCCATTCAGTCCCGGAGGAGCATCAGAAACGGCTGGACGAGGTCCGGGGGCTCGCCCGGAAACTGAACACCTATGTGGCGGTCATGGGAGATCTCCAGGGACCCAAGATCCGGGTGTCCACCTTCAAGAACGGCAAAGTGATCCTGAACAAGCACCAGTCCTTTGTGCTGGACGCCGAGCTCCCTCCGGGAGAAGGTGACGAGAACCAGGTGGGTATCGACTACAAGAAACTTCCCGAAGACGTGAAGCCCGGAGACATCCTCCTGCTGGATGATGGCAAGATCCAGCTTATTGTCACCAGCATCCACGCCAGCCGGATCCACACCACCGTGGCCGTGGCCGGTCCCCTGTCAGATCACAAGGGGATCAACAAGAAGGGCGGCGGCCTGAACGCCCGGGCCCTGACGGAGAAGGATCGGGAGGATATCAAGTTGGCGGCAAAGCTTGATGTGGACTATCTGGCAGTATCCTTCCCCCACAACGGCGACGATCTGCGCCAGGCCCGGAAACTTCTGCAGGATGCGGGATCCCAGGCCAAGATCGTGGCCAAGGTGGAGCGGGCCGAGACCGTAGCCACCCAGGAGGCCATGGATGAACTGATTGAGGCCTCGGACGTGATCATGGTGGCCCGGGGGGATCTGGGCATTGAGATCGGCGATCCCAACCTCATGGGCGTGCAGAAGCGGCTGATCAAGCGCTCCCGGCAGCTGAACCGGGTGGTGATCACCGCCACCCAGATGATGGAGTCCATGACCAAGTCCCCCCTGCCCACCCGGGCCGAGGTGATGGACGTGGCCAATGCGGTGCTGGACTGCACCGATGCGGTGATGCTCTCTGCCGAGTCCGCCGTGGGTGAGTACCCCGTGGAGACTGTCCATTCCATGGCGGAGGTCATCGCCGGCGCCGAGGCGGATCCCACCATGAGCCAGTCCAGCTACCGGGTGGATCGGGAGTTTGAGACCCCGGAAGAAACTATCGCCATGTCCACCATGTATGCGGCCAACCACCTGAAGGGGATCAAGGGGATCATCGCCCTGACCAGTTCCGGAGGCGTGGTGCGGCTCATGTCCCGACTCAAGTCCAGCCTGCCCATCTATGCACTGTCCAAGCATGAGAAGACCCTGAACTGGGTGGCCCTGTACCGGGGCGTGACTCCGGTGTTCTTCAGCCAGGAGGACAGCCTGACCCGGAAGGAGATCACCCTCCATGCCATTGCCAAGTGCAAGGAGCTGGGCTACTTCAGCTCCGGGGACAAGGTGATCATGACCTACGGGGATCATGTGGAGGAGATCGGATCCACCAACTCCCTGAAGATCCTCATTGTGAAATAGCCTGCCCGGGCAGCACGCCCCGTCCGTCCCCCGCCCTGCCGCCTGGCTTCCGGGGAGCCGGCGGGAGCAGCGCAGCCCCACTGACAGACACCCGGCGCCGGATCTCCCGGCGCCCTCTGCTCCGGCCAGTTGATCCAGAAGGAAAGATCATGCCCCAGTTTTTCACTCTGTCCGCCGGCGTGGTGAACACCACCGCCCTGGACATCCAGAACAACCAGGAACTCATTCTCAGGTGCATCAGGACCGCCGCCGCCGAAGGCAGCCGGCTCATCCTGCTGCCGGAGCTCTGCCTCACCGGCTACGGCTGTGAGGACATGTTCTACTCCCAGTCCTTCCTGGAGGAGGTGCCCCGGGCTCTGAGCCGCCTGTGCCAGTCCATGACCGGGGGGATCGCCGCCGCCGTGGGGATCCCGGTGCTCATCGGCGGACAGCTGTACAACGGCTCCGCCGTGATCAGCCGCCAGGGAGTCCACGGCATTGCCTGCAAGCAGCATCTGGCCCGCACCGGGATCCACTATGAGAACCGCTGGTTCACCCCCTGGAAGGCCGGGGAATCGGTGCTCCTGCCCGGTTTCATGCCCGGACAGCAGAAGCCGGTTCCCGCCGGCGATATCTGCTTCGATCTGGACGGGGTGAAGATCGGCTTTGAGATCTGCGAGGACTCCTGGGTGGCTCACCGCCCCGGGACTGCCCTGTACGCCCGGGGGATCGACATCATCCTCAACCCCTCCGCCTCCCACTTTGCCATCGGCAAGCAGGCGGTGCGGAACAACTTCATCCAGGACGGCTCCCGGGCCTTCTGCTGCGTGTATGTGTACACCAACCTCCAGGGCAACGAGTCCGGACGGGTGGTGTATGACGGCGGTGCCGTGGTGGCCAGCGCCGGCAACATTGTCCACTGCTCTCCGCGGCTGGGCTTTGAGACCTGGCGCACCAGCACCGTGACCGTGGATCTCATGGCCAACCGCAACGCCCGGCTCCTGTCCTCGGAGAATGTGTGCCACCCCAGTGACACTCCCCTGGTGATCCTGGAGGGACTCTCCGCCGCCCCGGCCCCGGATGCGGTGCCCGCACCGCCCCTGGCAGACACCATCCCTGAAGATCCGGAACTGGAGGCCTGCCGTGCGGTGTCTCTGGGCATGTGGGACTTCATGCGGAAGACCCGCACCGGCGGCTTTGCCCTGAGCCTCTCAGGAGGGGCGGACTCCGCCCTGTGCGCCATGATGGTGTACTATGCCCTGGTCCAGGCCTTCTGCACCCTGGGGGCAGGTGAGTTCCTGAAGGTGCTCCGGAGCTGCGGGATCTCGGCAGAGCCTCCGGCCAGGGACGAGGAACCGGCAGCCTATGTGAAGGCCCAGGTGATGCCCCTGGTGCTCCTGACCCTCTACCAGGGATCCGAACACAGCAGCGAGACCACCCGCAGTGCCGCCGAGGGGCTGGCCAGGGACATCGGCGCCCGGCACCTGGAGTGGAAGATCAGCACCCTGGTGGCAGAATATGAACGCCTGGCCAACCAGGTCCTGCCACCAGATCAGCAGCTGACCTGGGAGCGGGATGACGCCACCCTGCAGAACATCCAGGCCCGGGTGCGCTCTCCGGGGATCTGGCTGCTGGCCAACAAGTTCAACAAGCTTCTCATCGCCACCTCCAACCTGTCCGAAGCGTCAGTGGGCTACTGCACCATGGACGGTGACACCTCCGGTGTGCTGTCCCCCATTGCCGGGATCAGCAAGTCAAGGATCCTGAAGATCAACCGCCGGATCATGGAGCGGGGACTGGAACTGCCCCTGCAGGATGGAAAGGGTGAGCACCTGCGCCTTATGATCCCCGCCGCCGAAGCCATAGTGAAGCAGGCCCCCACAGCGGAGCTCCGTCCCGTGGAGCAGACCGATGAAACCGATCTCATGCCCTACCCGCTGCTGGATGAGATCCGGCGCCTGACCCAGACCCTGAACCTCCTGCCCCGGGATGTGCTGATCCAGCTGAAAAACGGGGAGTTCGGCCGGCAGTACGGCACCGACTACCTGAAAGCCTCCCTTAAAAAATACTACCGGCTCTACTGCCGGAACCAGTGGAAGCGGGAGCGCTTTGCCGTGGGCTTCCACATCGAGGGTGACAGCGCCGATCCCAAGAGCTTCCGCCGCTTCCCGGTGCTGTCCAACCAGCTGGAAGCCCAGATAGCCGAACTGGACGCCATGGAGCAGGAGGCATAAGGAAAGGGAAAGAAACGGAGTAAAGATCTGCGCAGTAAGTGATGGCGGGAAACAGGCAGATGGAACAGCCGGGAGGGAGCCAAGCCCGCCCGGATCCCGGGCTTAGTTGGAATGCTGGCATAGCAATGAGACTGGCATGGAGCAGGCTAAGAAAGAAACTGCACCAGCGAGGAGCAGGAGACCAGAGGGGAAACGAATACGAGGAAGGGAATTCCCTGAAGAAAGGCTCAGCTCTCTGAAGAAAGGCTCAGCTCTCCCCAGGATCAAACTCTCCAGCACGGCTTTAGGTCTGGTTGCAGATATCTCCAGTCATTTCTCCGGTCTGCTTCCTGCCCTGATTGAATTCAGTTCTCCCCGGTCCGCTCCTTGATCTTGCCCTTGCCCCGCCCTACGGCATTGTAACTGGCATCAACACAGGCACAGATCTCCTCAAAGGGGACTGTGCCGTCCAACAGCACCGAAAGCCAGAGCCTCTTGTTCATGTGATAGGCCCGGCAGTAGCCTTTCTGATCCGCCAGCAGATCGGTGACCACGGGATCCGGCGCCCTCACGTTGACGATATCCGTCGGTTCATCACCCTCCAGATGGATCTTGCTCCGGGGAACCGTCATGATCACAGCAAACCACTTGCGGTTGTCACTGCGCCGGAGGACTGCAATGTCCGGAAAGCCCTCCCAGAGGTATTCCGGACTGACACCGTAGGCTGAACGCACATAGTCAAAAAGCGCTTTTTTCACAGGGCTCCCTCCGTTTTTTCCGATCATCCGGTCATTGCCGATCTTCGAATCCTTTGCCGTCCTTCTGACACTGAGAACTGAATGGGCAGTCCAGGCATCCTGACAGTTTCACCCATATAATTCTAACTAACAAAGTGTGCAGAAAGCCTGTTGCCACAAGGCTTTCTGCACCTTTTTACGGGCTTTTTGCTGCGAAACCCTGGTCTGACACCTTTGCCGCCGGCGCAAACCGGGGATCTGCGCCGGCAGATCGGACAGTGCCACCGCAGCGGCTAACAGCCGATCAGTGCTCACCAGTCCCGGCAGAGTTCCGATCCTCCCGGAGCATAAGCCGGATCAGTTCTGCTCCCTGCCGTCAGTTACCTGGGCAGAGGATCCTCCAATGCCGTCTGCGGGCTCTGGATCTCTTTCCGGAGCTGGTGCGGCAGGCTCCGGCGCCATCTCCATCTCCTCCCCAAACAGAGCCTCAAAGCTTATGGATGAAGGCTTAGATGCTCCCCCTGCCGGAGATGCGTCCTCAGATGAACCAGTAGTTCCCGCCGGATCTGGATCCGGATGAAGATCAGAAGCAGGTTCAGGCTCCGGAGCTGGATCAGTCTGTGGTCCCGGGCTCTCCGGCTCCTCCTGAACAACAGTTCCCGCCGTCTGCCCGCTGTCTTTATCAGCAGCAGGCGCAACTTCACCTTCCCCGGATCCGCCGGGAGCAGACTCCAAGGCAGCCTCCTGATCCTGAGAACCTGTGGTTCCTGGATCTGACTCCGCAGCCGTAGCCGCAGTCTGCTCCGGCACCGGAACGCTGTCCCCGCAGCATTTACCGTCAGCCTCCGCCCGGGATCCGGCGGCAGCCGGATCTGCGCCTGGAGCGGCTGTTGCCTCCGCCTTAGCAGCCGCAGTCCCGGCCAGTTCAGCCTCAGCAACAGCTTCAGCACCAGATCCTGCATCCTCTTTATCCGCACCTTCAGACGCAGCAGTAACTGCCGCTACCACAGTCCCAGCTCCAGCGGCAGCAGCTGCCGCCCCGGCTGCAACTCCTCCTGCCGCAGGCGCAGGCGCAGACCCGGCCACAGGCACAGCAGCGGCTGAACTGCCAGTTCCGTCCACCCGGAGATCGCTCCGGGCGGTGTCCGGAGAAGAGTTTCCGTCCTCGGTCTCTCCATCAGGCCGCAGATCACCCCAGTGCATATCCCGGGCCCTGGTCTCCAGATCCTTCATGGCGCGGCTGCCAGCGGAGGTGAGGATCATGCGGTTGGAGCGGTCATAGGTGAAGTAGTTCCAAACCCAGTCCATGAAGACAAAGAACTTGTTCCGGACACCCAGAATGGAGAACAGATGCACTGCCATCCAGAGAAGCCAGGCAGTGAAGCCGGCAAAGCGGAAATTGCCAATGTCCGCCACCGCCTTGTTCTTGCCGATGGTGGCCATGGAGCCCCGGTTGTTGTACCGGAAGGGGATCATGGGAAGATCCGACTCCAGCGCCCTGAGGTTCAGGGCCAGGGTGGCACCCTGCTGGATGGCCGGCTGGGCCATCTGGGGATGTCCCTTGGGGTATTCCGGATCCCCGCCGTCCATAAGGGCGATGTCCCCGATGGCATAAATGTTGAAACTGCCCCGGACCTTGTTGAACTCATCCACCAGGATCCTCCCCCCCCGGCCCACACAGGAGGCGGGCATCCCGTGGATCTCATGCCCGGTGACACCGCCCACCCAGATCAGGTTCCGGCAGGGAATGCTGGTGCCGTCGCTCATCCGCACCTCATTCTCCGAATAGGTGGTCACCAGGGTGTTGAGTTTCACATTGACCTTCATTTTCTTCAGAAACTTCAGCGCCTTGGCGGAAGCCTTCTCCGACATCCCCGACAGCAGCCTGCCGGAGCCTTCGATAAGGAAAATGTGGATCATGGAGGTCTTCATGTCCGGATAGTCCTTGGGCAGGATGTAGCGCTTCATCTCCGCCATGGCTCCGGCGATCTCCACTCCGGAGGGACCGCCGCCCACGATCACCACATTCAGCAATTCCTGGCGCTCCTGCTCCGAGGCGCAGGTCACCGACCGCTCAAAATTGATCAGCAATGCGTTTCTCAGGGCCATGGCCTCAGACACGGTCTTCATTGGCGAGGCCACCTGCCGGATCTGCTCGTTGCCGTAAAAATTGGTGGTCACACCGCATGCCAGCACCAGGTAGTCATAGTCGATCTTGCCAATGGAGGTCTGAATGTAGTTCTCACTGGCATACACTGCCCTGAGCTCTGTCATGCGGAAATAAAAGTCGTCCTGATCCTCAATGAGTTTCCGGAAGGGGAAGGCAATGGAGCTGGGGTTGAGACCAGCGGTGGCCACCTGGTAGATCAGGGGCTGAAACTGGTTGTAGTTGTTCTGATCAATCAGCACCACCTGAAAGTTGGACTTCCTGAGGCCATGCACCAGCCTGAGGCCGGCAAAGCCCCCGCCGATGATCACCACCCGCTTTTTGCCATTGCGCGCTATGTTAAAACTCATTGTTCACTGACTCCGTAAACGCCCGCAGATCCTCTGCCGAGACGGTTCATTGTAGCACCTACCAGATCCCGGGAATGCAAGGGAGTTGGCGTCAGGGGGAGGGGATCACAAAATTGCCTGGAAGGATCACCCCAGGTCCCATCCATGGATCCGGAACACAGCGCTCCCGCATTCCTGTCCTCTTCCAGGATGCGGAGCAGCCATGCTCAGGCTGCACCCGCCTGAAGCCCGCATCCCATGCTCACCGCCCCCTGCCACCAAAGCCTTTGACCAGATCACATTCCCCGGATGCGCCCTGTGACCGCCCCGGCAACATCGGCAGGGCGGCTTTTACTTGAGGGGCATGATCTCCGAAAATGAAAATGGGGCTGACCGGTCATGGCATGACATGCCCGCCCCTTCATGGATGGCAGAAATGAAATAGGAGTTCATCATGGGCAGCAGACATGAGACCGCACCGGGCCACTGCAGGGTGCTGGGTGCCACCGTCGAGGAAGGAGGCGTAAACTTTGCCATTTACTGCCGGAACGCCACCCACATTGAACTGCTCCTGTTCAGCACCCCGGAGGATCTGTCCCCGGAGATCATCCGCCTGGACAGCCGTAACAAGTCCGGCTACTACTTCCATGTCTTTGTCCAGGGGATCGGGGACGGCCAGATCTACGGCTGGCGGGTCACGGGAGTCCAGGATCCGGAGAAGACCCCCTGGTGGGATCCCACCAAGGTGCTCATGGATCCCTACTGCAACCGCATCGTGTTTCCCCGGGACTACCAGCGGAAAAAGACCTGCCTGCCCGGCAGCAACCTCCACTCCAATCCCAAATCCGTGGTCATCGATCTCTCCGGGTTTGACTGGGAGGGGGATGTCCATCCCCGGCACTCCTTCCGCCGCACCGTGATCTACGAAATGCACGTGAAGGGCTTCACCGCCGATCCCTCGTCAGAGGTCACCCCTGCCAAAAGGGGCACTTATGCCGGTCTCATTGAGAAGATCCCCTATCTCCAGGAGCTGGGGATCACCGCCGTGGAACTGCTGCCGGTGTTCCAGTTTGATCCCTCCGCCAACATGGCAGGCAAGACCAACTACTGGGGCTATGATCCCATCAGCTTCTTTGCGCCCCATTCCTTCTACAGTTCAGATCAGAGCCTCCACGGTCCCGCCGATGAGTTCCGTAGCATGGTGAAGGCATTGCACAAGGCGGGTATCGAAGTCTTCATCGACGTGGTGTACAACCACACCTCCGAGGGCGACAGCAACGGCCCGGTGTTCAACTTCAAGGGACTGGCCCTTGATGAGTACTACCTCACCGACAGCAGCGGCAAGTTTCTCAACTTCACCGGCTGCGGCAACACCATCAACGCCTCCAGCCCCATGGTGAAGAAGATGATCACAGACAGCCTGCTGTTCTGGACTGAGGTGATGCACGTGGACGGCTTCCGCTTTGATCTGGCCTCCATCCTCTCCCGGAACACCAAGGGTGATCCCATCTCCGACGCCCCCACCCTGCTGGCCATCGACATTGACAACCGTCTGGCCAACACCCGGATCATCGCCGAGGCTTGGGACGCCGCCGGCCTTTACCAGGTGGGCAGCCTGCCCGGCAGGCGCTGGCGGGAATGGAACGGCCAGTTCCGGGATGTGGTGCGGCGCTTCATCCGGGGGGATGACAATATCATGCAGACCCTGATCAACCGGATCAACGGCAGCCCGGACATCTACGATTCCAATGATGCGGATCCCTACAAGAGCCTGAACTTTGTCACCTGCCATGACGGCTTCACCCTGTGGGATCTGGTGAGCTACGAGAAAAAGCACAACCACAACAACGGGGAAAACAACATTGACGGTGCTGACTATAACTTCAGCTGCAACAACGGAGTTGAAGGGGAAACAGAAGATCGGCAGATCAATGCCCTGCGGCTCCAGCAGGCCAAGAACTTCATGTTCATGAACCTGTTCTCCCTGGGCACCACCATGGTGCTCATGGGTGACGAGATCCTGCGCACCCAGAAGGGCAACAACAACGCCTACTGCCAGGACAATGAGATCTCCTACATGAACTGGAAGCTGAACAAAATGCAGAAGAACATGCTCCGGTTCACCGCCAACATCATCCGGGCCAAGACCGAAGTGGGCAATGAGGACGGCGACCGGGACATCATCACCCTCCACGACAAGCTCAGGGCCTGCCAGCACACCCTCCACGGCGTGGAGCCCAACCAGCCGGATCTGTCACCCTCTTCCCACTCCGTGGGCATGATGTACTACGCTCCCCTGGTGAAGACCCATGTGTACATTTATCTCAACAACTACTGGGACGAGCTCCGGATCACCCTGCCCAACGTGCCCAACACCAGCAGCAACAACTGGTACCTCTGCGTGGACACCAGCCTGCCCAGCCCCAGGGATGTGAGCATCTTCTCGGACAAGCGGGTGTTATGTCAGGGCTCTTACCGGGTGCGGCCCCGGAGCATTGTGATGCTGATTTCAGGCTGAGAGCCTGAGATGAGTTGGTGTGCACTGCGCCCCGGAGCAGCCGACGCGGCAGTCATGAGCGCCAGAAACACCGGACTCATCTGCCCCAGGGATCCCTCATGCCGTCTCTCTCACCAGCAGGAGTGAAAACCCGGAGCCAGGCACCATGAGCCACCATGAGCCTCAGCCTGGTTAAGCAGGAAAATGCAGGGAAGACAGGACAGAGAGTGACCGAAAGGAGAGGTCAGCAGAACGCCCGGTGACACGCTCCCCCAAAAAGGTTCCGGGCGGTCTGCAGATGGAAGGTGATAATCAGAACTGGCGGCGGCTGGATCTAACCGGCACCGCCCGCCTCGGCACCTGGCACATACACGGGATAGCGGTTCCGGTCGGCTTCCGTGATCCGCCGCACCACCCGGCAGGGGTTGCCGAAAGCAATGACTCCGGCGGGAATGGACTTGGTGACCACGCTCCCGGCTCCGATGATGCTGGCGTCACCGATCTCCACCCCGGGCAGCACTGTAACCGAGGCGCCTATCCAGACGCTGTTACCCACAGTGATGGGCCGGGCCACTTCCAGCCCCTGCTCCCGGTGGATCCGGTCAATGGGATGGCCGGCGGTGGTGAACACACAGTTGGGACCCACAAACACGTGGGAGCCAAAGGTAACCGGGGCCGCATCCAGGATCATCAGATTCCCCCGGGAGAAGAAATGATCTCCCAGGGAGATATTGCAGCCGTAATCACACCAGAAAGGCAGCCGGATCACCACATAACCGCCGATCCTGCCCAGGATCTGCTTTAGAAACCCCTGTTGCTTGGGAATATCCGATGGCCGGCAGGAGTTCAGGGCAAAGCAGAGATCCGCACACGCCAGCCTTTTATCCACAATCTCCTGATCCAGCACCGCGTTGTAAAGATATCCGGCGCCGCGTTTTTCCCACTCATCCATATCTCACCCCCAGGATGTAGATCCGTGTTTTATCCCCATTTGTAGCAAATTTACAGCAAAATGCACCCTCCTTATGGCAGATCTGTGAAGCTGACTTTTGAAAACTTCTCTCTCTGCGGCTGGTGAGCATCCCATCTGGGAAATGCAGGGGATCAGGATCAGAAAACCGCCCCTGAGGGCGGCAATGTTCCCGGCTCCGGGACAGTTCCCCGGCACACCGCCGGATTTCCCCCAAAGATCCGGACAAGAAAAAAGGCCCTGCGCCTGCAGAGCCCTTGTAGATCTTACTTGGAGTTATTCTCAGTTGTTCTGAAGCTTCCAGGTCAGATTGGCATCGTTGACAGAGAGTCTGTAGCTGCCGACCTGGCTGACAGGAACATCCTTGCAGCTGGCCTGGTTGGAGCAGAGCTTGTTGCTGCCACCGTTACCCCAAACAGTGCCCTTCCAGTTGGGAGTATCGGTGATCTTGAAGCGCTGTGCGCCGTTGCTGTCGCCCTCACCAGTCAGGTACAGGTCAATCACCCAGTTGCCGGTCTCGGCATCAAAGGTCATAGGCTCATGCACCCAGCTGTTGGTGGTGCCAACATAGTACATTGCGCTGTGGGTAGCCACATAGCCGCCTTCGCTCTCCAGGTACCAGGTCATGTCAGCGTCGTTGACATACAGAGTGTAGTTGCCTACCTCGTCAATCTGAACGTCGCCGCAGGAAGCCTGGTTGCTGCACAGTGCATTGCTGCCTGCATCACCCCAGACGGTTCCGGTCCAGCCCTTCTTGTCAGTGATCTTGAAGCGCTGTGCACCGTTGTTGTCGCCCTCGCCGGTGAGAACCAGCTTGATGCTCCAGTAACCGGTGGTGGAGTCGTAGGTCATGGCGTCATGGCCCCAGGAGTTTGCAGTGCCTGCGAAGTACAGGGCGCTGTGGGTGGCCGGGATGTTCTCATCGCTCACCTTCACCTGGTCGGTGGCAACCTGAGAGTCAACCTTGCCGTCGTTGGCAACCAGGGACACGGTGTACTCGCCGGCAGCTGCGTAGTTGTGAGTCACAGCAGAGCCGGTGGCAGTGGTGCCGTCGCCCAGATCCCAGGTGAGGCTCAGGTCATCGCCGTCAGCATCAGTGGAGGTGCTGGACAGGGTGACACTCAGACCGTTGGTAACCTGGTTGAAGGAGGCAACCGGAGCATGGTTCTCTTCAGACAGGGCGGTCAGAGTCCAGGTCATGCTGGCGTCATTGACGGACAGCAGGTAGTTGCCCACCTCGCTGACAGCCACATCACCGCAGGATGCCTGGTTGCTGCACAGCTTGTTGCTGCCGCCGTTACCATAAACAGTGCCCTTCCAGTCAGGAGTGGTGGTGACCTTGAAGCGCTGCTTGCCGGCAGTGTCGGAAGCACCGGTCAGGGTGACAGGCAGCTCCCAGTTGCAGGTGTCGCTGTTGAAGCTCATGGCCTCATGCTTCCAGCTGTTGCTGGTGCCGGCATAGTAGAGACCGGACAGAACAGGGTTGCAGCCATCAGAGGAGACTGTCACATCAGAGGTAACGGTGTTGGAGCCGCTGGCACTGCCCACAGTCAGCCTAACATTGTAGGTGCCGGCTTTAGCGTAGGTATGAACCGGGCTGGCCTCGGTGGAACCGGTGCCATCACCGAAATCCCAGTTGTAGGACAGGCCACTTCCGGAAGTGGTGTTCTTGAAGGTGACAGCCAACTGATCAGCACTGAAACTGAAGGAAGGAATGATCACGTCACCCTTCTTCTCAATCTTCCAGTTGTTGTTCTTGTCAACGGTCAGAACATAATCACCCTTCAGATTAGGGATCTCAACATCGGTGCAAGTGACCTCGTTGTTGCAGAGCACACTGCCGTTGTTCACAGCACCGTAGATGGTGCCCTTCCAGTTGTCAGCATCAGTGATCTTGAAGCGCTGCACACCGTTGGCATCATCAGCACCTGTAAGTGACAGGTTGAGACTCCAGATACCGTTGCTGTAATTCATCTTGGTGAACTTCCAGCTGTTGCTGGTGCCAGCATAGTAGCGGTCGCCAACGCACATATCGGCATCAGGATTCTGCTTGCAGACGCAGGGCTTGCTCTCAGGAGCGGTAGTGCAGATGTCAACACCCCGACACCATTTATCGTCAGTACAGATAGCCGCTGCTCTGTGGGCAGGAACCTTGATGGTGGCATTGCCGCCGCTGACAGTGATCTGCTGCCCATCGCAGAGACCATCCTGCTGCAGGATTTCGCAGTACTGACCGTCAGGCAGGTTGGTGGCAAAGGTCCTGGTGACATCATTGTCGCCGGCATTCAGAGCATAGAAGCCCTTCTTGCCGCGGCTGAACCAGATAAGCTTGCCGTCAGCACCCTTGGTGGAGACGGACTCACCTCTGGTGGCCCGGGCGAAACCCACGGCATTGCTGACAATGGAGTCGCGGTGCTCGCAGTGCCAGCCGCCGGTGCAGCGGTCAGCGCCCAGAGGACCGCCCTGGTCATGGTAACTCCACTCGTAGCCGGAATAGACCTGACGCACGGTGCCGTAAGGATAGGCAACCATGAAGGACTGTGCCAGCTGGAAGGCCCAGCCATTGCTCTGATAGTTCAGGTAGGAGGTGTTGGCGGAGCCTCTCTCGTTGTCATGGTTGGCAACGAAAACTTCGGAAGCATATCCAGGCAGGGAGGTCCAGGTGTCGTTCAGGTTGATGAGGTACTGAGGATTGTAGATGTTGTCCTGCATCACACGGCAGTACTCAAACTCGGTCACAACGGAGTTGCTGATGCCGGCATACTGGGAAGGCTGAGCGGCCTCACCATAGGCGCCGATGACCTCCATGTATGCAGGAGGATTGCCTGCCTTGGCCAGGATGGCCTCAATGTCGGCAGGGTACATGTGCTTGGCAGCGTCAATACGGAAGCCGTAGACGCCCATGCTCAAGAGGTTCTTCAGGTATGCGGCAATCTTGGATCTGGTGCTGTCGCTGTCAGTATTCAGGTCAGGCATGCCAGACAGGGCGCAGTGACGAACGCTGAAAGCGTCGCCATAATTGATGTCTCCCCAGCAGTCATGGTGGAAGTCGCTGCTGTTCAGATCAGGGAAGGTGTCATTGCCGTAACCACTGCCGCCCAGACCAACACCGCTTCCGGAAGCACGCTGGTTGAACACTGCGTCAGCGAAGACCTTGACGCCAGCGGCGTTACAGGTCTTGATCATGTTGCGCAGTTGCTGCTCGTTACCGGTCATGGTGGTGTAGTTCCAGAAGTTGACCGGCTGATAGACAGCCCACCATACGTCAGTCCTGTTGATGTGCTCGGCAGGCTGGGAGATCTGAACGCCGTCATAACCCTTGGGGCCCAGAACCTCAGTACATTCCTTGGCAATGTTGTCATAGGTCCACTGGAAGGGATGAACGATGATCATCTCGCCATCGTTCAGGACTGCGTTGGCACCGCAGCTGAAAGCGCACAGACCGGCAAGCAACGACATCCGGAAAGCGTGTTTTGCAAATTGCATATGAAGAATTCTCCAAGATAGTTTGATTTAATAGTCTCTTTGTTCAACCCGGCGGACTTGTTGTTCTTATGGTTGATCAGGGCAGATCTTTGTCCGTCACACAGGTTGTACAAATAATACGCGGGTTTGCACGGTCATCAAAAAAGATATGTGTATATTTGTTATCCAGATCACATGATTAAGTTTTGACCGTCAGAGGGAACCCGTCCGGATCCGGGAAGCAGGCGGACGGAGGTAAGGAGTGGGCAAGATCCCCGAAAAAACGCGGTGGAAAGGGACTCAGAGGCTGGTAAGGCCGGAGTGACGTCAAATGTCCGGCATGGCTAAAAACTGCCCATGTAATCAACCGGATCTCGATGGATACCCCGGGATGGCTGTCTGGAACCAGATTAAATATCATCATGCAAAATTTGTACAATTCACGCTTTTGCCAAGTATAGACGACCATTCCGGAAGATGATCCCCGTCACATAATCATGCAGTGTGGGGTGATTTTTTCACCAGTACCAGACGTGCATGAGCAGGGACCGCACCTGCGTGGAGTGCTGAAAAATCAGCCTCTGCCGGCGGGAAAAGCATCAGATCGCCCGTCAGGAAAGTGAAATCCTATGCAGGAACTCACTGCTGAAGTGTGATCCAACAGCACAGGACCAGCACCGGAGTTTTTGCAAATTTCAACAAGAACAGGTTAAATTTTGTGCAAACCCTTGAAATTTGCAAAATACCAGATGCGAGGAATGCGCACAAGCACTGCACTAGCCAGGGCTTTCCTGGAGTTTATGGACTGACAGTTCGGTTCTCTCTGATTAACGCAGCACCGGAAGCTTTCAGGAAGATCATGACAGGGTGCAGTCAGGATCTATGAGCAGAGGCGCCACCTGGCATGCCGGGAACCGTGCCAGTACTCAATATCTGCGACAGTCAACGGACGGTCAGATGTGGCACGGAAAACACATGACAGCAGGATAGGAACGGGAATGGGAATGGGAATGAGGATCAGGATCCTAAAGCCGGTTTGGTGGTCTCCTTACTCACAAGGCAGAGTGCAGGTATGTGAATAAGTGGAACGCCTGGGAGAGAACAGGGTCAAACCGACTCAGATGCCGCCGATCCTTGCCTTCTTCGGATCCAAGCAGGATCCAAGAAATGACTCAAAACACCCAAAGTCACAGGACTATAATAGGAGAGAAACTAGATCTGGTACAGATGGTGCCCGGGGTCGGGGTCGAACCGACACGGAGTTTTAAATTCCGAGGGATTTTAAATCCCTTGTGTCTACCAATTTCACCACCTGGGCGGGGAATGGAGGTGCGAATCGGAGTCGAACCGATCTAGATGGATTTGCAATCCACTACATAACCGCTTTGTTATCGCACCTTGGAGCGGGAAACGGGGCTCGAACCCGCGGCATCAACCTTGGCAAGGTTGCACTCTACCAACTGAGTTATTCCCGCAAACAGTTGTTATTATACTGATATGCAAAAAGGCGTCAACCGGATTTTGGCAGGACTGTTCCAAGTGGTTACAAAGAGAGCGGACAGCATGGCAAACAGCCAAAAAAGCAGATATCCAGACCCTAGAACGGGTAAAGATCATGCGTCTGCCCATGTCCGCCATGAAAAGCGGTCCCCTTTCTGCCACCAATGCGCCAGTGTGCCGCCTCCCTGCCCTGCTGTCAGTGTGTCAGTGCCCTTCCACTCCGTATCACGGAACATGCATCCATGGGTTTTGCCGACGCCGAACACGGCTCCGCAGCCCCTGCCAGAGTCCACACCTGCCCTGTCACGGATGCTCACCCCTTCAATCAGGCACCCAGCACTTATCCCATGTCCCGCCGAAGACCTGTCCCGCTCTCGAAATAACGCAGCACCAGATGCTTTCACTCGCACCCTCCCAAAGGCCTCCTGCACCTTCCTGCCTGCGCCAGATCTGCTCCCATGGAAATTCACCCAGCAACCATGAAAGCATGAAAAAGCCCCGCAGATCGGGGCCTTGCAAATCAACTGATCGAAACTGCGCACCGTCACGGAGGAACTCGCAGGGCTTCTCCGGGCACAATCCCTTATGCTCTGTTATCTTCTTCTCTTCTTACCCTGACTGCCAGGTGCCTTCATGGGAATGTTCAGACTCTGATAGTACATGCTGCAGCGCTCAGGAAACACCTTCCGGGGCTTGGGATCCGGCTTGACCGCGGCAGAGAGCACCGAAGAGACCGCAGAACTTCCAGAAGCAGATCGGCGCTGGCTGTCCAGGGCAGCGGCCAGGGCTACATTCTGGGCCCGGACCTGGGGAGGATCAAACCAGCTCATAGCCTCCTCCCGCTCCTGGGCGATGGAGAACTTGGGCTCCGGGGGATCCTGGCGCACACAGCTGTGGGCATGATCCGGACATCTCAGGCGGATATGGAAATGCTCCGTGTGACCGTACCAGGGACGGATCTTCCGCAGAAAGGGCTGCTCACGCTCGTCCTTGGTCATGTCACACACGGCCACCTTGATGGCCGGGCTGACAAAAATCCGCTCCACCTCGGGATCACGGGCGGCGATCATCAGCATGTCATAATATTTACGGTTGAAATTGGAGTTCACCGTCTGGGCACCGGGATTCACCAGCACCTGGGCATTGCCCTTGGTGGTGAGACGGGACTGGGGCAGACGGCGGTGATTGAACTCAATGTCCACATCCAGGCCGATCTGGTGGCTGGCATGCCCCTTGTTGAAAGGACCGCCGTACCTGCTGGAGATATCCCCCACCAGCACTGAGTCAATGCCGGCCTGGCGCACCTTCCGGGAATAGCGCTCCAGGAAACTGATCATGGAGATGTCCGCATAGTGCCGCTGGTTCTGGGGATGGTACAACTGGTAGAAATGAGAGTCCCCGTTCACTTGGATGCCGTTCACCAGACAGCCGCTGCTGTAGTTGCCCACCGGCTCACTGTCATAACGTCCCCGGGGGGTGACATTGCCGGAGGATGTCCGGGAGGAACTCTGCCGGACATCCGGGCTGATCCGGTGCTGGGCATGGGTTCCGGCCATATTCCTGGCGGGAGCCTGGGAGTGGGTCCGGACACTTCTGCCGTTATCGCCGGCCTGGGCGCTCAGGGGAGCGGAAACCGCCATCACCGCCGCAGCGGCCGCAACAAGCAAAGCTAATCTCATTATCTGTCAATCTCCTCTGGACGGCGTCTCCCAGACACCGTTGCGGTAAAACACCTGCCACTTGGTGGGCTTGCCGTTTTTCAGGGAGCCCACATACTGCTTCTTGGTCTTGAGGCTGTAACGGACCACGGCCTCATTGCCCTCAGGATCACTCTCCGGCGCCTTGGTGAGATACAGCAGTTTCTCAGGCAGCCGATCCTGGAAACGGATAAGCTCTGACACCCTGACCGGGCGGGTCTCCCGGTGAGTTGGGTAGTCATGGGCCGCCAGGAAGATCCCCTTGGCGCTGTTCCTCAGGACGAAATGACTGCCCTCGGATTTCTCACAGGGCATTTCCGGAAAATCGATGGCCGGCTCCTTGGGCGGAGCCAGCTGCTGATTCTTGAGAATGGTGCGCTTCTCACCACAGCCGGTGCACTCGGCATAGGGACCGAAGCGGCCCACCTTCCTGACCATGGGAGCACCACACTTGTCACAGATGTACATGTTGGCCTGGGTGACGTCAAAGTCCCCGATCTCCAGGCAGTGACCACTGCAGGTGGGAGCGTCAGAGCACAGGTAAAGCTTGGTGTGGACGTCAATCAGGTACTCGTCCATGATCCGGCCGCACTTCTCGCAGCGCCTCCGGGAGGAGAACTCCCGTTCCTCCTCGGACTCGCTCACCGGGCTGTGCTGGCACAGGCTCAGGTTCACCGTCTTAGTGCAGCTGTTTTCCTTGTCACTGTAGCCGGTACAGCCCAGGAACAGCCCGGTGCTGCCGATGCGCACCTCCATGGGGCGGCCGCAGCTGGGGCACCGGAAATCATCTATCAGAACCGGATGGTTCTCCGGCATGCCGTCGGGCTTCTTGGCCCGGGCGATCTCCTCGGACAGGTTGTCATAGAAGGAGTCCAGCTTCTTGACCCAGTCGACGCTGCCCTCGGCGATCTTGTCCAGATCGCTTTCCAGATCCCGGGTGAAGTTGTACTGCATGAGATCCGGGAAGCTGTGCTTCAGACGATCCACCACCACCGCGCCAATCTTCTCCGCATAGAACTTCCGCTGCTGCAGGCGCACATAGCCCCGCTCCTGGATCTTGGAGATGATCTCGGCATAGGTGGAAGGACGGCCGATGCCCCGGCTCTCCAGTTCCCGGACCAGGGATGCTTCAGTGTAGCGCACCGGAGGCATGGTGAAGTGCTGGCGTCCGGCGATCCCCTCCAGAGAGGGATGCTGTCCCCGGACAAAGCGGGGCAGGACACCCTCGCCACCGCCCACAGGCATGATCCTGGTCCAGCCGTCAAACACCGTGACCCGGCCGTTGGCCCGGAAGCGCGATCCGGCCACCGCTACGGTCACAGAGGTGGACATATATCTGGCCGGGGTCATCTGGGAGGCAATGCTCCGGTCCCGGATCAGGGCGTAAAGTTTCTGGCCGTCGGCACTGAACCGGGGCAGGCGGATCTGGGAGGGAACCAAATCCACGTTGGTGCTGCGGATGGCCTCATGGGCCTCCTGGGCCTCCTTGTTGGAGGAGCCGTAGAAATTGGGCTTCTCCGGAAGGTAGTCCCCGCCGTAATTGTTCAGAATATGCGCCCGGATGGTCTCCAGGGCAAAGCCGCTGAGATTGGTGGAGTCGGTACGCATGTAGGTGATGTAGCCGGCCTCATAGAGCATCTGGGCCACGGCCATGGTGTGCTTGACCGAAAAGCCCAGGCGGTTGCTGGCGGCCTGCTGCAGGGTTGAGGTGATGAAGGGGGCGGCGGGACGGCTTTCCGTAGGCTTCTCGTCGATGTTCTCCACCACGGCCTCGCCGGCATGCTCCCTGACGGCATCGCAGATCTTGTCCGCCTCCTGCCGGGAGCGGATCTCCAGTTTGCTTTTCTTCACATAGTCGAAGGTGACCGGGGTGCCGCTCTCATGCAGGAAGTCGGCCTTGATATCCCAGTATTCGTCACTGACAAAGGAGCTGATCTCCCGCTCCCGGTCGACAATAAGCTCCACGGCAATGGACTGGACCCGGCCGGCGGACAGTTTCTTGGCCACCTTCTGCCACAGGACAGGGGACACCAAAAAGCCCACGATCTTGTCCAGGAAGCGCCGGGTCTGCTGGGCGTTGACCATGTTGAGATCCAGATCTTTAGGAGACTCAAAGGCCTTCTGCACCGCAGACCGGGTGATCTCGTTGAAGGTGACCCGGCGGAAGCGGGACTTGTCGCCGCCAATGATCTGCTGGAGGTGCCAGGCAATAGCCTCCCCCTCCCGGTCAAGATCAGTTGCCAGATAGACATAGTCCGAGGACGCAGCCAGTTTCTTGAGCTTCCTGACCACATCCTCCTTGCCTTCCAGGATCACATAAGTTGGCTTCCAGTTCTTTTCCGGATCAATGCCCAGCTTCTTCACGGGACCGTATTTGTCATTCCGGTCCACCTTGATCTTGGTCTTGCCCAGGGGGAGATCCCGGATATGACCCACACTGGACTCCACCACATAGTCACTGCCCAGATATTTGGAAATGGTCTTGACCTTGGCAGGAGACTCCACTATCACAAGCGACTTTCCCATTGCAGTCTCCTAAAGCATCCGGTGGGCGGCCTGGTACAGAGCGGTGGAAAACGTCTGCAGCAGCCCTTTGAGGCCGGTCTTTTTCTTGCACCTGAATTCAAAGATATCGGCAAAGTCCAGTTTGGAGGCGATGAACTCATTGGAGGTGCCGATCTCGTCCACCAGATGGTGCCGGATCCCGTCCTGGGCATGCCAGTACTCACCGGTGGCCACCTCGTCAATCTTCACCTGGGGACGGTATTTGCAGATATGGCTCTTGAAAAGGGCGTGGCAGGTCTCCAGATCCTGGCGGAACTTCTCCCGGAGCCGGGGATCGGAATTGTCACCGAAAATGGAGAGGGTGCGCTTGAAATCACCGGCGGTCTCCTGCTCGTAGTCCACATCCAGTTTCTCCAGGAGACGGTGGAAATTGGGGAACTCGGACACCACACCGATGGAACCCACAATGGCAAAAGGTGCGGCAATAATGCAGTCGGCAACGCAGGCCATCATGTAGCCGCCGGAAGCGGCGATCTTGTCCACGCACACTGTCAGCCGGATGCCGCGGCTGCGGATCCGGGAAAGCTGGGAGGCGGCCAGGCCGTATCCGGTGACCGTGCCTCCGGGGGAGGTGACCCGGACCATGACCTCATCGGCAGGGTCCACCACCGAGAGCAGTGCGTCAATCTGCAGACCCAGGTTCTTGGCCTGGGAGGCGTTGAGATCACCGTCAAAGTCCAGGACAAACAGGCGGTGGCGGCGCTCCTGGCCCTCCTGATCGGCCTTTCTCTGCTTCTCCTTTTTCTTCTCCTGCTCCGCAAGCTTGGCATTCTCCTCCTTGGAGAGGACCTTGGAGGCCACGCTGCTGCGGATCTTGGCATACTCCTTTGTCAGGTTGACCAACTCCGTGTCGTCGGAGATCCTGCCGTTCTCAATATCCTTGCCGCCGGATCCGCTGCCGCCCTTGACGGCTTTGACCGTGGCCCACACGGACACAAAAACAGTCAGCACAAAAAGCAGGAAGACAAACACCGACTTTGCGCCGAAAACCAGGCTGTCCAGAAAAAAGTCCTGCATCAGTTATATTTTCCTTACAAGAAACATCAGCACAGAAGCCAGAAAGCTGCAGAGGACCGCGGCATAAAAGACGCCACCGTAGCCGAAGGCTGCGGAAACCGCTCCGCACACGGCACCGGACACAATGTTGCCGACAGCAACCGCACTGGAGAAAAGGGTGGTGGCCTGTCCCGGGATCCGGGGAAGCATTTCCTGGAAATAGACCATGCCAAGATTGGTGATGACACCGATAAACAGCGCGTTGGCCAGCTGTGCACACCAGAAAACCCACGGCGTGTGGCACATGGAAACGGCTATATAATACATAAAGCCTGCGGCCGTTGCCACAAGCAATATATTCCTCATATGGATTTTTTGTGCCAGCCGTCCGGAAAAAAGCATCACCGGGATCTCCAGTCCAGCGGCGGTGGCCATGAAGATCCCCGCAAACTTGGCTTCAAGGCCCATCTCCCCGGTGACCAGCTGGGGCATGGCGATCATGTGCATGCCGTTGCAGGTGAACACCAGGGCCACGCAGCCGAACAGATAGAGAACACTCCGCTCCGGAAACAGCCGGGCCCCGGAGGCCTCCCGCCGGGCTTCCGCAGATCTCCGGCCGGGGGGCAGAAACAGCGCCGCCAGGGCGGACACGGCAAAGACCAGGGCGCACAGCAGATAGACACTCCCGGCGCCCTGAGAATCCAGGAGCAGCATGGCGGCTGGCGGCACCATGATCCAGGCCAGGGCGAAGCACGCCCGCATGCAGGAGGTGAAGAGCACCGGATCCAGCCCCCGGCTCCGGCTGTACTCCCTGCCCGCGGCGAACACCTGGCCGGACACATGGGCAAAGCAGTACAGGGGGCAGATCAGAAACAGCAGGATCCAGTAGGACCGCAGGAAGGAGAAAAAGACACAGGCCACACACCCGCAGATGCAGCCGAAGATGATGATGTTCCGCCGGCTGCCGGCCACATCCGAATACCGGGCCACCAACTGGCTCACCCCGATGGACAGCAGACCGGAGAAGGCGAAGAAAAAGCCCGTTGCCAGAGGCGTGGCACCCACATCCCGGGTGAGAAAGAGGCTGCACACCGGGACAAAAAAGGCGATGGTGGAGCTGACGCAAAAGATGGTCAGGAAAAAGGCGGGAGCCGCGCCGGAAAGGAACGGGGACCGGAACATGATCAGCAGATCCGGGAAAGGGGGCCGCCCCGGCCCCCGTGGCCGGCAGATACATCAGCCCCGGGATCCCGACCGGAAAGGGCGGACCAGCACCCAAGGGGACTCATGACGGGGAGCATGGTGGATCTTAGGAGGAAGTTCCGGTAGTTGTCAGACGGATCCCGTCTGGAAGGATGGTGATGAGCCGCCGGCGGTACAGGCTGCCCAAAGCCTTCTTGAAACTGCCCTTGGAGGAGTGGAAAACCTTCTCCACCGTCCCCGGAGGAGTGTGATCGCCGAAGGGGAGGAAACCGCCGTGCTCCCGGAGTTTTCCGAGGATGACGTTCTCCAGGGCCTCCCGGGCAACCTGGACGGACTCCCGGGAAGGAGCGTCAGATCCGCCAGCCCCGCTGCCCCGTTCATGCTCTCCATGCTCCGGAACTGATCCCGGAAGAGACATTCCCGTTGCCTGATCACCGTCCTGCTCCCGGGACATGCTGTCCTTCCGATCTGAGGGCACCAGATCTACCCTCCGATCTCCCCGGATCCGGCTGATGACCGCATAAAGCTTGCGGCCCACCCGGATCTCAGCGGTAGAGCCCACCTCACCGTTCAGGAACATGGCATAAAAGGCGTTGTCCACCACGGCCTTGACACCGATGTCCGTAATCGCCACCGGCATCACCTTCACCACATCCCCGGCCTGGTAGCCTGGGAGGACAGTGTCACTGAACTTCCGGGTGAAGCGGGTGGTGGCGCACATCCTCTTCTCATGATCCAGATACAAGTAGACCAGCACCTCCTCACCCTGGCGCAGGGGAACCCGGGTCTCGTTCAGGGGCAGCAGCACATCCTTCCGCAGGGAATTGTCCAGGAAGTAGCCCAGCTTGCAGGAACCCTTCACCGGCAGGAAGGCCAGTTCCCCCATCAGGGCCCGGGGCCGGCGGGCCGTGGCGTAAAGCCGGCCGTCGTCACAGTAGATGAAGACGTTCCTCACCGTGCCCACAGCATCATCAGGCCCCATCTGGGATCGGGGAATAAACAGCTTCTCCGCGCCGCCGTCAAGAAAGCAGCCCTTGTCAGTGATCTCGCAGATGGCAAGATCATTCATCGCACCGATTTTCAGGTCACCAGTATCAACCACAGTAGCCCCCTGTTCCCGCCGGTTCTCTCAGTCTGCAGGCATGAAAAAGGCGCCGTGGCGGCGCCCATGGATCCTGGAAAGCATCCTGTCAGCTTACTGACGCAGGAAGTCCAGATGAACAATCCTCTGCTTGACCGGATGGCGCTGAATGGCAACCACCTTCACCAGCACCGGCTCGCCGCCGATGTTGAGGGTGATATTGTCCTTGTAGAAGTCCTCGCTCTGCTGGGCGATGAAGATCTTCTTGTGATCCAGTGAAATGCTCACAGCTTCCTTGTTGCCACCGTAAACCACGGCAGGAACCTTATCTTCACGGCGTTGGCGGCGGCTCGCACCTTTCCCAAGATCCGTGCGGATTTCAGCATCAAATGTATATGCCATTGCAAACTCTCTTGTATGTGAATTAAAAACACAGGACTTCCCGCCATGCGACCATAAGCAGAAAGCCGTGAACATTATCACAGATCAGAGCCCAGGTTGCAACCGCGGTCAGCATCCCCATCCGGGAGCCCCCAGTCGGCCGCCAAACCGGAGGCAGATCTGACCCGATCATGCCAGACCTGATCTTCGGCAAGCCAGCGGCTGGACGCCACCTGTGCAGACTCCTGCATACAGGCTTCAATGATGCCGTGCTCCATGATACTGAGGACATTCAGTTCTCATCTCCCCACTCTTCCGTGGTGCTTGGGAAGCTCGACAATCTGGAGCCGAAATTTTAGGATGGCCTCATTTTGAAAGGCACGGGCACCTCCTTAGTGGTATGGACATTGTTCACCCGGTGCCTTTTTTCTTTTTCTGCCCTCCCGGAGTTTCCTGCTGCAGGCAGCCTCCTCCGGATGCGGTCACCATCTGATCAGTTGATGACGTCCAAAGCCAAAAGATCTTGAATGGCGTCACACGGTATAGTACCATTGTCAGCGTTATGGGGGCAGGTCCTCCCGTATTGGTTCGTCGGTTACCCCGGTCAGGTCCGGAAGGAAGCAGCCAAGCCGATTGATACTGAGTACCGGGATGTGGCTTGTCCTCACCCGTTTCTGACCTGCCAGTTTTCTCCTCTCCCCTGCTCTCTTCCCTCATCGTCTGGCCTTACGCCCTTCCCGCCTGAACTGCCGCCTTACTTAAGGTCATTTCCGGTCCCTGGCTCTATCCGGTCACCGTCGTTACTGCCCCCCTGCCCGTTCAGGAACCCTGTTCAGCATCCGCGCTGGTATCGGTATCAGCTATCGGCGACAGCCATTCCTGCCACACACCTGACGGCAGGCAGCAGCAGCAAAGGCTGAGCCCATGGCAGCCCCGTCCAACACCTGGCGGTGACAGCAGATCCGGAACCAAACACACCGATGAGGTTCACTGCACCCCGGCGCAGCGGCACCACAGACAGACGGCAGTTCCCGGCGGGCAAGACACCCACAGATCCTGAACAGGTCCGGATCAGCTGAAATTCCGCCGCCTGATCACAAAAAGACGGAAAAAAGTGGGGATTGCGACGTTCAGTGATACAATCATTCTCTGGTCGGGTTGCTCTGATCTGATCTGATCTGATCTGATCTGCCCGGCCCACCCGTCCGGCCAGCGCCGGCAGGTGCGTCTTTTTCCCTGATCCCCTTTACAGGAGTGTATGCCATGCGTCTTTTCCCCGCAGCGGTCCTTGCTGCCGCCTTTCTGCTGATCCAGCCTGTCCAGGCCGACAATATCCGCTACGGCTACAATTCCCACGGGGAGTATGTGCCAGTGGAGATCGACGGGAAGAAAGTTGAGTACGGCTACAATTCCCACGGCAAGTATGTTCCCGTCTCCGTGGGCGGCAAGAAGATCGGCTACGGCTACAATTCCCACGGGGAGTATGCTCCGGTGTCCGTGGGTGACAAGAAGATCGGCTATGGCTACAACTCCCATGGCAAATACGCCCCGGTGTCCGTGGGCAAGGACAAGGTGGAATACGGCTATGACTCCCACGGGAAGTACGGTCCCACGTCCGTGGGCAACCGCAAGATCCGCCGGGGCTACAACTCCCGGGGCAAGTATGCCCCGGTGGACATCAAATAGCGCCGCCCCACCAAATCGCCTGGTCTGCCAGATGCCCCTGAGCGCCGCCGATCCTGACATGCCCAGGACGCTCTGATCTGGCAGAGAGTCCCCCAGTTTAGCCTGGGGACTCACACCAGTCCTGGGATCATCCGCTCCCACAGCACCCGGCACACCCGGACTCCCAGCGCCCCATCCGCGTCAAACTCAAGAGGGCAGTACCCCGCCCCTCCTTCCTGTCCCTCTCACCGCAATCTTCTGCGACTTTTGAAAGCGCCCGCCGGAAGAGTATCCGGACAGCAGATCTGCAAGCTCCCGGACGGACACCCGCTGTCAGAGCGGACCGGCACATCCCCGTCACAAATCCAGTCTCAGAAAAAGAAAGGGATCCCGCCGTTCTGGAAGGATCCCGTCCTGAGGAAAACATCCCCCGGAAAGCACCTGGGCAGTCCGGGCGGTGCCGATCTTTATTTGACCAGTTGGGACTCAATATACTCCACCGTCTGGGGTGCGCCCCGGACAAACTTGCCGTTGATGATGTAGCAGGGAGTTCCGGTGACCTCCATGGCGGCGCCCAGGTTCTGGTTCTTCTCAATCACCGCCGTCACGTCCTTGGAGGAGGCATGTGCCTTGATCTTCTCCAGATCCAGGCCCAGCTTGGCAATATGGGTCTCCAGATCCTTGGCAGATCCCACCCTGGAGGAGCTGTTGATCACCGCCATGTGGTAGTCCAGGAACCGATCAGGATAGAGGGCATAGACAGCCAGAGAATATCTGGCGGCAATCTCAGATCCGGGGCCCAGGATGGGGTATTCCTTGAAGATATAACGGATATCACCCTTGGCCTTGTGGCTCTCCAGGACCTTGAAAAACAGCTGTTTAGAGCGCTTGCAGTAACCGCAGTTGTAATCCGAGAACTCGACAATCACGTTCTTGGCATTCTGGGGTCCCACTGAGGCATCCGCCGGGGAATGGAACAGCTCCTGCTCAAAGGTCTTGACGTACATCTTCTCCTTTTCAGCGCCGATCTGGGCCTTGCGCTTCTGTAGCTCGTCACCAGCCTCAAGGAGGACCTCCGGGTGACTCACAATGTAATCATGGACAATCTTCTCAATTTCCTGCTGGGTATAGTCCTTGGCCTGGGTCATGGATGCGGCGCAGAGGGATGCTGCCACCAGTGCCGCACGGAAAATTTTATGCATATCTGTCACCTTGCTAATAAGTGTGAAAACTGGGATCTGTCCGGTCCCGGAGGTGTCTGCCTGCAGGGCTCCTGTGCCGTCCGAGGCTGTGGTGCCCTTTCCCGGAGCAACCGGAAGAGCTGAAAGGAATAGCCAGGGTAAACCGCCCCGGCTGTCACCGGCTCCGGGACGCCATCAGAAATAACGGCGCCGATCCACGTCAGAGTTCTGGGCCCGGTCCCGGAGATAATGATCCATGAGAACCAATGCCAGCATGGCCTCGGCAATGGGCACCGCCCGGATCCCCACGCAGGGATCATGCCGTCCGCCGGTGCTGATCTCAGTGCTGTGGCCCTCAAGATCAATGGTCTCCCCGGGAATGGTGATGCTGGAGGTGGGCTTCAGGGCCACGGCAACCTCAATGGGGTTGCCGGTGCTGATCCCGCCCAGGATCCCGCCGTCATGGTTGGATCGGAACCCGCCGGAACTGATCAGATCCCGGTGCTCTGAACCCCGGTGGGCAGCAGCGGCAAAGCCGTCACCGATCTCCACGCCCTTGACAGCGTTGATCCCCATCATGGCCTTGGCAATGTCGGCGTCAAGACGGTCAAACACCGGCTCCCCCAGGCCTGAGGGCACGCCCCGGGCCAGGATCCGGATCTCCGCTCCCGCACTGTCACCGCATTTCTTCAGTTCCCTCAGGTAGTCCTCCACCTGCTGGAGTTTCTGGGGATCAGCAAAAAAGAAAGGGTTCAGACAGGACTGATCCATATTGACGAAATCCGCCGCTATGGTGCCGATCCGGGTGACACAGCCCCGGATCTCGACGCCCAGACGGTTCTTCAGGTATTTCCGGGCAATGGCACCCGCCGCCACCCGCATGGCGGTCTCCCGGGCGGAGGCCCGGCCGCCGCCCCGGTAGTCCCTGAAGCCGTACTTCTGCTGATAGGTGTAGTCGGCATGTCCGGGACGGAACTTGTTCATGATGGCGGAATAGTCCTGGGAGCGCTGATCCTCATTCCAGATCACCAGTCCGATGGGAGTTCCGGTGGTCTTGCCCTCAAAGATCCCGGAGACAATGGTCACCTTGTCCTCCTCCCTGCGAGGGGAGGTGAAAGGACCGCCGGGCTTGCGGCGGTCCAGATCAGTCTGAATGTCCGCCTCGCACAGTTCCAGACCGGAGGGACAGCCGTCCACAATGGCCATCAGACCGGGACCGTGACTTTCCCCGCAGGTGGTCACCGTGAAATTCTGTCCAAATGTGTTTCCGGACATGTTATCTCCTATAGATAAGAATCAGTTACAACTCAGGCGAACAGCCCGGCGTGCTTTTCCAGTTCCTCCCTGGAGACGGCAAACACGCCCACGCCGCCGTTCTTCAGCTCCGCCCACTCAAAGGCCACATCCGGATAAGCGGAGGCCAATGTCTCCATGCAATCCCCCACCTCGCAGATCAGGTAGCCTCCCGGCTGCAGGTGTCCGGGGGCGTCCCGCAGGATCCGCCGCACCAGATCCAGACCGTCGGCTCCTGCCTCCAGGGCCATCCGGGGCTCGGCCAGGAACTCCTCGGGAAGATCCGCCATCTCTTCCTCAGGCACATAGGGGGGATTGGAGACAATCACGTCGTAGCGCACTTCCGGATCCAGCTGATCAAAGAGATCCGATCTGATGGGAACCACCCGATTGGTCAGGCCATGGAGATCCACGTTGTAGGTGCACACATCGATGGCATCTTCAGACAGATCCACCGCATCCACCTCAATGCCCAGGCGCACCGCCATGAGGATGGCAAGGCAGCCGGAGCCTGTGCACAGATCAAGCCCCAGCTTCGCATCCGCCGGAAGATAGGGCACCAGACCGCCGCAGACAAGCTCGGCAATGGGGGAACGGGGAATAAGGACCCTCTCGTCCACATAGAACCGCAGACCCGCCAGGTAAGCCAGGTTGGTTATGTACGGAGTTGGCATGCGGTCAAAAATACGCATCCGCAGAACCTGGAAGATCTCCTTCCGCTCCCGGGAGGAAAGCGCAGCGTTCTCAAAGTCTTCCAGATCATCATAGTCAATGCCCAGCACATAACTGAGAAGCTGCCCCGCCTCCTGGCAGGGATCCTCGGATCCATGGCCGCAGAACACCCCGGATTTGGCAATGGCGGTGGTGAGATAGCGCAGCAAGTCCCCCAGGGTGGACATTTCCTCCGTGATCTCAGCCTGGATCACCTCCTCGGAAACGAAATTGTAATCAGTAACAAAACTGTCCATCAGATCTCCTCCGAAGCCAGGGGCGGCATAAGGGCTGGACCGGGATCCGGCGGCCGTGAAGGCGCTTCCCACGACGAAAGATTATCTATGGGGGATCTGACAGTGTCAAGAACACAGCCCGGCCGGCGGGACTGGCGGCACAGAACATCACCCGGCCCCAGGGCTGGAACGGAAGCGGATCAGGATGATCACGGACAGATCAACAGATCAGTGGGGATCGGGGATGAGACCTTCAGGAGGAACCGGATGTCAGCCTGAATTGGCAGCGGCTCACAGAGATACGCCCAAAAGCGGAAAACAAAAGGAAGTCAGGAAAGAAAGAGCTGTTCCGGAGGGAGGAGTTGCAGACAGATCGCCCGGCGCATTCCAGGGAACGGATCTGGAAGATCACGGGGTGTTCAGATAACCGGCGCCGGAGAGGCGAAAATGGCTCTGTCAGGAGAGGGAACTTATCTGCCGGTTGATTTCCGTGACGGTGGCGTGGTGGATGGGATCTGCGCTTCGCGGCATGACCACACGCCCGTGCTCAAAGACATAGCCGCCGCGGCCGTTGATGTAAAGCCTTCCCTTAAAAAAGAATTTCACATACTTGGCCACAGCCTTCGGGGAATAATTTTTAAAAATTCTCATGGGCAACAGATCCTGGATCCGGTGGGTTGTGCGGAAGAGAGTCCATTCTGTGCTGTTGGCGGTCTTACATCCATGAAAACCGCGGAATGCGCTTCTTATTAATTTCCTCGCATATCCGGTTTATATTCCCCGCGGGCAAAAGTGCAACATTATTTACATAAGAGAAAAGGAATTTGTCGTGCAGGTCACTGAGTAGAGCTCAGAGCCGGGCTTTTTCTCCAGCACATAGTAGTCACCGGGATCAAAGGTCCCCATGGCCGCAGGGCCGCACAGATCATTCACCAGGAGTCCCGCCAGGGGCATGTGGGTCACCGCCAGCACATGCTTTCCGGACTCGTCCAGATAGCGGAGGAAGTCGGACACCTCGCTGGAGGCATTGGGCACCAGCTCATCGGTGATCTGCACATGGCCGATTTCAAGGGATCCCTTGAGTTCATCCAGGGTCTCCAGTGCCCGGATGTAGGGGCTCACCATGGCAATGTCAAAATGCCCCCTGCCAGAGGACGCCAGCTGCCTGCCCCGGGCGGCGGCGTCTGCCCTGCCCTTCTCCGTGAGCCTGCGGTTGCGGTCACTGTAAGCCGGACTGTCTGCCTGGCCGTGACGTATAATAACAATCATCTCATCCTCCTGCTGTCTCCCCGGTGAGGCGGGATCCGCGTCCGGTCCCGGCACATCCGGCCTTCCCTAAGTCCCCGGCATTGTAGCACATGCACCCCGGACCGGGATCGGCACCGCGCCCGTCACCGGCAGTCAGCGACAGCAGTCCCCTTCTTTTCTTCTTATCTCCTCTGATCCCGCTCTCATGAACTCCGGATCACGCGCTCATGCCTCCCTGCCCATCCGGTCCAGCAGAGTCCGCCAGCCCTGTCCACAGCCCGCCATGGATGCACCAGACCCGCCGGAATGCTCCCGGCACCCGGCGTGACATTTGTCAAAATTCCATTTTGATCAACACTTTTCCAGGGCAGACCCCTTATAATATCCCGCTGTAATTGAGCAACCACAAGGCGGAATTCACATGTTCAAAGACAAGGTTCAGGCGGTTCGCGAGTACCTGAGCTCACAGATCCTGGGACAGCTGGATCTGATTGACGGACTGATGCTGGCTCTGCTCTCCGACGGACACATTCTGGTGGAGGGACCTCCGGGCATTGCCAAGACCCGGGCCATCAAGGAGCTTTCCAAGTGCATCGAGGGCAAGTTCCACCGCATTCAGTTCACCCCGGATCTCCTGCCGGCGGATGTCACCGGCACGGATGTCTACCGTCCCCAGGACGGCTCCTTCGTCTTCCAGCCCGGCCCCCTGTTCCATCACCTGCTGCTGGCCGACGAGATCAACCGGGCCCCGGCCAAGGTGCAGAGCGCCCTGCTGGAGGCCATGGCTGAAAAGCAGATCACCATCGGCAGGAAAACCTACACCCTGCCGGAGCTGTTCCTGGTCATGGCCACCCAGAACCCCCTGGAGCAGGAGGGAACCTACCCCCTGCCCGAGGCCCAGCTGGACCGCTTCATGCTCCACATCAAGATCGACTATCCCGATGTGTCCGACGAGCTGAGCATCCTGCAGCTGAACCAGTATGAGGTCCGGCACCGCAGGGAGGAAAAGGAGCACCCGGTGCTGACCCAGAAGGAGCTGTTTGAGGCCCGGGCCAGCATCCTGGACGTGAAGGTCTCCGAGGAGCTGCAGAAATACATCGTGAACCTGGTCAACGCCACCCGCAACCCGGTGACGGTGAACGGGGATCTGGCAAGGTGGATCTCCTACGGCGTCAGCCCCAGGGCCACCATCGCCATGTGCCGGTGCGCCTGCGCCCGGGCCTGGCTCAGCGACCGGGACTACGTCACCCCCGACGATATCCAGGTATGCGCCTATCCGGTGATGCGCCACCGCATCATCATCAGCATGGAGGCTGAGGCCGACGGCATCAAGCCGGATGACGTGATTGAGAAGATCCTGAGCCTGGTGGTTGTTGCATGAGCGCAGTGGAGCTGACCTTCGAGGATCTGGTCAACGTTCCACCCTCCAGCGTGGTTCTCCCCTCCAGCAAGGTCGCCAGCCCCCGCTTCGGCTTCCAGGCCTCCAGCGCCAAGGGAAGGGGCATGGAGTTTGATGAGGTCCGGCCCTATGTCCCGGGTGACGATGTGCGCAACATCGACTGGTACATCACCGCCCGGTCCGGCCGGCCCCACACCAAGCTGTTCCGGGAGGAGCGGGACCGCTGCACCTACATCGTCACGGATCTCAGCGAAACCATGTACTTCGGCTCCCGGGGACAGCTCAAGTCCCGGGTGGCGGCACTGCTTTCAGCCTCCACAGCCTGGCAGAGCGTCCTGGGCCATGACAAGGTGTCCTGCCTCATCATCACCGGCGACGAGATCGTCCGCACCAACCCGGGTGGACGCCACCACGACGTGCTGGACATCATCAAGAAGCTCCATGCCAGCTACTGCAGCGGCCTTAAGGATCGGAGCTCCAGCCGTGAGCTGGTGGACGCCCTGCAGCTGCTCAGCGAGACCATCCGTCCAGGAAGCGTGGTGTACATTATTTCCGACTTCTACCGTCTCACCGCCAGGGCGGCGATGATCCTCCGGTACCTCAACCTCAACCACATAGTCTACTGCTACCAGATCTTTGACCGCATGGAGATCGAACTCAAGGATCCGGGCATGCTCTATGTGGACAACGGCAACAGCGTGGGCTATGTGGTCTGCCCGGACCGGAAGTTCACCGACGACTACCGCAAGATCGGCATGCACCGCATGCGGGTGCTCTCAACCCAGCTCAAGCACTCCTGCCAGCGGTTCATCCGCATAGACGCCTCCAAGCAGTGAGCCGGCTCCCCCGGACGGGATCCGGAACCGCAAGATGTACAACGTTGAAGAAATCAAAAACCTCGGTCTGAAGGACATTCATGTGGGACCTGATCCCACAGATCTGGGTGTCTATCTCTGGATCGCCGCAGGGGCGGTGCTGTGCCTTGCCCTGCTCTGGGTGATCCTCAGACACTGCATTCCCGTGTTCCGGGATCTGTCCCACCTGACCTCCGCCTTCCTCAGGGCAGACAACTTCGCCGGGGAAATGGGACGGATCCTGAAGAATGCCGCCCTGCGCTACTTCCCCCGGGAGAAGGTCGCGTCCCTGTCCGGGACCCGGTGGCTGGAGTTTCTGGATCACACAGGCCTGTGCCACCTGAGCCGGACCGTCAGCGACTGGGACAGCATGGCCTACGGCGGGCACATCCTCACCCGCAGCGAGCGCAGATCCCTGTACCGCCAGGGTTTCCTGTGGCTGTGCTCCAATGTCTGGAGAAGACCATGATCCAGATAAAGTACCCCTTTGTCCTCATCGTCCTGCTGCTGCCGTACCTCATCTACTACTTCTGGCCCCTGCGGGAGCCCAACCGCAAGCCCATCCAGCTGCCGTCTATCCCCCTGGTGAAGAACCGCAGCCCCCGGATCTCCCTGGTGCTGGTGGGGATCTGCGTCCTCAGCTACATCTGCCTGGCCCTGGCAGCCTGCCGCCCGGTGTTCATCGGCTCCCCGGTGCTGGTTAAGAAGGACAGCTACAACATCATGGTGGCGGTGGACGTGTCTCCCTCCATGGACATGAACGACATGGTCCACCACGGGATCCGCACCACCCGCATGGACGTGCTGAAGGAGGAGCTGAAGGACTTCGCCGCCTCCCGGAAGGAGGACGGCTTCGGTCTCATCGTCTTTGCTGACAAGGCCTTCGTCATGTCCCCGGTGACCCACGATCACCGGCTCTACAGCCAGTTTGTAGATGAACTGGCCACTAACCTGGCCGGCAACCTCACCTCCCTAGGAGACGCCGTGATCCTGGCGGGTCAGACCCTGGCCAGCGAGAAAAACGCCAACAACGTGCTCATCCTCCTGACCGACGGCCGGGACACCTCCTCCCGGATCTCCGCAGACGACGCGGTGACCTTTGCCCTGAACAACGGCATGAAGATCTACACCGTGGGCTACGGAGCCATGAACAACCTGGTCACCGAGCAGATGGACACGGAGATGCTGCAGAAGCTGGCCGAGGAGACCGGCGGAAGATTTTTCCGGGCCACTGATCCCGAGTCCCTCTCCCAGGCCTACTACAACATCTCCGCCAGCGAGCCCCGGCTCACCTCGGAAAGGTACTTCCAGCAGGTGCATGAGTTGTACTACATCCCCCTGCTGCTGTCCCTGCTGCTCTCCTTCGCCGCCGCCTATCTGATGAGGAGGCACTATGAGTAGTTTCTTCATAGCCCGGCCCTGGTTCCTGGTACTCCTGGTGGTGCCGGTGCTCTTCTACCTCATCAGGTTCCGCCGGGTGAACTCATCCCAACAGATGATGCTGCCGGAGATCTTCAACTACTTCAACCGGGAGAACACCCGGAAGATCCGCCGGAACTTCAAACTCTTCGCCCTGCCCTGGATCCTGGGGGTGGTGGCCCTGTCCGGACCCACCATCAGGGATGAGAACACCCCCCTGTACCAAAATGAGGAGGTGTGGATCTGGGCCCTGGATCTGTCCAACTCCATGCTGGCTGACGATATCAAGCCCAACCGCTACATGCAGATGCGCTACTCCCTGCTGCAGCTGCTGAACAAGGCCACCCCCAACAAGAAGATCGCCCTGGTGGTGTTTGCCGGCAACACCTACACCCTGGTACCCCCCACCAGCGACTTCAACACCCTGAGGACCTACATCCGCCAGCTGGATCCCTCGGTGATGCCCATGCAGGGCACGGATCTCATGCGGGCCGTCCAGCATGCCGACGCCATCCCCGCCAACATGGGGGTCAAGGGCAACATTCTGGTGGTGACCGACGGGGTGAGCCAGGAGAACGAGGCATTGAAACTGGCGGAATTCATCAGCCAGTCCGCCAACCGCTACTATCTGTATGTCATCGGCACCAATGAGGGATCCGCCCTGAAACTGGGCAACGGCTCCCTGCTTAAGGACTCCTCCGGGGAGATTGTGGTGGCCCGATCTAACCTGCGGAACGTGGAGACCCTGATCCAGAACTCCGGGATCAAAGCCTACAGTTTCCAGAACGAGCATGAGCTGGAGGGTCTGTTCCGCCTGGCCTCCTCCCAAAACCAGAGTGGGATGAATGACGTGTACCAGTCCACAGATCTGGGCTACTGGCTGGCCCTGCCCCTGCTACTACTGGCCCTGGTGTTCCGGCAGGGGTTCATTTTCGCCCTGGTCCTGGGGGTCATGGTGTCAGCGCTGACAGTGCCGGGCACCGCCTATGCCGGCGATCTGGAAGGCATTGCCCTGTACAATGACGCCCGGTATGCCGAAGCCGCCGCTGAGTTTGACGATCCCGTGTGGCGGGGCAACGCCTATTACAAGGCCGGGGATTTTCCCCAGGCCATTGAGGCCTGGGAGACCTCCGGTAAGACCGCCGATCTGATGATCAGGTACAACCTGGCCAACGCCTATGCCATGATCGGCGAGGTGGAAAACGCCATCCTCCTGTACCAGCAGGTGCTGGAAACCGAGAACGAGCACAACTTTGACGCCAGGTACAACCTGGAGCTGCTGAAGCGCCTGCAGATGCAGGAGATCGCCCGCCGCCACGCCGTCAGCGAGACCCCGGACATCGTCCGCACCGGCCGGATCCAGGACAACGGCTGCAGCAAGGACACCGGCTGCCTGGCCATCAATCCCGAAAACCTCATCCGCAACCGCCTGCTCAACCTCCAACGGAAGAGCAGCCACAAGACAGGACCAGCCCAGAGATGGTAGGAAGAACACTCACAGCCCTGCTGGCACTGCTGCTCACCGCCGGCGCTGCCTGGGCGGAAAACCTGATCAAAGCCGATATACACCGGGGCGAGAAGCTGTATGAGGACACCAGTTTCGAACTGGAGATCAGCGCCGCCGGCAGGTTTGACAGCTGGGATCTGGACACCCGGCCCCTGGCAGCTGAGAACTTCACCATTGGCGAGCCCCGGTTTGAATACCGGGAATACCAGAACGTCTCCCTGTGGACCATCCCCCTGCTGACCCATGCCAGCGGCCAGATGCAGATCCCCAGGCTCCTGATCCGGGACAACGTCACCGATCCCATACCCATCAATGTCCGCCGCCGCAACGGCCGGGAGCCACGACCGGAGCTCAGGGGGCTTATCCAGACGGAGATCATCCGCCCGGCAGGTTTTGTCAACGAAACCCTCCTCATCCGCACGGTCACCACCGTCCATGGAGGCGTGGAACTGACCTCCCCGCCCGTCAGCCCCGCAGTGGACGGTGACGGCCAGATCCACCAGTTGCATGAGTCCCGGGAGCAGCGCTCCACCATGGGGCACCGGTATGAGGTGATCACCACCGTCCATGCCGCCTCCTTCCGCACCCCGGGAACCCACCGGATCATTCCCGCCTCCGCCAGGGGTACCTATGCCCCCGCCGGCGCCCAGCAGGGCAACCCCACCATCACCAACCAGGACGGGACCATCCGGGTGACCGATCCCAGCAAAAGCCGGGACGGCGGCCCCCAGGTGCCCTTTGTGTTCCAGGAAAAGCCCATTGAGATCACGGTCACCGCACCGGCGGGAAATGCCGGGGCCATAGCCGCCGATGACTTCAAGATCCGGGAAACCTGGGAACCCGAGAAAAATGCAGATCTGAAGGTCAACACCCCCATTGTCCATGAGATCACCTTCTCAGGCACCGGGATCTCCGCCCAGGATCTGCCCTCCAGGATCATCGGCGGCACCCCCCAGTACAAGGCCTACACCGACAAGGAGCAGATCAGCGAGCACTATGATCCGGAAACCGGGATCCTGGAGTCCAGCCGCACCTTCAGCCAGGTCTTTGTGCCCCTGAGGCCCATGAAGCTGCACTTCGCCCCGGAGGAGATCCGCTGGATAAGCCGCAACGAGAACAATCAGGCCACCCTCAGTGTGTTCCATCTGGAGTCACCCACCTACGATATCTCCGCCGACGGGGATGAGCAGTATGACTTCACCGCCCGCAACACCACCAGGATCCTGCTGCTGACGGCAATGCTGCTGATCATTGCCCTCATAGTGTTCTGCGTCCTCTACCTGCTGTACCTGGAGAACATCATTTCCATCGAGCCCCTAACGCGCTGGAATGTGCGCCGCCGGGCCCGCAGGGAACTGCTGAGGAACTTCGATGTCCGGGATGCCCGGAACGCCTACCGGCAGCTGATTGACTTCGCCCGGATCTGCTTCGGGCCCAATGCCACCTGCTTTGAAAAATTCCCCAACTACCAGACCTTCAAGCCCTACCTGGACGAGATCGCCCAAAAACGCTGGGATCACGGCAAATCCTGCAGCAACTGGGAGTATGACGGCAGTGCCTTCAGGAAAGTGCTCAGGAAGTTTTGCCGCACCTGATCCCAATGCCGGGCATGCCAGCTCTCCCCACTGCCCGGCTTTTCCCCTCCGCTTTTCCCGTCCCTGTCCCCTGGGAACTGCCTTAGACACATCACCCTGCCCCTGCATCCTCACCGCCTGACTCCCCTCTCCGGGCACCTCACCCCAGGGGACCTCACCCCGGGGCACCGCTGTTCCCGGGGAAAGCCCTGCTCCTGACAAAAACTGTCCATCTGCTGTAGCGTCCAGTTCCCGAGTGACAGTCGTTTTTTTTCACCAAACCGGCAATGCGCAGTGAAGATGTTCCCCGACTCTGCTACCGTCACGGAGCAGGAACTTCCACAGGGACACCGGGCGCCAGTCCCAGGAACAGGACTCACCACCCCAGGGACTGTCACATTCCAGCGCATGGAAACATCTGGCTTTCAGCGGATCCGCTGCGGCCTCTTCAGTGGATCATCCACCACACCCTCTGCTGAACCACACAGCCCTTCAGTAGATCATCCACCGCAACCTCTGCTGAACCACACAGCCCTTCAGTAGATCATCCACCGTGTTCCCCTGCAGATCCGCATTGACAGTTCGGCAGATCCGCCCCGTCTCTACCCCACGAATAAGCATCTCTCCCTCTTTCAGGCAGTCACAGGCATGCCCTGCAATAGAGCCGGAAGGTCGGGAAGAAATTGCCTGCGGTGGTCCCGAAAAACAATATGGCTGCGCTTTAGGACGCCGGATCAAATTGCATTGGCTCCTGGAAAGATCCTTCTAATAAAATCAGATCCCATGCCGAAATGATATGGGACAGGCTCCGGCAGAATGGAAATTGGCGCTAACCATGGCGTTAAATAACGATAATAAATGCCCCGTACACTGTACAAAAATAATCCAGAACTAGCCAGATCACAACAGCCAAATGCACACCGACGAACAAAGGACTGCCAGGAGCTTTCATCATCTGCCGGGAACAAAAGGAAAGGCGAATCGGCCCTGCTCATGGTGTTCTTAATGGCATTGCGAAGCCCGGCACCGGAGAATAACAAGCCCCGGCTAAAGAAAAATAATTAAAGAACACCGCTCTGAAGGTTAGCAGAAGCGGCAGGGGTTATTACCCATCAACCTCGCACCTCCTTAACAAGACGATGGATAAACGCCTGTAAAATCCCCACTGCAGGATCCGGGATCATTACATTGCCTGGAAAGGCGGACATAAACCAGACAGCGTGACACAGTTCAAAGATCTGGCAGAAGGCATGCCTCCGGCGGGCAGGAAGGCCGGGAGGTCCCCCCAAAGGTCTGCCAGGAGCCCTAAAAGATCATCGGCCACATATAGTGCCTGGTGAGATTGATGATCACAATACATGGCAATCCTCCCCCCGCATCCGGCGCCTTCCGCCGGAAACTGCGCTTTTCAGCAAAAGACACATCCAATGCCGTGGTTAAGCATTTTTCTGATACATCTCCGCCGGATCTTCTCATCATAATCCGTTCACATCACATATAACCATTATCGAACATATTGTGTCGTGCTTATCCCGGTTCAGCCCCGTCACTCCGTCAGCAGAAAAGGGGAGGATCCCCGGTCTTAACAGGATCGTCCTATTCTTTATATATGCTTTTTCTCCATCCTGATATGCCGGAACACCTGCCAGACCTGCAGGAACTTCAGTCCTTTTCTAGGCAGGCAATGCCTATTATTCATCGGAAAGACACGTCCCAGAAAACCCCGCAAATCAAAGCTTTGTCAAATAGCAAAGCCGGCAATTGAAAAGATCAGCTAATAGAACGGGCCCGGGAAATACACCGCCGGCAATTGAAATCACCGGGCAATAAAATAAAAAAACCTAAAAAACCCGATCAAAGTCATTCTTTTTGATAAATTCTGTGCTAAAATCTCCTCATTCTTTAGAGAGAGACTGTCTTTTCATGTATTCCTTTGTAGCTCGCCAACCAATTCTTGACGCCAAGATGCGCACCTACGCCTACGAGCTTCTCTTCAGACAGGGTCTCTCCAATGCGTTCCCCAATATCTCCTCGGAAAAAGCCACAATTACCCTCCTGGAGGAGCAGTTCCTCAGTCAGCCCATTGAATCCCTGGTGGGGGACAAGATCAGTTTCGTCAATTTCCCCTACTCCCTGATCATTGCCGGCATCATCGATTCCCTGCCTGCCCAGAAGGTGGTCATAGAGATCCTGGAGGACGCCACCCCCAATGACACCCTCCTGAAGTCCGTCATGGATCTGAAGGAGCGCCACTACACCATTGCCCTGGACGACTTCACCATGGATCCGGCCTGGGACCGGTTCCTGCCCCACATCGACATCATCAAGTTCGACTGGCGCCTGTCCAGCCACCAGGAGATCCAGGACTACCTCACCTCCCATGCCGGCCAGATGGATCACATCAAGTGCCTGGCGGAGAAGATCGAAACCAAGGAGGAGTTTGAGAAGGCCAAGGACATGGGCTTCAAACTGTTCCAGGGATACTTCTTCAGCAAGCCCGAGGTGGTGAAGCACAAGACACTGTCTGCCAACCAAGTGGTGGTCACCCAGCTGTTCACTGAGACCATCAAGGACAACATCGACTACGACAAGATCGAGAAGATCATCAACCAGGATCAGTCCCTGGCCTACAAGCTGCTCTCCTATGTGAACAATGTCCGCTACGGCACCAGTGATCCCATCACCTCCTTCAGACATGCGGTGGTATTCCTGGGCAAGGACAACATGCGCCGCTTTATTTCCCTGGTGTATGCCACCTGCATCAATGAGAACAAACCCTCAGAGCTGTCCAGGATGTCCTTGGTCCGGGCCCGCTTCTGCGAACTCATCGCCGGCAAGAGACAGAACAAGGTTGAGCCCCAGGACGCTTTCATGTGCGGCCTGTTCTCCCTGCTGGATGCCATGATGGACCGCCCTTTCAGCGAGATCATCAGTTCCATGCCCATCAAGGAGGAGATCAAGCAGGCCCTGATCGCCAAAAAGGGTGAACTGGCTTTCTACATCGGGCTGGTGCTGGATTACGAGACCCTGAACTGGCCCCGGGTGAAGGTCCGGGTGCAGAAGCTGGGCATTGATGAGCAGGAGGCCATCGACACCTATCTTGAGGCCACCAAATGGGCAAACAAGATCCTGTCCACCTGACACCAGGCCTGCCGGACTCCCGGAGTTTCCCGCAGGGCTGCTTTAGTTTTTGGCACATTTAATTCACAGACATTTTTTTATTTCACTTAACCAATGAGAGGTACACACAAATGGCACTGACCGCCTTCCAGAAAAACCTGCTTAATCTTGACAAGCTTGAGGATCTTCTTTCCGGCTTCAGCGTGGACAATCTTGAGACCGCTGTTGAGAACATCTCCAGCATTCTCCGTGAGCGCAAGAAGAACGAAGAGTCCAAGAGCAGAAAGATCAGCAGTTACCTGGAGCAGCTGAAGAGAGACGGCATCGAACTGTCCGACCTCATGAACGGAGCAGACTCTGTGGTGACCAGATCCAAGCGTCCTCCCAAGTACGTCTATGAGAATGAGAACGGTGAGACCAAGTACTGGACCGGTCAGGGCCGCACCCCCTTCGCCATCCAGAGAGCCATCGACAACGAGGGCAAGACCCTTGAGGACTTCCTGATCCGCGACAGCGAGAATGAATCTGAAGAGTAACATCTTCTGATGACTCTGATACTCATCACTCTGGCAGTGATCCTGACGGCTCACCTGTTCGGCGTCTTTTCGCCCTACCCGGTGAGTCTGACAGCGGCTCACTGCCATTCTTTTTGGCCGGAGTACATCTACGGGGACTTTGTCCATCTGAGCTGGTACCATCTGGCGGTGGACTCGGTGGCCTTCGTGGTCATTTACGCCCTGTCACCGGTGGACAGCATCCTCAGGACCGGCAGGTATGCCAGCGCCTACGTGCTCATCTTCCTGGTGATGAACACCCTGCTGAACTGGTTCATCATGAGCCGGTTCTACCCCGACGGCCCGGTTTCCGCCTACTACGGGATCTCCGCCACGGAGTTCACCATGCTCTTCATGGTGGCGATCCTGTGGCTTTACCGCCGTCCGGTCTACGGCGGCGTCCTCCTGGGGATAAGCCTGCTGCTGGTGATGATGCCCTTCATCATGAACGGGGTGTCCACCGCTGGGCTCCTGGGCAGTTTCTTTGACTTTGTGGGGGTCAACCACAGTCTGGGCAGGACTGCCGTGTGGGGTCACCTGTGCGGCGCCGTGCTGGGGATACCGGCAGCATTCATCATGAGGGCCGCCAGGAGCGCCTGAGCCCCCGGCAGGGGAGAGCGGCCAAGGACAGGCCGGCTTTAAGCGGATCATTTAAGTCTGAGCCCGCGGCAGATAATGCAGCGGGCTTTCCTTTTTCCCGGTGCCGTGAGCCAGCTCAAATTTTGCAATAAGAGTGCAATTTGCTATCATACACTGTCGGAAAACAGCGCCCGGATCATGGATCTGAGCGCCGGGATCTTTTTTTTCTGATCAGCGCCTCCTGGCAGGCGCCGCAGCCAACAACCAACCAGGTCACCAGATCATGCTGGACGGATTACTCTGCTACCGCAACGCCGCAGTGATGCTTCTCTGCAACATCAAGGCCTATCTCAGCCTTGTGATCATGAACACCCTCTTCTTTGCCCTCACCATTCTCTGCCCCGCACTGGTCTACTCCCTGCTGGGAGGCACCTCCGGCATGGAGCCCGCCCTGGTGTCGGGTATGCTGGTGATCACCGTGTTCATGCTGGCCAACTTCCTCATGCTCACCGCCGCCACCAATGCGGTGAGCATCGATGCGGAGAACCGGACCTTTGCCATATCCGAGCTGTTCCGCACCGGGATCACCCGGCTGCAGATGTGCATGCTGGGGGCCGGGGTGAACTTTGTGCTGTTCACCTTCTACATCTTCATCATCTTCATGCTGCTGGTCTTTGCCGGCCAGCAGGCCGCCATGGCCGCCGGATCCCTGATCCTGCTGGCAGAGGCGGTGATCAGCGTCTTCCTCTTTGTCTATGTGACGGAGACGGTGCGCGCCGGCGACTTCAAGAAGGCCTACAGCCTGGCCGCTGAGTCCTGGCGGCGCTATCCCCGGCTGATGTACGGCTTCATCCCGGTATGCATCATCCTGTGCCTGACCATGGCCTACCTGGTCTACACCTTTGCCGACGGCATGGCAGACATCGCCCGGGTGGTGAACGAGGCCGCGGTGCTGGACATGCAGCAGGCGGTGCTGCACTGCATGCTTTCGGTGATCTTCCTGGTGCTGCTCAACACCCTGAACCTCACCGCCAAGGGCATGCTCATCCGGCGCATGGACGAACTCAAAAAGGAAGATCAGAAATACATAGCCTGAAGATAGGGACCGTCCTGTCCTCTCCGGGATCCTGTCCGGCGGCACCGCCCTAGGCTGAGCGCCGGGAAAGCCCAGGATGGCCTCATCCGGCCCAGCCGGCCCGGGAGACATGTCCGCCCCAGGCAGACACAGCCCGGTCAGTTCTTTTGGAATTTGCTTTTGCAGCAGACGGCCCCTAGCAGTGAGGCCCAGCAGGTAGTCAGATGAGTGAGAAAAAATACCAGACCATTGATGACGTGCCCTATGAGATCAAGCCCTTCACCCTGAGGGGTCTTGGCGTGTTCCGCAAGTCCGCCCTGGACTATGTGGACAGCAGCATAACCGTAACCGAGATCACCTCCGTCACCTGTGCCAAGAAAGGTAGCCTCAGCGTGGCGGGCATGCCCACCGAGATCATAGGCATGATGAAGGACTCCCTGACCGGTGAGCGGATCCGCTGCGACGTGGACAAGATCCAGCTGCACAACGGCAAGTCCGTCACCAACTGCTCCTGCCGGTGCTCCAGCAGATCCTGCTGGTCCTACGGTCTGTGTGTCCACGGTCTGGCCCTGCTCCTGGAATATGAGAAGACCACTCCCCTGCAGAAGCTGGAGGACGAGACCGAGCACCGGGAAAGGGCCTACAAGCTCCTGGCTGAGCAGTACGCCCGGGAGCAGCAGGAGAACCGGAAGAAATACAGCACCGCGCCCATTCCTGTGGGAACCCTCCCCCTGATCAAGTCCATCAAGCAGGACGGCTTTGTCATCTTCGATCTCAAAAAGCTCCTGCAGGGCTACTACACCTGCCAGGAGGCCGTGGAAAAATTTCAGAAATACCTGTACCAGGACGGGATCTACCTGAACAACCTCAGCTACCAAAACGCCGAGAGCGGTATTGAGGCCAACGGGAAGATGTGCATCCGGATCTATGACCGGAAGAAGCCGTACCTGGACATCACCAAGGACATCTTCTTTCTCATGAACCAGGAGGAGATCATCTGGTTCGACGACTGGGACAAGCTTCCGGCCCTCGGTTACGATCACCTCACAGACAAGGCCTTCGGGCGGAAGCGCAGCCAGTTCCTTAACGAGTTCCAGCTGGTGTTGATTGACCGGCTGTGGAAGAAGATGCAGCAGGATCCGCCTCCCCTGCGAACCACAGGACAGCAGACCCGCAACTTCCTGTCCGCCTTCCATGAGACCGCCCTGCTCATGGAGAAGAAGGAGAACGAGAAATACCAGTACACTGAGCCCGACGAGTCGGTGCGCCTCCTGCCCCGCCTGGTGCTGGAGTCCGACAGCAGGGCCCTGTCCTTCCGGGTGGTCCAGGGCAAGGGCAAGGGCTACGTCATCAAGGATATCCAGCGCTTCACCACCGCCGTACTCGAGAAAAAGGTCTATGAGGCCACCCGGAGCACAGAGATTGACTTTGGCACTGCCAGCTTTGATCCCCGCAGCGCCAGGTTCTTCAGCCTCATCACCGGCCGCATCGAGAACAGCCAGGAGATGATCCGGACCATGAAGTGGTCCGACTACCTGCCCGAGTACAGCATCCCCAACGCCCTGCCCCTGGAGGGCTCCCTCATCGACAGCTTCTATGAGCTGGCCAAGGGATCAGAGACGGAGGTCAAGCTCTTTGGCAAGGAAAGCTTTGCCATGGTCACCGACGCCGACATGATCATCGGCATGAAGGTGGAGCCCTACCGGGATGTCCGGGGCACCTTCATGGGGGTCACAGTGAACACCTCGGCCCCGCTGCTGATCAATGGCGCCTCCGGCAGCAGCTACGCCATCACCAGCACCATGATCACCCGGATCCCGGAAGAACAGCTGAATGTGTTCCGCCCCCTGTCGGCGGTGATCAAGTTCGGGGACAGCGTAACCTTCCATGTGCTGCTCAGCGAGCTGAACGACTTCTATTACCGGGTGCTGCCGACCTTCAGGAAAAACCCCAACATTCTCCTCACCGTGACCGGGGAGGATGAGATCCGGAAGAGCCTCAACCCCGAGCCTGAGTTCAGTTTCTTTGCGGACATCAAGAAACGCCGGGGCGGCAATTATAAGGCTTCAGTCACCTGCACGGTGAACTACGGCAACGAGGATCTGCCCCTGGCTGAGCCCCGGGACTCCAAGGATCTGCGGGACATGACCTATGAGAAAGCCACCGCCGAAAGGGTGGCCATGATCCTGAACTTCCCGTCCCATGCCAAGAATGTGTTCTCCGGGGAGCTTTCCGAGGATCAGTTCTGCGAGTTTGTCAGCAACACCCTGACCCGGCTGGAGAAGATCGGATCCGTGGAGTCCAACATGGATCTGGACGCAGTGAACGTGGTGGACACTGTGCCGGTGGAGTTCAGCTTCGCCGCCGACGGGGGGCTGATGGACATCAGCGTCACCTCGGGGAAATACTCCAAGAAGGAGCTGCAGGCCATCCTGGAGAGCTACACCGCCCGGAAGAGATGGTACAAGATCTCCGACACTGAGTTTATTGACCTCACCAAGGCCAAGGAGCTGGCGGAGATCTGCGAACTGATCTCCCAGCTAGATCTCCTGCCCGCCGACATTATCCAGGAAAAGGCCCGGATCCCCCTGTTCCGGGCACTGTATGTGGATCGGCTGCTCCAGGAGCATGATCAGCTCCAGATCACCCGGGATCACACCTACCGCCGGATCATCCGCAACTTCCAGTCCATTGGCGAGGCGGACTATGCCGTGCCCGAGTCCCTCCAGAAGATCCTGCGGGAATACCAGGTGTACGGCTACAAGTGGCTGCAGACCCTGGCCCACTCAGGCTTCGGCGGGATCCTGGCCGACGACATGGGCCTGGGCAAGACCCTGCAGACCATCTCCCTGCTGGAGGCCGCTATCACCGAACGCCGCCAGGAGGGGAAGGGCTGCCTGTCCATGGTGGTGGCCCCCGCCTCCCTGGTGTACCAGTGGGCCGAGGAGGTGATGCGCTTCTCCCCGGACATCAAGGTGTTCCCCCTCACCGGCCCCGTATCCAGCCGGAGGGAGGCTCTGGAAAATCCCGGGGACATCAACCTGTTTGTGATCTCCTATGAGCTGCTCAGCCGCGACATCGCCATGATGCAGGACATGAAGTTTGACTACCTCATCATCGACGAGGCCCAGAAGATCAAGAACCACAAGGCCGGCTTCACCAAGGCGGTGAAGACCCTCAAGGCAGACGTGCGCCTGGCCCTCACCGGCACCCCCATTGAGAACCGCCTCAGCGAGCTGTGGAGCATCTTCGACTTCATCATGCCCGGCTTCCTGTTCAGCTACCTGGACTTCAGCCGGAAGTTCGAGTCCCCCATCCGCTCCCAGGACAAGGAGGCGGTGAAGAAGCTCAAGGCCATGACCTCCCCCTTCATTCTCCGGCGGCGCAAGGCGGACGTGCTCAAGGATCTGCCCAGCAAGATGGAGGAGGTGGTGTACACCCGCATCTCCGGCGAACAGCAGAAACTGTATGACGCCCAGGTGCTGCTGATGAAGAAGGTGATCAAGGCCTCCTCCACCAGCAATCTGGCCGACTCCAGGATCAAGGTCCTGGCCGAGCTGATGAAGATCCGCCAGATCTGCTGCGATCCCGCCCTGGCCTTTGAGGACTACAAGGGCCCCAGTGCCAAGAAGGACGCCTGCATGGATCTCATTGACACCGTCATTGACGGCGGTCACCGGTGCCTGGTGTTCTCCCAGTTCACCTCCATGCTTGAGCTGCTGGAGGAGGAGCTGAACGCCCGCTCCATCCCCTGGTTCAAGATCACCGGAGCCACCCCCAAGGAGACCCGGGGCCGGCTGGTCCGGGAGTTCAACGAGGGCGACGTGCCGGTGTTCCTGATCTCCCTGAAGGCCGGCGGCACCGGTCTGAACCTGGTAGGAGCCGACACTGTCATCCACTACGATCCCTGGTGGAACATGGCGGCGCAGAACCAGGCCACCGATCGGGCCCACCGCATCGGACAGACCAAGAAGGTCACCGTCTACCGGCTGATCCTCAAGGACACCATTGAGGAGAAGATCCTGAACCTGCAGCAGATCAAGAAGGATCTGGCTGATGCCATCCTTGAGGGCGAGCAGCAGTCCCTGATGACCATGACCGCCGACGAGCTGCTGGATCTGCTCTCCTAATAAAACCGGCGCACAAACCAGGAGGAACCATGAACGGGATGCTGGGTACAGTTGCGGGGATCCTGAACCGGAACCGGATGGCCGTGGCCGCGCTGCTGGTGGCCGTGGCAGCTTACTGCTTCGACGGTCTCTTCACAACCTGGATCCAGTCTCCGGATTTCCTCTGGGGGCAGATCTCCGTGCCCAACCTGCTGATGATCATCATGTTCGGCATGGGCATGACCATGAAACCCGGTGACTTCCTGGGGATCCTGCGGCAGCCCATCTATGTTCTGGCCGGTGAGGCCGTGCAGTTCACTGTCATGCCCCTGACCGGTATCATCCTCTGCGGGATCTTCCATCTCCCGCCGGAACTGGCCGCCGGGGTGATCCTGGTGGGCTGCTGCCCCGGGGGCACGGCGTCCAATGTCATGACCTATCTGGCCCGGGGCGACGTGGCCCTGTCAGTGAGCATGACCGCCCTGTCCACCCTGCTGGCCCCCTTTGTCACCCCCTTCCTGGTGCTGCTGTGCCTGGAGATCTACCAGAACAGCACCACCGGAGCCATCCAGACTGACACCGCAGCCATGTTCTACAGCATTCTGAAGATCGTGGTGGCGCCGGTGTTCCTGGGGATCCTGCTGAACACCTTCTGCAGCGGCATTACCCGGGCGGCGGTGAAGTTCCTGCCGGCGGTGTCCTGCACCGGGATCTGCCTCATCATCGGCTACGTTATCGACGCCACCTCCCAGCAGCTGGCCACCTGCGGTCTGCTGATCATGCTGGTGGTGATCCTGCACAATCTGCTGGGCATGGTGGCCGGCTGGCTCACCGGCACCCTTCTGCTCACCTCCTTCCCCCGGCGCAGCGCCCTGGCACTGGAGGTGGGTATGCAGAACTCCGGTCTGGCTGCCTCCCTGGCGGCCGTCTGCTTTGCCGCCGCCCCCCTGGCAGCAGTGCCGGCAGCCATATTCAGCGCCTGGCACAACATCTCCGGAGCTCTGGCCGCCAGTCTGATGCGCCGCTGGACAGAGAAACGTGAGCAGAAGCAAAAACAAAGGACACGCAGCCCACAAACTGCCGGTTCCCGTTCCTGATCCCCGGTCACGGATCCAACGCTCATCCCCGGAGCAGCCGCTCCAGAACACGCTCCGGTTTTCTCCCGGGATCCCCTTTCACCGATCCCTCCAGTCCCCGTCTAATTCCCGGCTGCCAGCTGAACTGGCAGCTTTCACAGCCACTGAAGCCGGCCGCCATGCCCCGCCCACCGATCTTGATTTCAGGGCGCAGTTCACAGATCAGGATCTTCGTACTCCGGAAACATGACAAGAACAGGCAAAAATCCCGGCAGGAAAAGATACCATAGGGTATGCAGGAGCAATACTCTGCCGGAACATGGGCATGCCACCATCTGCCTGTGCCAATCCGCCAAGTGATCCTGCTCCGGTTGTGTTGTGTTTGATAAGAGGTTTCGCAATGCTGGTTAATTTAGGAAAGAAAATCCACTGCCTCATGATGGTTCTGACCATGACGGCTGCCGGCTCCGCAAATGCCGGTGACACGGAGGTCATCCAGGGAAAAGGCTATCAGATCATAACTGACAATTTCGCCCTGGACATGCGGGGCTCAGCCAGTTCAGAAACGAAAGCCGATAGGACAACCTTGGGCAGTGTGGGCGCATATGATGTGGTTCCCGGGACCCGGGCCCAGGATCATATCGCCTTTGTCAAAAAAAGCCGCGGCACCAGCTACATCATCCAGAACCGCATCATCGTCAAATGCTCCCGCAGAACCGGTTGTGTCATCCCACCGGAGCTCAATGCGGTGAAGCTGAGCAGCCGTCTGTATGAAGTGCAGGTGGCTGACTACGCCTCCTGGAAAACCCAGATGACCGAGTTGAAGAAGATCCCGGGGGTCATCAAAGTATCAGGCACCTACACCTACGGCCTGAAGCCGGATCTGAAGTGAGGGAAGAAAGACGATGAACAGAAAGCAAAAGATCAGAAACACCGCCCTGCTCACTGCCCTGGCAGCATCTGCCATGATCATGGCCGCCTGCGGCGGCCATTCAGGCCATGGCAGCAGCCATGAGGATGAAGGACTCCGGATCGAAGGGGGAGACGCCCTCAGCGGCAGGCCCTACCGGGTGACCCTGACCGGCGCCACTGAGCTCAGCGCCAGCATGGGAACTGTGTCCAAGATCAACCCGGTAACCCAAGAGGAAGCCGGGGAAAATGAATGGTTCTATGTGGTGCCGGCTGCCTATTTTGCCGGCTACGATCTGGACTATGAGGAAGTGAAGTCTCTCAGCGTGACTTTCCGGGCAATCTCAGGTGATGGCAAGATCTCAGAATACCAGCAACAGCTGAAGATCACCGATCCCCTGCTGGCAGATCAGTGGCACCTGTACAACATCGGTCAGGATCCCTTCAGCGTCGACCTCGACCCCGTTGCCAGGATTGACATCAATGTAATCCCCGCGTGGCGCACCATCCTTGAGGACCGGAAAGCACAGGTTGACGGCTCCGGAGTACTCATAGCCATCTTTGACACCCCCATCGACCTGAATCATGAGGATCTGAAGGGACAGCTCCACGATCCCGGGATCGCCGGCAGTGAAAAGTTCATCAACGCCGGGATCACACTGGCGGATCTGAAGGAAGATGACGGAATTGCCCACGGCACCGGCGTGGCCGGCATTGTGGCTTCATCAGGCCTCAACGGACTGGGAGGCAGGGGTGTGGCTTTCAATGCAAGACTGACATCCTTCAGCAACAACGATCTTAATGAACCGACCGTTCTGGGTTATATGCTCCAAACTGAAGGGCTCAAGGCGGTGAATGCCAGTTGGGGGCTTGATCTGATGACCTACAGCAACCCGTCGGTGGCCGATCTCTATGAGGCACTTTATGAAGAGGGTATAGCCGTTTTCCATTCCCAGGGCAATGAGTTTGATGAGGACGACAGCACTGACAAGCCCCATATCCTAGGCGAATGCAGTGATCTGAAGGTGGACTGCGAATACAAGCAGACCAATGAGATTGCCCGCCAGCCCTTCGTCATCCAGGTGGGTTCACTGAACTCCCTGGGAGTCAAGGCCTCCTACGGATCCACCGGCGCCAACCTGTGGGTCACCGGCTTCGGCGGTGAGTTTGGCTACGAAGGTAGCTACAGCAGCGACAGCAGCGCCGCCATTGTCACCACCCTGAGCAGTTTTGCCGACGGATGGGATGACTGGGATGAAGGCACCCCCTGGAGAACCGCAGATAACAGCTTCTACACCAGCAAGATGAACGGCACCTCATCTGCCACACCGTCGGTCACCGGTGCCGCAGCCCTGGCATACCAGGCCAACCCCGGCCTGACAGTGTCCCAGCTCCGCTACCTGCTGGCCACCACCTCCCGGACAGACAAGGACATGCCGACCCTGGCACTGGAAACTGCGGCCAGCGATGACGACGGCGTCTACCATGAGAGGATCGTCTACGATCACGGCTGGCAGGAGAACGGGGCCGGACTCCGGTTCGCCAACCGATACGGCTTCGGTGTAGTTGATGCCCATGCCCTGGTAGACGGAGCCCTCGGTTGCAGCGAAGATCCCGTATGCGTCAAAATGGCTGATCTGCCGGAAGTGTTCGTCTCCTCCAACAGCACTCCCTGTACCTATGCCGACAGCACCCAGATGAGTGTGAAATGCTCCTTCTCCGGCTTCAGGGATCCTGAAGATGAGGAGACAACCCTGGAGAATGCCACCCTGACCATTGACGCTGTCACCTATGATGTGGCCGGTCTGGGCTACCTGCCGGAAGGTGCAGAGGGCTACTGCGCTGACACCGCCTCAGAACTCACAGAAACCAGACGTGCTGCGGTGTTCAAAGCCAACAACCGACTGCAGATCACCGCGGCGTCCCAGGCCGGCATCATTGATGCCCTGATCAAACCTGTCTACACCAACTGGGACATCAACGCCGGGGCAGGTGCCGATAACCAGGAGCTGCTGGACTTAATAGGTGATTTAGAAGGCGGCGTTCAGAATTCTCCCCTGGAGATCGCAACCTCCACCTTCTATCTGGAAACCATCACCGAAGATCCGGACCGCCACTTCACTCTCAGTTTCAAGAGCCGGTGCAAGCTGGATCTAGAAAGCCTCAACAGGCACATGAAGATGAAGGTCTACGGCAGACGTTAAGGCCTCAGATCTGGCATACAAGTTGGGCGTCGAGCCGCCAGATCCGGCCCGGCGCCCTTTCTTTGCCTACAACTCCCTGCTCGGCAGCCATCACCTGATCCAGCACGCCGCCTGATCCGGTCTGCCCCGGGATCACATTTCCAGAAAATCCCCGCTGCCGGCATCACAGACGGTTGAGGATCCGGAACTACCTCTGCTAGGATCCCCAGGCAAGATCAGGCGTGCCCCCAGGAACGCCCCGGGACAGGAACGGACCATCCCTGATCACACAAAAAAACATTCAGCAAAAAGCCATACAGGAGGAACAATGAGAACCGGATTTGCACTGATGACCCTGGCGCTGCTGGAACCGGGACTTTTATGGGCGGCGGCCGGGGATCCAACCATCACGGAGCAATGCGGGAAAACCATGCTCAGAGCCGGTGACGGCAAGTCCGATATGGCCGTCTTTCTCAGCGCCGTCAGCCGCCAGTGGCCGTCACAGGCCATCAGCGCCTATCTCGCATCTGGCAACGCCAACGCCCCAGGATCCGTCTACGCAGCCAGCAGCGATCTGGATGACGACGAACTGGAGGACGCCTTTGAGGCCCGGATCCTGAAAACCGCCGCCGGAGACAGTGTGTTTGTCCTCACCCGCACCGATGCGGGGATCACCGCAGAGCATGATCTCTGCGTCTATGACTACCACCGGCAGGCCGGGGAGTTTGTCCCCCGCAGCCACCAGCTCAGGGATCCCTATGCCGCCTCCGGCTTTGCCATGATCCTGACCGCCTACGATCTGGAGGAGGAGAACACCGTCAACCAGTACACCCTGATCATGACCGACGAGAGCGACATGCCCCTGATGTCCATCGGCCATGCCTACAAATGGGACGGCAGCGCCTTTGCCCCCGGGGGTGCCCGGATCTATACCGACTCCCAGCTGGGCCTGAAGGAGGGGGAGGCCAGAACCAGAATGGCCCTCACAGATCTGGACGGGGATCATGTCCCGGAACTGTGGCTCGCCAGTGACAGCGGCAAGACCCAGGACATTTTCACCCTAGGGGAGGGCACCTTTGGCAGTGCAGCCGACTCCAGTTACGGTCCGCCCACCTTCCGCTTCTGCGGCAGCACCATAGTCACCACTGATCCCGACGGCATGGAGCAGATCATCACCGTCCTGAAGGACAGCACCACCCAGGAGCACTTCCGCCGCTCCTGCACCATCGATGACAGCGGCGAGAAATGCGTCTTCTACGCCGGCGGCAAACAGGTGCCGGAGCAGCAGTGGCAGAAGAAGGTGTCCGCCCGGATCCCGGATCCGGCCAAGTGCCTAGAGATCAAACCCTCCTTTGAGAAGCTGCTTGGCATTGAGTGAGCCGTCCCTGACGGCACTCCCCGCCATGATCCGTCTCCCCGGATCCCTTTGACGGGACGGGGCACGCCCCCGAGCTTCTCCCCAGATCTAGCCTGTGCCCCGGATCCAGCCTGTGCCCCGGCTCCCGCAGCGCTCCGGTTCCCGTCCCTGCCCGGCTCCCGCAGCGCTCCGGCTCCCGTCCCTGCCCGGCTCCCGCAGCGCTCCGGCTCCCATCCCGACCCCGGATCTGCCTCAGCACTTCCCGCCATTGAAGCTGGTTCCCCCTTGGGGTATAATTGTGATCAGTGACAGATATGCTGTCTGCTACCGAGTGCAAGAGATCAAGATGATCACTGACATCAACATCCAGAAAACTGACAGGCACCATCACCGTCTTCCCAGATGATCTTTCAGGAGGACGGCAGCGGAAACGCTTTTCCAGCACCGGCAGGAACAGGCAGACAACCCCTGGAAGACTAGGCTTCCGGGGGTTTTGCTTTTTTCAGCAGCATCTGTTTTCCGGCAGAATTTTTTTCAACACCGATCATTTTTCAACACAGGAGACGCCCCGGGGGCGTGCGGATTGACATGAGCAGCAAACGCTTACGCATTGCAATGCAGAAATCAGGACGGCTGAGCCAGGACTCCCAGGCCCTGCTGAAAAGCTGCGGCCTTAAGATCAACAAGCGGGAGGAGCGCCTCATCGCCCATGTGGACAACATGCCCATGGACATCCTCCGGGTCCGGGACGATGACATTCCCGGACTGGTGATGGACGGGGTTGTGGATCTGGGGATCGTGGGGGAGAACGTCCTGGAGGAGACCCGCCTGGAGCGGGAGGCCCTGGGGCTGAAGACCGACTTCACCACCCTGCGCCGCCTGGACTACGGCGACTGCCGTCTGTCCATCGCCATCCCCACAGAGCAGGAGTGGACGGGTCTGGAAATGCTCCGGGGCGTCAAGATCGCCACCACCTACCCCAACCTGCTGCGCCAGTATCTGGACAAAAGCGGCATCAGCTTCCGTCCGGTGCTCCTGACAGGATCCGTGGAAGTGGCACCCCGGGCCGGCCTGGCGGATGCCATCTGCGATCTGGTGAGCTCCGGCGCCACCATTGAGGCCAACGGGCTGAAGGAGGTCCAGGTGGTGTTCGAGTCCCGGGCAGTGCTCATCCAGTGCAGCCGGGAGCTTTATCCTGAGAAGCAGGCGGTGCTGGATCAGCTGCTTCCCCGCCTGGACGGCATGCTCCTGGCCCGGGGCAGCAAGTACATCATGCTCCATGCCCCCAGGAATAACCTGGAGGAGATCATCCGGATCCTGCCCGGAGCCGAGAACCCCACCATTCTCCCCCTGGCCCACACCAACGAGATGGTGGCGGTGCACGTGGTGTCCAAGGAGAAGCACTTCTGGGAGACCATGGAGAAGATCAAGGAGCTGGGAGCCAGCTCTATTCTGGTGCTACCCATTGAGAAAATGCTGAAATAAGATCTGCGGGCGGGCAGCCCCAGCCGGGGTGCCTGCCGGAAACAACGGCCGAGGGAAAAGAATGAAGACAGTCGTCTGGGATCTGCTGTCCCAAAAGGAAAAGGATGAGGTGCTGGCCCGTCCGGTGGCGGTGATGAAGCTGGATGTGGAGGGCATTGTCTCCGAGATCACCTCCAGGATCAAAAACGAGGGGGATGCGGCCCTGCTGGAATACTCCCGGAAACTGGATCATGCCGAGGACGGCAAACTCCGGCTTACGGAAGAAGAGATCCAGGAGAAGTGCGCCCGGGTCCCGGAGGATCTCAAAACCGCCCTGCGCCACGCCCGGGACAACATTGCCGCCTTCCATGAGCAGCAGAAGATCCCGCCGGTCACAGTTACCACCCAGGAGGGGATCACCTGCGAACTGCACACCCACGCTGTGGACAGCGTGGGACTGTATGTCCCCGGCGGATCCGCCCCCCTAGTGAGCACCGCCCTGATGCTGGGAGTTCCGGCCCAGATTGCCGGCTGCCGGAAGGTGATCCTGTGCTCCCCGCCCCCGGTGGCCGACGAGATCGTCTATGCCGCCTCCCTGTGCGGGATCACGGAGATCTATGGCATCGGCGGGGCCCAGGCCATTGCGGCCATGGCCTACGGCACGGCCACTGTGCCCCGGGTGGACAAGATCTTCGGCCCGGGCAACGCCTTTGTCACCGAGGCCAAAAAGCAGGTGTCCAAGGACAGCCGGGGTGCGGCCATTGACATGCCCGCCGGCCCCTCAGAGGTGCTGATCATCGCCGACGGAGAGGCAGATCCCGCCTATGTGGCTGCGGATCTCCTGTCCCAGGCCGAGCACGGACCGGACTCCCAGACCATCCTGCTCACCGACAGCCGGAAACTGGCAGAGGAGGTGTCCGCTGCTGTGGATCGCCAGCTGGCCGCCCTGCCCCGGAAGGACATTGCCGCCCGCTCCATGGCCTCCAGCCGGACCGTGATCTGCGCCGATCTGGCCCAGGCCTGCGGGATCTCCAACCTCTACGCCCCGGAGCACCTGATCATCCAGACCCGGGATCCCCGCTCCCTGCTGCCGGATCTCCGGAATGCGGGCTCCATCTTCCTGGGAGCCTGGAGCCCCGAGGCCGCCGGAGACTACGCCAGCGGCACCAACCACACCCTGCCCACCTACGGCTATGCCAAAAACTACTCCAGCCTGGGGCTGGCAGACTTCCAGCGCCGCTACACCGTCCAGGAACTCACCCGGGACGGCCTGGCATCCCTGGAGGACACCATTGTGAAAATGACCAACGCCGAAGGCCTGGACGCCCACCAGCGGGCTGTGACCATCCGCCTTGGCCACTACCGGGAGGAACTATGAGTCTGGAACAGCTGGCCTGCCGCCGGATCCGGGAGCTGACCCCCTATCAGTCAGCCCGGAGGATCGGAGGAAAAGGCAGGATCTACCTCAACGCCAATGAGAGCCCCGAGGGCTTTGACTTCACCCTCAGCGCCTCATCCCTGAACCGCTACCCCGACTGCCAGCCGGAGGAGCTGATCAGCGCCTATGCCGCCTATGCCGGAGTGCCCCGGGAGCGGATCCTGGCCGGCCGGGGCTCGGACGAGATCATCGGACTGCTGTGCCGGGCCTTCTGCGAGCCCGGCCAGGAGAAGATCCTGATCTGCCCGCCCACCTACGGCATGTATGCCATTGCCGCCGAGACCAACGGCATCGGTGTGGTGCGGATCCCGCCCCTGGCCGACGGCCAGCCGGATGCAGATCGGATCCTGCCGGCGGTGGATCAGGAGAAGGTGAAGATCATCTTCCTCTGCTCCCCCAACAACCCCACGGGAACCCTTCTGGACCGGGAGATCCTGCAGCGGATCCTCCGGGAAACCGCCGGCAGGGCCCTGGTGGTGGTGGACGAGGCCTACATTGAATTCGCCCCGGACCACACCTCGATCAGCCTCCTGGATCAGTTCCCCCACCTGGTGGTGACCCGGACCATGTCCAAGGCCTTCGGCCTGGCAGGCCTCAGGTGCGGCTTCGCCCTGGGGGATCCGGAGGTGATCAGCGTCCTGCTGAAGGTGATTGATCCCTACCCCGTCTGCACCCCTGTGGCCCAGATCGCCGCCGCCGCCCTGAGCGGCCAGGGGATCGGGATCATGCGGGACCGGGTGGCACGCCTGAACACGATCCGGGACAAATTTGCCGACGCCTGCCGGACCATCCCCTGTGTCCGGGAAGTGTTTGCCAGCCACGGCAACTACGTTCTCCTGCGCTTCACTGACGGGGCGCGGATCTTCAGCGCCGCCCGGGAGGCGGGCTACATCCTCCGGGACTTCGGGGACAAGCCCGGACTTGGTGACTGCGTCAGGATCACCGTGGGCACGGAAGCTGAAATGGCGGAGATCCTTGCCTTCCTCCGGAGGCAGTCATGATCAAGTACCTGTTCATTGACCGGGACGGCACCCTGGTGGCGGAGCCTGCGGACGAGCAGGTGGACCGCCTGGAAAAGGTGGAATTCGAGCCGGAGGTGATCCCCGCCCTCAGATCCCTCGCCGACTTCGGCTACACCCTGGTGATGGTCAGCAACCAGGACGGCCTGGGGACAGCAAGTTTTCCGGAGGAGGATTTCCGGAAGACCCAGGACTTCATACTGAAGGTGCTGTCCTCCCAGGGTGTCAGGTTTGCGGACATTCTGATCTGCCCCCACTTCCCCCACGAGAACTGCGCCTGCCGGAAGCCCCGTACCGGTCTGCTGACGGACTACCTCCGCCGCACCGACTGGGACCGGAGCGCCTCCTTTGTCATCGGCGACCGGGAAACCGACGTGGAGCTGGGACGGAACATGGGGATCGGCGCCATCAGATACAGCCGGACGGACATGCCCTGGGACACCCTGGCCCGATCCCTGATCCGGCGGGAGCGCACCGCCCGGGTGGAGCGGAACACCAAGGAGACCCGGATCACCTGCCAGGTGAACCTGGACCGTTCCGGGGAAAGCCAGATCAGCACCGGCATCGGCTTTTTCGATCACATGCTGGATCAGATCGCCACCCACGGCGGCTTCAGCCTACAGCTTGCAGCCCAGGGGGATCTCCATGTGGATGAGCACCACACCGTGGAGGATGTGGGCATAGTCCTGGGAACCGCCCTGAAGCAGGCCCTGGGAGATCGGCGGGGGATCGCCCGTTTCGCCTTTGCCCTGCCCATGGACGAGACCTGGGCCCGGATCGAGGGCTTTGAGACCTCCCTGCTGGAGCACACTCCGTCGGCACTGATGGACATTTCCGGCCGGCCCTTCGCCGGTTTCATCTGCGACGCGGAGTTCCTGCGCCAGAAGGTGGGGGAGTTCCCCACGGAGATGGTGCCCCATTTCTTCCGATCCCTGGCTGACGCCATGGGGATCACCCTGCACATGAGTGTGGCCCCGGGGAACACCCACCACCAGGTGGAAGCGCTGTTCAAGGGCTTCGGCAGGGCCCTCAGGGGCGCCATCAGGATCGAGGGCACCGAACTGCCGTCTTCCAAGGGGGTACTGCAGTGAGCAAACCGAAAATAGCCGTCATCGACACCGGATGCGCCAACCTGTCCTCAGTGGTGGTGGCCCTGCGGAAGCTGGACGTGGATCCCGTGGTCACCGCCAGCGCTGATGAGATCAGAGCCGCCGACCGGCTTATCCTGCCAGGGGTGGGCACCGCCTGCGCCGCTATGGAGAAGATCCGGGAGCGGGAACTGGAGGAGCTGATCGTGAATGCCCGCCAGCCCCTGCTGGGGATCTGCCTGGGCATGCAGCTTCTGTGTGCCTCCTCCAGCGAGAGTGCCCTGGGGGAGGCGCGGCAGATCCCCTGCCTGAACGTGGTAGAGGGCACCGTAAGCCATATGGCCCAGGGGGATCTGCGCCTGCCCCACATGGGATGGGATCAGATTGAGATCATGCGGGATCACCCCCTCTTTGCGGGGATCCCCAGCGGCACTTATTTCTACTTTGTCCATTCCTATGCCATGAACATCAGCCCGGCCACTGCGGCAGCCTGCACCTACGGCTCCCGGTTCACCGCCGTGGCCGTCCAGGGCAACTTCATGGGCACCCAGTTCCACCCGGAAAAATCCGGGGCGGCGGGAGCAAGGCTACTGAAAAACTTCACGGAGATGCAGCTGTGATCATACCGGCAATTGATCTCATCGGCGGTAGAGTTGTCCGCCTTCTCAAGGGGGACTACGGCCAGAAAACCGAGTATTCCTGGACGCCCCAGGAAAGATACGATCTCTATGTGGCGGAAGGAGCTCGGCAGCTTCACCTGGTGGATCTGGACGGAGCCAAGGATCCCTCCAAAAGACAGCTGAAGGTCATCGGCAGCCTCATCCGCAACACCCCGGTCCCGGTGCAGGTAGGCGGCGGGATCAGATCCGAGTCTGACGTGGCCGATCTCCTGGCCGCCGGCGCCAGCCGGGTGGTCATCGGATCCCTGGCGGTCCGGGAGCCGGATCTGGTGGGAGCCTGGATGGCCAAATACGGCCCGGAGCACATTGTGCTGGCCCTGGATGTGAATGTCCGGGACGGGAAACGCCTCATCGCCGTGTCCGGGTGGCAGCAGGACAGCGGCGTCACCATTGAGGAGATCATCCGCCGCTACCAGGATCGGGGACTCAGGCATGTGCTGTGCACCGACATCAGCCGGGACGGCACCCTCAGAGGATCCAATGTGGATCTCTACCGGGATCTGTCCCGGGAATATCCGGACATCGCCTTCCAGGCCTCCGGGGGGATCGGATCCCTGGCGGATGTGGAGGCTCTGAAGGGCACGGGAGTCAGCGGCGTGATCCTGGGGAGATCGCTGCTGGAGGGCAAACTGACGGTTAAGGAAGCGGTGGCATGCTGGCAAAAAGAATAATACCCTGCCTGGATGTGCGGGACGGCGTGGTGGTCAAGGGCGTCCAGTTCCGCAACCATGAGATCATGGGCAGCATTGTGGATCTGGCGGCCCGCTACTCCGCCGAAGGTGCTGACGAGCTGGTGTTTTACGATATCACCGCCTCCTCAGACGAGCGGGTGGTTGACAAAAGCTGGGTCCGGAAGGTGGCCGAGGTCATCGATATCCCCTTCTGCGTGGCCGGAGGGATCCGCAGCGTGGAGGACGCCCGGCGGATCCTTGAGTACGGTGCCGACAAGGTTTCGGTGAACTCCCCTGCCCTGGCCGATCCGGATCTGATCTCCCGTCTGGCAGATCGCTTCGGGGTCCAGTGCGTGGTGGTGGGCATTGACTCCTACTATGATCAGGAGTCCGGCCGCTACTGCGTCAAACAGTACACCGGAGTGGAGAGCAGGACCCGGGTCACCCGCTGGAGCACCCCCGACTGGGTGGAGGAAGTCCAGAAAAGAGGCGCCGGGGAGATCGTGCTGAACATGATGAACCAGGACGGTATGCGGAAGGGCTATGATCTGGAGCAGCTCAGGCTCATCCGCAGCCTGGCCCGGGTGCCCCTGATCGCCTCCGGCGGTGCCGGGGCCCCGGAGCATTTCCTGGAGGCGTTCCGGGACGCTGATGTGGACGGAGCCCTGGCAGCATCCGTGTTCCACAAGGGGATCATTGCCATCCCGGATCTTAAGAACTATTTGCGCAACGAGGGAGTTCCCATCCGTGATTAATCAATTTGAACTGGATCCTGATCTGCTGGACTGGGAAAAAGTAGACGGCATGATGCCGGTGATCGTGCAGAACTGCCGCTCCGGCAAGGTGCTGATGTTCGCCTACATGACCCGGGAAGCCCTGGACAAAACCATCGCCACCGGACTGGCCACCTTCTACAGCAGGACCAAGCAACGTCTGTGGACCAAAGGTGAGGAGTCAGGGCATGTGCTCCATGTTAAGGCCCTGACCACCGACTGTGACAACGACACCTTGCTGCTGTCTGCCGATCCCGAGGGTCCCACCTGCCACAACGGCACGGAAAGCTGCTTTGACACCCAGCCGGAGCTGGCACTGGGCTTTCTGGCAGAACTGGAGGCCCTGGTGGAGTCACGGAAGAGTGCTGATCCGGAGCAGAGTTACACCGCCAAGCTCTTCCACAACGGTGTGCCCCGGATAGCCAAGAAGGTGGGCGAGGAGGCAGTGGAGACCGTCCTGGCGGCGGTTTCCGCCGACACCGAGGAGTTCATCGGCGAGGCGGCGGATCTCCTGTTCCACCTGACCGTGCTCCTGAGCGCCAAGAAGCTGAAATATGCTGACGTGATGAAGTGCCTGGCAGCCCGGCATGCCAACTTCGGCCAGTACAAGACCGATCATGCCGCCAAAAAGGCCCGTACCTGCTGACATGGGAACCTCTGCTGGAAACCGGATGCTGGCTCTGATCCTGGGGGCACTGCTCCTGGGATCAGGCGCAGATCCTGCCCTGGCCGGGATCCCTGAGGGCTATGAGGAGGCGGACTCCGGCCGACCTGACACCCGGGTGTTTGTGAACCCGGCCACCGGAGCCACCTTCGCCGCCACCGTCACCGGCAGCGGTGATGAGGAGATCCCGGCCCTGGAGCTGGCCAGGAGCACCGCCGGGGAAACCTGCCCGGAAGCCACGGTGTCCGGGGACAGCACTACGGCGGAAATCACCGGCTGCGCCATTGGGGATCAGCAGATGAGCCTGCTGATCATCTCCCAGGGCGGCCGCTCCCTGGTGCTCATGTCCAATGACCATGTGACCGAGGAGGAAGCCCAGGAGTTCATATCCGGGATGATGAAGCCGGCAAGCAAGGAGTGATCCGGCGATCTGGAATGGCGGCACCGGATCCCTGCCCTCCATAACACCTGCAAAAAAGACGGCCGGCAGTTCCTTCAGAGACAGGTTCCCAACCAGTTTCAAACCGGAAACGGAAACGTACAACGGGACACCGGCACATCAGATCAGAGCCACCATGGTAGCACGGCCGTGAAGGTTCCCGGCCTGCGGAAGTCCTTTCAGAACCTTTCCTAATCCTGACCGAGAAGTTCTGTGTAATCATCCATGATGACCTCAGAGAAAGGCCGATCCCCGATCACACGGCTTTCAAGCAGATCATGCATATCTGCATATTCCCCTAAGAGTTCATATTTATAAATAGCCGGCTCTATGGGCTCGATCCTCTTGTAAAGGCCGAACAGCGCCTTCCGGCCATCGGGCAGTATTGTATTGGTCTTGCTATACATAGTACCCGTATGTAGTCTGTACTCCGTTCCACGGTAGGAAAAATCAAGCCCCAGCCAGTGCTGATCAGAAGGTCCCCACACACCCACATACTCAGAGGTGAATTCTTCGAGTGACTTGTATTCATTAATTCTCATTTTTCGTCCCTCCCTTTTTGCCGATCCAATAAGCCTCTCTTCTGCGCCATATCTTATCACTATGTTATAGCATCACCAAAAACGGTACCTTCCCAGGATCATTCGGATCACATACAGGAACAATGAGCAGAAGCAGGGCAGAAACTGACAGATCAGTGAAGTACGCAGAAAGACACTGCCGCTGTGCAGCGTCACCGCCTGAGCCGATCCGCATGTCACCCACAGAGATCTCCCTTTGCCCTCATATTCGGAGACAAGCTCCGGACAATTCCCGGGGTGCTGTCTGCCTGCATAAACCAGACCACCGGCTCAGTCCTGGTCACCTTTGACGAGAGACAGGTCAGCGTCAGCGGGATCTTCCGGCAGATCAACCAGGATCTGGCCGCTGCCAACAGGAAGCCACCGCTGTTGCTGGCTGACAGCACCAGTGGCTCCTCCGTGCCGTCAGTGTCCTCCGCCCCCCGGCAGGGACGCGGACAGTCCGGTCAGGGTGCGGGCAGCGCCTCATGGGGGAGTGCCGGTACCGGCCTAGGAAAGAGCGGCTTTCAGGCCAGCAGTCTCCGGGAGACCTTCTTCGAACGGTTTTCCCAGATCAGCGGTTGTATCAGCCGCCGCACCGGGGGCTATTTTGATCTGCCATCGCTCCTGGGCATGATCCTGATGGCCCGGGGCGCCTACAAAATGGTGAAGCTAGGCCAGATGCCCAGCGGTCCCCAGCTGGTCTGGTGGGGACTGAATTTCTTCAGACTCAGGGGGAAAAATGGCGCAGTTTTACCATACAGTCCTGCAAATTCCAGGTAACATCGAGAAGAGCCAGTACGCCCGCATCGAGGCCCGGGCCAGGGGGATCCCCGGCATTGAGAGTGCCCTGATCAATGAAGACGGCTCCTTCAGCATTTATTCCCGTAGCCCGGATCCCAGGCATGCCCTGGCAGGCCTCCTGGCCCGCTGCTCCGGTGTCAGGACCCCGGTGAAGGAGACGGCGCTCAGACCCAGCCCCGAGTCCGAGGCCAGGGCCTGCAAGATCAACGCCCTCATCTCCCTGGGAGGCTTCGGGATCCTTGAACTGATCCGGAGAACACTCCCTGCCATGTTTGATCGGCTGTCGCCGGTCCGGAGCGCGTTTGTGATCTTCATTGCCCGGGAGATCATCCGCAACGGTGCGGAGGGTCTGATCCGGAAGCACTCCCCCAACGCCGACACCCTGACCGCCACAGCGGTCATCGCCTCCCTGCTGGCAGGGAAGCCCGAGTCCAGCCTCTCCCTGCTGGTGCTCTCCAATTTTGCCGAAATGCTCTCTCTTTCCGCGGCCGAAAAGGCCCGGAAGCACATCTCCCACCTGCTGAGCCTTAAGGAAAAGTTCATCTGGAAACTGGAAGACGGCAAGGTCACCAAGGTCCACATCAACGACGTCAGGGTCAGAGATCAGGTGGTGGTGTACCTGGGTGAGAAGATCAGCGTGGACGGTGTGGTGGTGGACGGCACCGCCTCGGTGGATCAGTCATCCCTCACCGGGGAGTATGTGCCCGCCTACAAGAAGCCCGGGGACATGGTCTTTGCCGGCACCGTGGTGCAGAGCGGCCAGCTGACCATTGAGGCCCACAAGGTCGGTGACGACACCAACCTGTCCCGGATCGTGCATATGGTGGAGAATGCCCAGAACCGCCGGGCACCGGTCCAGAACTTCGCCGACCGCATGGCCAATATGCTGGTGCCCATCTCCTTTGTGTCCGCAGGTCTCGTGTATGTGGCCACCCGGGATATCCAACGGGTGCTCAACATGTTCTTCATCGACTATTCCTGCGGCCTCAAGCTGTCCACTGCCACGGCCATATCTGCGGCCATCAGCAAGTCAGCCCAGATCGGAGTCCTGGTGAAAGGCGGCAACTTCATTGAAAACCTCTCCGATGTGGACACGGTGGTGCTGGACAAGACCGGCACCATCACCGACGGCCACCCGGTGGTCACCGGCATTGTCACCGCCCCGGACACCAATGAGGAGGATCTGGTGCGCCTCTCCGCTGCCGCCGAGCGCAACTCCTCCCATCCCCTGGCCGAGTCAATTCTGACCTATGCCGAGAAGCGGAGCATCTCTGTGCCGGAAAACACCAAAGCGGAAGTGGTGGTGGGCCGGGGGATCCGGGCCCAAGTGCCTGCAGAGAGCGGCAGTGAGGACGAAGTTCTGGTGGGCAGCCGGATCTTCATGGAGGAGAACTCTGTGGAGGGTCTGCAGGATCTGGTGATCCCCGATGGGGCCTGGAATGTGTTCTATGTTTCCCGGAACTCCCGTGCCATGGGCGCGGTGCTGATCGCCGATCCCATCCGCAAGGATCTCAAGCGGGCCATCAACCGCCTCCGCCGGGAAGGGATCGACGAGATCCTGATGCTCACCGGAGATTCCATGCAGAATGCCGAGGCCGTTACCCGGCAGCTGGATCTGGACGGCTTCCAGTCCAACATGCTGCCCCAGGACAAGGCCGACTTCATAGCCCGGAAGCAGATCAGCTCCCGGGTGCTCATGGTGGGGGACGGGATCAATGACGCCCCGGCCCTGGCCTATGCGGATATCGGTGTGGCCATGGGCGGCAAATCCACTGACATCGCCCTGGAGTCGGCGGATATCACCATCACCTCCGACGAGCCACTCAAGTTGCCGGACGTGCTGCGTCTCAGCCGGAGGACCATGGATCTGGTGCGCCAGAACTTCGCCATCACCATTGCAGTGAATTCCATAGCATTGCTGCTGGGGGCCCTGGGAAAGATCAATCCCCTGCTGGCGGCCACCATCCACACGTCCACCGTGGCGGTGGTTCTGAACAGCTCAAGGATCCTCCTTGAGAAGACCAACGCTGAGAAAAGCCATCAGCAGAACACTGTGCCCGCAGCCGGACACTGATCCCCTGTCAGTGCCGGAGGGCGTTTCTTTTACTTTTGCACATACGTTTTATTTTTGCACATACGGAGGCAATCATGAATCTGGACAAGGACTTTTTCTGGGGGATCGGCCTGGGACTGGTGGCTGGCGCTCTGGGCTATAAGCTGTACAACGACAACAAGCAGACCATCATCGCATCCCTGGAGAACTTCAAAAACAAGATGAGCACCGCCGTCCCGGGGGACTACGCCCTGGCTGCCGCCGGCGAGCAGGCCGGGAACATTGATCTGGCCGAGCTGGAAAGACAGAAGGAGCATCTGGAGGATCTCATCGCCGAGCAGCAGAGCAAGATGGCCCAGGCCAGCGAGGCTACCCAGAGCTGAGAGAACTGAATCTGGGATCATCTTTAAGATCCCAGAACAGCAAAGCCGGATCCCGGAGCGGAGACCGCCCCAGGATCCGGCCTCACCAGGGACCCCTGACACGGGTCCCCTTGTTTGTGCCTGGGCGGCTACGATGATCCGCAAGTCCGGGGATCTTGGAACCAATAGATGGATCATGGATTCAGGATCTTAGATCGGGGATCCGGGAGCTTAGATCGGGGATCCATCTCCCGGGCTCAAGACAGGAAGGGATGCTCCGGCAGGATCAGGATCTGGCTCAGGACCGGACCCGGTCTTTGTCCCCGTCACCCCGGATCAGCTCAGCCAGCCTGCCCTCCAGCAGCAGAGCCCGACGCAGCTGGGCCAGCGTCATGATCCTCTGTCCCATCTCCAGGGGACGCACCGCCTTCACCGTCATATAACCGAGACGGGTGGAGTAGATCCCTGCGGCAATCCCCTGCCCCAGGGCCGCACTGATCTTTCCTGCCATTCCTGCCCCCAGGACATCCGCCACGGCGTCCGTGGCCAGATCTGCCATGCCGATGAAGATCATGTTCCTGGCCACCCGCCGGTACAGGCGCATCCGGCCCCAGATCCCGCACCTGAGGCCGTACACCTCGGAGATCTCCCGGATCATCCGCAGAGAACGGGCCAGGGTGAACAACATATCCAGCCAGGCCAGGGGGCTAAGAGCCACCACCAGACCGTTTTCCCGGGAACGCCGGACAATGATCCTCCGGGCCATCTCATCCTGCTCCCGGATCAGTTCATCCTCATACAGCAAAAAGATCTCGGCGGCGGTGTGGTGATCCCGGACCTTGTGCAGGAACACGTCAAAGCGCCGGTGACCGGTCATATGGCTCTCTGCAGCCATGATCCGGCACAATGCCAAAGCCTGCTCCGCAGTGCCGGAGGCAATGATCCGGCGGATCTCCAGCCGCCGCTCATCCGCCCGGCGCAGCAGCAGCACCGATCGGAGCTCCCGCCACAGGCTGATCAGCACCAAAGCCGCCAGGACGGCCATCACCAGAGAAGCCATGATCCCCGTGAACATGTTCTGGCTGTAGAGACCCGTGATGAAATACCAGGCCTGCAGGCCGCCAAAGGCCGTGATCAGCAGCAGGATCCACAACACCGGGCTGGTCCAGACGCTGCCCTGGGGGATCTCCTCACTGCTGCCGTCCTCCCAGTCCGGTATATCCAGGCTCTGATCTCCCGTGGGGGCTACCGGCGCCGGAGCATAGTCCTCACTGCCTCCGGGCAGATCAAACTCCTTCCCCGCCCGCATGCCGGAGGCACTGGCGGAAGGAGCCTCATCCTCCCGGAAGGGACGCTCCTGCTTCCGCTCCTCCGCCTGGATCCGGGAAGAAGGCTCCCCCAGATCCCCGGGATCAATCTCAAAGCCCGCCCGCATTTCTCTTCTGCTCACAGTTTGTCCCCCAGCAGGTAGCTCAGCAGTTGATCCAGCCGCTGATGGGGCAGATCATCATCCAGATCCAGCAGCGGCGGCCGCAGTTCCCGGAGCTTGAAGCCCCGGCGGAAAAATTCCATATCCCCCCGGCTCCAGCTGTCAGGCACCGTTCCCGGATAGAAAGGCCGCTCCCCGGGATAGTCGGTGAACAGCGCCAGCTGCCCGTCAGGCAGCTGGCGGCACCTGGCGGCGCTGATGGCCGAAAGGGTCATGTACCGGGGCTCAATCCCCCCGGATCGCACCCGGGCGGCGGCGCCCGACACCATGGACTTCAGCAGGGACAGCATGTGGGGATGCTCATCGTTGGTGACCCGGTCGCACTTGGAGGCGGCGAAGATCAGGCGGTCAATCTTGGGAGAAAACAGACGGCTCCACCAGGAGCTGCCGCCGTAGGCGAAATTCTCCAACAAGGCCTCAAAGGTCTCATTGATGTCAGTATAGGTCTCCGCCCCGCCCATGAGGGCGTTCAGGCAGTCAATAACCACGATCTGCCGATCAATGTGGGAGAAGCATTCCCGGTAGAACCGCCGCACCACCTTCTCCCGGTAGGCGTCGTAGTTCCGCCGCATTTCATCATAAAGGGAGCCTGAGGGGGGACGGGAGGCGGGAGGAGCCCAGATCCAGGGGACAAACTGCAGCAGCCTGGCCCCGGCGTGGATCCCTGGCAGGATGAAGCGACCGGGAACCACCATGGCCAGCCCCGCCTCCTTGCAGCTTTTAAGCCATGCGGTGTAGGCCGCCACCGCCGCCGCCATCTGCCGCTCCTGGGACTCCAGGGAGGCCAGGGGATCAAGCCCCGCCCCCAGCTGCTCCCAGGCGCTGCCGTCGGCCACCGGGCGCACCCGATCCAGGCGCCCGGCAATCCGGCTGCTGAAATCCTCATAACTCATGTCCAGGAGCATCAGATCCAGCAGCCACTCCCCGGGATAGTCCCAGATATCCACATACAGGCTGCGCAGACCGCCACCACCGGGCCACCAACCGTCATCATGATATCTGAGCTCCAGGCGGATCTCACTGACATCAGAAGTGGGAGACGGCCAGGAGGGTGGACTGGCCTTCAGGCTGTCCATGGCCTGGCGGAAAGGAAAGGGGGGCACTGCCCGGTCCCGGACGGAGGCGATCCCCCCGTAGCAGATCCGGTGCTGTCCGTACTCCCGGAAAAGAGGAAAAGCCTCGGCGGCGCCCTCGGAGCCGAACCGCTGGAAAGCTGCGGTCAGAGCTGTGATCAGGGCAGTCTTGCCGCCCCGGGAAAGCCCCGTGACCCCCACCCGGATCTCCCGATCCAGGACAATGTTCCGCCCCCGCCGGGCAACGTCGCTGATAGTGCTGAGTACGCTCATGGGATCCCTTTCTGGCCAAAAAGCTGCGCCCTGTATACGGCCGCTCCGGTTAGTGCCACCTGATCTTGGCACCGATCTCCCGGGCGCGATCCTTGGCCTTTTCCAGCATGCGGCCGGGAAGCCTGCCAGCGGCCACCCGCATGTTCTCCTCGGCCATGCCCTTCAGGGATTTCTCCCGGGAGCCGCAGGAAAACCAGGCGTAGGACTCCACAAAATCCGGCTGGGTGCCCCGCCCCATGCCGTACATCACCCCCAGGTTGATCATGGCATTGGGATTGCCGGCATAGGCGGCCTGCTTGTAATACTTCAGAGCCTTGGGATAATCAGCACTGCCGGCGGATCCATCATCCAGGATCCGGGCCGCCCGGTAGGCCCCGTCCCAGCTGCCCCGATCAGCGGCCCGCATATAGGCCTGGAGGGCCCGGCGCATATCCGGGCTGCGCTTCCGGTGCTCATATACATAGCCCAGGCTGTACTGGGCCTGGGGATTGTCTTGGAGGCTGCTGTCAGAGTAAAACCTGATGGCGGCGTCATCATCCGCAGGCGTACCCTTGCCCTTGAAGGCCATGAACCCCAGGGCCATGAGCACCTCGGGATCCCCGCTGTCCGCCATGACTGAGCACTCCTTCCAGGCGTTGGCATAGTCATCCTGGTTGTAAAAGGAGGCGCAGATATCCCGCTGGAGCCAGTCAGTCTCGCCAAAGGCCGGGCCGGCCAGGCCGGAAAGCAGCACCGCCAGAAGCCATGAAGCTCCCCCAGGCGCTGCGGACAGAAACTTACCAGATCTCATCATCACCCCCTGCCGCACTGCGGCGCTGCTGTTAAACCCGTTCCCCGCAAACCAGATCCCCCGGGGGCCTGAGCGCCGCCCGGAGGCCAAGGATCAGACTCAGTCTCCGTCTCAGTCAAAGACCTCCCTGACCGACTCCCTCACTTTCCTGAGTCCCCCGGCGGTGGTGGAGATGAAGGTCTTGAACCGGCTCTCCCGCTCAGCCCGGCGGGATTTCCGGGTCTGCTTCTTCAGCCGTGCGGTTCCCCGGCCTGCGGCCTTCACCTTCTCCCGGTTGGCCATAATGACGTTCATGCGCTCCTGGGCATAGGCACTGCCCTGCTCCAGCAGCTCCTCCTGGCCATACTGCCGGAGCAGTTCCTGGATCTCCTGGATCCGGGCCTCAGCCGCAGCATCCCCCAATTTGGCTGCCAGAAGCTCCCGGCCGTAAAAATCCCCCACCGCCTTCAGATCGGACTTCTCGTCATCCAGGATCTCGTCCAGGGCCTCAAAGGAGTACCTCTTGTCCGACTGCCGGCTTTTGATCACCGTGGACACCCAGGCGGTCTCGTGGATCAGTCTGCCGTCCCCCAGCTCGTAGGCCAAACGGATGATCATGTCCAGATAGACCGAGTCGGTGCGTGACAGGATCCGCCGGCCGCTGATCAGCCACTCATAGCCCTTCTTGCTGTAATAGTCAGCCTCCAGCAGGTTCTCAGATCCTCCCCAGCCATGCTCCAGCAGCATGGCGTGAAGCAGGGCGAACTGCCTCTCGGGCCGGGCACTGCGATCCAGGTTCATCAGCTGGTAGGCCCGCTCCAGATCTGGGCCGTCGCCCCCAGCCCCCAGGGCCAGGAAGGTTGCCAGGGCCCAGCGGGCCTCAGGGAAGTCCCTGGTGGCCGCCCGCTCAGCCCAGGCCCGGCCGGCATCGGGATTGGCAGGCCGATCCTTGATGGAGTACATGTGCGGATAAGCTGTCAGGGCAGCATACAGGATCTCGCACCGGGCACTCTCGGATGTTCCCAGGGCGCTGCAGATCCTCAGGTTGGTGTCCACCTCCGGCATAAAGGGATCCCCGGTGGTGCTCAAAGCCCTGATCGCCAGCTTGTAATAGGCCATGGCCTCCCCGGGATTGTCCTCCAGCACCCGGGCACATCCGGCCGCGCACCTGCTGTCACAGCTTTCCACAGGGGGAGCCAGACATGCCGCAGCGTCAGTGCCGTCACTGATCCCGTCTCCCAGAGCCGGCAGTGAGACCGTCAGCCCGGCCAGCAGCGCACATGCAAGCAGTGTGTTCCTGTTCATTTGTCCTTTCCGCAGTTCATCTGATGCTCCCGCAGCGCTCCGCCGCCCGTTCAAGCCTGTCAGCCTTCCATCCGGATGCGAGAGCTCTCCTCTTCTCCGCCGCCGCACTGCTGCCCCCGGCCTCGCCCAGGGAATACCAGCAGAAGGCGGTCATGGGATCCTTCCGCTCTTTCAGGGCCAGATCCCCCAGAAAAACCGCCGCCGCGGCGCTGCCCAGGTAGGCCGCGCGCTCAATCTCACCGCGGCTCCGGCTATCCTTCCCCCGGAGATAGGACTTTCTGGCCAGCAGGAAAACAGCCTCGGGATACTGCCGATCCGCAGCCTTCCGGTACCAGTCCTCCGGAGAGGCGCCGTTCAGCCGTTCCGGAGGCACCAGGCCATCCTCCAGCAGCCGGCCCACATGGAACATTGCCCGGCCGCTACCCCGCCCGGCGGCCGTCAGATGCCAGCGCAACGCGCTTTCCGGATCCTTTGCCACCCCGTCACCACAGGAGTACATCAGACCCAGGCTGTTCATGGCGTCCTCATGGCCCTTCTCCGCCGCCTGGCGGTACCAGCGGAAGGCCTCCTGGAAGTCAGCCCGGCCGCCGATCCCGGCGTCATACATCAGCCCCAGTTCATACATGGCCCGGACATGGCCGGCGGCGGCCGCCTTCTGCATCAGGCGCCGGGCCCGGGGATGATCCGCCGGAGTGCCCCGGCCCCGGGCATACATCTGGGCGGTCTCATACAGGGCCTCAGGCTCCTCCAGCCCGGAGCAGGCGGGAAAGGCCCGGTCATAAGCCCCCTCAAGGTAAAGCGCATGGCAGATCCCGGGACCCCGGGCATCCTCAGCCTCCGGCGCGGGATCAGGCCCCCAGGAGCAGCCCCACAGGGAGCACGCCAGACCCAGGCAGCACAGTGATCTGCTAATCCTCATCCCCGTCCTCCCCGTACTGCTTCAGCAGCTCATCGGCGTTTCTGAGCTCCTTCTCCTTCAGGGAACCCCGGATCCGCAGGATCTCAGCACTGTAGCGGGCAGTGTTCAGCTTGCGGCTGAGCATGCTCAAAGCCACATAGGTGCGGTGATCGGTGCCATGACAGAGTTTCCCGGGAAGAAAGCGCGAGGCGCTCTGATCCAGCTCCTCCACCGTCTGGGAGGACAGCACCGCCTGGTAATAGTAGCCGCAGGCGAAGTCCAGATCCGGATCCACCTGGATCCCGGCGGAATAGATATCCGCCAGCATCAGGCTACTCTGGGTGTTGCGGTTGTCGGAGCCGTCATGGAGCAACGCCACCGCCCTGTCAAAGCTCTTCTCCCGGCCCTGGCCGGTGAGATAGCACAAAGCCAGGATAGGATTGGCGTCGGTGATAGAGAACTCCACCGCCTCCTCGGCCAGATCACAGCCCTTCCGGGGATCCCGGACCGTGCCCCGGCCCTCGAACAGTGCCTGGGCCACTTTCAGCTGGGCCGCCATGTTCCCGGTCTCCATGGACTTGCTGTAATAATGGAAGGCCTTCTCCAGGCTGAACTCCGGGGAGGAGCGCTCATACAGTGCCCCCAGGTTGAACAGCGCCCCGGTGTCCCCCAGATCGGCCGCATCCATATACCACTCCACCGCCTTGTCCATGCTGTACAGGGGAGAGGACTCGTCGCTGTAGGTCTGCCCCAGGAGGTAGGCCACCTCACTGCTCTGGTTCCGGGTGTAGGCGTCCAGCAGCAACTCCTCTCCCTTCTTAAGATCCCGAGGCCGCCCCCGGCCGTTGATGTAGCACAGGGCCAGCTCCTGCTGAAAGGGATAGTCGCCGCTGGCGGCAAATTTCTCATAGATCCCGCAGGCCTCCCGGTGCTTGCCGCTCTGGGCGTAGAAGGAAGCCAGGGACCAGGCCGCCGGGGAAGAGCCTTTCTGCATGGCCAGACCCAGGTACTTGATCCCCAGACCAATGTCCCGATCCAGGATATCCCGCATGCCCTGCATGTAGAGATCCCCCAGACGGTACAGGCAGTCCATCATGCCAAGCTTGGCCCCCGCAGTAACCCAGCGCACCAGCTCCCGATCATTCCGGGTTCCGGACTCGTCGTCGGAATACACCGCCGTCAGGCGCCGGATGGACTCCACATCCCCGTCGGCAGCCGCCGCCTCCAGATAGGGCAGGAAACTGCGCACATCCCCCTCATGGAGATCCCACAGGCAGGCGGACAGGGCCCGGGAGGATCCCGGCACCTTCTGGGCCGCCGCCCGGCGGTAATACTCGCAGGCCAAGAACACATCCCGGGGGGCACCCTGACCCTTCTCCCGCATCTCACCAAGGAACAGCAGCGCCTCGTCGGAACCGCTCCGGGCCGCCAGTTCAAAGTTCTTCAGAGCCAGGGCGTAGTTCCGGGGCTCCGCCCGGAGATAATACTGTCCCAGGCGGAGCAGACCCGCCGCAGGCCGCAGCTCCATGAGCCTCTCGGCGCAGATCCTGGCGCCGTCAAACCTGCCCGCATCCAGTTCCCGGTGGAACAGCCGGTCCAGTGCCCCGGGATCCCCCATCTCAGCGGCCTTCCGCAGGTATTTTTCCGCCTGGACGGGATCCTTCTGGGTTCCCTCCCCCCGGGAAAGCATGGTGAACAGAATAAAGCCCGCCCTGGCACTGCCCTCGGCAAAGGAGCGCTCCACCCGGGCCAGGACCGAGGTCCCGCCGGCGCCAGATCGGAGACTGTCATAGGCCAGCAGTGCCCGGCAGTCCGCCGCATCCCGGGCGGCTCCGGCAGAGCCGGTGCCCGCGCTTTCCGTGCCCTCAACCAATGCATGGCAGATCCCCCGGAAGCTCTCCAGATCCCCCCGCTCCCGGTAAAGCTCGGCCAGGGACACGGGATCCCTTAGGGAGCCCATGCGCCGGGCCGTCTCCAGCATCCGCAGCGCAGCCTCGGGATCCCGGCGCAGATGGCCGCCCCGGAGGTATTCCCGGCCCAGCAGGGCAAAGGCCTCACCGCCGCCGGTCCTGAGCAGGCTCATGACATAGTCCGCCGTCTTCACCGGATCCCCGGACAGACGGGTGAAATAGACGTCAGCTCCCAGGAGGCAGCCCTGATCCAGGCCCCGGCGGCAGGCATCCCGGAGGTATTTCTCCGCTTTCCGCAGATCTGCATCGCCCCCGGAGCTGATGAGCCGGCGGCTCAGCTCCAGCTCCGCCTCGTAGTAGCCCAGGGACAGAGCCTTCTCCAGCAGGGTGAAGTCCTGCTTCAGCAGCCCCAGCCGGTAATAAGCCTCCCCGGAGCAGCGGGGGCAGTTCTCCGCCGCCCGGCGGTAGCGGATCTCCGCCCCTGCGGTGTCACCAGCCTCCTCCCGGAGCATGCCTATCCGCAGATCGGATGCGGGATCGGCCACCTTCCGGTAGAGATCCAGGGCGGCCGCAGTGTTCCTGGGGGTGCCGTAGCCGGTGCGGTAGCACTCGGCCAGGAGAAAACGGGCCTCCTGGGAGGAGGAACGGATCCGGCTGAGCATATCAAAATCCGCCGCCGCTGCCGGAGAACTGTCGGCAGGATCCCGCCCGTAGCCCCGGGAGACCTCCTGGAGCACCGCCGGAACATGACCCCGCTCCGCTGCCAGGCGGTTGTAGAAGGCTGCCAGGCGCTCATCCCGGACCGCCCCCACGCCCTCGCCGTAAATCTGCCCCAGGGTGTAGGCCGCCAGGGCACTGCCCTGCTCTGAGGCGGCGCGGAAGTAACGCACCGCCTGGCGGCTGTCCCGGTCGGCACCCCGGCCGTACAGGTGCATGAAGCCCATGGCCTCCCCCACGGCGGGAGATGTGGCCGTCTCCGCCACCCGGCTGCAGGTCACAAAGGCGTCGGTGTAGTTGCCGCTCTCGTACTCATGGAGGCACTCCCGCTCCCCGGCGGCGGCCGGGCCTGCCAAAAGCAGGAATGCGGCGGATGCCAGAAGCCGCCTCACCTGAGGCTCCGGAGGATCACATAACTGCACAGCAGCATGAAGGCCACCAGGCAACCAAACTTGATGAGACAGCCGGTGACGGAGCCGCCGGAAAAGGATCTGCCGGCTGAGGCGCCACCCTTGCGGAAACGGGTCGCCAGCAACAGGCGGTAGCGGCCGTTGTCGATCCCCAGTTTCTCCTCATGGAGGCGCATCTTCTCCTCCACCCCGGGACTGAACCTGAGCCGGGCGGCGTCTGTGATATCCACATGCCGGTTCAGCCGGCCGGCCGCATAGGAAGTGCAGGCTGTCAGGGCATCCTGATCCTTCTTCTCCAGCATGTCGTCCATGAGGCTGAGAAACCGCTGCCCCTCCTCACAGCCCAGTTTTCTGCCGCTGAGCCGGGCCAGATCCCGGCTGTGCTGCCACACGATCTGGGCCTCCTCCAGGGGGGCATTCTGGAACATCAGCTGGGAATACAGGAAGAAATCAAGGCAGGAGAGAATGAAGGCGGCCCGCCCGTCGCCGGCAATGAAGGCCTCAGCCACCTGATCCAGGGTCATCAGCCCCGGGGTTTTGCCCCCGCCGGTCTCTGCCGTCTGCCCGCTGTGCTCTTCAGCACCCATATGCTCCTCCTGTAAGATCTGCCCCCGGGATCATGTCACCGCCAGCTCCCGGATCGGGATGATGATGCCTGCCGGATGGCGCCATGCCGTCCCCCGGATCCCATCCGGAATAACGATCCGGCACGGTGCCGGAGAGTGCCTCCCGGCGCTCCGGCCGGCGCAGATCACGTCACCTTTATTCTACCATAACTGCCCGCCCCAAATAACGTCTGACCCCGCCTGCCGGCCCCGGTCCCCGTGATGCCCGGCAGGGGATCCCAGTGCCGGGCAAGCTCCCGTCAGCCAGGAGGGAAAGCCACCCCAGCACCCGGCATCCAGGAGGGAAAGCCCCTGGCCAGACCTCGGGAAGGAAAGCCTCCTGTCCGGCCCCAGCGGAAGGGAAAGGCTCCCCGCCCGGACGCAGCCCTGGACGGATGGCACGCACTGGGCTTGCGGAATGGGATCCGGCGCCCATTTCTTTTGACTAGAGACGGCCATTTGTATATCATCATATTGCTGAAAAAAGTTGAAAACACCGCAGGCCGCCGGGGTTTTCCTGGCGGAGGAAATGTCCGTCAGGCAGACCAGCCGGGACAGGGATCGCGGGGGTTCCGGCCGGAGGGAACGGTCCGGAAAACAGCAGACAGTAGCCGGCGGCGCAGGTGCGCCATGCGGCACAGGCGAACAGGACTAGACTGAGAAGAACATGCACAACAACAATGACACTGATGATCTGAGGATCCGGGATATCCAGGTGGTGCTGCCCCCCGTGGCCCTGAGGGAAAAATACCCTCTCACCGACAAGGCCCGCAGCACCGTCATCGACGCCCGCCGGGACATTGAGAACATGATCAAGGATGAGGATGACCGGCTCCTGGTGGTTTCCGGTCCCTGCTCCATCCACGATCCCAAGTCGGCACTGGAGTACGCCACCAAGCTGACAGAGCTCCGGGAGAAGTTCAAGGATGATCTGCACATCATCATGCGGGTTTACTTTGAAAAGCCCCGCACCACCGTCGGCTGGAAGGGTCTCATCAACGATCCCTACCTGGACAAGTCCTTCGATATCAACGACGGCCTGCGCATCGGACGGAAGCTGCTCCTGGACGTGAACAACATGGGCATGCCCGCCGCAGTGGAGTTCCTGGACATCCTGTCCCCCCAGTACTTTGACGAGCTCATCACCTGGGGAGCCATCGGCGCCCGCACCACTGAGTCCCAGTTGCACCGGGAAATGGCCTCAGGTCTTTCCTGCCCCGTGGGCTTCAAGAACAACACCGACGGTTCTGTGAAGATTGCCGTGGACGCCATCCAGGCCGCCCGGGCGGAGCACTCCTTCCTGTCCGTGACCAAGTTCGGCCACAGCGCCATCTTCCGCACCACCGGCAACAATTTCTGCCACCTGATCCTCCGGGGAGGCAAGGCCCCCAACTACGACAGCCAGTCCGTGTCTGACGCCTGCGCTGCCCTGGCCAAGGCCGGCCTGCCCCAGAAGGTGATGATTGACTTCAGCCACGCCAACAGCTGCAAGCAGTACAAGAAGCAGCTGGACGTCTGCGCCAGCGTCTGCCAGCAGGTGGCCGACGGCAACAAGGCCATCTTCGGCGTCATGATCGAAAGCCATCTGAACGAGGGCCGCCAGGACTGCACCGATCCGGCTCTGCTCAAGTACGGTCAGAGCATCACCGACGCCTGCATCGGCTGGGATGACACAGTAAGCGCCATCACCCAGCTGGCTGAGGCTGCCAGGAGCAGGAGAAACAAGGTTTAGCGCACAGCAGGACAGTGCGCCTGAGGAGGAAAACAAATGGGTCGCTATTCACTGGAAAAAGACAAGATCAGGATCCTTCTGCTGGAAGGGGTAGCCCAGAGCTCCGTGGAGGAGTTCAACAAGGCCGGATACACCAACGTGGAGTATCTCAAGGGCTCCCTGGAGAAGGAGGAGCTGCTGGAGAAGATCAAGGACGTGCATTTCCTGGGGATCAGATCCCGGACATTCATGACTCCCGAGGTCTTTGACGCCGCCAAGAAGCTGGTGGCCGTGGGCTGCTTCTGCATCGGCACCAACCAGGTGGATCTGAAATCGGCCACTGAGCACGGCATCCCCGTGTTCAACGCCCCCTACTCCAACACCCGATCCGTGGCTGAACTGGTCACCGGAGAATACCTGCTGCTGCTGCGCCGGGTTCCGGAAAAGAACGCCAAGGCCCACGAGGGCGGCTGGGACAAGAACGCCAGCGGCTGCTTCGAGGCCCGGGGCAAGACTTTGGGCATTGTGGGCTATGGCCACATCGGCACCCAGGTGGGCATCATCGCCGAGTCTCTGGGACTCCGGGTCATCTACCATGACATTGAGAACAAGCTTTCCCTGGGCAACGCCCGGCAGGTAGGCTCCCTGGACGAGCTTCTCACCAGAGCCGACATCGTCACCATGCATGTCCCCGAGACCGAGGACACCAAGAACATGATCGGCGCTGAGCAGTTCGCCAAGATGAAGAACGGCGCCATCTTCCTGAACGCCTCCCGGGGCACAGTGGTTGATATCCAGGCCCTCACCGATGCCCTGGAGTCCGGCCACATTGCCGGCGCGGCCTGTGACGTGTTCCCTGTGGAGCCCGCCACCAACCACGATCCCTTCGTGTCCCCGCTGCAGAAGTTTGACAATGTCATCCTCACGCCCCATATCGGGGCATCCACCAAGGAAGCCCAGAACAACATCGGCATTGAGGTGTCAGACAAACTGATCAAGTACTCTGACAACGGCTCCACCCTCACCGCAGTGAACTTCCCAGAAGTCTCCCTGCCGGTGCAGGGAAACGTGAACCGCTTCCTGCATGTGCATGAGAACCGGGCAGCCATCCTGAACAAGATCAACCAGGTCTTCGCCGATCTGGGTGTGAATGTGGTGGCCCAGTACCTGCAGACCTCACCCCAGGTGGGCTATGTGGTGCTGGATGTGGAGAAGAGCGACAAGAGCGAAGAAGCCCTGGCACGGCTCAAGGAGATTGACGGGACCATCAAGACCCGCATTCTGCTGTGAGAACATAAGCCGCCCCCGCAGGCGGCTCTGGTGACAGACTTCCCGGGCGCCCAAGAGGCGCCCTTTTTGCAGGTGGAAACCCAGCACCGGAAAACCGGAGGCTGCAACCCAGCACCCTTTCCCGGAGACTGTGGCAGCAGGAGAAAAGCCCATGGAAATCCCTCAGGATGTTCCCCAAGTCCCTCAGGACGAACCCCAAGCCGCCGGGGACGTTCCCCTGTGCGTCGATCTGGACGGCACCGTGGTGTACGGGGACATGTCCCTGCGCTCCCTCACCGCCTACCTCAGGAAGAATCCCCTGGGGCTCATCATGGCGGGGATCTGGCACCTCCGGGGGCGGGCTTTCGTGAAATACATGCTCAGCCGGCGTTACACCTTTGATCCCTCTGCCCTGCCCTATATTCCGGAAACCCTGGAGTTCCTCAGACAGGAAAAAGCCCGGGGACGGAAGATCTATCTGTGCACCGGCTCATGCACTCCGGTGGCCATGAAGATCAGCCGTCACCTGGGACTGTTTGACGGGATCATGGGAACCAAGATCCGAAAGAACTTCATCGGAGAGATCAAATGCCGGGAACTGGTGCGCCGCTTCGGTGAGGAGGGATTTGACTATGCCGGGAACTCCCGCCAGGATCTGAAGGTCTGGCGCCACAGCCGCCGGATCATCATAGTCAATGCCTCCCCGTCCACAGAGGCAGTAGCCCGGAGGGAATTTGCCGGCAGGGAGATCATCCGCCTCACAGGAACGGAGAAAATACTTAAGTGATGCCGCCCTGCTCTGGGGAAAGGGCGCCGGGCGCTGCCAAAAACGGGTGCACAAACAATCACCGGCATATGACGGCAAAATCCTCCAGAAAAGGCAAGACAGCCAGCCGCTGAGATGCCGCAGGCTCAGCCAGCCCCGGAAATGCGAGGAGCCAAGAGGCAGAAGTAGCGGCGGTTTCGCTAACCATGCGTGCAACACCCAGCGTCATGTCAAGGCTATGATGCCGCAAAGACAGACTGCAATATGGCAGCTCCGACGGTCAGCTGAGCAAACTTACAGAGTGCCACGCCTGGCGGATCGGGCCGATGCCAGGGAAGCCTATTGAGAGCTGTTTATAGAATAACAAATTCATATAGCAATTTATCCATAGCAAATTAACAATCACCATTATCCAGTAAACGTAACCATTATCTTAAAGATAACATTTACATATATTACAAAATATTTAGCAAGATTGATCACAGAATTTAACTAAACACAATCTGAAGTATTTATTAATCCTGCCAGGTGAATATAATACCAAGCAAGGTAAGCCGACGGGCATTCACACTTTTTCTGCCGGCTGTGGTAAGGATTTACTGGAAATATTATTATGATCCCTGACTGGATTAAAAATAACGAGAAACTCTACACTCCTACATTAGAACACTGGCGCTACAACAGCAGCAAAGAAGAAAAATTTGTTCTGTTCTACGATTTCAGTTCTCTGCTGACAGTGGACTTCCGCACGACCCTCGAAGAGCATCTTGCAGAATACACAGAATACATCAAAGAAAATAAAGATGACTCGAAGGATGCTTACTATCGCAAAAGATGGATTGAATACTACCCGCCAGTGGTGCATCACTTCCTTAAGACATATATCGACAATTATGATTTCCTGCGCTACATGCTCTATCTTTATCCCAACAGCAGGGATAAACTTTCAGTATATCTGATTACAGACACCGAATTCACTGAGGAGGAAAAAGAGAGCATTTTAAAATGCCTCAAGAATTGCTATATCAGGACTACTAATCTTCCAGACACGAGAATGGAGGAAAAACTCAGGAAAATTGAAGATATCCTGACATACATTTCTCAGGAAAAACTGATCAGTGATATGGAGACAATACTTGGTCCTAAATACTATACGAATGAACCCGGATATTACCCTAATACTCCCAATTATCTTCTGATAAGCGGCACCGACTACACCAGCGTATTCGACAAGCACGCAATGCAACCTGTGGATGAAGGTATTCTTGTAGGTATGAATTATCAGCGCGCTCATTACAAACTTTTTGATGATGACGGAGAATACGGTTATGCAGACAATTACGAAAACACCAATCCCAAATTTTACGCTGACCGGATCATTTTTCTTGATATTGACGGAGTGCTGAACCGTGACGGTGATGATGAAAACGGGAACCATGAATTCTTCAATGAGAACATGGTAAAAGAACTAGCCTACATAATCAGCAGGACCAACGCCAAAGTTATACTAAGCAGTTCATGGCGGGGAGCCTTTATCAACTACATCCATGGTTACAAGGACAGCCATGTTGAATTTCAGCAGTTCATGGATCTTTTACAAAGCTATGACATTTATGTCTACGGCATGACCCCGAACGGCGACATGCGTGGCAGACTCACCAGACCATTAGAAATCAGATCCTGGCTTTCACTTTATCCTGAAATTGAATCCTTTGTGATCCTTGATGACGACATCTGGGACTGGGGATTTCTGCGACATAATGTGGTAACCACCATGACAAAACTCACAGAAGAAGAATATGAAGAAAGGAAAAAGATAGATTGGTGTTGCTCAAAAACCAAAGATGGACTGACCAGAGAACTGGCAGACAAAGCCGTAGAAATTCTGCTAAGGAAAAATGATTACTGCATCATGGATCACGACTGATCCAGAGGCAGAATCCCAAACTGACTTAAGGATCCCTTCAAACTCAGAAACTCCAGCTTTCTCCAGAAAAGCCGAGGATCAACAGAGGAGCATAAAACCAGTATGACCGATTTAAAGCCCAATTTTTCCCTTGGTGCTGTGGATTTTGCCAGCACAATCAGAAGGAAATCAGTTTATGTGGACAAGACCGGTTTCCTCAAAGATCTGGTGACCACTGGCCCCATTGTGACCCTTCTGACCCGGCCTCGCCGGTTTGGCAAAAGCCTCACCCTGAGCATGATCCAGAACTTTCTGGAAATGAACTATGCAAACCCGGAGGACCGGAGCATACCGGAGGAGTTGTTCCAGAATCTGGGTGTGTTCAAAGATGACAAGCCGTTCTGCGATGAATACATGGGTCGGTACCCAGTAGTCAGCATATCCTTCAAGGGAGTTGAGGGAAGCAGTTTTAAAAAAGCAGTTGCGAAGCTTTTCGATATTCTCGTCGAACAGGCCGAGAAATTCAAATTTCTTCTGAACCGGGAAGATATCAGCCCCTACTCTAATTCCTTTATTAAAGTAATACTAGACCTGCAGAATCGCAAAGAATCACTGTTTGACCAGAATGACTCCCTGACAATCGATGCTGAATCTTATATATCACAGTTTCTCAAAAAAATCACATCACTGCTGCATGACGTATACCACAAGCAGGTGTTTCTCCTCATAGATGAGTACGACGTTCCCCTGCAGAAAGCCAAATTACACGGCTACTACGACGAGATGCTGAGCCTAATCCGGGGAATCCATGCCTCAGCCCTGAAGGACAACACCAACCTCTACAAAGCCTTTGTCACCGGCTGTCTCAGGATCAGTTACCAGAGCATCTTCACTGACGCCAACAATTTTGTCTGTTA
>CACZLZ010000003.1 GCA_902782145.1 uncultured Aeromonadales bacterium
GGTGAGAAGTGTGACAGGGAAAGGAAAAATCAGTGATAGGCTAAGGTGGAATATTTAGGAAAATTTTGGGTGCATGTAAAATGCACCCGGGAAGTTAAGATTAGGCAATTAAGGTATAAAAATTCCTGTCCTTTCTGTCGGGCCGCGTTCAGTTATGCCCGGATCCGGGCATCGCATCAGTTCCGCCGCCGGCGCACCCGGCCCCGGCCGTAAGTCCGCCCGGCTTAACTGCCGGACTGCCAGAGACTGACGCCTTACATCGGTGCGTTACGTCTCCCAACTGCTGTCCGGCTGACGCCATCTGATCTCCGGCGGCTCTCCGGCCACTCGCCGATCAGCTGATCTCAGGATCAATCTCCTCGGTGAACTCCTTGGCCTCAATGGTCACGCACTCGCCCCCGCCGTTGGGGAACACGGCAATCTCAATGCTCACCTCATCCAGCTTGGGCACCCAGTTGGCCAGCCACTTGACCAGGGAAAGCTCCTTGGCCTCACAGTTGATGAGATTGTTGTCCTTGGTGAACTCCATGGCAAAATCCGGATGAGGCCACACCGGTATGGTGATGGACTGGGACTCCTCGTCTTCGGTGAAGATGATGTCCTTGGTCACGGCATTGCGCACCACCCAGAACTGCAACTCCTGTCTGACTCTCTTGACAAAAAAGTCATAGCGCTCCTCGGCGCTGGCGTACAGATATTTCTTGAAATCCTGTCTCGTCAAAGGTAATGGCATACAACCACCTGCTCTCTTGTTCTCTGCGCTCCGCTGCCACCCTGCGGCAGTCCGCCTGCGGATCGGTCTCCTCCGTCCCGGAGATCTCACTCCCACCGCCGACCCCGCCACCATAAGGGCAGCCTTCCCTGGCAGCCTGCGCCTTCAGAGCGCACAAAGACGGGACGTCTGCGGAACTGGAACGCCTTTGGGCTAGTATAAAACTTTTTTCGGCGGCAAACCTTAACCGCACATCACAATAATTGATCAGTCCGGTGGCGGTGTCCGTCATACGGACAGATCAGTCCTCTTTCCCGCCGCTGGCGGCGAGCACCGTCTTCAGGTACTGACCGGTGTAGGATCCCGGGCAGGCGGCCACATCCTCCGGAGTGCCCTGGGCGATGATCCGGCCGCCGCCGTCGCCGCCCTCGGGACCCAGATCCACAATCCAGTCCGCCGTCTTGATCACGTCCAGGTTGTGCTCAATCACCACCACAGTGTTGCCCTTGTCCCTGAGGCGGTACAGCACCTGCAGCAGCATGTCCACATCCTTGAAATGGAGTCCCGTGGTGGGCTCGTCCAGAATGTAGAGGGTCCGGGAGGTGTCCTTCCGGGCCAGTTCCTTGGCCAGTTTGATCCGCTGGGCCTCGCCTCCGGAGAGCATGGTGGCAGACTGCCCCAGGGTGATGTAGGAAAGACCCACCTCCTTCAGCAGCCGGAGCTTGGGCTCCACGGTGGGAATGGCCTTGAAGAACTCATAAGCCTCCTCCACAGACATGTCCAGGATCTCGGAGATGTTCTTGCCCTTGTACTTCACCTCCAGGGTCTCCCGGTTGAACCGGGTGCCTCCGCAGACATCACAGGGCACATAGACATCCGGCAGGAAGTTCATCTCCACCCGCACCAGGCCGTCACCCTCGCAGGCCTCGCAACGGCCGCCCCGGACATTGAAGGAGAAGCGGCCGGAGTTGTAGCCCCGGGCCCGGGCCTCCTCGGTGGCGGCAAACAGATCCCGGATGGGGGCCATGGCCCCGGTGTAGGTTGCCGGATTGGATCGGGGTGTGCGTCCGATGGGATCCTGGTTGATGGCGATGACCTTGTCGAAATAAGACAGTCCCTCAATGGACTCATAGGGGAAGGACTCCTGGGACTCAGCCCGGTTCAGGAGCCGGGCGGCAATTTTGTAGAGGGTGTCGTTGATCAGGGTGGACTTGCCGGATCCGGAGACTCCGGTGATGCAGGTGAACAGACCCACAGGTAGCTTCAGATCCACATCCTTGAGGTTGTTGCCGCAGGCACCCCGCAGGATCAGCCACTGATCGGCCGCCGCCGACCGGCGGACGGGAATGGGGATGCGCTTCCGGCCCGCCAGGTAGTCACCGGTGACCGATCGGGGGTTGTCCATGATCTCCTGGGGAGTGCCCGCCGCCAGGATCTCTCCGCCGTGAACGCCGGCCCCGGGGCCCACATCCACAATGAAGTCCGCCGCCCGCATGGTCTCCTCGTCGTGCTCCACCACAATGACGGTGTTGCCGATGTCCCGGAGATGCTGCAGGGTGTCCAGCAGCTTGCCGTTGTCCCGCTGGTGCAGGCCGATGCTGGGCTCGTCCAGCACATACATGACCCCCACCAGGCCGGCGCCGATCTGGCTGGCCAGGCGGATCCGCTGGGACTCACCGCCGGACAAGGTCTCGGCGGTCCGGGCCAAGGTCAGGTAACCCAACCCCACATTCACCAGGAAGGACAGCCGGTCGCAGATCTCCTTGAGGACCTTCTCGGCGATCTTCAGTTTCTGCCCGGTGAAACTTAAGTTCCGGAAAAACTTCTCCGCCTCATGGATGGGCATGTTGATCACGTCCGCAATGCTTGAGTCCCCCACAAAGACGTTCCGGGCGGACTCGTTCAGCCGGGAGCCGTGGCAGGTGCTGCACACCCTGACGGAAACATACTTGGACATGGCATTGGCCAGATAGGAGGGACCCTTGGGCTCAAAGTAGCGGCGGCTCATGTTGGGGATGATCCCCTCGAAGGGCTTGCGGATCGTCTTCACCAGACCGTTGTCAGAGAACACCTTGATCTCAATCTCCTCCGTGCCGGTGCCGTAAAGGAGCAGGCCCTTCTGCCGATCGGTGAGTTCCCTGTAGGGCACATCCAGGGAGAAGCCGTAATGATCAGCCACACTCTTGAGATACTGGAAATAATAGTAGCAGCGCTTGTCCCAACCCCGGATGGCGCCGCCGGCAACGGACAGATCCGGATCTGTCACCACCTTTTCAGGATCCACCTGCTCCCGGCTGCCGAGGCCGCCGCAGTCGGGGCACGCCCCGGCAGGGTTGTTGAAGGAAAAAAGCCGGGGCTCCACCTCGCTCAGGGAGTAGCCACACACCGGGCAGGCAAAGCGGTTGGAGAAGATCATCATCTTCCCGGCATTCTCACCGTCCATGTAGTCCACATGGACCAGGCCCCCGGAGCGCTTCAGAGCGGTCTCAAAGGACTCCGCCAGGCGCTGCTGCAGATCCGCCCGCACCCGGAAGCGGTCCACCACCAGCTCAATGGTGTGCTTCCGGCGCAGCTCCAGCTCCGGTGGATCCGACAGATCACAGATCTCCCCGTCAATCCGGGCCCGGACAAAGCCGTCGGCGGCCAGGGAAGACAGCAGCTGGCGGTACTCGCCCTTGCGGTCGCTGATCACCGGGGAGAGGATCATCAGCTTGGTGCCCTCCGGCAGGGCCAACACCTGATCCACCATCTGGGAGACGGTCTGGGCATTCAGGGTCACCCCGTGGCGGGGGCAGCGGGCCTCGCCCACCCGGGCAAAGAGCAGGCGGAGGTAGTCATAAATCTCCGTGATGGTGCCCACCGTGGACCGGGGATTGTGGGAGGAGGCCTTCTGCTCAATGGAAATGGCCGGGGACAGACCTTCTATATGATCCACGTCCGGCTTGTCCATAATGGAGAGGAACTGCCGGGCATAGGGGGAGAGGGACTCCACATACCGCCGCTGGCCCTCGGCATACAGGGTGTCAAAGGCCAGGGAGGACTTTCCCGATCCGGAAATGCCGGTGACCACCACCAGCTTGTCCCGGGGGATCACCAGGCTCACATTCTTGAGATTGTGGGTGCGGGCGCCGCGGATTTCGATGTTTTCCATAAGAGAACGCTACTGATCTTTATTATGAGTCGCAATGTGGGGCAAAAATCCATTATATCCCATGGCCACGGGGGGATAAATACCCGCCACCCGGGGCCGGCACAGGGTTTTCCGGGAAAAAACTCATTCTGTCAGCCACCTTTCAAAATCCACATCTGTCTGAATTGTGCACAATCTTCTGTGATATACTGCGCACGTTTTTTTGTTTTCATAACAGGAGTTTATTTTGAGCGAAGACAGACCCATACCGCAGACGGGCGATGGTGTTGCCGCTCAGGACAGCGGCGGCAGCGCGGCTGTCCAGCAGCCCAGGCCCATGATGGCTGATCGTTCCGAAGATGAGCCTGAAACCAAGATGAATGTGAGAACCGAGATCATCAAGATCATAACCGTGGTGGTGGCCTCCATCATTGCCGGCTTCCTGCCACTGCTTTTCCCCGGTGCCCTGGATCTCACCCCGGTGCAGCATATCCTGCTGGTGATCTTCACCGCCACGGCTTTCTGCTGGATCACCGAGCCCATTCCGGTTTACGCCACCTCCCTGTTCGCCATGGGAGCCCTGGCCATCCTGATCTCGGACTCCTCCTTCTGGGGTCTAAGGGACTACCTGATGGAGGCTGACAAGGCCCACGTCATCAGTTACAAGTCCGTCCTCAGCAGCTTCAGCGCCCCGGTGGTGATCCTGTTCATCGGCGGATTCGCCCTGGCCATAGCCGCCACCAAGTACAAGCTGGACATCAACCTGGCCCGGATCCTGCTGAAGCCCTTCGGCAAGAAACCTGCCATGGTGACCCTGGGCATCATGACCGTGACGGCCTGCTTTGCCATGTTCATGAGCAACACCGCCACCACCGTGATGATGCTGGCCATGATCACCCCGGTGATCGCGGTGTTCGACAAGGCTGACCGGGGGATCAAGGCCATTGTGTTCTGCGTCCCCGTGGCTGCCAACATCGGCGGCATCGCCACCCCCGTGGGCACACCTCCCAACGCCATTGCCCTGGGCTTCCTCACCGGAGCTGACACCATCAGCTTCCTGGAGTGGATGAAGGTGGGCTTCCCCCTGGCAGTGGTCTGCGTCCTGGTGGGCTGGATCCTCCTGTGTGTCCTCTACCCCATCAAGCAGAAGGAAATCGAGATCAAGATTGAATCCAAGTTTGCCAAGGACTGGAAATCCATCACCGTGTATGTGGTGTTCGCCCTGACCATCCTCCTGTGGATGACCGAGCGCTGGCACGGGATCAACAGCTATGTGGTCGCCCTTATCCCTCTCATCGGCTACACCTGCACCGGCATCATCAAGACCGCCGATATCAAGACCATGAACTGGGATGTGATCTGGCTGATTGCCGGAGGCATCGCCCTGGGTGACGCCCTGGGCAAGACCGGTCTGGCAGCCAAGCTGGCCAACATCATCGACTATGCCCAGTACAGCGGCCTGATGATCGTGATCCTGCTGAGCATCATCGGCTGGGCACTGTCCAACTTCATCTCCAACACCGCCTCCGCCAACCTGATGCTGCCCATTGCTGTGGCAGTGCTGACCCAGGCCGGCGACATCGGCATTGCACGGTCCACGGTGCTCATGTTCTGCGCCATCGCCATCTCCTTTGCCATGAGCCTGCCCATCAGCACCCCGCCTAACGCCCTGGCCTATGCCACCGGCTACCTGCGCAACCGGGACATCATGTTCGCCGGCGGCATCATCAGCGTGGTCTGCCTGGGACTGGGGATCCTGACCATGTGGATGGTGGGCTGAGCGCCTTCAGCATAAGGCGGCATGGCCGCCAGATGAGAAGGGGATCCCTGACGGGGTCCCTTTTTTTGCGCCCGGCAACAGGCCGCAGCCCTGTCCGGGCAATTGATCCGGAGAATAGCGGTTGCGCCGGAGAAGGGTGAACGCACCGGTGTGAAGCTCCCGGAGGCGGCCGGGGGGCACTCCTTGAAAACCGCCCCCTTGAAAATCGCACTCCCGAAAAACAGAACTGCCGCCTAGCGCCAGTAGGTGCCAGGCGGCAGCAACCGGGGCATTTGGTCCCGGTGAGCCGTGATCCCTTAAGGGATCAGATCTTCTTTTCGGCTATGTATTTCCGCAGGGTATCCATGGCCTGCTTCTCCAACTGGCGGATCCGCTCAGCTGAAACCGAGTACTTGTCAGCCAGCTCCTGGAGGGTTGCCGGCTTCTCATCCAGCCAGCGGCGGCGGATAATGTAGCGGGCTCGCTCATCCAGTTTGTCAAAGGCCTCCTTCAGGGCCTCCTGGGCGCATTTCTGCCAGTTGGCATTCTCGTACTTCAAGGAGAAGTTGGAAGTACGATCCTCCAGGAAGAGGCAGGGTGCATTGAGCTGACGGCCCTCAGGCTCGTCATCCTCGGCATAGTCATAGGACACATCAGTGGAGGCCATGCGGGTCTCCATCTCGGTGACCTCGTCCGGGGTCACGCCCAGCTCCTGGGCCACCATGCTCACATCGGAGCTGGAAAGCCAGGACACACTGCGCTTGAACTTCCGCAGATTGAAAAACAGCTTCCGCTGGGCCTTGGTGGTGGCCACCTTGACCATCTTCCAGTTGCGGATCACAAACTCGTGGATCTCAGACTTGATCCAGTGAATGGCATAAGTTGCCAGCCGGACCCCAGCCCTAGGATCAAAGCGCTTGACCGCCTGCATCAGGCCCACGCTGCCTTCCTGGATCAGATCCTTCAGGGGGAGGCCGTAGCCCAGATAGCCCCTGGCCACATGCACCACGAAGCGCATGTGGGACATGACCAGACGGTAGGCGGCCTCCTTGTCTCCGGTCTCCCGGAGCTGCTCAGCCAGGCTGTACTCCTCGTCCTTGGTCAGCATGGGATAACTGTTGATCCTGCTGATGTAGGCTTCAAGTCCGTCATACTGTACAAGGGAACCTGCACCGGCACTGCTCACAAGCTCTGTCATCTTCGTCTTCAGCTCCGCATTCCCAAAATCACCGGAAAGGCTCTGCACGCCATTCCGCACACATGAAGTATAGTGCAAATTCTGAAAAAATCAACATTGATCACAAAATATACAGTTTTTTGCATTCCGCAAGAAAGGAAGGACAAACATGCCGTTCAGACCTGGGACCCGGTGCTGCGGGACAGGGCGCATACGGCTCAGAAGCAGTGGCGGTGAAGACGAATGATCGCGGAAAGAAGAGTCTGGCGGGACGGCAGATGCCGGAAGGACGGCCGGTGAAGGCGACAGGCAGGGAGCCGGGGATCTGCTGCAGGAGCACCAGACACCTGGCTCCGGGATCCGGTCCAAAGGCCGGCTTGGATCTGACAGGATCAGCCCCTGCCAACCCTGATCAGCGCCGGATCAGCGGTCGCTGTAGCGCATGAGGGTGAGTTTGGTGGCCACCACGCTCAGCAGGATGCTCACCACCACCACAGCGGAGGTCTCCCAGAAGGAGAGCAGGGACATCTCATACTTCTCCCCGTACAGCTCGGCCAGCTCATTGACGATGTAGGAGGCGCAGAGGACAAAGAACTCGTTGACCCACCAGGCCAGCAGGCCACCGAAAAAGCCCAAGAGAATGCCGGAGTACACATAGGGCCGGGCGATGAAAGAGTCGGTGGCGCCGAAGAACTTCATGACCATGATCTCCTCCCGGTGGTACATGACGTTGATCCGCACCGTGTTGGCCACCGTGAGGATGACCCCGGCCAGCAGCATGATCCCCAGGGATATGGCAAGGTTCCGCATCAAGCTGGCGATCCCCTTCAGCCGCTTGACCCACATGAGGTCAAACTTGCCCTGCTCCACCTCCTCAAGGGCGTTCAGACGCCGGAGCATGCTCTCGGCGGCATTCTGATCGGCCACGATCTCCTCTGCCGGGGTCACCACCAGCACATCAGGGAGCGGATTCTCCGCCAGGTACCTGATGGGCTCGGCAAAGCCCGAGAGCCGGGAGAACTCCACAATGCCCTCCTCCCGGGGGATGAAGCGCACCGTGCGGATCTGGGGATCAGAGCGCATGCGCTCCGTGAAGGCCTCCGCCTTCTCCCGGGGGAGTTCCCGGTGAAGGTACAGGGAGATCTGGCAGGTGTCATTCAGCCGGGCAGTCACCATGGCCGCATTGAGGTACAGCACATAGAATGTCATGGGCACCGCCAGGCTCACGGCAATAACCGCCAGAGTCAGGCAGGTGCGGAAGGGAGAGGACAGCAGGGACAGGAAAGATCTCCGGAAGACCCTCCAGTGCTGCAGAATAAGGCGCTCACGCCCGGCGGACTTGCGGTTCTCAGCCATGTCTGGCCTCCCGGGTTTCCCGGGCCGGTGCGGCGGCGGGAGCCGGCTCGTCGGCCACCAACTTCCCCCGGCGGAGCACCAGCTGTCGGCAGGGCTTCAGGCTGAAGAGGCTGCTGTCATGGGTGGCCAGGAGCACCGTGGCGCCGCTGCGGTTGAACACCGTGAACAGTTTCAGGATCTCCGCAGACATCTCGGGATCCAGATTGCCGGTGGGCTCGTCAGCCAGCAGGATCCGGGGGGAATGGACGATGGCCCGGGCAATGCCCACCCGCTGCTGCTCACCTCCGGACAAAGTCAAAGGGAAGTAACCGCTCTTGTCGATCAGGCCCACATAGTCCAGGGCGGCATTGGTGCGCTTGGTGATATCCTCAGAGCGGTAGCCCTCAATCTCCAGGGGGAGCGCCACATTCTCAAACACCGTGCGGCTGTTGATGAGGCGGTAATCCTGGAAGATCATGCCGATCTGGCGCCGTATGTAGGGGATCCGCTCCCGGGTCAGCCGGGTGATATCCTCGCCGTTGAAGTAAATCCGGCCCAGGCTCGGCTGCTCAATGGCGGAGATCATCTTCAGGAGGGTGCTCTTCCCGGCGCCGCTGTGGCCCCTAAGGTACACCATCTCCCCCTTGGCAATGGAAAAGCTCACCTGCTGGATGGCCTGGAAGCCGCCCACGTAGCTTTTGGACACCTGCTCAAAGCGGATCATCGGCCGTCACCCGTCACTCGTCATCCCGGGAGAACAGCGCAGTCACAAAGTCCCCGGCGTTGAAATCCCTGAGATCCTCGATCCCCTCTCCCACACCGATGAAGCGCACCGGGATACGGAAGCGGTCGGCAATGGCGAAGATGATCCCGCCCTTGGCGGTGCCGTCCAGTTTGGTCAGGCAGATCCCGGACACCGGCACGGCATTATTGAACAGTTCCGCCTGGCTGATGGCATTCTGACCGGTACCCGCATCCAGGGTCAGCAGGACCTCATGGGGCGCCGTGGGATCAATTTTCCGCATGACCCGGACGATCTTGGCCAGTTCCTCCATGAGGTTGGCCTTGTTCTGAAGCCTGCCGGCGGTGTCGGCAATAAGCACATCCGTCCCCTTGGACCGGGCGGAGCTCAGGGCGTCATAAATCACGGAGGCGGCATCGGATCCGGTCTGCTGGGCCACCACCGGAATGCCGTTGCGCTCACCCCAGACCTGCAGCTGCTCCACCGCCGCTGCCCGGAAAGTGTCACCGGCGGCCAGCATCACCGACCGTCCCTGCTCCCGGAACTTCCGGGCCAGTTTGCCGATGGTGGTGGTCTTGCCCACCCCGTTGACCCCCACCATGAGGATCACATAAGGGCGGTGCCCCTCGATCACCAGGGGTTGCTCCGCCGGCCGGAGGATCTCCAGCATCTGCTCCCGGAGGATCTCATAAAGAGCCTCGGCGTCCCGGAGCTCCCCCAGGCGTGCCCTGGAGGTCACGGCGTCCATGATCTTCCTGGTGGTGTCCACCCCCAGATCTGCCATCAGCAGGGAGGTTTCCAGCTCCTCGAAGAGATCGTCATCGATCTTCTTCCCCCGGAAAAGTGCCATCAGGCCATAGCCGATATTGTTCTTGGTCTTCCTAAGACCCTGCACCAGGCGGCTGAAGAAGCCCTTCTTCTTCTGCTCCTTCTCCCCGCCCTCAGCGGGAACTGCTGCCGGACTTGCAGTGGGATCCTCACCCCGGCGGTCACCGGATCCGGAGGCAGCAGTCTCCGCTGCCCCGGCTTTCTCCGGCACAGCATCAGCCTCTGACGATCCTTCCTTCTTCTTTCCCCAGGAAAACAGTCCCATGCCGGCACTCCGCAAACCATGAAAACCGCGGGATCAGCCTTGTGATCCCGCAACAAAAAACAGCAAAGCCGGCGTCAGCAGCTGATGCCGGCCCTTGGCAGATTATAACCCAGGAGGCGGTGAAAACTCACGGGCTTTAGGAGCCCGGCTCCGCCGCCCCGGCCGCCGGATCCCCCCGGTGAACCTCATAAAGGGCAAAGCGGCACTGCCCTGCGCTACCGCTCCGGAAGAGCTGCCAGGAAGCGGGCAGAGCCGGTGATTCATCTGCGGAATGCTCCGCATAGATCAGGCTCCCCTCCCGGAGAAAGCCATGATCCTCCAGTCCCCGGGCCGCTGCCTCCAGGAGATCCCGGTGATAGGGGGGATCCAGGAACACCACGTCATAGGGCTCCAGGCACTTCCGGGACACCAACTGCAATGCGTCAGTCTGGGTGACCGTGACGTTGGTGCAGCCCAGGATCCGGACATTCTCCTGGAGGCTCCCCACCGCCCGGGGATTACGATCAGTCATCACCACCTGCCCGGCAAAGCGGGAGGCGGCCTCCAACCCCAGGGCCCCGGATCCCGCAAAGAGATCCAGGCAGCGGACCCCGTTCAGTCTGAACTGCAGCCAGTTGAACAGGGTCTCCCGCACCCGGTCGGTGGTGGGCCTAAGCCCCTCCTCATCCGGCACCCGGAGACGGCGTCCCCGGTAACGCCCGCTGATGATCCTGACCGTGCCCATCCTAAGAGCTCCTGGAATTCTCAAACATCAGGGAGGCCTCACACTGGGCCTCACTCAGCTGGGAAGATGTCAGGGACCGGGCCGCCTCGTCCCGGAGCTCCGCCGCTCCGGGATCAGCACAGCCATTGGCCACCGCCATAGAACTCCAGACATAGGCCTGCTGCTTGTCCATGCCCACGCCCACGCCTTCAAAATAAAGCTTGGCCAGCTCATACTGGGCATTGGCGTTGCCAGCCTCGGAGGCCATATTGAACATCTGCACGCTGTGGCTGACATTCCGGACGCAGCCGATCCCCTCCAGCGACATCCGCCCCACCTTCACCATGGCCTTGACATGGTTGTTCCGGGAGGCCATGTCGTAATAATTGTAAGCCTGGCGGCTGTCCGCCTTCACTCCCAGGCCCATCTCAAACATCTTGGCATAGGCATACATGGCGTCGGCATAGCCCATTTCCACCGCCCGCCGGTACAGACCCAGGGCCCGCTCATAGTCCAGATCGCACCCCATACCATGACTGCAGAGATAGGCCAGCTCCGTGCACCCCCGGGGGTTGCAGAGGGCTGCCGACTTGCAGAACCAGGCATAGGCCTGCTTCAGGGCATTGGGGGAACTGGACATGCCCAGATACAGATAGCCGATGCAGTTCTGGGCCTCGGCGTTGCCCTGGGCTGCCACCCGGCGATAACAGCTGAGGGCCTGGGAGCAGTCCGTCTCCAGCCCCACGCCCTTCTCATACATCCGTCCCAGCTCCAGACAGGCATCAGAGCTTCCCTTGGAGGAAGCCTTCCGGAACAGTTCAGCGGCCCGGAACAGATCCTGAGGCACGCCCCGGCCGTACCGGCACAACAGCCCCAGGCGGTAAGTGGCCTCCACATGATCCTGCTGGGAGGCCCGGTCATACCACAGGGCGGCATCACGGCTGCTCTGGGACACCCCCCAGCCCTTCTCGAAGGCCCGGCCCAGGGCGAACTGGGCCGCCGGATCCCCGGCATCAGCCCCGTAGCGGTACAGCTCCACCGCCTTCTCCCGATCTTCCGGCACCCCCAGGCCCTCCCCGAAGATCCGGCCCATCATGCAGTAGGCGGTGGGCTCCTTGAGCTTGATGAGCTCCTGAAGCAGGGACAGGGCCCTGCCGTAGTCCGCCGGCACCTCGTCGTCTGCCATGCAGATGGCCGCCAGGGCCTTCTTGGCCCCGATGTGGCCCTCCTTGGCGGCACGGCTGAAAAAGTCCATGGCCTTGGTCATGTTGTGGGCCACCAGATAGCTGGAGGAATACAGCCGTCCCAGCTTGTAGATGGCGTCAAGGCAGCCCAGATCTGCGGCCCGGACAAAGTAGTCCAGGGCGGTGCGATAGTTCTGCCGCACACTCTTGCCCTGCTCATAGACATTCCCCAGGGCGAACATGGCCTCGGGATCCGACTTGTCCGCAGCCTTCTGGTACCAGTAGACGGACTTCTTCTCGTCCATGGCCACGCCGTTGCCAGTCTCGTAACACCGGGCCAGGCTGACCTGGGCCTGAATGTGGCCGTGCTCGGCGGCCCGCACATACCAGTTCAGGGACTTCTCCTGGCTCTGCTGGATCCCCTTGCCCTCCTGGTACATCCGGGCTACGGCAAATTCGCAGTCGATGTTCCCCTGCATGGCGCCCATCATGTACCAGTGAAAGGCCAGACGGCTGCGCCGGGATGATCCCGAGGCTCCCCGCCGGCTGGCGCTGGTCCACAGCACCTCCCGGGCATTGTCATCAGGCTCATCCACGTCATCCGAACTGACCAGGTTGTGCTCGATATAGTATGCCAGCTTGTACTGGGCCTCGGAAGATCCGTTCTCCGCAGCCCGGCGGAACCAGCGGTAGGCGTTCTCCTGGGAGTCGGCGCCGGGAACCTGGCCCCGCTCATAAAGGTTAGCCAGGAGCACCTGGGCCCGGACACAGCCGTTCTCCGCAGCTTTCTGGTACCAGATCCGGGCCTCCCCGGTGCTCTGGGGAACCCCGGTACCCTGCTCGCAGAAGGTGCCCAGCATGTACTGGGCCTCCGGATCATCCCCGGCGGCGGCCCGGGTGAAATAGGATATGGCGGCGGTGTAGTCGGGGATCGCCTGTCCTGCCAGCATCATCCCCAGGCGGCAGCAGGCCTCGGTGCTGTCCGCCGAGGCGGCCCGGTCATAACAGTCCCGGGCCCGGTTGGCATCAGCCTCCAGCCCGTACAGCCCGTCCCGGTAGGCGTCCCCCAGCATGATCAGGGCCCGGACACTGCCTCCGGCGGCGGCCTCCTTCAGCCACTTCAGGCCCTCCTCCGGGCTGTGGCCGGTGGAGGCGGGATCCAGCAGGTGGGAGGCGATCATCACCTGGGCCTCGGGCATGCCCTTGGCAGCGGCGGGCTTCAGCAGTCGGAGCCCCGCCTCCTCAGAGCGGGAGACCCCCACCCCGGCAAAATACAGCCGCGCTAGGTTCACCGAGGCGACAAGCAGGCCGGATCGGACGGCCTGATCCAACCACTCGGCCCCCTGGACCGCATCATGCTCAATGTCCCGGGAGAACACATACATCATGCCCAGATGGAACTGGGCCCGGGCATCACCGGCCTCAGCCAGTTTCTTCAGGCAGTTGAAATCGGAATTCAGGGAATTGCGGGAGGAGACCCAGACCACCTTGCGATCCTGGCCGCCACGGCCGGATGAGGAGGTGGCCTCCCGGGCATACAGGTAGGCGGCATCCTGATCCCAGGCCACAGGCGTGATCTCGCCGGCCTTCCTGGTGGGGGACTGGACCGGTGCTGGGGCATGCCGGGCCAGGGAGGATCTGCCCTGAGGATTCCGGGAGTTGCCCACATTCCAGCGGACCTCTGCGGAGGAGGAGTCAATGCGGCGCATCTCCGCCACCGCCTGACCGTAGCCCTGATCGGCGGCCTGGGCGATCCACTCCCGGCCCTGACGCTGACTGCGGATGACGCCCCGGCCGCCCAGGTACATCATGCCCAGATAATACTGGGCCTTGGCGTTGTCATTCAGCGCCAGGGGGCGGAAGCCAGCCAGCGCTGTGCGGTAGTCGCCAATTTCAAAGGCATGGACAAAGGCATCCAGATCAGCCGTTTCCTCCATCTGATCTGGGATCTGTTCCGCCTGGTTCTCAACCTGCATTCCGTTATCTCCGTTGACAGCGGATCCTGCCACTGTCAATGTATCAGATCCGCTCCCGGCGGGATCTGCCATTGTTCCCAAATTTTGATCCGGACTCTCCTGAAACCGGGCGCCGGAAACGTCTCCGGGGCGCCGCCGCTCCCGTTCCTGCCGAGCTCTTCCCTTCCTCCCGGATCAGCCGGGCTCTCCCTTTCAGGGTCCCTTCGACCCCGGCTCCCCGGGCGGATACAACTTCCCCGGGAAATAGAGATCAAACCGGCATCCCGGGGTAACAATGCTGTCGGCGGTGGGCACATCCCCCAGATAGGGGGCGCCCCGGGGGCGCTTCACCGCCACCCGCCGGGCAGCCAACTCCAGGGCCCGGGGCAGCAGTTCCCCGGCATCAGCATCGGCCCCCGCCAGATGATGGAAGATCCGCATGTCCTTCTTCACCAGGGCGGAAGAGCGCCGCTCCGGGAACATGGGATCCAGGTAAACCACATCGCAGCACTGCTCCCGGGGCAGATCCAGGATGGAATTCAGGGGGCTCAGGATCAGGCGCTCCCGGAGCTCCGGATCCCCGTAGGCCCGCCTGAGACCATCCTCCAGCAGGAGCCGCACCACGGGGTTGCGCTCAAACATGGTCACCCGGCAGCCCAGGGAGGCCAGCACAAAGGCATCCCGGCCCATGCCGGCGGTGGCATCAATGACCCGGGGCGGCTCCTTGGACCGGGACATCACCGCCCGGGCCACCGCCTGGCCGGCGCCGCCCCCGTGCTGGCGCCGGTAGCCCAGACGCCCAGTGAGGAAATCCACACAAAGCCTGGCACCTCCGGGGCCGCACTCCCTGATCTCCAGGCGCTCAGGGGTCTGAACCAGGGCATAGGGCACCGGATATTCCAAGGATGCCAGATCCCGGTGGCGCTCCGGAAAGGAGGGATCCGTTTCCGACACCATCTGCAAGGGGCATCCCATGTCAGCCCCGCCGCATTTCCTGCCGGAGCCGATCCTTCAGATCAGCGGTGTCCGGCCGCACCCCCCGCCAGATCCTGAAACTTTCCGCCGCCTGCTCCACCAGCATCCCCAGGCCGTCAGCCGCCCCGGCGCCCAGGCTCCGGGCCCGAGCCACAAAGGGTGTGTCCTCCGGGGCATACATGAGATCATAGGCAAACACCCCCTCATGCAAGAGGGATCCGGGAAAAGGCGGGATCTCCCCGGAGAGGGAGGCGCTGGTGGCGTTGATGATGAGATCAAAGTCCCCCTCAGCCTCCTCAAAGCCCGAGGAGGAGACGTCACAGGAGCCGGCCATGGGTGAGGACCGGGCCAGATCCGCCAGGGCGCCGGCCCGGGACACCGTCCGGTTGGCGATATGGAGTCTCCGGGGATGCCCCTGGAGCAGACTGGCCACAATGCCCCTGGCGGCTCCGCCGGCCCCCAGCAGCAGGACTGATCTGCCCTCCAGGGGTACTCCCAGGCAGGCGAGATCCCGGGCCAGCCCCTCCCCATCGGTGTTGTCCCCGCTAAGGATCCCCCCGTCATAGGACAATGTGTTCACTGCCCCGGCAAGGGACGCCCGGTCAGACAGCCGATCAGCGGCCCGGAAGGCCTGCTCCTTGAAAGGCACGGTGACATTGCAGCCCCTAAAGCCCTCCTGCTTCAGGAGCTCAATCTCCCGGGCAAAGCCCTCCAGGGGAACCAGCCGGGCCTCATAGCTCAGTTCCTGGCCCAGAGCGGCGGCAAAGGCGCTGTGGATCCGGGGAGAGCGGCTGTGGGCAATGGGATTTCCCAGAACATAATAACGATCCATGGTTTCAGTTCCTCAGGATCCTGCGGGAACGCAGATCGATGATGGGAGAGGGGCTTGCCAGCCCCAAGGTGGCGCCTTCCGCCACAGCATCCAGACGGGATCCGAAGATCCCACGGACCTCGGATGCAGTCCGGCAGGGAGGGCAGCCAGCAAGATTGGCGCTGGTGGACACCAGGGGGCGGCCGAAGACGCCGCACAGTTCCCGCACCAGGGGATGGGAGCAGATCCTGACGCCCAGGGTGTCATGCTCCCCGCGGAGAAGGGGTGACACTTTCCGCCCAGCCGGAAACAGCAGGGTGCAGAAGCCCTGCCAGCATTCCCGGGCAAAGGACATGTCCTCCGGGGACACCCGATCCATGTCGAGATAAGGCTCCGCCTCCCGGAAGTCCCCGCAGACCACCAGCATCCCCTTGGATGAGGGCCGACCCTTCAGCGCCAGCAGGCGCCCCAGGGCGTCATCCGAATCCGGATCACAGCCCAGGCCAAACACCGACTCCGTAGGATAGGCTATGACACCGCCCTGCTCCAGGACCGCTACCAGCTGCGCTGCCTGCCCGGGTGCCGCAGCGTCGGTCAGGCGCATCCGGCCAGCTTCTGCAGTTTCTCGTTCTTCTCGGCCACGGCGGCAGCAGCCCGGGACCGATCCTCCCGGAAGCGGTTCAGGAGATCCGGATCAGAAAGGGCGAGGATCTGCACAGCAAAGTAGGCCGCATTCTTGGCGCCGGCCTTGCCGATGGCCATGGTGGCAACAGGGATCCCCCCGGGCATCTGCACCGTGGACAGCAGGGCGTCAACGCCCTTCAGGGGACCGCAGTCAATAGGGACACCGATAACCGGCATGACAGTGTTGGCGGCCACCGCCCCCGCCAGATGGGCAGCCAGACCAGCCGCGCAGATGAACACTCCGCAGCCCCGGCTCTCAGCGTCAGTCACATATGCCACCGTCGCTGCCGGAGTGCGGTGGGCGGAGGTCACCCGGACCTCAAACCGCACGCCGAAGGAACGCAGGATCTCCACCGCCGGCTCAAGGACAGGATAATCCGAGTCGGAACCCATGAGTATGGCAACAAACCTTTCCGTCATCTGACAAAACCTCCAGTAAACGACTCCGTGATTTTATCATCAGCAGGGGGAGCCGTACACAGCGCCGCCCGGCGGGATCCCGCCCAGGAGGCCGGCTTTCCCAGAAGAAAGCCGCCCTGATCCCGTTCCGGATGCTGCCGGAACAGTCCGGATCCTTGACCCGTCCGACAGTCACCATGCCTTCTTCCGGCTATGATGGCTCTTCAGTCCAACAGATGCCGGAGAAAGACCTATCATGAGCAGCAAGGAAAAGAGCCCGGATGCGTCCGGTGAGAACCGCGTCCTGATCTCCCTGCTGGGAGCGGGCAACTACTCCCGGGTGTCCTACCGGTTCCCCGGAAGCAGCCCGGAGGCCGTGGTCACCGCCTCCTATGCCGCTGAGTCCCTGTATCTTCTGGATGAAGCCCGGGGCATTCCCTTCACCCACTGGATCATCCTGGGAACGGAAAGTAGCTCCTGGGGAAAGTTGGTCAGTACCTGGGCTAAAGAGTCAGGGCTGGCGGATCCTGCCGACCAGGCCTTCCTGGACAGTTGCGCCGGTCCGGTCAGCCAGGACACAGCCGCACGCTTGGCGGAGATCGCCGGACACGCCTTCCAGGCATCAGGACGCCAGTGCAGGTTCATCTTCCTGGTTCACAGCGCCAGCATGGCCACCAGCGGGGAACTGCTGACAATCTTCAGTCATCTGACCTCCCTCACCGCCGCCGGATCCCCTGACAGCGATCCCGTTCTGAACAGGCGGTCCCGGGTGACCTTGGACATCTCCAACGGCATGCGCTTTGCTCCCATGATCTCCTTCATCAGCCTGCAGGCCATCCAGAACACCGAAGGCTTCACCCTTGACAGAGTGTGCTGCTCCCAGCTTGACTTTGCCCGGAGGACGGCAGAGAACACCCGGAGCCCCGGGGATCTGCGCAGGGTTGACGCCCTTATCGGCCGGCTCCGCCATGCGTCCCGTCTGACCGGATCTGCCAAGGAGGTTCTGGATCTGTTCCGCAGATGCGCCGCGATCCTGAACCGGAGCCGGGGCCATGGTCCCAGTCCGGCGGGGAGATGCACAACCGGGGCCATGTATTCCCTGGACTCAGCGCTGGATCATGTCCGGACCGCCCTGCTCCACCGGGAATTCATGAGCACCGGCAATCTGAAGCTCTTTGCCGGCAAAGCAGATCTCAGGGATCCCCGGCTGGCGGCGGCAGCTGACAGCCTGTCCTTCGGCAGCGGATCCGCAGTCCTTGAGAACAGCGCCGCCTTGCAGGAGGCTCTCAGCGGGATCAGGGAGAAGAACCTGAGGGATTTCCTGGAGCGGGAGTTCTCCTGGATCACACTCCCCAGGATCCCGGCCCTCAAGAGTCTCTCCCAGCGTTTTCTCGCCTATGGGGCCCTGGCCCGCGCCATCTGCGCCATGAACGAGTCCCTGGACGCTGAATACGAGGCCTATCTGAGCGGATCCGGCCAGGACGGAGAAGAGCAAACCAGATCCCAGTATCTCCGGGATCAGTACGGCAACACCTATGATGATTTCACCTATACTTACCGCTCCATGCTCTATCACATGGCAGATGAGCAGCGGCAGGAAGAGGAGGATCAGAAGAAGTCCCGGGGGCCCAGCCGGCGTGTGCTACATCTCAGGGAGCAGATCATAAGCACCGGTCCCGGTCAGGGAAACCGGCTTCAGAGCCTGCTCGGGGAGACATTCCAGCAACTGGGCATGCCCCCAGTGACCGACGGAAAGCCCGGGCAGATCCCGGCAAAACGGCTGATGATGACCTTTATGGGCGGCGGCAGCTATGAGATCTGTGACTACCGGGCCGACGCCGACGGCCAGGGTGACCGGATCATCACTGACAGCATCCACACCGGAGTGGCCCTGGCAGGAGCATACAACTTTGACGCCCTTCTGATCTGCGGCACAGAGACCAGCAACTGGAGCAATCTCATCCCCTGCCTGGCAGACGCCTTCCCCTCATTTGGCACTGCGGCCGGAGAGATCATTGCGGAAGTGCTCCGAGGATCCAACTTCACGCTCCCTGAGGCCCGGACAGAGGAGATCAACGCCCGTCTCCGGGAACTGCCGGGAAACTGCCGGATCCAGTTGCTGCTGCTCCCGGAAGAGCTCTGCACAGATGAAGCCCAGGAAAAACTCTTCCGCAACCTCGATGAGAACAGCCTTCTGGCAGAAGGCAACTGCCGGATCTGGATGGACATCACCCATTCCCTGCGCCAACTCCCGGTGCTGGCCTGGGCGGCACTCCTCTATCTCCGGAATTTCAGGAACCTGGAGATTGACCGGATCCTGTACGGTGTGCTGGACGATGATATCCGGGAGAAAAGCGGCTTAAGCCAGGAGTTTGACAAACTCCGATCAGGTCTTGGCAGCCTGAAAAACGCCGACATGCCAGATCCGGAGTTCCAGGAGCTCCTTGGGGATCTGGAGAGTGCCGCCGGAGAGCTGGCCCCCTCAGGAACTCCCCTCACCCCGGAAAAGTGCACCGGAAAGATCACCGACATGACCGATCTGATGAACTTCTGGTCCTGGGCTGAGGACATTGCCCTCTACACCAGGACCCGGAAGTTTTCCTTCCTCAGTGCTCCCCTGTCCCGGGTGGTGACCAGTGCAAAGGATCGGGAAAAGATCCTGAAAAGCCTGCTGCACGGGGACTTTCTGGCAAACATCACCCGGCTGAGGGGAGCTTGCAAAAGGTTGAAAACGGTCAGAGAACTCCTAAAGGCCCAAAGGAGTTCCGGCAGCGGCGCACTGGAATATCTGCGCCGGATCCTGCTGGATCGGCTGTCCTGGACCGATGACACCCGGGATCGGCGGGTCCTGTACGCCTCCATTGCCCTGTCCTATGCCTCATATGACAGCCTCAAGGCGCTGCTGTACATGTTCGAGGCCTATGACAACACGGACAACGGCAATGCAGCGGAAGTCCTTAAGGATCTGCTGGAACTGGAGAGTTTCCGGATCCAGGATCTGGCGAAGGCTCTCCTGGCAATTCCCGGGATGGGCGCCGGATGCGACAGCATCCCAGAGGACTTGGACACCTACCGCCGCAAGACTGCCGAGATCGCAGGCAGAAGGGACTTCACCCGACTGGTCAGCACTGCGGCAGAGGCCTTCAGGGATATCAGGATCCTTCCCCAGCTGCCAGCATACCGGAGCGAGAAGCTGAAGTCCGCCCTGAAAGCCCTGGACATCCCGGAACTGGATGCCCTGCCCTCGGCCATCAGGATGCTGACCGCCATGACGCAGACGGAGCCGGGGATCTACGGCTTCCTGAACTGGCTGACAAAGAACAGCGAGGAAGCGACAGATCAGATCTCACCCTATCAGGTTACCTCCCTTCTGAAGACCTACCGGTACAGTTGCTGGTCGCAGATCAAGAATTTCCGAAACCGGATCACCCATGGAGCCGAGGAAGGCCAGCAGAAGGAGTCCGTGGGAAACCGGACAGAAAGCGAACTGCGCCAGCTCCTGGAACGGGCCATGGAAGAGTTCAGGGACTATGCGGCAGCAGAAGCGGAGCAGAGATCAGAGAATGGCGGAAACAGTCAGGCCTGAATGGTGAGTCGGTCCTGAACCAAGGTAGGCGGGAAACGCATCATATCCCTTAACGCCAGGAAAGGGAGTTAAGCCTGACCGGAAGTATTACCAGTGGCAAGGCTGTGAACACTGCCGATGATCCCGCCTGCCCGGGATGGGGCGGCTTTCCGCCGCCCAACCCATCCCAGATCCGCAGTCTGAAAGGGATCACTTGATCTGGCTGCTGACAAACTCCCGGATCTCCCTGTAGCCAGTCTCATCCTCCTTCATGATCTTCTGCATGAAAGTGATATCGCTGCCGGGGATCTTCACCTCCAGGGCCTTCTTCAGATCAGCGCCATGCTCATGCAGGTACTTCACCGTCTCCAGATCCTGCAGGCTCACTCCGTGGGAAAGGGGATACAGACCGTCCCCGTCAGCCTGGTTGACGTCCGCCCGGCCCTCAACCAGGGTTCTGATCATCTCCTTCTGCTGCCCCCTGACAGCCAGGATCAGGGGAGTGGTCCCCGAGGCATCCTGGACATTGAGGCCGGCTCCAGCCTTTATCAGCAGTGATGCGATCTCCGGGCTGCCGTTTTCCACGGCATAGAAAACCGCCGTGCGTCCGTCATCGGAGGGTGATTTGAAATTGACATCAGCCCCGGCGGCGATCAGCGCGGAATAGGTCTCACTGCCAGTGGACTGATCCGCATAGGCCATCAGGGCGGTCCGGCCGTCCCGGTCGGCGGCATTCAGGTTGGCGCCGTTCATGGCCAGAAGCCGGATGTGATCCGGGGAATGCTCCCTGACTGCCACAAACAGCGCCGTCCGGCCGGCACTGTCAGTCCGGTTGGGATCCGCCCCGGCGTTAAGCAGGGACTCCATGATCACCGGCGGCCAGAAATTTTCCGCGTCACGCCGCAGTGCATAGAATAGCACTGGCTTGCCCCGGCCGCCGGAAGCGCTCTCGGCGGTTTCATTGGGATCACAGCCAAGTTTGAGCATCCTCTCCAGATTGGCCTGCACCTCCACATCCGATCCGTGCTTCATGGATGAACTGCCGAGATATGAGGTCAGGGGAAGGCCGTACCGGAAACTCACCTTCTTGAAATCGGGATGAAACTCTGACAGCACCTTGCCGATAACAGCCTCATCCGTGGCGAGGAGCTTTTCCAGAAGGGTGTTGTAGCCGTCCTCATCCGCCCACATCAGATCCGGCTTCTGATCCAGAAAGGCCTCCAGCACGCCCCGGTCCCGGCCGCCGCTGGTCAGATAGACATAAAGGGCAGGATCCCCCTGGGGCACACCCTCCACTACCCGCCGGGTGTCAGGATCCATACCGGACCTGAGAGCGTCGATAATAGCCTTCTCACTGCCCTGGTGACTGGTAACCAACCCTATGAATTCATTGGGCGGCATTACCTGGCGGCGCTCAGGCCGGGCTTCCTGCTCATGGCTGTCGCCGGCCGCCTCGCCCCCGGAGACCGCAATGCCCTCAGCCACCACCCGATCCTTCAGGGAAGGGATCGTGCCCAGCCTTTCCAGCAGCAGCACATCATTAACCTCAACCTCACCGCTGACCAGACTCTTCCGGTTGCGGGTCTCATACTTCAGGTTGTCGCTGACCACCACGAAATCATCGATCTTCAGCAGGATCTCCGATCTGATGGGCTTGGCAAAGGTCTTCATGTCCTCGGGGGTCACATGGCGCTTGAGGCTTTCCCTCAGGGCAGCCATCTTGAGGTTGCCCAGGGCCGAGCCCTCATCCCGTCCGTAGGCTTCCAGCCGGTAGATCTCCGACGCTTCCGCCATGGATGCCAGGGAAATGCAGACAGCAGCCGAGAGTAGCACTTTGCCAAAAGAAAACATGAAAACCCCACTTCAACAAATCAGACTCATATCAGTTCAGAAAGGCAGTTCCCCAGGAAAGCCCTGGGAAAACCAGGCACCGCAGGCAGGACATGCCCCGGATCCGGATATCACATCGCCTCGTCCAGGAGCTCAGCCAGCCCCTTGAAAGGCAGGGTGAACAGCCACACGGAAAAACTGCTGTCCCTTGGCCTCTCATGGGCGCTGCCGCTGTTCCCGGCAGGAGCCGGAGCACTCCTGCCGGAGGCTCCCGCTGCCGCCGCACCACCGCCACTGCCCTGCCCGGGCTCCGTCCCGGACACAGGAGCAGGATCCGCCTGCTGGCCGCCGTCATCGGACGGGGACGCAGAGGTAGTTCCCGTCTCCACATCACCGCCAGGATTTGCCACCCCGGACTGCTCCTCCCGGTCCCCAGATGCGCTGCCGGGATCATCACCGTCTGCTCCAGGATCAGGATCTGGCTTAGGCTCAGATCCGGTTCCGATTCCGGATCCGTTTTCCATTCCGGATCCGCTGTCATTTGCTGAATCCTCGCCGTTTCCGGTCACCTCGCCGGGCTCCTTTACCGGATCGCCTTCAGACTCCAGTTCTGCCCGGGCGATCTCCCCGGATCCGCCAGTGCTGTTCCCCCGGGCATCATCCGGATCTGCGCCTGAGCCACCTTCATTCTGAATTCCGGTACCCGGCTCCCCGCCGGCGTTGCCGGTTTCCGGAGACGTTTCTATGTCAGATCCGGTGCCCGGACGGGTGACAGAGTCCTCCTCTGAGGCCGTCCCGGCGTCTGTCGATCCTGCCGTGGAGAGTGCCTGCCTCCGTGCGCTTACCGCCTCATTCAGCTCCGGGATCCGCCCCAGACGATCCAGGATCTCCTCATCCCTGACCTCAACGGTTCCCGAGGCGATAACCTTGCCGTTTTCCGTGCGGTACCGGATCCCCTCTGCAGGAACTGCAAGTTCATTCACCTTCAGAAAGATCTCACTGCGGATGGGACCGGCATGGCTCTTGAGTTCCTCCGGTGAGAGAACACTCTTCACCGACTCCCTCACGGCAGTCATCTTCAGATTGCCCAAAGCAGCCGCCTCATCCCTGCCGGAGGCCTCCAGTTCGTAACTGGCAGCCATAAGATCCTGCGCCCAGAAGAGGGCGGCGGCGGAAAGTGCCAGCCTGACAAAACCATGTGAGCCCCTAACCATCTTCCGTGTCCTTTGTGTCCTCGAAAAAAACTACTCCATCCCGCCATGACCGGCATACCAGATCTCAAAGACATCCGTAATGCCGGCCATTGCCTGTTCAGCGGCAGTGCTTCCGGATGAGTTCCCGGATCTCAGTCTGCCGCTGCTTTTTCTCTTCCGACATTTTGGCCGGGATCTCTGCATTCATGACATAGTCATACACCGAGACATTCTTCCTGGGGATCGGAACATCCACCGCCTTGCACATATCAGCGCCGTGACCAAGAAGATACTCAGCCACCTTGGGCCTGCCATTGAGAACTGCGCCGGTGAGGGGCGTGGCACCTTCCGCCACCGCATTGGGATCCGCTCCGGCCTCTGTCAGCAACCTGACCAACTCTAGTGCGGCATCCTCGCCACCACTCCCCGTGGTGGCAAAGAAAAGAGCGGTCATCCCGCTGGCGGTGCGACTGTCAGTCCTAGCACCAGCCTTCAGCAGAAATTCCACCACCTCCGGTCTTTGCTTAAGCACCGCCACCATCAGAGCCGTTTCGCTGCCGGACTGTTCTGACGCTCGGTTCACATCAGCACCAGCATCCAGGATCCTCCTGAGATCCTCCGTACTGTAGTCATCATCTCTGATCATGGTACACAGGAGAGTGCGGTGGCGCCGAGCCTCCATTGCGTTGGGATCTGCCCCGTGGGACACCAGGCTCTGGAAATGCTCCCACTGCCGCTGTTCAAAGGCGTCAAAAAGAGCCGGAGTGGCATGTCCCTTTCCGGAGGACGGCTCAGGCATGAAATTAGGATCGGCCCCCAGATCCAGCAAGGCGTTCATTACAGAAATATCCCGGAATTGCTCGCTTCCCCGGCTCATCATGGCAAACTTCAGCAGTGACTTGGGCTGGTAGGAGTCGCCCTCGATCCGGTTCACCTCATTGCCCAGGGAAACCAGCAGGCGCACCATGGCCACAATCTTGGCGGGATCCGCATTCTGGGTGGAGTGCCGGGAAAGATACAGTCCCAGTGCGCTGAAGCCATCCCTGGTGACCGAAGGCGCCTTCCTCAGATCAGGCCGGGCCAGTTCCAGAAAAGAAAGCAGGCTGTCCTCATCGCACCGGCTCAGCAGTTTCGCCAGCACCGGGTATTCCGTGCCGTCAGGAGACCACAGCAGATCTCCCCCTGCCTGGATAAAGGCCCGGATCACTTCGGGATCAAACATATCACCACGACCGGAAAGGGTTTTATCGGCATAGCGCAAAAATGCCGTGTCCCGGGAAAGGGAGCCGTCCTGCCCCTGAAACCTGGCATTGGGATTGGCTCCGGCTCTGAGGGCCTCAGTGATCTCCCCGGCTGAAGCCCGGGACACCAGACTGTAGAAGGCATTGTCCGCCTCCTGATCTGCGGGTTTCCCGGGGTCTGGGGCAGTTCCTGCAGGATGGCAGGCCGGCTCACCCTCCGGACAGGATCCGGCTGAAGTATCAGTTCCAGCCCCAGGCGACAGATCGGCAACAGCAGTACCGGCAGATCCCGACATCACCTTCTCCGGCTCTCGGGATGATGCGCCTGCCCCCGGATCCGGTCCGGCAGTCATGGCAGACTCAGCGCCGCCGGATGAGGCCGGAGAGGAGGTTACGGCAGCGGATGTCGCTTCTCCTCCGGGGGACTGCTCCGGTGCGCTGCGCCCCACAGCCGCAGCAGTTGCCGGTTCAGCTCTGAGGATCCGCATCACCGCCGCATCGTCAACCTGTACCTTGCCCGCAACCGTTGTCCGGCCGCCGCGCTCATTAAAGTCCAGATCCTCCCCGGTAACAGTCAGTTGATCTGCCTGCAGAATGATCTTTTTGCGGATGATCCCGGCACTGCCCTTCAGATCCTCAGGACTCAGCACAGTGCGCAGGTGTTGCTGCAGGGCCTTCACTCTGAGATTGCCCAGCGCAGCCTGCCGGTCGGATCCTGTGGCGCTCAGCTGGTACTCCGCCAACGCCCAGGCGGGAAACGCCAACAGAACGGCTGATGCTGCCGCCACTGACGGTATGAGCTTTGGCGGGAAAAGGAACATGTGAACCTCACGGCTACCCGCGGCGCCGAAAAGGCGCCCCGGAGAAAAACAGCACCTCAGACCGGAGCTCACCGATCACGCCGTGGCCCGGTCTCCACATCCGGCTTCAGCCCGGTGCCCTGCCAGGAGCCTTCGGTGTCAAGGTACTGCAGCTCACCCACAGTGAACTTCAGGTAACTGCCGTCCGAAAGGGGAAAGACATTCTGCACCCGGGCCTTGCCGCCAGATCGGGACCCAAAGGAGGAGGCGTCTGCACCGTGTCTGAGGGCGTTGATCATCATTTCAGCCGAGCTGGCGGTGAATTCATCCTGGCGGATCAGAAAGCGCCGGCTGAGTTTCTGGCTGCCGTGAGGCACCAGGACATCCCGGATCCCCGCACGGTTCCGGTACCGGTAAATGACAGCGTCATCGGCCAAAAACATGGCCGTGCACAATGCGGCCTGCTCCAGGACGCCGCCGGTGTTCCCCCGCAGATCCAGCACCAGGCGGCGCTTTTCCGTCTGAGGCTCCCGGCTGAGTTTTGCCAGCACATCCGCCAACTGGGCAGCTGTCTTAGGTCCGAAGCGGGTGATCCGGAGGACATCCGGGCTGCTCCGGGAAGATGAGCCTGCAGATGTGCCGGTCTCTTTCCTGTTACCAGCAACCCGGTTCAGCAGAGCCGAGGTCCTGGGTCCGGGACGCATGATCCGTGGGGTGCCGGGCGTGCCCAGGGTGAGGGTGACATCCGGATAGTCCCCCGCCGCCCGGGTGACCACAAACTCCTCCACATAGCCGGCGGTGTTCTCCACCGTCAGGGTGACGTCGGTGCCCGGGGCACCCCGGACAAACTGGGCGATCTCATCCAGAGTCAAGCTGTCAACGGGAAAACCGTCCACTGCCAGGAGGGTGTTGCCGTGCTCAATGCCCGCCTCAGCAGCCGGGGAGCCCTGGTTGGGCAGACAGCGCACCTGCTTCTCCCGATCCCGGATGATATCCATGCCCACCCCGGCAACCCCGGCCTTCCTAAGGCTCACCAGCCGGGAGACCCGGTCAGGGGTGGTGTAGGAGGCGTAAATATCGGCTTCCTGGAGGGCGGTCTGAAACTCCTCAGCGTCCATGGAGGCAATGCCGGCTTCAGTGAACCGCCCGTCCTTGAGTTCCTGCAGGTAGGCGTGCTTCTGCATCAGATCATGGATCTCCCCGGCACAAGGCACGGCAGAGGCTACCGCCGGCAGCAGGGACACCAGCAGACAGAAGCACCTTCTGAAAAGACCGGCCATTTACAGTCCGGACAGAACCTCAGCCTCGGCCTCCAGGGCCTCCCGCTCCTGCTTGAGCTGGCGGATCTTCTCCCTTTTGGCGGCGATCTCCGCCGGGGAAGTGTCCGCAGTCCGTGACCGGGATTCGATCTCTGCCAGCTCCTTCTTCAGGGCTTCATTTTTGCGGGCCAGCTCAGCGGCCTCAGAGGACTTGCCGCTGCGCTTAAGATCCCTGATCTTCTTGTCCATGCGGGCCTGATCTGACTTCAACTGCCGGATCTCCTTGGTCCGGGAATCCCGGGCCTTTTTCAGGGCCGCCTGCCGATCAAGCTCCCAGCTCTGCTCCTCCTCAATGGCGGCAAGCCGGGCCTCCCGGTCTGCCAGGCGCTGCTCGTATTTCTCCGGGCTGTAGCTGAAAAGGCCGCCATGGCGGGGATCATCGGTGCTGGCGCAGCCGGCAAGGATCAGCAGGCCGCAAACGGCAGAAACCGGAGCAATTCTGTAAAACATCTCTGAACCTCCCTTACACCGCAACTCTGGAAGACATGCTGGCAAGACTCTTGTTGTACTGCTTCATCTTGGTGATCTCAGCATTCAGGGACTTGATCTCCCGGTCCAGGATCTCAGCCTCCCTCTTGTTGCCGCCGCGGCGGGCATCTGCGGCCACGGTCTTCTGCTTGGCCACCTCGGCCTCCAGGTTCTTGATGTTCTCCTCGTTCTGCTTCTTCAGTTCCTGAAGCTGCTTGTTCTTGGCCGTGAGCTCAGCCTGGGTGGCCTTCTTTTTCTTGTAGGAGGCCTTCAGGGTTCTGGTCTCAGCATCCAGGGAGTTGATCTCCTTCTTCAGCTGGGCGTTCTGGGTCTTGGTCTGCTGGTTCACCTCCCGGGAGCGGGCGATGCAGTCATCCAGCCAGTCCTCCCGGCTGGCATACTCCTCCTTCCGGTCAGCCACATGCTTGCCCACAAAGAAGCCTGCCAGGGCGCCCACGCCGGCACCGATGCCGGCGCCGATGGCTGCGCCCTTGCCGTCGCCGGCAATAAGGCCGATGATGGCACCCAGACCCGCCCCCACGGCGGCACCGGTGAGGGTGCCCTCGGTCTTGGTCCTGGTGCTGTCATCCTGGATATTGGCGCAGCCCCCGGACGTTCCCACGGCCACGGCGACCGCCAGGCACAGAGCCGCACTGCGAACACCAAAACCCCTGTTTTCTGCAACTGTTACCATTTGCTTACTCTCCCTTACTGTTCAAATAATCCTGGATCCAAACCTGGGCATCGCCCCGTTTGGCCTTCTCATAAGCCTCATAATGACGGCGTGTGATGTCAATGCGGCGGATCTGAAGCCCGAGATCCCTGGTGATCCGCTCCTCCGTGGCCTTCTCCAGCTGCCGGCGGATATCCACCGTGTGCTCGTCAAAGCCCTTGAGCACCGCCTCCCGGGGCAGTTTGATCATCTCCGCCATGATTTCATTGTAACTGGTTATAAGCACGGTGACGTTGTAGCGGAACTCCTCAGCCTTCATCCGGAGATTCTCCGTGGGCGCATCCTTGACCAGCTCTAGTTTCTGGATATTCAGCGCAAGGTACATGCCCCGGTCACAGGCGATCTTGACCCAGGCCTTGGCCGAATCCTCATCCGCCTTCTTCCGCACATTGACCATGTCCGTCAGGGCAGATCGGGTGCCTTCCAGTTCCTTGCGGACGGCATTGATCTGACCGGACTTCTCCAGCACCGCCGCAATGCGGGTCAGACGCTGCAGAGCCTCATCGGCCGACACCTTCTCCCGATCAGACACCGGAGCCACCGACAGAGCCGCAGGCATGTCCGCCCCGGCGGTGCTGCGGTGGGTTTTCCAGTTCTTCTCCAGTTCGGCGATGGCCTTGTTGTCCGTCAGGATGGGCACCCCCAGGGCAAGGCGGAAGCCCATGGTGGGCTTGACGTTGGGCTTCATGCCCTTGTCAGCGCTGCCCAGGTAGAAGGGCTCCTCGGAGCGCTTGGAAACCACCATGTCATCCTCATTGGTCAGGTAGTGACCGCCCCGGGCGGCAAAGCCGCCGCTGCGTCCCTGGTAGTACTCCACCCGGTAAAGGCTGGAGGTCATCTCCTGCACATTGCCCAGCATGTCATACAGTCCCAGGGGATTGGGCTTGAGCTTGCCCACCTTCTGGATCTTGCCGTGGGAAGACTCCGGACCGGAGAACCACTCATAAGCGGCCAGTTCCTCTTCCTCGTCATAGGGCAGATCCGCTTCAAACACCATGAGATCTACCTTGGTGCCACCCCGGGCGGCAAACTCCCACTCCTCCTCCGAAGGCAGCCGGACAAAGCCCGGATAAGCTCCGGATCGGGGCAGGGATTTGAGTTCCTTGTCGAAAAGATGGCGGTTCAGCCGGTCAATGAAGTTCTGAGCATCGATCCAGGAGATCCCCACCACCGGTAAGTCGTCATCGCCCTTGACCACATCCCCCATCACCGCCCGGTACTGCCGGTTGGTGACCTCGGTGGTCCCCAGGTAGTAATAGCGGCCCTCAGTGCCGGCGAAAGCGCCGCCCACAGTCACCCTGGTGCGGGGCGTCCTGAAGCCACCGTCGTCATTGCCCATGGTGAAGACCCTGCCGGCCAGGGGACCGGATCCTCCGTCCACATCAACCCGCTGGAAGGAGAACTCCACGCCTCCCGGCCCTTTGAGCACCAGACGGTCACCGTCATCAGCGGCGGCCGCTCCGGCTACGGCAAACCCCAGAACTGCGGCCCACAGGCCCCGGAAAAATCTCATGCTCTCATCTCCTACTCGTCCCTCAGGGATTCCGACGGCTCAATCTTCATGACTCTGCGGGATGCTGCCAGTCCTGACACCGATGCAATCAGCACGGCTATGGACACCGTAGCCAGCAGGTGGGTCATGGTGAGATTGCAGAACCGCTCCCCCTCCGACAACTGAGAGGCGAAAGCCGAGTTCACCACATAGGCCAGGAGGAAGAACACGGCAATGCTGATGATGATCCCACCCAGGGTGAGCAACAGGGAGCAGCACAGGGGGTAAATGCACAGGGTGCTGCCATGGACTCCCAGCAGGCGGAGGATAGCCAGCTCCTTGCGCTTCCGCTCAATGCCGGCATACATGTTGGCCACCAGGCAGCACACGGCACCAGCCAGGGAGGCTGAGGCTATTAGCCAGAACAGCAGTCCCAGATAACGGTCCAGGGACAGGACTTCGGCAATCCGGTCGGCCCGGCTGACAGTCTTTATGCCCTGCCCTGCCAGCATCTCCTGCAGCGCCACCACGTCATTGAGGCTTGCCGCATACATTCTAAAGCCGATATACCCCCGGCGCTGGGGGATGAAGGCAGGAACGCCGCCGGAAGTCTCCCCGTCAGTAAGATCCCGGGACTGCATGGCGCTCAGCTGTCCCATGAGGGAAAGGGATGCCAGGGCGTCACCGGTGCCGACACCCTCCTTGGCGGTGAACCGGGCCGCAAACTCCACGCTGCGGTCGGTGGTCTCCCCCCGGGCGTTGACCTCATGATAGACCGCCCGGACGGTCACAGGTCCTTCACCCGCCGCGGCGGCCACCTCCGGCGCCACGGCAAACACCCGCTCCGGCGTCTTCTGGGTAAAACTGCACAGGCCGCCGGCACAGGAGGTGTCATCCCCGGGGAAAGGCCTTTGAAGAGGCGTAAGGGGCAGGATCCTGAGACTCCTGCCGGCAAACTCCAATGTCAGGAAGGGATTGTAGGGGATCACCAGCGCATCCGCCCGTCCCCGGACCCGGTCGGCCAGAGAGGAGAAATCGGCAGGAACCGCCGGGGCGCCCACCCCGGAGATCTGGTACAGCACCAGGCTACAGGGCAGAAAGGGCAGATCCAGACGGGACGGGGCGCTGCCTGAGCTTTTGCCGTCCGCACCGCATGCAGGATCATGGCGGATCAGGGAGACAAAGCCGGTGTTCTGCACCAGCATGCTCTCCCTGACGGCATCCAGTTCCCGATCCATGGCCACCAGGGCCACCGGGGCAACGGGCTGGATGATGTTGTCACCTCCGGGCCATCCCAGCTCCGGAACCGCCTGCCCGTCTTTAAAGGTCTCGATCTGCTCCAGAGACGGCAGGGTGATATAAGCGGCCGGCGTCAGACCGGCGGCATCGGGCATGATGCGGCGGATCTTAAACTCCCGCTGGGCCTTGATGCGGCCCCGGTCCCGGGAAACCACCGCTGTGAGCACGTCCCCCTCCCGGGCCTCAAGCCGGCGGGCAGCCTCAGATGTCAGCACGCACTCATCCGGAGACGGGGCCTCAGTGCCGTAATGGGCCAGCAGGGGATCCCCGGCGCCGGTGGGATAGAGATCCAAGGTCTTCCGCACAGGCTTCGGAGCGTCCCGGACAGAAAACTCAGCCGAGGCGGACAGGCGCCGGGTGCGGGGGATGACAAAGGAGACCTTGGGATCCTGTGCCAGCTCCTCAAACCAGGCCCGGTCCAGGCGCTTCTCATTCACCGACTGGAGCTCCATGGTAGCAGGATTGCCCAGAAGGCGCTTCTGCAGTGTGTCCATGACGCCGGAGCGCAGGCCGAAGAAAAGAAGCAAGGGAGTGGCAATGGCCGCCACGGCAAACATCACACAGAGGGTCATTCTCCACTCATGGAGAACATCCCTATAGGAAAGAACAGCTATCTGCAGGGCTTTGGACATGGGTTATTCCACTTTCATCTGAAGGCCAGACACATCACTGCCTGAGGCTCACCGGCTTTTGCAAGGTGGACACAATGCCGTCAGCCCGCTCCAGGGAAAAGGTGACCTCAAAGTCGGCATGCCGGCGCATCAATGTCCGATCATGGCTGACCACCACCAATGCGGCATTCCGATCCTGGACCGACTTCTTCAACACAGAGCAGATCTCCTCCGCAGACACGCTGTCCACCGCCGCGGTGGGCTCATCTGCCAGCACCAGGCTGGGGCTGTGGATCAGGGCCCGGGCAATGGCCACCCGCTGGCGCTGACCGCCGGACAAATGCTGGGGCTTCTTGTAGAGCTGATCGGCGATGCCCATGTCCACCGCCAGGGCCCGGGCATCGGATTTAAGCCGGGCTGAACTCATGCCGCAGAGTTTCCCCGGCAGCATGATGTTGTCGATGACATTCAGGAAGGGGAACAGACCACCGGACTGGAGGACATACCCGATGCGGGTGCCCCGAATGGCGGCCTGGAGTTTTCGGCCGGCACGGAAGAGATCCACCGGAACATCACTCCGGCCTTCCCCGGCAGTTCCGTCATCCTGCCCGGCCATGACAAACTCGCCGGCCTCGTCAGGCTTCAGGATCAGGGCCAGAATATCCATCAGGGTGGATTTGCCGCAGCCGCTCTGGCCCACCACCGCCAGGGTCTCACCCCGGCGGATGTCCAGCTCCGGCACAGAAAGCATGAAGGACGATCCGTTCTTCTGCCGTCTGAACCTGATCTGGCGCAGCCTCATGAATTCCGTCATGGCATCATTCCTAAGGAAAAGGGCTCCGGGTGTCAGCCATCCCCTCACCACAAAACCGGGGGCTTCAGGAAACCACCGCCGATGGCGGCAGAGGGTGTACCGTCCCCAGATCAAAGAAAAGGCGGCAGGAATGTCAGCGAGATGGCTTCCGGCCGCCGGCTTCTGGGATCTCCAAGAGACTGATCCCTAGGGCATCAGATCCAGAAGAACAGGAGCCACATAGTCATCCGGCTCGTCCTCGGGATTGAGGGCAATCCACATGGAGGTGTCGTCATGGATGGCGGCATAAGCCTTGATCTTGGACTCAAGATTGTTCAGGAAGGCGTTCTGCTCATCCGGGCCCCAGCTCTCCCACACCTCATTGTTCATCTCCATAAGACGGCTCTTATAAGGAAGATTGCTGAGGAAGTCAGGGATCAGACCGGACTTGGCCAGGTTGGGGGCGCTGCTGAGCTTGTCCGGATCACGGGCTGCCACGGCAGATGCGGCCTGGAGAGAGTTGAAGAAGTCCTCGCCGCTGACCTGGGAGGTCTCACCGGCGCTGAGGACGCTCTTCAGCAGACTGGCAATGGAGTCCAGCTGTGCCTTGGTGATCAGGAGCTTGACCTCCAGGGACTGCCTGGTGCCGTCCTTGAGATCCTTATCCAGGACCCAGCCCTCCACATCCCGGGGAGGAACCACATTGACCTCATTGCCCAGCCAGGTGACTGATGCGGCATGCAGGCTCCGGCGCACAGCCTCGGCGTCAGGTCCGGTCACCCCCTCAGGAAGGGCAACTGCGGGCTGGCGGGGGACCTCGGCAACGGCAGTCGCCGGGGCGGCGGCGTCATCACCGGCAAACTCGGTCTTGGCATTGGCCACATACTGCTTGATCTGATCAATGAGGAACAGAGCGATCCCCTTGAACTTGGCTTCATCCTCAGCGGGAGAAGCCCAGTACATGGACTCGGACATGCCGGGATTCGCGGCCAGAGCCTTGAACTGCACGGCTGCCTTGCGGTTGAACTTCTTGGTCCGGGCCGGAGTGAGGTGAAGGGCATAGAAACTCACATTGTTCTGATTGGCCCGCTCCCTCAGGGTGTTCTGATCCATGCCGGAGACATTCCACTCGTGACCCAACTCATGACCAGGGGCATCGCCCACCAGGATCACGATCCGGACTGAGTTGTCACGCCAGGCGGTCTTCTCAATGGCATCACTGACACCGGAGAACACATCCTCGTCAAAAATCACCGAATCCACCGTGGTCTCCTTGACCTGGTTCATGGTGGCAGCAAAGTCGTCCACATTCTGCAGCTGGGGAGTGAAGTTTTTGGTCACATACTCCAGACCCTCAATGGTGGCGGAGTCCCGGTAGCCCCACACGCCGAAGGCGATGCGATCCTTCAGGGACTTGTCGGAGGCCAGGTTCTTGGAAAGCTCCACCATGTTCTCCTTCACCATCCGGATGTATGGTCCCATGCTCCTGGTGGTATCAATCAGCCACACCACGTCCACATTCATCTGCTTGAGCTTGTCGGCCTGGGATTCGGAGGAAACCGTGGCGGAGGCCAGATATTCTGAGTTGGTCCGCAGATCTGAGGACTTGCGATCCTTTTCCGTGCTGCTCACCGCCAGGATGTCCAGCAGGCGGGCCTCACGCCCCTCAAACTCCACGGTGCGGAAGTCCAGAATGGGCAGGAGGGTGAAGTTGGCCGCATTGTCCACCGACATCTTCGGCTCCACCGAAACAATGGGGAAATCCCCGGACAGTTTCTTCTTCCCGGACGCTGCCTGGTCAATGGCCTCATAATAGCCGGTCACGGCGGTGTCCCGCTTGTCTTCGCTCATGTTCACCAGGGCGGACAGATAGTCCTCATCCTCAAACATCAGGACCGGATCACGGCCGTCAGGATGGCTGAAGGTCAGACACATGGTCTGCTTCCATTCAAAAAGATCAGTGCCCTTGATCCAGCCCTTCACCGATCCCTGATCATCGGATCCCACCTCATACATGCCGCTTCCGGAAGCCCGGGCCTCACCCTCGGGTCGGGTGTACACAAAATAGGAGGTGAAAGTGGGGATGTTGCTCTGGATCGCCTTGGTGGCGCCGGCATCCGCATACAGGACAGCACCCGGACGGGTAAGGACCCTTAGGGGAACCTTGGAGTTCTTCTCAATGGTGACGGGAATGGCCACCTCTGCGGACTGCACCACGGAGATCATGGAGCCGCCGAAAAAAAGCATGGAGGCGATGGTCGCACTCAGGATCGAACGCTTAAACATAATTGACACTGTCCTCATTCTTGAATGTTCTGTTCCCAGTCACGCCGTCAGTCAGACATCATCTGCCCCTGGGACGGCAGACTGCCAGATCCCGTCTGGTTCACAGAAAATGCCGCCGCCCGCAGGAGATCCCTGGGTTCCTCAAATCTATCATACACGGGCTACCATATCAAACATTCGCCCCGATCCGCTTCCCTTCATCCGTCATGGTTCACAGTCAGCGCAGCATGGGACAGGATCTTGCATCTTTCAGACACGGTCAACTGGGAAACAGCCCTTCTGACAGTGCGGCAAAACGGGTTCGCCGAAAAACCGCGCCGTCAGATCCCGGGGATGTTCACACCCGTGCGGGACATGGTGAGACACATGACAGGCAGATCCGGTCACTGACCCGGCCGGGGTAAGGCTCTCAGGACTCTCCGGCGCCTGGTGACACCCGGTGGCGGCAGCTCCGGGAGGGGCACTGCAGAAACTCCCCCCGGGAGGAGCGGCGGCGGATCATGATGGGAAAGCCGCACTTGGGACAGGGATGCTCCACAGGGGTGTGGCTGACTGTGAAGCGGCAGTTCCGGAAATTGGAGCAGGAATAAAAGGAGCGGCCGAACTTGGTGGTCCGGTGCCGCAGCACCCCCACCCCGCACTGGGGACAGGGAATGCTGAGTTCGTCCTTCTGGGAGTTGTGGATGAAACTGCAATCCGGATAGGCGGTACAGCCCACAAACATGCCGTAGCGGGACTTCTTCACCGCCAGGGGTGCGCCGCACTCCGGACAGGGGCAGTCCTGGAGGATCCTGATGGTGGCCACGCCCTGCACCGGAGCGGATTCCACATGGTCGCACAGGGGATAGTTGGGGCAGCCCAGAAGATAGCCATTCCGGGAGCGGCGGAGCACCAGGGGCTCACCGCAGTTGGGACAGCAGCGGACCCTGCCGTCACCGGCTCCTGCTCCGGATCCAGACCCTGATCCCGCACCCTGTCCCGGGCCGGTGCCGGTCCCGGGATCCGGCATGGATCCGGGGCTGTCTGATGGAGTGCCACCAGGCGCAGGCTCATTCACACTGCCAGATCCCATGCCCGAGGCCCCCATGAACAAAAGCCCCTGCCTGCGGTTGCACCACGAGGCCGGGACCATAAAAGACGGAAAAGAACAGGGCGGAGACACCATGGCACCCCCGCCCTGCTTAAAAGTCAAGAAGAACTGAAACTAGAAACTAATCCTTCGGACCGCTGACCCTGGAGCCGTTGGCGATAAACTCGGTGGCATCAAGGATAAGGGCAAGGGAAAGATTGGAATAGGTCTTGAAGATCATGGCGTGTCCAGCCACCACATCAGGAAGCTTGCCGTACTCGGAGTTCTCGGCAATGATCCTCTGGGCCACAGTGCCGGTCTTGGCATAGACCACATGATCTGCATCCATGGCGGTAACCTTCACGCCCTCAAGATAGACGTCCAGGACATCACCGTTGGAAAGGCCTTTGTCAGCACCGGCGCTGATAACAACAACCTGGTTGCGGCCGGCATAGGTGGCGTCAATGACATTCTCCAGCACCACAGCGTCAACTGACTTGCTGGCAGGCTTGAGGGTGAAGGTGGCGTCATATGCGGCGCCGTCCAGAGGCATGACCCGGTCACCCTGGCTGATCTCCCGGACGGACTTGATAAGGGTGGCCTCAGTCATCCCGTCAATCACGCGGTTGGCAATGATCACACCGGTGAGGGCAGCCCGGTAACCCAGAACCCGGTGCTTGGGATCGTTGGGATCGGTGTAAGACTTGGGAGCCGCATAAAGACCGTACTGCTCACCGGGAGTCAGCGCACCCTTGATGTAGATGGTGGAGACATCCATCATCTTGTTATGTGACTGATTGTTGCCCAGGACAAAGGGCAGATTGTCCAGATCAGTTCCGTTGAACAGGTAGTCGGCTGACAGGAACGGCTGGATCTCGGCCAGGTTCACAGTCTTGATGGCGTCATCACCACTGTCACGGCGGATGGAGGGCGAAAGATGGGCGGTGCCACGGACCAGGCGGGGCTTGCCGTCAACATAAACCAGGTTGAGGACGTCGCCGGGGTAAATCCAGTGGGGATCCCGGATCTGGGGATTAACATTCCAGAGCTTCGGCCAGTACCAAGGCTTGTCCAGGAAAACACCGGATATGTCCCAGAGAGTATCGCCTTTCTTCACAACATAGGTGTCGGGATGACCTTCTTTCAGTGTCAGCTCATCAGCCTGTGCCAGACCTGCCAGCAGCAGGCCAGCCAAAACAGCGGTAATTTTTTGTTTAATCATATATTTTCCTTGCGGATCCCAGTTATTCCCTCAGCTCACATCAGTCATGTGACAAAAAAGCCGTTATAACAGTGTACGTTTTAGAATAGGATCAGCACAAAAACACGTCAATAACTATATTTTTCTTTTAAGCCACTGATCACAATTAACCCCGGGGGCCGCCCGTGAAAGTCCGGATCCTGAGACTGGGGCCGGATATCCGTCCGGGAAGGTGCAGGGCTCAGCTCCGCCCGCCCAGCCTGGCCTCACGCTGGCCGGTTCCCGCACCTGTCAAGCACAGATCCATCCTTTCCGGCACACTGGCCTAACATTGACCTACTCAGTCTGTGTCTCTGCGGAGCGCCACGCCGCCGGCACAGAACCCGGCTCCGGTGCCCTCCCGGCGCTGGTCCCGGGCCGTCATTTCCAGCCCGGGGACACACCGGATCCAGTGATCCGCCCTGCTCCCCCTTGCGCTTCTGTCCTGCTGTCTTTTCTGCCAAACCTGCTAAAATGAGCGTGCCGTCCCAAAATCACGGCCCTCATTCCGGCCTTTCCGCCACAGACACAGGGAAACATTATGGCAGTTCGCACAATCATCGAATATCCCAACCCGCACCTGCGGAATACCAGTGGCCCGGTGACCACCTTTGACGACAGCCTCCGGGAGCTGGTGGCCGACATGTTTGAAACCATGGCCGCCGCCGAGGGCATAGGGCTTGCCGCCATCCAGGTGGACGTGCCCCTACAGCTCATTGTGGTTGACGTCAACGAGGAGGAGCATCCTCCGGTGCGGCTGGCCGCAGCCAATCCCCGGATCGTCCTGGCAGAGGGCAAGGCCTCCATCGAGGAGGGCTGCCTGTCGGTGCCTATGAGTTACCGCGCCGCAGTGCAGCGGTATGAGCATGTGGTGGTGGAGTACCAGGATGAGAACGGTGCCGATCAGACCGTGGACGCCACAGGTCTTGCCGCCATCTGCCTGCAGCACGAGATTGACCACCTGAAGGGCCGGCTCTTCATTGATCACATTTCCTCCCTCAAGCGGGGCCTCTACGACAAGAAACTGGCCAAGTACAACCGCTATAAAAAGAGAGAAGAAAGGGAACAGGAGATGCACCGGTGAGCGCCAGGGATCTGAGGATCGTTTTCGGCGGCACCCCCGCCTTTGCGGCCGGACACCTGGAAGCCCTGATCCGGGAAGGCTTCAAGATCTGCGGAGTGTACACCCAGCCTGACCGGCCATCGGGCCGGGGGCGGCGTCTGACTGCCTCCCCGGTGAAGGCACTGGCCCTGGAGCACGGCCTGCCCGTCTACCAGCCGGAGAATTTCCGGGATCAGCAGGACATCGACACCCTGGCCGATCTCCGGCCGGACATCTTTGTGGTGGTGGCCTACGGGATCATCCTCCCCCAGGCGGTGCTGGACATTCCCGTTCACGGCTGCATCAACGTCCACGGCTCCCTGCTGCCCCGCCTCCGGGGCGCCGCCCCTGTCCAGAGGGCGCTGCTGAACGGGGACCCTGAGACCGGGGTTACCATCATGCAGATGAACCGGGGACTGGACACCGGCGATATCCTGCTGACCAGGACTGTCCCCATCGGCAGCGATGACACCTCTGAGGATCTGTTTCAGCACCTGCTACCCGCCGGCTGCGCTGCCCTGCTGGAAACCCTGGATCTGATTGCCGCCGGCGCCGCCGTCCCTGTGCCCCAGGACAGCGCCCTGGCAACCTATGCGGAGAAGATCACCCGGGAGGAGTCCCTGCTGAACTTCGCCGAGCCGGCGGAGCTCCTTCACCGGAAGATCCGCGGCTATATCCCCTGGCCCGTGGCCAGCTTCACCGTGGACGGGAGCCAGGTGAAGATCCGCCGGGCCCGGGTGCTGCGGGATCCGGTCACCGCCGAGCCGGGAACCGTGCTCAAGGCGGGGAAGGAAGGGATCTCCGTGGCCACCGGCAGCGGGATCCTCCTTCTTGAGATCCTGCAGCTGCCCGGGAAACAGCCGGCAGACGCCGCCTCGGTGCTCAACGGCCACCGGGACATGTTCGCCCCCGGAAAGAGGCTTTCGTGAACAGCATACGTAGCACCGCCGCCCGGGCCGTCCACCGGGTCGTCACCTCCCGCACACCCCTGGATCTTGACCGGGAGAGTGTTCCCGGCAAGGATCGGGCCCTGCTCCAGGAAATTGTCATGGGCACCCTCAGGAACTACCAGGGGATCTGCGCCGTGATCCGGGGCCTGACAGCCAGTTCCAAATCCCGGCTGGATCCCCTGCTGGAGGCACTCCTGGCCTCCGGACTCTACCAGCTTCTGTACACCGGGATCCCCGTCTACGCCACTGTCAGCGAAACCGTCAACGCCGCCCGGGAACTGCATCTGGGCAGGGCTTCCGGACTGGTGAACGCCGTCATGCGCCGGGCCGCCGCCCCGGACTTCCGGAAGGAGGACATGCTGAAAAAGGAGGAGGAGATCTACTCCTGCCCCTCCTGGCTCCTCCGCCGTCTCAAGACCGATCATCCTGAAAGATGGCAGGATATCCTGAAAGCTAGCAACAGCCGCCCGCCCATGTGGATCAGGGTGGATCTGACCCGGACCACCCGGGATGAGTACACTGCCAAACTTGATGAAAGCGGGATCGCCGTGGCGGACACCGCCGGTGACGCCGGGATCAAGCTTGCGGTAACCTGTCCCGCCTCCCGGCTTCCGGGGATCAGGGAGGGGCTGTGCTATGTGCAGGACGCCTCGGCCCAGGCCGCCGCCGTCTATCTTGATCCCCAGCCGGGGGAGCGGATCCTGGACGCCTGCGCCGCCCCGGGAGGCAAGACCACCCACATTCTGGAGATCACCGGGGGCAAGGCCCGGGTGGACGCCCTGGACATCAGTTCCGGGCGGCTCCTGCGACTCCAGGAGAACCTGAAGAGCCGGGGTCTGACCATCAGGGTGATGGAGGGCGACGCCGCTGATCCGGCCCCCTGGTGGGACCGGGAGCCCTATGACCGCATACTACTTGACGCCCCCTGCTCCGGCACCGGGGTGCTCCGGCGCCATCCGGACATCAAGCACATCCGCACGGAGAAGGACATAGCCAAGCTGGCCGCTGGCCAGCAGGCCATGCTGGAAGGTCTGTGGACCCTGCTGCGCCCCGGGGGCACTCTGCTCTACTCCACATGCTCAGTGCTGCGCCAGGAAGATCAGGATCAGATTGACGCTTTCCTTGAACGCCACCGGGACGAGGCCTGCCATCTGCCCCTGCCGGAGTCCGTGCACATCACCGGCGACGGGGACCGGGACGGCTTCTTCTATGCTGCCCTGGCCAGGAAGCCTCTGAAGGCGTGAGCAGGGCGCCATGGGAAATGATCCGGGAAGGCCCAGCCAGATCCTGCCGCCGGGACACCGCATGTCCCTGACGGCGCCCCGGGGAGGGAAACAGTGAAAATCATCATCATCGGCGCCGGATCCGTGGGAGCTGCCCTGGCCAAAAGCCTGGTGGAGGAAAACCATGAGGTCACCGTCATCGACAGCCGCAAGGAGAACCTTGAGGAGCTGAGCCGGCAGTGCGATCTGCGGGTGGTATGCGGCGTGCCCTGCTACCCGGAAGTGCTCTTTGAGGCCGGAGCCCAGGATGCGGACATGCTGGCGGCGGTGTCCGTCAACGATGAACAGAACATCATCGCCTGCCAGGTGGCCTCATCCCTGTACCACCTGCCCACCAAGGTCGCCCGGATCCGGTCCGAGGCCTACCTGGTGGAAAAGGACGAGCTCTTCCGGCCCGACGCCATCGCCATTGACGAGATCATCTCCCCGGAGCACCTGGTGTCGGAGCATATCGCCCGCCTGGTGGAGTACCCGGGAGCCAAGAGCCTCTTCGAATTTGCCGACATGCATGTGTCCCTGATCCAGGTCACCGCCTATTATGGCGGCTCCCTGGTAGGCAACCCCCTGAGCACCATGAAAGATCTCCTGGGGTATGTGGACGTGAGCATCGTGGGTGTCTTCCGCAACGGCCGATCCCTGCAGGTCAACGGCGGCACAGTGGTGGAGGCCGGAGACGACGTTTACTTTGTCACCGACACCGGCCACATCCGGGAGGTCATGAGCCTGCTCCAGAACCTGGAGAACCCCTACCGCCGGATCATGATTTACGGCGGGGGCGTCATCGGCTATTCCCTGGCCCGATCCCTGGAGAAGAAGTACAAGATCAAACTCATCGAGTCCAACCGGGAGCTGGCCGAAAACCTGGCCCAGCAGCTGACCAACACCATGATCCTCCGGGAGGAAAGTTCCCTCCAGGAGCTGTTCGAGTCCGAGCAGATCGACAAGACGGACTTTTTCATCGCCGTGTCCAACGACGACAAGAACAACATCACCGCCGCCATGATGGCCGCCAGCATGGGAGCCCGGAAGACCGGCGTCACCATCCGGCGCAAGGAATACCTCGGGATCTGCTCCAAGAACGTGGACGTGACCATCAGCCCGGATCTCTCCACCCTCTCCGCCCTGCTGACCTTCATCCGCCATGCGGAGATCAAGCAGGTGCACTCCATGCGCATGGGCCTGTCCGAGGCCATGGAGATTGTGGTGCACGGAGCCAAGGGCAGTTCCCAGATGGTGGGACGCAAGGTGTCGGAGGTGAAGCTTCCGGCGGGATCCTGCATCTGCGCCCTCCACCACGGCGGCATCACCCATGTGTGCTGCGCGGATCTGGAGATTGAGGACGGTGACACCATGGTCATCTTCATGACCAACAAGGATCACATCCGGGAAATTGAAAAGCTGGTGCAGACGAAGGAATCCTAAATGGACAAGCTGAGGCTCAACTCAATCCTGTTCATTGTGGGGATCTCCACCTCCAAGGTGGTGACCTTCATGCTGTTCCCGTTCCTCTACGCCCTGTTCACCGAGACCTCCGGCTACATTGAGTTCCTGTCAGCCATCCTGCTGGCAGCCGTGCCCAGCTTCTTCTTCATGCGCCCGGGAGTCAAAACCGACTTCGACTTCCCCACCCGGGACTACTTCCTCATAACCTGCATCATCTGGCTGGTCGACTGCACCTTTGCCGCCATGCCCTTTTATTTTATGCTGGAGTGCAGCTACACCGACGCCTTCTTCGAGACCATGTCGGGACTGACGACCTTCGGAGGCACGGTGCTGAACAACCTGGAGTCCCTGCCGCCGGCGATCCTGCTGTGGCGATCCATGCTCCAGTGGATCGGGGGCGTGGGCTTCGTGGTGGTTGCCGTGGCCCTGTTGCCCAAACTGAACGTGGGCGGCATGAAGCTCTTCCAGTCCGAAGCCTCGGAGAAGAACAAGGACACCCCCAAGGCCACCACCATTGCCAAGAACATCATCGGCGTCTACCTGATCCTGACCCTGCTGTGCTGCCTGTGCTTCCACCTGTGCGGCATGTCCCTGTTTGACGCCGTGTGCCACGCCTTCACCACCACTGCCACCGGCGGCTTCTCCACCTCAGACAGCTCCATGTCCCGCTTCTCCCCCTCCGCCCAGTGGGTGTGCGTGCTCTTCATGCTGGCTGGCAGCTTTCCTTTCATGCTGTTTGTCAAAAGCGTCAAGCGGCGCAGCATCAGCACCCTCCTGGGCAACCAGCAGGTGAGGGGCTACCTGCGCTTCATCGGGATCATGAGCCTCATCCTCACCGCCGCCCTGCTGGTGGGCAGCAGTTTCAGCCTGGAAGAGGCCGTGCGCCACGCCGTGTTCAATGTGGTGTCCATCATAACCACCTCCGGCTTCTCCCTGGGGAACTGGGCCTCCTGGGGATCCTTCGCCTGCCTGGTGATCCTCCTGATCCTGCCCATCGGCGGCTGCACCGGCAGCACCTCCGGGGGGATCAAGTTCTTCCGCCTGCAGATCATCGAGATCCTGTTCCGCAAGCAGTGCCAGGAGCTGCTGCATCCCAATGCAGTCATCGCCCAAACCTACCAGGGGCACCGCATCGACGACGCCCTGATCAGATCCGTGGTGGCCTTTCTCCTGAGTTACATCATGCTGCTCATGGTCAGCAGCATGGTGCTGGCAGCGGAGAATGTGGACGTGGTGGTGGCCATAACCTCATCCATGTCGGCCATTTCCAATGTGGGCCCCTCCTTTGGCGATGCGGCCGTGTCCTCGGGCTGCTACGGCCAGCTACCCGACGTGTCCAAATGGATGCTGAGTTTTGACATGCTGTGCGGCCGGGTGGAGATCCTCACGGTCATGGTGCTGATTGTCCCCATGTTCTGGCGGGACAGCGCCCGGTGAGGATGCCAGTTCCCGGAAGGTGAGGATGCCGGGGATCGGGATCATCGGAAGGCAAGGAAAAGCAAGAAAAGCGGGAAGGGAAAGGCTGCAAGGCTGGGAAAAAGCCTGACGCGGAAAGGGGAAAAAGACGGCGGCTGGGACAGCGCAGCGGAAGATCTTCAGATCTGCGGAAGAAGGCTGCCGGCCGGAAAGTCCGGAGCCGGATCGGATCTCAGCCCTGACCAGAAACCGTGCTTTCAGCCGCTCCTTCAGCCGTCCCGGGATCATCCCCCAATGTCAGCAGGCAGCAGAGCTCACCCTCCTGCTCTGCTGAGGCGGGTGCCGTCTCCAGGGCGGAAAGCAGACGATCCCGCTCACTGACCAAATCCGCCAGGGTGTTCTGGGACAGTTCCTTAATGAAAGCCGTGGCCGCACGGCGCATGATCCCCTGAAAAAGGCACACCTGGTGGAAGGTGCATTCTGTATGGACGCAGTGGAGCACGCAGGAAAAGTTCTCCGTGGCCGAGACCACGTCACCAAGATTGATCTCTGACGGGGACCGGGCAAGCCTGATGCCGCCGTGGCTCCCCCGCAGGGTTTCTATGAAGCCTGATCGGCTGAGGTTGTGGATCACCTTCACCACATGGTTGTTGGAGATCCGCAGATCCGACGATATGTCCTTGATAGTGGTGAGGTTCCCCTTGTCCCAGGTCTTCAGGGCAATGTACACCAGGGATCTGAGGGAATAATCAGTAAACAGGGTAAGCTGCATAGTCAAACATCCGCATCAGATCTCACCGCACCAGACAGCAGGCCGCCAGGAAAGCACCGGCAGGATGCCGGAGGCAGCCCTCTGGATCCGGACCGGAACAGCCCCCGGTCCCCGGCATTCAGATCAGGGATCCAGGCAGGGCTGAAGGCCCTGCGGCTCTGATCACAAAATGATTGTACCATAGGATCCGCCGGATCTTCATCCCGCCGGAACCCGTCCGGAGGGCCTTTTCCGGTTTCCAAAAATGTGAACCGCATTGATTGCAAAAAGCACTGAATTATCTATCATTAGACGGTTACACTCCTCCGCAGGTTCCCCGCAGAAAGGCCCATGTGACGGCGGGACGGCAGGAGGTACTCCGTCCGGGGTGTTCTGTATTCTGGGGTGATATATGTCTCTCGACGTCATTTTCAGCAAACTCAAGCATCTGCCCACCATGCCTGCCCTCCTGCACGAACTGATGCAGGAGTTTGCCAATGAGAATGCCAAGATCCAGGACATTGCCAAGAAGATTTCCATGGATCAGAGCATTTCAGCCCGGGTGCTGAAAATGGCCAACTCCGTGGTTTACAGCCGAGGTGTTGAGGTAACCTCCATTGATCAGGCGGTGATCCGCATCGGGTTCAAGCAGGTGAGTTCCCTGGTGGTGGCCACTGCCCTGAACAACTCCTTCAAGACTCCCAAGTCCTTCGACAAGAACCAGTTCTGGATCAACACCTTCCAAATCGCAACCCTGGCCAAGGGGATCGCCAAGGAGTCCAAGAAAATTGATCCCGAAACCGCATTCACCTGCGCACTGATCCACAACATCGGCGAACTGCTGGTGCAGCAGTGCTTCCCCACCGAGGCCGAGCTCATCAATGCCGCCGTGGCCAACGGCAGCAGCCGCATTGATGCCCAGAGGGAAATGATCGGCTACGACTACAGCCAGCTAGGAGCGGAGCTGGTCCGGCGCTGGAAACTGCCGGAGTTCTTTGTGCACTCCACTGAGCAGCACCTGAACCCCATGGACTATGATGAGCCCAACCCCGGGGCCCTGATCATCCGCCTGGCCATCTTTGTTGACTTTGCGGTTAATGCCGGAGTTCCGGCCGACGTCATCGTCAAGCGCTTCCCCAGCAGTATCACCAGCAAGCTGGAGATCGATCCCTCCAAGCTGGCCGAGCAGATCAACAAGGCCAGCGAGGGGATCAACGAGCTGGCAGAGATCCTCACCGGCGTCTGATCCCTGAAGCCACCGCCAGATCTGCCTGCTATTCATCATTCAACTCTGCCATGGCAGTCACAGTCTCTCTGTACCCGGCATGGATCCGGACGGGACTGCTCGCACCTTATGGCACTCTGAGCTGAGTGTCTCCACCCCTTTACCCTCCGGCGCCCGGCACTGACAAGTGCCCGATCTGGTGTCTCCTGCGATCTGTCCCGGGAAACTCCCGATCAACTCATCCCACCAATCTTGTCCCCACAGCAAAAGCGAGGTCCATCATGGAAAAGCCATCCCTGACCAAATTTGCCCTGGCGCTGATGGCTGCCCTGGCCCTGTCGGCCTGCGGCCACTCCTGCCACCATTCCAGTTCATCCTCCGGCACTGACGACGCCAACCAGGAACAGCCCGGCGGCGGTGGCGACGAACAGCCGGGTGACGACAGCGGCAACGGAGACTCCGGAACAACCTCATCCGGGGTGAATTTCACCTGCGAAAAGGGGATGGACAGCAGCGACAACCTCTTTGCCAGTTACGCCGGCGACTATGGCGACAGCGGCACTGACCCTAATGCTCCGGAATACGCCCACACCGTGACCCTTGATCTTGACAGCATGACCTTCAAGGTTGACGGCGGTGCGGGGACAGTACTGGCGGAAGACGAAGGTGCTGAAATCATGGAGGGCGTTATCGCTGCCATGGATGATGATCTGCTGGTGATTGACCTGAGCGAGGCTGAGGGCAGCATCCAGTTCTCCCTTTCCGGCACCGGCACCAGGGCCATTGACATCACTGCGGCCCAAAACGCCGCTGTGGGCCTGGAGCTGAACGGCGTGTCCATCACCAGCGGCAACTATCCGGCCATTGCCGTCGGACCGAATACCGCCACCGTCTATGTGACCCTGAAGGGAGACAACTACCTGGCCGACAGCCGGGAATTCGGCACCGGCTACAGCGAAGCCAACGGCACGGACTACTATGACACCAACGCCCTGGCGGCGGACATCGATGAGGATACCGAGGAGACCCAGCAGTGGGCCCTGGGATCTGACGCCAACGGCGTCCTGTCCACCAACGGCATTATGCGCATCGCCGGGGAGGGCAGCCTGAATGTAGAGACCGGATACAAGCACGGGATCTACGCCAAGAACCGCATTTACATGCTGGGCGGAAAAGTCGGTGTGTACAATGAGGGCCGCAACGGGATCCAGAGCAAAAACGGCTTTGATATGAGCGGCGGCACAGTGCTGCTCTGCGGCGTCGGCACCAACACCAACAAGCAGAGCCGGGGCATTATCGTGTCCGGTGACGAAAGCGAAGACGGCGCCGGCCTTGGCGGGATAACCATCACCGACGGCGTCATCGGGATCAAGACTGTCAGCAAGGCCATCAGTGCCAAGTGGGACATTGAGGACGACGCCGAGACTGCTGACACGGGAGATGATCCCAGCCCGGTGGTCACCATTTCCGGCGGCACCATAAGCATTGAGACCACCGGCAAGGTCATCGACTCGGACGGCAACGGTGCGAAGATCACCTACTATGACGAGGACGGCCTGGCAGTCACCGAGGAGGAAAAACTCACGCCTGAGGGCATAGAAGGCAAGTTGGGTGTGCTGATCAGCGGCGGCAAGATAACCGTCTCCACCACTGATGACGCCCTAAACGCCAGCCGGGACGGTGACGGCTACATCACCATCAAGGACGGCAATGAAAGCCCCTATGTGGTGCTGGAAAGTTCCTCTGCCGACGCCATCGACTCCAATGGTGACATCAACATTGAGGGCGGTGTGGTGGTGGCTGTGTCCTCCCTTGGCAGCGAGGACGGCTTTGACTGCGACGGCACCCTGAACATCACGGGGGGCCTGGCCATCGGGATCAGCGGCAGTAGCATGACCTACGCCACTGAAAACGGTTCAACACAGAACACCTTCGTCATCGGATCAGCTTACGGCGGCAAGCCGGGCACCACCATGGCGGTGACCAACTCTGCCGGCAAGGCAGTCTTCGCCTATGAGATCCCGGACAGCATCTCCAGTTACGGGATCATGACCCTGACCTCGCCGGAACTGGTCGCAGGGGACACCTACTCCGTCATGTCCGGGGTAACCCTCACCGGCGGCAGTGCCACTGGCGGACTCTACTACGATCTGCCCACGACTGTAACCGGCGGCTCAGAAACCGGAACCATCGAAGTGACGGCCAACACCCATCTTTACTCCCTGGGTGCCCAGGGCGGCGGCAATCCCGGCGACGGTGGCAATCCTCCTGACAGTCAGGGCGGCGGCGACGGTGGCACCCCTCCTGACGGCCAGGGTCCTGGCGGTGACGGCGGCAATCCCCCGGGAGACTTCTGATACCCGATCCATTCCGCCGGTATCATGAATCCTGCCGGATCAGCAATTCAGAAGTCATACCAATCCAGCAGCGGCTCATCTTGAAGATGAGCCGCCTTTTATTGTGTGCACGCCATGATGGGGCTTGTCTTTGGTGTGAAAGCATCTAACACAACCGCCAAGGGCAAGCCTGAAATCTCCACATCAAACTCAACAACGAATAAGCAGATTAAGACAGTAAGTTCATTTGAGCCAAAAGACTCATGATTATCTTTTTGAGTCTGAGATGATTCTGAATTCAGTTTTGACGGCCATGTTCACCAATATTACGTCGGATCTTCCTTTTTTCCGAAAGCCCAGTAAAGCCAGGTTTCGGCTCGATACCATCAATGAGTGAGTTTCCATCTGTAGTTGTTTTTTCCCAGAGTAAATCAACTTTTCGATTATCGACAGCACAGCTCTCATTATTTTTGTAGTCGTCCGCCTCATATCTGAATTTCATAGAGGTTTCATCGTTTGTTTCTTTGATGAAAACTGCAAGAAAGCACATTAAGACAACACATACTAACAGATGTTCTCCTACGCCAGCATATTTCAGAAGGTCGAACATGTTCACCTGATTAAAGGCATAAACAGAAACTGGAACAGAAATCAACAAACAGCATATAAAACTGATCAGGGATGATAAGACCGATCTAAACAAACGAATTATCCCTGCAACATAAAGAACAAGAGCCACGATACCTGCCAGAACAACATCAATAATCAGCAGTAGCGTTCCATTGGATATTCTTTCTTCAAAGCTCCTAATAATCGGCAGATATGCGCTCAAAGAGATTGAGAAGGTTAAGACACCTGTTGATATGAGAAACAAATAATACTTAAGTTTAGATATCGGTACTTCGCAGACCAGTTTGCCGGTCTGCCCGTTCATGGCAACAGTGTACTTTTTATTCTTCCAGATTGCTTCCATATACCAGATTGGCATGAGAGCATATCTTACGCTATCCTGTTTGATGTCGTATTCCCTTTCGGAAATATTTACGTACTGATAATTTTCAGCATCGATAAGATAGCGATCAAGAGTATCCGATACCCTTTCGGCTACGGTTTCGAAGCAGGCGCTTTCATCCATGTTGAAGATGCGTGCATCCATACCGGAAAGATAAGCAAAACTGAATTGTTTCACACTGCTGAAGTCATAGGGCTCCAGACCTTGGGAAATGTCATCGTCAATTTCCGTGGTTGCATCCTGCGGAATGTGCAGAAAGTTCATTTTACCTGATGCCGTGCCCTTAAATGCTGTATGAACCTTGTTATCCTCTATCAACTTTGATGATTTGACTGTTTCAGCAGTATATTCAACATGTCCCTTGGCACTTACATCAAAAAACCAGAAGGGAACGTATACAGGAGCGACTTTTCTGACGACAATGGTTTCCGCAAACTCATCCGGAACAAAATTTCGGCGTTCTGTTATTTCCTTATGCCAGACGTTCATGAAATCATCACGATCACGGAGAAACACGCCAATAATATCAGGAGTTTTCTGAGCTCTGTATTTATCGGTGAAAATAATTGAGTTGCCGCAGAAGGGGCATTTTTCTGTTGCACCGAGTGATTCCGGTGAGAGTTCTCCGCCACAGGAGGAGCAGATGTAGTTTATTTTTAACGGATTATCCTGACTGTCAGATGTGTTAATATCTGCGCCTCCAGCAAAAATGTATCCGCTACCTTCTCTGATTTCTTCCTTTCTCTCTATTTCCTTTTCATATTCATCAACTGTCAGGACCGTCTCGCAGGAGACGCACCTGAGTTTGCCAAGTTTTATGCAGAAATCCATATTGTCGGAGCAGTTAGGGCAGCGGCAGTGTCCTGGTGTTTTCATCATTCTGATATCTCCGTTTTTTAAGAGGCTTTAACAGCTCGATTTAACAAAAGTAGCTCCTGATCAAAGTTCTGCTGACAAGCATGGTAGCCGCCCTGGACAGCACAGGAGGATCTCTGCCCACCACCAGTTCCAGGTACCCGATCTCACTGATGTCCAGCGGTGAGGGAAGCCTGCATGGCTGAACCTGCCCCGATCACCGACAAAAAACCTGGGATGATAGTTGGGCACCTTGCGGCAAGACGGATCAACGGATAGCTGACCAGGATGGCCGAACAGCCACTGCGCCTCAGATCCCGGCTCGTCCCGGGAATTCCGGATCCTGCGGTGAGCCATCCTCACAGATGCCCGTTCCGCTCCAGTTCCTCCTGGCGCTTCCTCTTCCGCATCTCCTGAGCCCGATCCATCACCTGCTGATACTCACTGTCGCACATCTGCTCCGGGGAGAGACCCTTCAGGCTCTTCTGATCCTTGGCCTCCTTGATGGTCTTGTAGTAACCGCACTTTGCCAGACCCTCATGATCCGTGGGCATGGTGAAGTGCCAGCAGCTCCAGCCCGAGGCAAAACAGGCGCCCCGCTGATTCTCGCCACACACCCCGCCTGGAGCCATGCCCGTGGCGCCGGGGTTGAAGGAGATCCCCACCGTTCCGCTGGCATGACCATGGGAGACCCGGCCGTAATTGCACAGACATCCCAAGACACTGTCATTATCCAGGGCAGTCATCACACTGACGATCGCGGCCTCATTTTTATATTGCTTCAGTTCCCGGCCCACTACAATCCTGCCGTCAGTCACCAGGCTCTCAACATCACAATCACAGGCAAACTCCGCCGCCTTCTTAAGATAGTCGTCACGGCTTTTGGCCAGGGCGCACATCATGTCATTGGCCTGGGCGCGGATCTGCTTCTCCTTGCAGGTCCTGCTGCCCCGGGCCCACCGCTTCAGTTCGGACTCAATCTGCCGGCGGGCCTTGAAATAACTCTTGAAGGCCGCCACCTCCCCGGGACAGCCTCGGTTCCACAGAGACGACACCCGGTCGGAGAGATAGTTGTCAATGCGGGTACCCATCCCCTGATCCTTCCCGGCCTCATCCAGGATCCCCTGGTGCCAGTTGTTGAAATCCATCTGGCAGTCCTTCCGATCTGCCGTCTTCAGCTTCAAAAAGTCATTCTTCAGATCACGGGCCTTGCTGGCAAAGGCACTGCCCCGGTTTTCCGCCTGCTCCCAGGCCCTGAACTGGTTCTCCAGGAAATCGTAAACCTCCTCATCGGAGATCAGATCCGAGGAGATGATGTACTCCTGGGCGGCCTCGAAGCCCTCTTCCTGGAGAATGTTAATGTAATCCTGTGCCCGGCGCCGGTTAGCCTTGGAGAAGGCCTTCCGGGTCAGCTCATTGCCCATGGTCTTCATCATAACCTCCCGGGCCTGGCGCATCACCCGATCCTTGTGGTGCTGCAGATCATCCTTCCAGATCCGGGCAAAGTCCTCATAGCCCAGGGAGCCCTTGGTGTCTCCGCCCACCTTTTTCCATTTGCCGTACATGCGGATAACCGACACATCACGGACAAAATCCTTGGTGGAAAGATAGGCCTGGTAAGACAGCTTCACCGATCCCACCGCAACGGGAAACTTGAGCCCCACAATGGCCAGCACCGCATTGGCATAGGCACCCTTGTCGGTGTAATCGCCCCCGGCCATCTTGCCTAGGAGGGTGGAAACATCCTCGCTGACATCCATCACATTCTTGGCAAGCTCCTTTTCCTTGTCGGAGTTCTTCAGGGACTTGGCCACATTCTTCCGGTGGGCGGACAGATCCTCCAGCATTTTCCGGCCCTTGGGGGAACTGCCTATGGCCTCATTCAGGGTGTTGTAGGTGTCGGCAAACTGCTTGTCAGTCATCCTGGCCATGCGCTCCCTCAGGGCCGATGAATTGTTGGTAAGCAACTTCATCATGCACTTTTCCTCGCAGTGATTGAGCACACCCTTGAGGATCATGCCCATGGAGGTCTGCAGGGCACCCATGTAATCCTCCTCGGACAGCTGATCCAGGCCGGCAATGGTGTCACCGTAAACGTCCTTCGCCTCCAGGATCCCGTCATAGACATTCTTGATCTTGCTGCCGTCCGCCAGGGGAATGTTGGTCAGCACCGTCATGCCAAACCGCTTCAGTTCGTTCTCAAAATCCCCGTCACGGCCCAATGTGATGTCCACAAAGGACATGCGCCGGATCTCCTCATCAATGGACTTGCTGCAGTCGGCATTGCTCAGGGCTATGGGAGTCATGGGCAGGCGTACCTTCCCGTCATCCCCCACCTCCGCCAGGGTGCGGGTGACAAGATCCGCCTTCCGATCAGGCTCCGGAACCAGGAACTGCTCCAGAAAGCGTTTTTTGAAGTCCTGGGACTCCGTCTCTGGTGCGCTGATGTAGCGGTCCAGATCCGATCGGATTTTCTGCTGATGGGCCTTCATTTCACCGTCAGTCATCACATGCATGGGAATGGCGGCCTGCAGGACGCCGCTCTCACTCCGGGAGCTGTACATCCTCAGTTCATAGTCCCCGGGCTTCTGGGTGATGGAGAAATTTGCCATAAAGTCCCGGGTGTGGCCCAGACCGGTCCAGTTATTGCCCGCATAGGTCAGAACATCACCGATAGACTTGGAAAAGCCCCGGGGCACCATGACCAGAAGGGGATCATCCCAGTGAACCATGGCGGAGCCGTAGACCGTGATCCCGATATTCTGCTCCACCGTGTCCGTGTCGGTGAACAAACTTACCTGCCGATCCGCATCCGCCGGGTTCTCCACCACCCGGAAGGAGGCGATCCTGATCTTCTGCTCCTCACCGCGGCCCTGGCTCAGGGAAACCTCATAGTCGCCCAGCTCATACAGCTGGGAGAGCTGCAGTGCCTGGAAGTTCTGCTCCCGGCAGTCGATCCAGTTGCCAGAACTTTCCCGCTCGGCGCCCTTCCGGCGCACGGCAAGCCACGCTTTTTCGGACTTCCATTCCGGTCCGCAGCCGGCGATGAACTCCGGATAGGAGCCGGAGGCGATCTCCGGGGGCACCGCCACGAAAGCGTCAGCCGGAGACTCTGCCGGGGCGGCCACCACCCTGAAGTCTATTCTGGATGCAGCCTGGATCTTTTTGCTGTCGTTCTCGTTGTAGCTGCAGCCGTCGCAGAAATCAAAGAGCAAAATGGCATAGTCCCCGGGCTCCTTGGGGGCGCGCATAGTAAACACCGACTGCCCGTAATTGCGCAGGGTGCTGGATTTGTCCAAGGAGTTGATCTTCGTCCAGGGCAGATCCGCCTCGGCTACGGGCACTATGTATGCCTGGGCTTCAGGGGCGGTGTCAAACTGGCTGATCTGGACGCTGAACTTCTCTTCCGGCAGAAAACGGCTGCGGGCTATGGAAAGGCGAGGCAGTTCCCCGGGGGTGACCGTTATGCCAGTCCGGGCCACCAGGGTGTGCTCCTTCTTGTGCTCGGCATACATGCGCAGCTCATAACTGCCCTCCCGGGACGGCACCCGCAGGGATCCGAAACCCTCAGGCTGGGAGTTGGTGCTCACATCATTGTTGAGCCGCGCCTCACTGGCTGCGGCATAATCCAGAGGGGCATCCGGGGATGTGAGGATGATGTGGGTGCGGCTGTCTCGGGAGATCTGCTCCGAACGCTCCGGCAACATGTAGTGGTACGTCACAATGCCGCCTGCGGCAACCTTTCTGCCGGTCACGCTGAACTCCGCCCCCGGATCCAGGATCTCAGTGACCGCCGTTGCTGAAGCCCGGGCGGGAAAGGGCTGGCTTTCCACCCTCTGCATCGGCTCCCCGCCGAACACCGCCTTAAGGCCCGCCGCATACTGCCCGGTGCGTTCATCCAGGAGATCCTGGTAGGAGGGCACAATGACCGCCCCGATGCTGGTCAGGTATGCGGCCAGCCCCGTCCGGTCCACATCCACCTCGGCGGCCACCGTGACGGAGTTTTGATCCTTGGCCGTCCTGACGATCTTGAAATCCCTGACAAAGCTGTCAGCCCGGGCGATCACGCCGCTGCGGATCTCCTTGGTATGGGTTTTGACGAACTTGTCCTCCGTGATGGCCAGCATCACCTCCCGAGTCGCCTTGACCCGGGCATTGGCCTCGGCCACCGCCTGATCGGTGCCCCGGGCCTCCACACTGACCACCTGGGCAGCCACAGGAAAGGAAAGCCCGGCCAGCACCAGGGCCACAAGGCTTTGCAGTTTGCGCTTCATATGGTTGGCTCCTCTCATCTGTCCTCTCCTGCTCCCGCAATTTCCTGGGCTTTGATCAGAAACGCCCTGAACTCACTGAGCCGGCCGGCATACCGCTCCTCCCCGGCATACTCCGACTCCTCCAGGTGATCCAGCACGCCTTTCCCGCTCTTGTCCCGGGCACTGACATCGGCCCCGGCCTTGATGAGACGCTGGGCCAGCGTCTGCTCCAGGGACTTCCGCACCAGGGCCATCAGCGGGGTGCGTCCCTCATTGTCGGCCAGGTTGGGATCAGCGCCGGCCTTAACCAGTTGATCGGCCATGGCGGTGTTCCCGGCCAGTAGCGCCAGCAGCAATGGCGTGGCGCCAGTGCGGGGATCCCGCTCGTTAAGATCGGTGCTGGCAGCCAGAATGGCCTCCCGGGCCTTGAAATCCAGGCTGATGAGGGTAGCGTAATACAGTGCCGGGCGGCCTGTGGGTGAGCGGACATCCGCCCGGGCCCCGGCATTCAGCAGTTCAGCAATGGCCAGATCATTCTTCTGCCGGGCGGCCGCATCCATCAACGCCGCCATAAGCACCGATAGCCCCTCCTTGTTCACCGCGTTGACGTCAGCCCCCTGTTCAATGAGCTTTTTGACCACATAGTCCCTGTCGGTGTCACTGACAGCATCAGCATGATTGACAAACACCGCCAGCAGCGGTGTGTTGCCCCTGCTGTCCCGGAGCTCCAGATCCGGCCTGTTGTCAAGCACAAACTGCAACAGTTTGTGGGATGTGGAATAGTGGGACAGAAAATGAAGGGGGCCCTCCCCGGACGCATTCTTCCGGTTCACATCGGCTCCCAGGGAGGTGAAGAGCTTCAGTTGCTTCTCGTCAAAGCGGGCATCGCCACGGCTGACGAAGAGTTCCTGAATGACAGGCAGGCCCCGGGATGAAAGCTGATTGAAGTCGGCGCCCAATGCCGCCAGACACTGAACCACCTCGTCCTTCACCCTGACCCGATCCATGGCAATGCGGAGCAGGAGGCTGTTGCCGTCGGAGCCCCGGGCATTCACCGTCTCGGCAGGGATGTCGTTCTCCAGGAGCTTCATCTGGATCTCCTGCCTCACCTTGCCGCCAAAGGCCATCAGCAGCAGATTGTCCCCTGCCATGCCAGTCTGCTTCCAGTCAATGCGGCCGGTCAGCAGGGGCTCCACCGCCTTGAGTTCACTCCGGTTCAGGGCCGCCATGCGGCCAGACACCCTGCTGCTGCCTAGGTAGTCCGGATCCAGGCCCATGGCCAGAAGTTGCCGGAGGAACTCCGGATCTGAGCCGGAGCGGCGCACTATTGCCGCCGCCATGGTCTCGCTGCGGCAGTCGTCCTTCAGTTTGTTGCCGGATCTGATCACGGTCAGGATCTGCTCCCGCATTTTGTCGGAAAAACTGCCATTGCCGGTGCAGACGGCATACTTGAAGTTCTGGTAGACGAACTCCTCCCCGGCGGCACTGGCCTGGGCGGCGGCGGCGCAGAGGCCGGCCAGAAGAATGATCCTGAATACTTTCATAGGGTCTTCCTGAAATGGATGTTGCGGGATCGCAGTAGGTAAGTTGTGGGTTCAGTTGCAGGTTCGGTTACGGGTTCAATTGTGGGGGCTGGTAACTTGATGGCAAACAGAGCCACCGGGGAAACGGCGACAGATCCAGGCTGCATCTGGACCGGGAAGCCTCCATCTGGCAGACCCTCCCCAGCCTCACTTCTTCTTCCGGGACTCCTCGGACTGAATGAAAGCCCGGTAGCGCTTCATGATGGATGACACATAGTTCACCGTCTCCATGAGTCCCTTCTCCGCCACAATCTTCTCCACATTGCCAAACCAGATGTTGGGATCAAGCCCCGCCCGCTCGGCCAGGGTGCGGTAATACTTGATCCTTCCAGGCCCCGCATTGTAGGAAGCCAGGGCAAAAGCCATCCGATCCTGGGCAGAAAGGTAAAAGTTCCCCTTCAGATAGTTGTCGATGATGTAGCGCAAGTACTTGGTGGCGGCCTTCACATTGCCCTCCACCGTGGTCAGTTCATCCGTGGACTCGACCAGGAAGTTCCGGGCCATGGTGGGGGACACCTGGAACAGCCCCACAGGTCCCTTGGGTGAGCGGGCGTTGGGATTGAAGGTGGACTCCTGGTAAGCCTGGGACATGAGCATCCGCCAGTCCAGCCCCTGCAGTTCGGCATGCTTTTGAAACACCGTCTTGAAGCGCTGGAAGTCCTCAAACTTCATGCCCATGGTGGAGAGGCTCTGCTTCTTGCTGTGGGTGGCAACGGAGTTTGCCAAGGGACGGAAATAGCTGCTGATGACCGCCTTCCCGGCTTTGGTCTCCTGGTTGTAGAGGGAGACAAACTTGTTCAGGATGTTCAAGAGGTGGAAGTTGTAGTTCCGCACCGCCCAGCACAGTTCATTGCCGGAGCTCAGGGGGAACTCCCGATGGAAGTTAACGCCAGGAAAGACATGCTCCCAGAGTAACGCCTGGGCGGAGCTCACCACCGTGGCGGCAATCTCATTGTCCTGGACCCGCTGGATGATCTCTGCATCCTGCATGGTTTCCTGCACAATGACAATGTTCACCGGCGCCCAGTTCATGGTGCGGAAGGCCAGGTTCAGGGCCCGGAGGGTCTCATAGGACTTGGAAGATCGGCGCACATAGAGGCTCATGCCGGACAGGTCACGGATCCCCCGGATCCTGGGGGCGTTCTTCCGGGTGACTACCAGCTCCTGGAGATCCGTCATGAAAGGATCAGTGAAGGACACTTCGTTCTGCAGGCGCTGGGTGGGCATGATGAAGCCGGCGGCCACATCTCCGACACCCTTCTGCAGCATGGAGAAGATCTGATCTGAGCGGACAGGGATATACTGGATGTCAATTCCTCCTACTCCGGCAGGCTTCCGGACATGATGATCGTTGATGTATGCCTGGAGTTTCCGCCCCATGGCCACGGCAAAGCCGTCCTCGTGGCCGTCCACAAAGTAGTAATTGACACCGTCATAAACCACCAGGATCCTGAGGGTGCCGGTCTCGGCCAGCTTGTCAAAATCGTAGGTGTAGTAGTCGGTCATGGAGGCAATGGCCCAGCACCTGCCCCCGAGGAGGAAGATCCCGAGAACCAGCCACCGCAGCAAGGCGGCGCCCCATCCCGGGATGCGGATCCTGTTCATCACCTTATGTTGCGCAGGCGCAGCTCAAAGATCATCTTCTCGGCTGTGCAGGTGAAGGTGAACACATACCTGCGGACGGCGCCACCGTCCTCGTCGCTGCTCTCCGCCTTCACCTCTCCGCAGATCTCCCGGGCAAGTTCAAGGATCCTGCCGTAGAGAGCCGCGGTGGCATCTGGACTGCCGGCACTGACCTGGCCGGAATAAACCACATCCCCGGCCTGGATCACCGTGCCGATCTCGGCCTGGGCACCGCACTCGGCGCACTCCACATAACTGTCGCCCTGTTCATTCAGCCTGCAGCTGACATTCTGTCCCTTGTCAGGATCAAAGTTCTCATCCATAGCATTCACCCGGCTCATATTGCTCATATCATCAAAAGTGGTGCAACCCGGTCAGCCGTCCCCGACGGCAGGCACAGATCCCCACAGACAGTATAGGTTCAGGAAAGCCCCCAGGGAAAGAAACTGCGCCATATGGCTGTCAAAAAGGTGAGCGGACAGGCAAAGAAGGTGCAGGCCGGAGCATATCGGATGAATGTCGGCTAAGGTTAAACTCACAGGGAGACCTAGAAAGGTCCGGATCCGGCCCACCGAAGTTGAAAGGATCCTTTGAAGTTGTAAAATAAGTACATATATCTGAAGGTTCGCACCAGGAGTTCTTGGGTTCCTGGAAATGGAGAGAACATGAAGCTTGGACTGTACCGCTACGATCTGCCCCTTATCAGGCCGCTGCCGAACATAAGCAAGCGCGAGGACATGCGCTCCGGACTCATCATTAGGCGCTACGACGGCTGGGGTGAGATCTGTCCCCTGCCGGAGCACTCCCTGGAGACCATCGATGAGGCCCAGGAAGAGGCCCTGGCCTACCTCCAGGCGCTGAACCGCCATGAGAAGTACGAGCCCACCTTGCCGTCGGTGCAGTTCGGTGTTGACTGCATGAATGAGCACCTCACCTATGACATAAGCCTCTACTCCAAATACAGCAACACCTACCGGATCCTCATGGGAACCCCCAAGCAGATCATGTATGAGTGGTTCCAGATGCTGGGGGACTACCCCAAGGTGGCCAAGCTCAGAGTCGGCATCTACACCCTCCGGGACGAGCTGAGGCTCATCAAGGAGATCTGCAAGAAAGCCCCGGAGATCAAGCTGATCCTGGATGCCAGCATGCTCTGGACCCGGGAGGAGGCCTACACCATGATAAGCCACCTGCCCAAGGAGAACATTCTCTATATTGAGGATGTGTGCCGAGATCTGGAGGATGTGGAGTCCGTGGCCGCAAACACCGGGATCCCCATCGGCATCGACAAGCTGCTACACTACTACACCTTTGATCAGTGGCGGCGCCTGCCGGGGCTGACCGTGGTGATCAAGCCCTCCCTCATCGGCGGCTTTGCCAAGATCCGGGAACTGATCCATCTGTGCAGCCCTATGGACATCAGGACCGTCATGGAGACCGCCATGGAGTCCCAGCTGGGCAACTACAACCTCCAGGTGCTCTGCCAGCGCTACAGCGAGTTCAAGGTTTACGGCATCGACTGCGAGCGCTACTTCAAGCACAGCCTGTTCAAGCCGGGCACCGCTGAAATCGACCGCCAGAAGCTCACCGTGATCTGGGAGGCCGATGACTGAGGCCCGGTCCGCAGCCTCCCTGACCGGCAATCCCCGGGTGCAAATTCCGGTTGTAAAGCACCCGGCAACAATGTAAAGTAACCTTCCGCACTGATCCGGCACCCGTTTTTCCGCATCCGCGGCCATTCCGCCGTGACCCGGGGCTGTCACCGCAGATCTCCTGCCAGCCATCCCCCAGGCGCCATCCACCGGCCCATTCCGGGAAAGGCAGACAGCCGGCACCCGACCAAATCACCAAAGAACAAGAGACAACATGATATTAGATCCAGCATCCATGGCTGCGCTGCAGCAGCTGAAGGGCAAATTCGGCCATGAGGGCGGCAAGGGCAGAAGAAACACCGTTCAGGATCCCAGTTCCGAGGATGCCTGGAGGGAGACCAAGGACGGCGCCGTGAAGGCCACGGACCGGGGCTTCGGCTTCCTGGAGCTCAGCAACGGGGAGTCCATCTTCATTTCCCCGGCCGAGATGCGCAAGGTGTTTCCCCAGGACCGGATCACCGCCATCATAAGAACCGACAGCCAGAACCGGAAACAGGCTGTTCCCATCAAGCTCATCAACGCCAGCCTCTCCACCAGCATCGCCCGGATCTACCGCAATCCCCGGAAGGAGAGCGAGTTTCTGGCCGCCATTGACAATCCGGCATTCAAGGAGAAGGTTCTGGCCAAGATCCCCAACGCCATCCGGGAGCAGGAGCCGCAGGACGGCGACTGGGTGCTGGTGGAACTGTCAGATCACCCCCTGCTGAAGCCGGATCGCCGGGCCAGCGTCATTGTCCGGGAGTTGGTCGCCCGCAGCGATGATCCCAAGGTTCCCTGGTCTGTAACCCTGCGCCGGCACGGACTGCCCAAGGAGTGCCCGCCGGATCCCGAGACCATTGCCATCTCTGACGGCTTTGACCGGGCTGACATGCGGGACATTCCCTTCGTGACCATCGACAGTCCCTCCACCATGGACATGGACGACGCCATCAGCATCACCGATAAGGGGGATCACTGGGATCTGCATGTCGCCATTGCCGATCCCACAGCCTACATTCCCGCCGGATCCCCCCTGGATCAGGAGGCATCCAGCCGGGCCTTCACCTGCTACCTGCCCGGCTTCAACATTCCCGTGATCCCCCACGTCATGAGCGAAGGCGTCTGCTCCCTGGTGGCCGGGGAAGATCGGCCCGCCCTGACGGCGCTGATCCATGTGGGCAAGGACGGCTCCCTGTCCGGGGACGAGCCCTGCACCTTCGCCCTGGGAACGGTACGATCCACGGCCAAGCTGGCCTATGACGACGTGTCGGACTTCCTGGAAAGCGGATCCTCGGAGAACCTGAAGCCGGAGCCGGCCCTGGCCGCCCAGCTGGGGATCTTCCAGGAATTCGCCGCCGCCCGGGCTGCCTTCCGCTCCCGGACCACGGTGCTGTTCAAGGACAAGCCTGATTTCGACATTGAGCTTGATGCTGAGGGTAAGCCCGCCGGCGTCAAGGTTGAGCGCCGCCGAGTGGCCAACAAGATCATCGAGGAGTGCATGATCATCGCCAACGAGTGCGCCGGCCTCTTCCTGGAGAAACATGTGGGCCGGGGCGTCTTCAACCGGCACACCGGCTTTGATCCCGACAAGCTGGACATGGTCCTCAGGATCCTAAAGCGCAACGAGATCACGGACTTCACCAAGGAGGAGCTGAGCACCATGGCCGGCTTCTTCCGGCTCAGATCCCTGTGCGATGCCCAGAGCACCGGCTACCTGGACATGCGCCTGCGCAAGTTCAGCATTCCCGCGGAAATGGTGGAGACTCCCGCCGAGCATTTCGGACTGGGCCTGCACTGCTACGCCACCTGGACTTCCCCCATAAGGAAGTACGGGGACATGATCAACCACCGGCTGATCAAGGCGTTCATCACCGGCACCGAACTGCCCCCGACCACGGATCCCAAGATCATGACCCGGCTCAATACAGTGAAGAAGACCAGCCGCTTCGCCGAGCGGGATGTCCGGGAGTGGCTCTACACCGATGTACTGGCCCCGGATGTGGCGAAGAAGACTGTGTTCGACGCTGAGATCACCGATATCTCCCGGCCCGGGATCAAGGTTCAGCTCACCGCCAACGGCGCCATGGTCTTCATTCCCATGTCCACGATCAATCCCGCCAAGTCCGAAGCCTACGCCGTCAGCCAGGAGGATGGCCGGATCTTCAAAGACGGCAAGATGCTCTACGAGTTGGCCATGAACGTCAGGGTGTTCCTGACCAATGCTGACCGGGATACCCGGAGCCTGACCGGTGAGATCGTCATGGAGCCGGAGTCTGAGCCGGCCGCTGCCCCGGCAGAAAAGGCCGGGGAATAGCACCGGCCTCCGGGCGCCTTTCCGGAGCCCAGAAACAGAAGGACCGTCCGGCAACCCCGGGCGGTCTTTCATTTTGCGGTTTTCCGGTTGGTTGTTCCCCGCCGCCTGAAGGCCCCGCCGTCGCTGGGCCGGAGGCAGGATCCGGGAATTTCTAACCCCGGATCCCCCGGTGGCGGAGCAGGGCGTCAATCTTCGGCTCCCGGCCACGGAAGCTGCTGAACTGCTCCATGGAGGGAACCGAACCGCCGCTGGCCAGGATGAAGTTCCTGAAATCCGCACCGGCCTCAGGACTGAAGATCCCCTCTTCCTCAAAACGGCTGAAGGCGTCAGAGGAGAGCAGCTCCGCCCAGAGGTAACTGTAGTAACCGGCGGCATAACCCCCGGCGAAGATGTGCTGGAAGGAATTCTCGAAGCGGTTGTACTCCGGCACCTCCGCCACGGCCACCTGGGAGCGGACATCGGCAATGATCCGCCGGACCAGATCAATGTCCACCGGCCCCCGCTCCAGGTGCAGGCGGAAATCCGTCAGGGCAAACTCCAGCTGCCGGAGCAAAGCCAGGGCGGAATTGAAGTTCCGGGAGGCCAGGAGCATCTTCAGTTTGTCCTCAGGCAGGGGGGTGCCGGTGTCCACCGTCCCGGAAATGTAGTTCAGGGCCTCCTGCTGCCAGCACCAGTTCTCCATGAACTGGCTGGGCAGTTCCACCGCATCCCAGTCCACCCCGGAGATCCCCGACACCCCCGGGACATCCACATCGGTGAGCAGCAGGTTCAGGGCATGGCCGAACTCATGGAAGACGGTGATGACGTCATCATGGGTCAGCAGAGGCTCCCCGCCGCCGGCGGCCGGAGTGAAGTTGCAGACCACAAAGGCCACCGGATGCCTTACGGAGCCGTCATCCTCCCGGCGGCGGCCGATGCAGTCGTCCATCCAGGCCCCGGAGCGCTTGTGCTGCCGGGCAAAGGGATCAAGGTAGAAGGAGCCCCGGAGGGTTCCGTCCCGGTCCAGGACGTCAAACAGCCGCACATCCGGATGGTAAAGATCCTCCCCGTCCCCGTGGGGCCGGACGCTGATGCCAAACAGCCGGTGGCAGGTCTCAAACAGCCCCTCCAGGACCCGGGAAAGGGGGAAGTACTTCCGCAGCTCCTCATCGGAGATGCTGAAGCGGCGCATTTTCAGCTTCTCAGCATAGTAGGTCCGGTCCCAGGGCTTGAGCTCCTGGCAGCCGTGCTCCCGGGCGGCAAACTCCCTGAGCTCCCGATCTTCCTGCTCCCCCTGGCTCCGGGCCCGCCGGGCCAGATCATTAAGGAAGCTCATGACCTGCTCCGGGGTGTCGGCCATCTTCTCCTCCAGGGACATGTGGGCATAGTCGGGGAAGCCCAGTAGCTCCGCCAGCTGCCTCCTGAGGTTCAGGATCTCCACCAGCACCGGGGTGTTGTCCCATTTGCCGGCGTCAGGACCCTGATCTGAAGCCCTGGTCACGTAGGCCTCATAACACTTCTGGCGCAGGCTCCGGGAATCCGCATACTGCATCACCGGCAAATAGGAGGGGAAGTCCAGGGTGAAGACCCAGCCCTCAAGCCCCCGCTGCCGGGCGTTCTCCCGGGCCAGTTCCCGGACCGTGTCTGGAAGTCCGGAGAGCTCCGCCTCATCGGTGACCTGGCAGTGCCAGTTGAGCACCGCATCCATCACATTGTGGCTGAACTTGGAGGACAGCTCTGACAGGCGCTGGGTCAGTTCCAGATATTTCCGCCGGCCCTCCTCCGGCAGGGAGATGCCGCTGAGCCGGAAGGATCGCATGGTGTTCTCCACATCCTGCCGCTCGGCCCGGGAAAGTTCCTTGAAAGAGGGGGAGTCCATGATCTTCCGGTAAGCCTCATACAGCCCCCGGTGCTGCCCCACAAAGGCGCTGAAGTCCGTGAGATCCGGCAATGCCGAGTCATGGGCCGCCCGGAGCTCATCCGTGTCCATGACGCTGTTCAGGTGGGAAACCGCCGACCACATCCGGGTCAGCCGGTCATCCGCCCGGTCAATGGGTCCGGTCAGCTCCCGGTAGGTCAGATCCCCTTTCTCCCCGCCCCGGGCCAAGGTGTCCCGGATGCAGTCACGGTTCTCCTGGATCAGTTCCCGGACCGCCGGCAGCACATCCTCCGGCCGGATCCGGGAAAACCGGGGAAAGCCCTCAATGCTCAGCAGATAGTTGGTCTCTTCAGTCATAATGCGTCAACTCCTCCCGCCTCTTGCGGCGTCAGATCCGTGCGCCCACGGAAAAACAGGGATCATCATGGCCGCCGATCGGAGTGACCGGGGCGCTCCGGCAGTTATTGTAGCCGAAAACGCCCCCGCCGCAGGAAAAGTGCGGTCCCAGTCTTCCGGTGCCGCCGTCCCGTCAGTCCTCGGCACTGCCTTCCCGGGCGGGACGCCCCGCCGGAAAGGCCCCAACCTGCTGATATTTGACACAGGCGCAACAATTCCCGGGCCGCATTGTCTAAAATCAGTGCAGGCTGGGGAGATGTCAGAATGCTGCTGAAAAAACTGAAGGACTTTCTCAAGGAGAATGTCTACGAACGGCTGTCAGTCCAGATGATGACCCTGACTTTCCTGTGCGTGCTCATTCTGGCCTCCATCACCACCTACATGGAGGTGTACAACGAAAGCGAGCACGTCCGGGAGGTGATATCCCAAAACATCGACTTCACCCAGCACACCACCGAGCAGATCCTCTCCGATGCCATCCGGGACAGGGACACAGACAAGCTGGACGGCTTCCTGAAGCTCATCGCCAACATGCCCCACGTGGCCTATGTGTCCATGACCGTGTACGGCCAGGAGCCCAGCTCCCGGGAGAAGATCCTGGAGGGTGAGTACCATCAGGGATCCAAACCGGATCTCTCCCTGAAAAACGCCATCCTGAAGACCTATGCCATCAATGTTGACGGCAGACCCGTAGCAGAGATGGAAATCATCACAGATCCGGAGTTTATCACCACCCACATCTCCCAGAAGCTGGTGCTGATCCTCTCACTGAGCCTCTTCACTGCCGTCTCCCTGTCCGCAGCCATCCTGCTGCTGATGCACGCCATGATCATCAAGCATCTGCGCTTCCTGGCCGAGGAGACCAAGGAATTCGCCATCGACCAGATCGACCGACCCCTGATCCTGCCCAACCGCAAGGACGATATCTTCCACAACGAACTGGACATCCTGGTCAGTTCCATCAACAAGATGCGCAAGACCATCTCCCGGGAGATCAAGGCCAACGAGGCCAAGAACAGTGCCCTGAAAAGCCAGCGGGACTTCTCCAACACCCTGCTGAACTCCTGCAACCTCATGATCTGCCGGCTGGATCCGGATTTCCGGATCATCTCCATCAACGCCGCCACCACCCTGCTCACCGGCTACCTGGAGGTGGAGGTGGCCGGGAAAAACTGGATTGACATCTTTGTGGATCCTGAAAAGAAGGATCCGGTGCGCCAGCAGCTCAGCGAGTCCACCTACGTCACCCTGAAAGAGATGACCATGCATGATCTGGAGGATCACCTGCTGTACCTGGAATGGAGTTTTGTGCCCTTCTATGAGGGAAGCTTCCTGAAGTACCGCATCGCCTTCGGCTATGACATCACCAAGCTGAAGGAGGCCCAGCAGGAGCTGATGGATCTCAACAACGATCTGGAGAACAAGATCGCCTCCCGGACCCAGACCCTGAAGGTGACCAATGAAGAGTTGATGAACGCCTACCAGAAGCTGAAGGAGGCCCAGAAGCAGCTCATCGAAGCCGAGACCATGTCCTCCCTGGGATCCCTGGTGTCCGGCATCGCCCATGAGATCAACACCCCCCTGGGCATTTCCGTCACCGCCCACACCCTCATTGACGAGCAGGTGCGGAACCTCACCCGGATGCTCAAGGAGGGGAACACAGATCCCGAGGATATCCAGGTGATCGCCGACGTCATCTCCGAGTCCAACGCCATCCTCTCCTCCAACCTGAAGCGGGCCTCCGAGCTCATCCGCAGTTTCAAGCAGGTGGCCGTGGACAGTTCCTCCAACGTCAATTACACCTTCAACATCCGGGAAAACCTGAACCAGACCCTTCTGAGCCTGTCCAATGTGGTGAAGAAGGAGCACCTGTTCATCAATGTGGAATGTCCCGACAAGCTGGAGCTGAACTCCTACCCCGGAGCGCTGAACCAGATCTACACCAACCTCATCATGAACAGCGCCAAGCACGCCTGGGAGAGCGGGGACACCCAGCGGATGATCCAGATCAGCATCCGGGAGAGCGAGGGCAATGTGATCATCCGCTACAGCGACAACGGCAGCGGCATCAGCCCCGCCATCCTGGACAAGATCTTCGAGCCCTTTGTCACCTCCAAGAGGGGCCGGGGCGGCAGCGGCCTGGGGGCCAACATCATCTACAATTTAACGACCAAGCTGCTTAATGGTAGAATAGAATGCCACAATCTGGAGCCGCCCGAGCACGGAGCATGCTTCACCATAACCTTTCCCGCAGTGAGGGATGCCGGGGCCAAGAAGGAGAGTTCATGAACATTCCGGAAATTCTGAACAGCGGAAACCTGAAGCCCCGGAGGCTTTTCGTCTGGGGCATGGTGGCCGTCCTGATCATCTGCGCGGTCAGCACCATCTACGCCATCATCACCGGCTCATATCCTGAAAACTTCCTGGAGCTGCTCCTCACCGCCGTGGCCCTGGAATGCTATTGTGTCAACAGCATCATCCTGCTGAAGCTCAAGCCCTCGGTGCGGATCCGCAAACGCCGGATCCGCTACGACATCATCGGCATGGTGCTGTGCACCGTAGCCCTGATCCTGGTGCTGCTGCGGATCTGGTCCGCCACTGAAATCGCCCGGGACTTCGCCGTCCCCGCCTTCCTGCTGGCCCTGTCATTCACCATTGCCGTGGTGCCAGTGAACCTGCAGGCCGACCGCCACCGCACCCTGTCCCGGGTGTTCTGGATCATCCACCGGACCGTCACCCCCCTGTTCTGCATCATGGTGGCGGTGAACTTCGCCTTCCCAGCGGTGTACCCCCACATCCAGACCGTAACCTGGACCCTGGTGCTGCTGGAGATGCTGATTGTCGCCGTGATCATGCTCCTGTACTCCCGGCCCTTCACCCCCCACCTGGAGCTGTTCGCCACCGGGACCCCTGATATCTACCGGGACCGTAGCGGGAAACTGTACCAGGTCAGATCCATGAACGGCGCCGCCGGTGACACTGCCAGTGGTCTCAGCAGTGAAAGCGGGGTTCCCGAGGAGATGGAGCCGGCGATCATCTCCGGGGCTGAGGCCTCCCTGGAGGATGACACCTACACCGTGACCGAGTCCGAGCCGGTGCTGGGCGAAGTGACAGAGCAGGAGCCCCCTGCCGGACCGGAGACGGACCGGCGATCCGGCTCCACCGGTTCCTGATCCTCATTCCGTACACGTCCTCCCGCCAGACCGGGAAATGACACCATCAGACACCCATGTTCAACATCGATCTTTACAAGAAAAACCTCAGCGAACTGCGCACCCTCATGGGCGCAGGCGAGTATGACGCCCTGCTGATCCCCCACAGCGACGAGTTCCTGGGGGAGTACATCCCGCCCTCGGCCGCAAGGCTGGCCTACATCACCGGCTTCACCGGCTCCGCCGGATGCTGCGTGATCTACCGCAACCCGGATCTGCCGGAGAACACTGCCCTCTTTGTGGACGGACGCTACACCATCCAGGCCCGGAAGCAGGCCGCTGAATGCGCCTCAGTCCGGGAGGTCAGCGGCGAGTCCCCGGAAACCGCCGCCGTCCGCCACATCGCTGCCACCTTGAAGCCGGGTGGAGCCGTGGCCTATGATCCCAGCCTGCACTCCTATGCGGACTACCTGAAATTCTCCCGGATCCTGACCGATGCGGGTCTCAAACTGGTTCCCTGCCGCAAAAACCTGGTAGATCAAATCTGGCGCAACCGGCCCGAGGATGAGAAGCAGCAGATCATCATCTTCCCGGAGTGCTTTGTGGGCATGAGCAGCACCAAGAAGCGGGAGCTCATCGCCATGAAGATCAATGACGCGGGTCTGGACGCAGTGTTCATCTCCGACTGCGAATCGGTCAACTGGATCCTCAACATTCGGGGCCACGACATCCCTTATCTGCCGGTGGTGCGGTGCTTTGCCATCATCTACGGCAACCAGTCCATGGACGTGTTCATTGACAATGACAAGCTGGTAGCCTCCAAATTCACCGAGCAATGCGGCGACGACGTGTCCATCTTCGAATTCTCCCGGCTGGACGAAACCTTGCGGCGCCTGGGGGATGATCACCTGAAGATCGGCCTGGACTTCACCACCGTCAACACCCACACGGCGTTGCTGCTGAAAAAGGCCGAGGCCCAGATCACCGAACTCAAGGATCCCTGCGAGCTGCCCCGGGCCATCAAGACCAGCACCGAGGTCAACGGCTTCCGCTCCGCCCACGTCAAGGACGGGGTCGCCATGTGCCGCTTCCTGGCCTGGCTTGACCGCAAGACCGAGACCAAGGGGGAGGCCGGCGAGAACGAGGCCAGCCTTGCCCTCCAGGCGGAGAAGTACCGCCAGGATCAGGAGTACTTCATCGAGCCCAGTTTCGCCACCATCTCCGCCCTGGGCCCCAACGCCGCCATGTGCCACTACAACCATGAGAACGCCGAGGCGCCCCGGGAGCTGGGAAAGGATCCCATGTACCTGATTGACTCCGGCGGCCACTATTACGACGGCACCACGGATATCACCCGCACCGTGTGCGTGGGCACCCCCACGCCGGAGATGAAGGACAGTTTCACCCGGGTGCTGAAGGGCAACATCGCCCTGGCCACCGCTGTGTTCCCCGAAGGAACCTTCGGCTACCAGCTGGACATCCTGGCCCGCAAGCAGTTGTGGGACGTGGGCATGGACTACCACCACGGCACCGGACACGGAGTGGGACACTGCCTCAGCGTCCATGAGGGACCCCACCGGATATCCAGCAAAAGCACCGCCGGCGACGCCAGGCTGGTGCCCAACATGATCGTCACCGACGAGCCAGGCTACTACAAGGACGGGGAATACGGGATCCGCTGCGAGAACGAGCTGCTGATCATGAACGATCCCCTCCATGAGTCCATGCTGTGCTTTGAGGTGCTGACCCTGGTTCCCTTCGATCTGCGCCTGGTGAACCAGAGCCTGCTGACCGACGCCGAAATTGACTGGCTCAACGAATACCATCAGCGGATCAGGGACACCATCAAGCCCTACCTGACAGATCAGGAGATAAGCTGGCTTATCGGGGCCACCCGGCAGATCGAGCCCCGGAGCCGGAAGGCCGAGCAGGACTTCTGAGCGGAGCAGCGCCGCCCGGGCACCCGAACCACCAAGGAAAGAACCGCATCCGGAAACAAAGCCGATGTTCAGTCTGTACAGAAAGAAAAGGAAAAACCCCGGAGGGCATCCCGCCCTCTCCGTCCCTGCGGACAGGATCACCACCCTCAGCTCCCCGGAGGACTTCCGGCGGGAGCTGCTGGAGCTCATTGCCTCCTCCAGCCGGCGGATATACATCACCGCCCTTTACCTGCAGGACGATGAGTGCGGACGGGAGATCCTGGAGGCCCTTTACCGGAGGCAGGAGCAGTGCCCTCAGCTGAAGATCACCATCCTGGTGGATTTTCACCGCTCCCTCCGGGGGCTCATGGGCAAAGGCCGGCAGTGCGGCAACAATGTCATGTACCGGGAGTTTGCCCTGGCCCATCCCGGAGGACGGATCAACTTCCTGGGAGTGCCGGTCAAATCCAAGGAAATGTTCGGCGTGCTCCACCTGAAGGGCTTTGTTTTCGATGACACCGTGCTCTACTCCGGTGCTAGCATCAACAACGTCTACCTGGGACGGGACGGCAAATACCGACTGGACCGCTACCACCGGATTGAGTCCCCGGCCCTGGCGGGTGCCTTTGCCGCCTTCATCCTGGCCAACCTGGTGTCCAGCCCGGCGGTCACGGATCTCACCCGGGAGGATATCCCCACGGTCAAGGATCTGTCCGAAAGCATCGGCCAGCTGAAAAGGCATCTGAAGCGTGCCGCCTACCAGTTTGAGGATCAGATCCGGAAGCCGGGCGCTGTGGCCTTGACCCCCCTGTGCGGTCTCGGCAGCGGACGCAACCGGCTGAACCGGGCGGTGCTGAGCATCATGAAGAACACCCGGAGTGAGATCACCATCTGCACCCCTTATTTCAACATGCCATCCCGCATTGAGCGCAGCGTGCTGAAAATGCTGGAGCGGGGAGTGCAGATCACCATGGTGGTGGGCGACAAGATCGCCAACGACTTCTACATCCCCGAGGATCAGCCCTTCAACCGGGTGGGGGCTGTGCCCTACCTCTACGAAGGCTTCCTCCGGGACTTCTGCCGCCGGAACCAGGCCTACATCGACAGCGGCCAGCTGAACGTCATGCTGTGGAAAGACGGCACCAACACCTACCATGTCAAGGGGATCTACGCTGACGACGATGTCTATCTCATCACCGGCAACAACCTCAATCCCCGGGCCTGGAACCTGGACATCGAAAACGGCCTGCTCATCCGAGATCCGGAGCACCTGCTCCTGGATGATCTCCGTAAGGAGCGGGAGCGGATCCTGAGCCACACCCGGCGCATCACCAACTGGAACGAGCTGGAGAAGTTCGAGAATTTCCCGGAGCGTATCAAGCAGTACATGCGGAAGATCTTCCGGCTGAAGCTCCACCTGCTGATCAGGAGGATCATCTAAGCCATGCTGCTGGCGGATCCCCTGACCAAGCTTCCCGGCATCGGCGTCAAAATAGCCGAGAAGCTGCACCTGCTGGGCCTGCACAACGTGCAGGATCTGCTGTTCCACCTTCCCCTGCGCTATGAGGACCGCACCCGCATCGTCTCCATTGCCGCCGCTGCCCCCGGGGAGCAGGCCCAGATCTGCGGCCGCATTATCCGGGTGGAGAACCGGAACACCAGCAAGGGATCCATGCTTGAGTGCACCGCCGAGGAGAAGGACACCGGGATCATCTTCCGGATCGTGTTCTGGCACCTCTACCCCAACCAGATCCGGGAATTTGCCGCCGGCAAGTACATCATCTGCTTCGGTCTGCCGATCTCAGGCCCCTACGGCTGGAGCATGAGCCACCCGGACTACCAACTGACATCATCCATCGACCAGATGGTGCTGCCCCGCTTTCTCCTGCCCGTCTACCCCACCACCAAGGGGCTCCGGTCAGAGAAGATCATGCAGTGCACCGAAGCTGCATTGCAGGCGGCCGCGGAGGAGGGGATAGAGGAGCTCCTGCCCCCGGAGGCCGCCGGGGGGATCACCCTCCTGGAGGCCCTGCAGTTCGTGCACCGGGTGCCCGGAGACTACAACTGGCACCTGGTCCGGGACGGCAGTTCCCCCCACATGCGGCGCATCGCCCTGGAGGAACTCACCGCCAACACCGTGGCCGTGCGCATGGCCCGGTCCCGGAACAACAGCCACTCGGCACCCTCCATGCCCTGCCGGGGCACCCTGCGCAACGCCCTGCTCTCCTCCCTGCCCTTCCACCCCACTGCCGCCCAGATGCGGGTCACCGGGGAGATCGACCGGGACATGGAAAAACAGATACCCATGCTCCGGCTCCTCCAGGGTGACGTGGGTTCCGGTAAGACCCTGGTGGCGGCCCTGAGCACCCTGAACGCCGCGGAGAACAACTTTCAGACAGCGGTCATGGCCCCCACGGAGATCCTGGCCGCCCAGCATCACCGGAAGTTCGCCCAGCTGCTGGAGCCCCTGGGGATCACCACGGTACTCCTGAGCGGCCGGCTGAAACCCCGGGAGCGCCGGGAGGCCCTGGAGAAGATCGCCAGCGGCGAAGCCGTGATCGCCGTGGGCACCCATGCTTTGTTCCAGGACGACGTCACCTTCCGGGATCTGGGATACATCATCATTGACGAGCAGCACCGGTTCGGCGTGGAGCAGCGTCTCAGACTGCTGACCAAGGGTATGAGCGGCAACCGGATCCCCCACCAGCTGGTGATGACGGCCACCCCCATTCCCAGGACCCTGGCCATGACCAGTTATGCGGATCTTGATGTGTCCTCCATCGACGAGATGCCCCCGGGCAGAAAGCCCATCATCACCCGCCTCATCGGCAGCCGGGCCCGGAACAAACTGATCGACCGGATCCGCAGTGTCTGCCGGGATCAAAAGTGGCAGGTCTACTGGGTCTGCCCCCTGATCGAGGAGTCGGAGCGCATGGACTTTGCCGCGGCGGAGGAGGAGTGCCGGCGTCTCCAGGAAGAGTTGCCGGAGCTTAAGATCGGTCTGATCCACGGCCGCCTCCCCGGGGAGGACAAGCAGCGGATCATGCAGGAGTTCAAGGACGGGAGCCTTGACGTCCTCATCGCCACCACCGTCATTGAAGTTGGTGTGGATGTGCCCAACGCCACGGTCATCGTCATCGAGGATCCCCAGCGCCTAGGTCTGGCGCAGCTGCACCAGCTCCGGGGCCGGGTGGGCCGGGGACAGCGGCAGTCCTACTGCATGCTCTATGCCGCCTCCGAGCTTTCGGAGACCGCCCGGGAACGGCTGGATTTCCTGTCCGGCTGCACCGACGGTCTGAAGATAGCCGAGAAGGATCTGGAGCTCCGGGGCCCGGGAGAGTACATGGGCACCCGGCAGACCGGATCCGCCGGCATGCGCATAGCCGAGTTCCTCCGGGACTCCTCCCTGATCCCCCAGGCCAATGAACTGGCCCGGGACATTGCGGAGCACAGGCAGGAGGTGGCTGAGAAGCTCATCAGCCGCTGGACCAGCTCCGACTCCACCTTCACCCAGACCTGAGGCATTCCAGGACGGAGGCACCTGATCCTCCCGGGAGAACCCATGAAATACCTCTCACGATCCCTGATCATTCTGGCACTGCTGCTGCTGATAGCTGTGGCCTGCACCTACCTCTACCTGCGCAGCGGCCGCATCGCCGAACCCCTGGCCAGGTTCATCCAGGAGCAGACGGGATATGAGCTCACCATCGGGGACGCGGAATACAACCCCCTCTACCCCGATACCATACTCCTGCGGCGGATCTCCGCCGGAGAGGGCTTTGCCGCCGATCAGATCTACGTGGAGTTTGACAGCGCCTCCCTGGCCCGGGGTGAGCTCCTGATCCGGGAGCTGGAGGCGGTGAATGTCACCCTGAACACCGATCTGCTGCCGCCGATCCGGCTGAAGCCCAAGGGCGGATTCTTCCGCAATGTCACCATCAAGGATCTGCACCTGAAGGACTTCAGCCTACGGTCGGGCGAATGGAGCATTGATGACAGCATCATCGAACTGAGCAACCTGGATCTGATCCGGGAGGGCCGGCCGAACATCCCGGAGAACTTCTTCGTCAACATGTTCGCCAACCGCCTGAAAAAGGGCTATCTCATCCTTCACAGCTTCAACACATCCTTCCACTACACCCCGGATCACATCACGGTAGATGAGTTCAGGACCGAGCTCAGGGACGGCAGCGTCTTCAGTCAGCTGGACATCTATCCCCCCATGCGGCAGGCAGTGATCCGCCGGCTGGACGTCAGCCGGATCAACGCCGCCGCCGACATGGAGAGCATCTCCGAACTGATGGACTGGCAGCTGGACGTCTATGACGCCAGCTTCTCCGGCTGCTCGGCAGATCTGCCGGATCTGGGCCTTGCCGTAACGGGTCTCACCCTGAGTGTCAACGATCTGACCTGGAAGGATCACCAGCTGCAGCACATCAGCATCCTGGGCAGTGCCGAGGGCCTGACCTACGGCAACCTCATGCTGCAGAATGTGGAGCTCTCCCTGAGCCAGCCCCTGAGCAACCCCGTCTCCCACATCCTCCTGTCAGGCAAATACAGCGGAGGCACGGTGGAGACCTACGCCAAGTACAACAAGAACACCGACGTGCTGGACTTCCATGAACTCTCCGCCCGGGGACTGCGCCTTACATCCTCCGACACCGACACCCTGTCCGAGGTGGCGGGCATGATCAATGTCCGGGAGATCGGCTTCAGGGTGATCAACATCGAGGATCTGTACTACGACGCCCTGGAAGACAGCAGTCCGGTGATCCTGCGGGAGGGCAGTTTCTTCGCCAACCACGCCGTCTACCGGGACGGCAACCTCCGGTCCCGGGGCCGGAAGTCCCATATTGAGATGTCGGCAGGTGAACTGGCCGCTGCAGATCTGGACACCCGGGGGATCTGGGTTGAACTGGAGCTGGATGACACCGGCACAGTGCGGCTGCTGTCCGCAGATGCCCGGGTCAACGGGGGCAAAGTGAATGCCAGCGGCATGTGGGATCTGGAAAAGGAAAACTGCGCCCTGGAAGTGTCCGGCAAGGACGTGGGCACAGGCTATGTCAGGCTGCTGTTCAGCAGTTTCAGCCCCGTGGCCACCTCAGACTTCACCCTTTCGGTGAAGGGATGCGGCCGGAGAGAGGACACGGAATTCCGAGGCCGGTTCTGCCTCAGGGACATCATGGTGAGCGGCATGGATCCGGACCTCTTCAGAGGCACCGTCCGGGGACCAGAACTGAAGACAAGATGGGTGCACAGCCGCAGCTCCGGCAGAAACCTGATGGCATCACAGGCTGAACTGGACATCAGCGCTGATGCGGACTCCTACCAGATCAGTGGCACCGTGGACGCATTCAGCCGGATCTACCGTCTGGACAGCTCTTTCCATCCCGAGCCGGAGGAAAACGACTTTGCCACGGTGATCCGGGAGGAGAAGCCCGCCCTGGAGGACACGCCCTCGCCATCTCACTGAGGTCGCATCCCGAGCCGTCCGGGATCCGGGATGACCGCCGATCATACCCCAGGCTTCCGGGAGGACACAGTCCGGAAAGCCGCCGCCAGCCCGGCACCAGCCGGACCCATAGCCGATCTGACCTGTCAACCGGCATGTCAGGCATCCCAGGAAAGCAGAGGTAGCCAGCACAAGACCAGAGGGACAGATGCTCCCGCCGGAGGCATCCGGTGCTCAGCAGTCTGCCCCGGACTCAGGCCGTAAAGATTGGCAAGCAGATCAGAGAACTGATCGGAGAGCAGATCAGAGAAAGGATCACTTCTCCCCGGGCTCCTGACTGCAGCCGCAGTTCTCTCCCTTCTCCGTCTCTCCGCCCTGGGGCCTGCCGTTATTCTCCCAGGAGCATTCCTGGCTGTTGATGGAGTCCTTCAGGATAGCCGACTCCTCATCAGCGTTCAGGACTGTGCCATCCCGGTCATACATCTCCTGCTCCCGCTTCTTCAGATCGTACAGATCCTGCAGGCTGGCATGGATCTCAACCCCGATGAATACGATCAGCCAGCTGACATAGATCCACACCAGCAGGATGGGGATCACCGCAATGGCGCCGTAGATGTTCTGATACGAGGGGAAATAGATGATGTACAGAGAAAACAGGCGCTTGCCCAGTTCCAGGAGCACGGCCGCCACCAGGGCGCCCACTGCGGCATAGGAAACCCGCACCTTGCGGTTGGGCACCACCGCATACATCAGCAGTAGCGCCACAAAGGAGAACATCACCGGCAGGATCTTGATGACGTTCCGCTGCAGGAAGGGGATGATCCCCAGACCATCATCAATGGTGTAGGACACCGCATAGGAAGTAAGGGCCAGACTGCTGCCGATGAGGATGGGACCCAGGGTGATGACCATCCAGTACACGGAGAAGGTTGTCAGCAGCGGCCTCTTGGCAGTGCACTTCCAGATGTGGTTCAGGGAACTGTCAATGGACTGGATCAGCATCATGGACACCACCAGCAGCACCAGGGCGCCGATTATGGTGGTGTTGGAGGCATTGCGGGAGAAGATCTCCAGGTTCTCCTCCAGCACATCCCCGGACACCGGCATGAAATTGCTGAAAATAAGGCTCTTCAGTTCCGTCTTGGTGGAATGGAACACCGGCAGGGTGGACAGCATGGAGAACAGCACGGTGAGGAAGGGCACCAGGGACAGCAGGGTGACATAGGCCAGATGGCTGGCCTCCACGGTTATGCGGTCATGAATGTAGCGCAGGGTGAGGGCCTTCTGAAAAAGCAGAAAGCGCCCAAGATACGGAATGGAAAACAGTTTGTTCTGCAGTCTGTCCAGCATAATATAGGTTCCGGCGAAGAAAACTCACTGCCGCCCATTATGCAGTCCCCCGGGGACAATTGCAAAAGGATCGGCGGGAGCACGGAGATAGCTCATGAGCACAGTCAAGCAGATCGCAGCAGCCCTGGCGACGCTGTCACTGGTCCTGGGAGGAAGCATGGCACTGACGGAAGAGGACACACAGGTCGACGGCGGAAGAACCGAAACCCGTCTGGATCTGCCCCGGGAGATCAGATCGGAGAACATTGTGTCCTTCAGCCTGATCCTGCAAGATCCCCGGGAATATGAACCGGATGAGAAGACGGGGGACGGCACAGGGGAGGTGATAACGGCCGGCTCCATGCGCCTGGAAAAGGATGCGGGCGGCATCCTCCGGATCCGGGCCTCCGGCGGCGGCCCGGCCACCGGACACCGGGACGGCAGTGCCTTCTTTGTGGAGTTTACCACCCCTGACCACGGGTACACCGCAAAACTTCAGGAACTGATCCAAAAGCACGGCATGATCGCCGACAACGGCCACTACTCCCACACTGCGGGGCTCCCCTCCGGCGACGGGGACCAGCTGAGGGTGATCTATGACAGCGGCGAGCAGATCGGCAAGGGAAGCAACAACAGCCGGATCCTGTCCCGGCAGGCCGCCCTGGATGTCTTTGCGCTCTTCCGGGAGATCACCCGGGAAGCCGGACATGACTTCACCACCGAAGGCTCCACCAGGGCCCTCTATGACGATCCCACCACGGAATGGCTCCAGGGGATCTGGGAGGGACGCCATTTCGGGACTCCCTGCCAGGTGCGCTTTGCCGGCAGGCATGTGCAGATCACCTACGGTGGGTCTCTGACCGATGACACGGACTATGTCATTGTGGACGGATGGGTCAGACCCGACACTCCATCCGCCCGGAAGGGAGGGCACGCCGTCTTCAGTGCCCTCACCGGCATGTCCAAGAAAAACAGCTTCACCCTGAATGCCGGTGTTTACCGCAACGGCGCCTCATCCTCCTTTGAGCTGCGGAAAGTCACCGCAAAGGAGGAGGCGGAAGCCAGGTAAGACGGGACCTGATGAAAAGATGAGGCGGGAAAACCCGGCTGCGCCGCGTTTCTCAGGATCCGCCTGCCGGCCCTCTGCCCGGGATGCCTCCGGAGGCGGTATTCCTACCTCCGGCAGCGGCTAGGCGTAGTGTGCGGTTCAGGATCTGGGTGTAAATGGGAATGCCTCCCAGCTTCTGGGCCGTCAGGGTGGCTGCCAGGGTGGTGATCATCATGGGCAGGATAAACATGTAGTTGCCGCTCATCTCCGCCGCCAGGACGATCCCGGTAACCGGAGCCCGCACCGAGGCGGCAAAAATGGCGCACATGCCAGCCACCGCCAGACTTCCGGTGCCGGGGAACCAGGGGGCGCCAGCAAGATCCAGAGCATTGCCCAAAGCCGCCCCCAGAAGTACCCCCAGGGAAAGGCTAGGGGCAAAGATCCCTCCGGGGATGCCGCTGCAGAAGCACAGCAGGATCCCCAGGATCCGCACCGCCAGTAGCAGGAGAAGCACGGACAGTGTCTGCTGCCCCATGATCCAGGAGGGAATGGACGCCATGCCGGATCCCGAGGCCTCAGGCCAGATCACCGCCAGGATCCCGTACAGTCCCCCCAAAAGGAAGATCACCGGCAGAGCCCGGCTGAGCCGACCCTGGTGCAAAGCCAGGTACCGATCCTGGAACCAGCCCACCGCCCGGTTGAACAGCGTCCCGGCAATGCCCGCCAGGACTCCCAGGACCGCAAACCAGACACATCCGGCCAGCTCCGGTGCCCCATACACCGGCAGCTCCGCAAACACCGGCTGACTGCCCAGGATCCAGCAGCGGATCAGGGTGGCGGAGATCACCGCAACGCTCACCGTCTTGATGGCCAGGAAACTGTAGCGGAACTGGGGCCGCAGCTCCTCCAGCACAAACATGATCCCCGCCAGGGGCGCATTGAATGCGGCGGCAAGCCCGGCGGCGCCTCCGGCGGCCAGCAGGGCCATGGAATTGGCCCGGGGAAGCAGCGCCAGATCTGCCGACATCTTGCCCAGATTGCCACCAATCTGGATGGAGGGCCCCTCCCGGCCCAGCACCATGCCGGATCCCAGGGCCGCCACGCCTCCCACAAGCTTCACCGGCAGCACCCGCCACCACCGCACCGACCGCCGCCGATCTAATGCGCCCTCGATTTCGGGGATCCCGGAGCCGCCGGCCTCCGGGGCAAAGCGCATGGTCAGAAACAGGGCAAAGGCGGCAAGGGCTCCTGAGGATAGCAGCAGAGCCAGGAGCTCTGGGAGATCCGGAGTGCGGCCCTCAAAGCAGGACTGCCGGAAGGCGTTCATCAGATCCGGCAGGATCTGGAAGGCCGCGCACACCAGCCCGGTGACGCACCCCAGTAATGATGACATGATCAGGATCCTTCCGGGAACAATCTCCTTCCGCAGAAGACGCCGCACCGCCCTGCGGAAGGGATATCTCCGTCTGCTAGCTGCCATGATCACCCGTCCCTCATCTGTTCACACAAAAAAGCCGGGGGAACATGTCTGGTTCCTCCGGCTGCAGGCAGGAAAACCGTTCCTACTGCTTCATTTCAAGGGATGAGGGGTTGTGCCCCTGGGCACCCCGGTATGCCCGGATCCGGTCGATCTCCGTCAGATGCTTCTTCCGCAGCCTGATGGACACCGGAGTCACCTCCACCAGCTCATCATCATTGATGAACTCCAGGGCCTGCTCCAGGGACAGCACCACCGGAGGCACCAGCACAATGGCCTCATCCGTGCCGGAGGCCCGGACATTGGTCAGTTTCTTGCCCTTCAGGCAGTTGACCGTGAGATCGTTGTCCCGGTTGTGCACACCGATGATCTGACCCTCATAGACCTCAGCGGCATGGCCGATGAAGAGGTAGCCCCGATCCTGGAGATACCACAGAGCATAGCCCAGGGCCTTGCCGGTGGCATTGGAGATCATGACGCCGTTCTTGCGGCATCCAATCTCACCGCCCCGGAACTCGCCATAGCTGTCAAAGGTGTGGTAGATGAGGCCCAGGCCTGAGGTCATGGTCATGAACTCGCTCTGGAAGCCGATGAGTCCCCGGGAGGGGATCTTGTAGTCAATGCGCACCCGGCCCTTGCCGTCGGGAACCATGTTCACCAGCTCGGCCCGGCGCTCACCCAGGGCCTGCATGACGGCGCCCTGGCTGGCCTCGTCCACATCAACCGTGAGATTCTCAATAGGCTCCATCTTCCGGCCGTCAATCTCCTTCACGATGACCTCCGGACGGGAGACCGCCAGCTCATAGCCCTCCCGGCGCATGCTCTCAATCAGCACGGAAAGGTGCAGTTCACCCCGGCCTGAGACCTTGAACTTGTCGGTGTCTTCGGTCATCTCCACCCTAAGGGCCACATTGTGCTTCAGCTCCTCCTGCAGACGCTCCAGGATGTTGCGGGAGGTGACAAACTTGCCCTCCCGGCCGGCAAAGGGGGAGGTGTTCACCTGGAAGGTCATGGAGACCGTGGGCTCATCCACCGTCAGGGGAGGCAGGGCCTCCACATGGTCAGAAGAGCAGACCGTGTCGGAGATCTTGAGCTCACCGAGTCCGGTCACAGCGACAATGTCACCGGCATCGGCCGATGCCACCTCACTGCGCTGCAGTCCCAGGTAACCCAGGATCTGGCCGATGCGCCCGGTCCGGGTGCTGCCGTCGGCACCCACCACAGTAACCGCCATGTTGGTTTTGGCCGTGCCTCGCATGATGCGTCCCACACCGATGACGCCCACATAGGAAGAGTAGTCCAGCTGGGAGATCTGCATCTGGAATGCACCCTCAGGATCCGCCTTGGGCGGCTCAACGCAGTCCACAATAGCCTGGAACAGTGCCGTCATGTCAGTGCCGGGAGTGCTGAGATCCCGGGTGGCGGTGCCGTTCAGGGCCGAGGTGTAGATAATAGGGAAATCCAGCTGATCATCCGAGGCGCCCAGGTTGTCAAAAAGATCGAACACCTGGTCGATGACCCACTCAGGACGGGCGCCGGGACGGTCAATCTTGTTGATCACCACAATGGGCTTGAGACCGGCGGCAAAGGCCTTCTGGGTGACAAACCGGGTCTGGGGCATGGGACCGTCCACGGCGTCCACCAGAAGGAGCACTGAATCCACCATGGACATGACACGCTCCACCTCGCCGCCGAAATCAGCATGTCCCGGGGTGTCAACTATATTAATACGGTAGCCGTTCCAGTTAATGGCCGTGTTTTTGGCCAGAATGGTTATTCCCCGCTCCCGCTCGATCTCATTGGAGTCCATGACCCGCTCCTGATCGGCATTGGCACGGTCCAGGGTTCCGGACTGCTTGAGCAGTTTGTCCACCAGCGTGGTCTTGCCATGATCCACATGGGCGATTATCGCGATGTTGCGGAGCTTGTCTAACATAAAAACCTCGGTTGCGTATCTGATCTCGGAGGGAAAACTCCGGTCATTTTACTCTCAATAATGTGATCTTCATAGCACAATCAGTAATCAGCCGCCACGCCATCATCCGGCCGCCGCACCCCTGCCCGCCTGTCCCGGCGGGACTTTCACCTGTCAGCAGACAAAAAAGGGAGCCTCCCCGAAGGAAAGCCCCCGCAGAGCCGCCGTCCCGGATCAGTTGGGTCGGCGGATCAGATGTTCAGATCCTCAGAACCTGAAGGCAAAGCCAGCTTGGGCGTTGTGGGAGTGCAGATCACTGCTCAGCCGGACGAAGCGGTAACCCAGATCGATGCTGAAATGATCGCCGATGTTGAACATCATGCCGGCTCCCCCCTGGAGGGCAGTGTTGGACTTCCGATCGGAGTCCAGCCTTTCGCCGTGACGCTCATACTTGACCCGGCCCCAGTCACAGCCGGCGCCGGCGGTGAGATAGAAGTTCATCCACTCGGCAGCATAGAGATCCAGGTAGCCGTTGACCATGAGCATGTCAATGTCAATGTCGGACTTGACGGTGCCGCCGGGATAACTGATATCGTCGGATCCCTGGAAGAAGTGGGTGTACTCCAGCTCGCCCCGGTAACCCAGGACGCCGTCGCCCCGGAAGCTCACACCGCCAGCCACGGCAAGGTTGGCCACGGAGTCAGAATAATGTCCGCTTGCGCCCTCCGGCTCTCCCCGGAGCACGGAAACACCACTCTTGACTGACGCATAACCGGCAACATCTGCAAGACAGACGGGAGACAGCGACATCAGCATGCAAAACACAGCAAGTTTTTTGTTCATTTTCATCAATTCCTGTATCTGTTCAAAATCCAGAACGGCAGATTTTACTCCTGTCTGCTGTCATGTCAACAATCAGCGTAAAATTTCTGATCAGCGCCCTTCCGCACCCGGATTTCTGTCAGAAAGCACCTCCCGGATACCGATCTGCCCAAGGAGCAGGCACTGCCTCCCGGGAAAGGCTCACCTCCCCGGCAGCGCCGGTCACCGGCTCCCGGTAACCAGCCTCACCGGCCTCTCCTGTGACGGATCATCCAGGCATTCCCCCCGGACTGTAGCGGAGGTGACTCCCGGAGATCCCGGAACGAGAGCAAGAGAGAGATGCGGCCCCGGAGCCGGCTGCCCGGAGTCCTAAAGCCTGCCGCCCCCCGGAAAGGCGCTGGAAAGAGCCTATGAGGGCATCGTTCCCGGCAGCCGGCAGGACAGGCCCTGGCCTTTTGCTGCCTGTGGAAAAAGCAACGGCAACAGTATAGAATTGTGATGATTGATCAGCATTTTCTGGGACCGGAGCACCTTCCGGGCCCAGCCGGAAGTACCGCTCACATCTCTTCCCGGGACCCATTCTTCCGGGCGCAGCGGAAAGCCAGTCACAACAGGAGTTAAGCCATATGTCCGACGCCGTCCAAGATCTTCTGCAATACATCCAGGACAAGGAAATCAAGTTTCTCGATCTCCGGTTCACCGACACCAAGGGCAAGGAGCACCACATAACCATCCCGGTCAGCCAGATTGACGAGGACTTCTTCGAGGACGGGAAAATGTTCGACGGCTCCTCCATCGGCGGCTGGCGGGGGATCAACAAGTCCGACATGGTGCTGATGCCGGATCCCACCTCCTGGCACCAGGATCCCTTCTATGCAGATCCCACCGTCTTCATCCGCTGCGACATCCTTGAGCCCAAGACCATGACCGGCTATGACCGGGATCCCCGCTCCATCGCCAAGAGGGCTGAGGAGTACCTGAAGTCCAGCGGCATTGCCGACAGCGTGATCTTCGGACCGGAGCCTGAGTTCTTCATTTTCGACGACGTGCGCTTCTCCAATGAGATGAACGGTTGCTTCTACCGGGTAGACGCGGAGGATGCGGCCTGGAATTCCGGCACCGAATACAAGAACGGCAACCTAGGGCACCGCCCCTTCGTCAAGGGCGGCTACTTCCCGGTTCCCCCGGTGGATCCCTCCCAGGATCTCCGCTCAGAGATCTGCCTGGAACTGGAAAAACTGGGCATGGTGGTGGAGGCCCATCACCACGAGGTGGCCACCGGCGGACAGAATGAGATCGCCACCCGGTTCAACACTCTGACCCGGAAGGCAGACGAGATCCAGGAGCTGAAGTATGTGATCCACAATGTCTGCCAGAACTACAACAAGACCGCCACCTTCATGCCCAAGCCCATCTACGGGGACAACGGATCCGGCATGCACTGCAACCAGTCCCTGAGCAAGGGCGGCAGGAACATCTTCGCCGGCGACGGCTACGGCGGGCTTTCCCAGGAGGCCATCTACTATATCGGCGGCATTATCAAGCACGCCCGGGCCCTGAACGCCTTCACCAACCCCTCCACCAACTCCTACAAGAGGCTGGTGCCGGGCTTTGAGGCTCCGGTGATGCTGGCCTACTCCGCCTCCAACCGCTCTGCCTCCATCAGGATCCCCGCCGTAGCCTCCCCCAAGGCCACCCGGGTGGAGGTCCGCTTCCCCGACTGCATGGCCAACCCCTATCTGGCCTTTGCCGCCATGCTCATGGCTGGGCTGGACGGGATCCAGAACAAGATCAATCCGGGAGAGGCCATGGACAAGAACCTCTATGATCTCCCTCCCGAGGAGGCATCCAACATTCCCCAGGTCTGCGGATCCCTGGAGGAGGCCCTGAACAGCCTCCAGGCTGATCATGAGTTCCTGACCCGGGGCGGAGTCTTCACCGAGGATTTCATCAACTCCTATGTGGAGCTCAAAATGCAGGATGTCAGCCGGGTGCGGATGGTTCCCCATCCCCTGGAGTTTGAACTCTACTATTCCCTGTGATCCCCCTCCGGGACCAGGTACCAGAGTCCATACAAACAGCGGCGGCAGGAGGAGATCCTGCCGCCGTTTTTTTGATCCGCAACGCTATCTGTGACCGCCGGCAACTGTATAATCCGGGAGATGATCTGATGAAATGCGGTGTTTCACACCCGAGGAGACTCTATGAAGAAGGGCATTGCTGCCATCCTGGCACTGGCTTTCGTGGCAGCTCCGGCCATGGGGGATATCCACAAATGGACTGACTCCAGCGGAACCGTCCACTACTCGGACACCGCCCCCGACGGGGTGAATGCCGAAAGGATCGATGTGCAACAGACCAATGTGGCCAACACATCGGAAATGAACACCAGCACCTGGAGATACAACGGCGGATCATCAGGAACGGATATGGGCACCCCCGTGATGACGGTGACCCAGCCGGCCAATGACTCGGTGATAAGGGACAACAGCGGCAATGTGACGGTGGCGGGCCAGGTTTCCAACCTTCCCGGGGCCGCCTCCGCAGAACTGCTGATGGACGGCAACGTGGTGGCCACCGGCAGGGAGAACCTCTATGCCAACCTGCAGAACGTCGACCGGGGAACCCACACCCTGATCATCAGGGTCAAGGTTGCCGGCGGCAAGACCTTCGAATCTGCGCCTTCGCAGTTCACTCTCCAGAGATTCCACAAATAGGATCCGTTTTCCCGGACGTAGCAGGGCAGCCACTGGATCCGGTTCGGGATTTCCGGTGTGGCGGATCAAACCGTCAGGTCAACCCGTGTCATGATCCCGGTCTCGGAAAGTCCCTCCATCATGCCAGTGTCCAGACCGGAGTCCTGCTCCTGGTTGCGGGCTTCAGAGCCCTCCGGATCCCTTCCGGGCTCATCACCGTCCACATGCCGGATCCTGGCCGTCCGGAAAACTTTCTTGACGCCGTTCTTGAATTTGAGCACCCCGGCACCGGCCGGAACCATGCCTGATGCGACAGACAGCAGAGCTTCTAATGTCATGGCGGCCTCCTGTCACAAATCTTCCCCTCCTGTCTATATTATCGGCCGCTCCGGGAGTCGCTTTGATGATTTCTGATTAAATTTTGAACAACTTTACATGCCAGGCGCCCCAGCCGGATCTTCCACCGGGCGCCACCTAAGCAACAAGGAGCCGCATATGAACTTTCTCACCCGGGCAGCAGGCGTCACCTTTCTGGGGTCACTGCTACTGGCCCTTCCCGGTGACGCCCTGGCGGCGAAATTCCGGGCTGGCCTGAAAAACGGTCTCTCCTGCATAACCATTTCCGGGGTGATCACTCCTAATGACAGCAGAGGCTTCATCGCCATGGCCAACCGGAGCCGCAATGCCGGCCAGCCCGCCCGCCTGGTTCTTCTCAACAGCACCGGCGGCAATCTCTATGAGGCCTACCAGATTGCCAAATACATCGATCAGAACCGCATGGACACCCTGGTGGAGGGCTCCAAAATCTGCGGCAGTGCCTGCTTTCTGATCTTCATTTCCGGCCGGAACCGCCATGCCGATCCCGGATCCGGCATGTTCGTACACCGGGTCAACGAATACAACCGGGACACGGATCAGGCCCGGTCAGCCACCATTGATCTGAACAATGCCTACCGCCACTACGGCGTGCCCGACAAGATCCGCCTGGCAATGATGGACACACCTCCCAACCAGGCCTACCAGCTGACACCGGCCGATATCCGTCAGCTGAACCGGGGCCACGTTCCCTCCAGCCACGGCACGGCCTCCGCCCGCCGCCCCCAGGCACAGCAGCAGCCCCCGGTCCGTCCGCGCCCCCAGGCACAGGCACAGCCCCGGCAGCAGGCACGGCGCCAGGATCCTCCGGCAGGAACCTGCGGTCCCGCCGAGCGGGGATGGGGGATCCAACTGGTCCGGGGCGGCAACTACCAGCAGGCCGTGGAAACCCTGAAACCCTGCACCAAGACCATGGCCCGGGATCCGGACGTGTTCTTCAACCTGGGATATGCCTATGCGGCCCTGGGCGACTGGGAAAAGGCCCGCAAGGCCCTGGAGCGGACAGTGAAGCTCAGCCCCGGCAAGGGAATTGCCTGGGGCAATCTGGCTGAGGTCCTGGCGGCCCAGGGGGAGATCGAGGAGGCTGCCGACTGCTACGTGTCCTACTGGCAGCACATCCGGGACAAGGATGCTGCCACCAGAAAGCTGTTCCGGATCGTCAAGGAGAACCGCAACACCCCCAAGGCCAAGGCGGCGGCCATAGCCATCGACACCCTCGATCTGTAGCCCGGATCCGGGGCTGATGCACGGAGCCGGCACCGTTGCCCGGCTCCGGTCGCATGTTTTTAGCAAAAAACAATTATCATCCAAATAATAAAAAAATCCGAAAATCCTTAGTCCAGACCTCAGATCTGCCAGGCGGTCATACCGCAGATCGCCGACCGGAACGTCATAAACGCCCGGAAACAGGCTTTTTTCCCATGTGGCATGCTTTATGCTATAAAATCCTCAGACGCGATCCTCTTTTCCGCCGCGATCCAGAACCCGGGCCGGACACGGCACCGGAACAGCCCAGCAACCACCAGGGAGGCAACCATGAACCTTTTCACCAACGCCGCCATCGCCTACAGCGCAGCCCGTCTCATCAGGGATACGGTGAAGTATTCGGAAGATAAGATCTCCCGGAAGGAGTACACCCGGAGGGCCGGCAGAAACGCTGCGCAACTCTCCGCCGGAGCTGTGGGCCGGGCCATTGCCGGCAGCGCCGGAGGGATCATCGGTCGGGCCATTGCCGGCGCCATCTGCGACAGCAGCGCCGACAGCGGCAGCAGAAGATCCGGCAGGCGGAGAAGAGAGCCCTGAAAAGGGCACCGCCTGCCCTGGGCCCTGGACCCCGAGTTCTCCGCTGCCCCATACCTCCCAGGGCCAGGACAACCGCCCCAAAGCCCGGGATCGGAATATGCGGCACATCCTGTACGGGCCGCCCGGCACCCCGAACCCCGCCTTACCTTTCCATCCTCAACGCAAGCCGCAGCCATCCTCAGCGCAAGCCGCACGCACGCCTGCCCTTCCAGCCACCAGTCCCGGCCATCCATTCCAGACCCCATCACGCCTCAGCCTCACTCTCCAGCCCGGATCATCCAGCACCACGGACAGCGCCCGGAACCCTGGGGGGAAATGTCCCTGATGGCGGCATTTCCCGCCTCCGGCAGTCCCTCCGGAGCCGGGAAAAATCATTTGATTTTTAGGGGCGATTGGCTATAGTACGCAATTGAATTCCGGGCGGAAACCCCAGCGGGAACCGGAAAAAGCCCCGCTGATCCGGCGTCGGAATGACAGCGTGAACATCCGCGTCACCGCCCCGCTGACAGGCGATCCGGCAATACCGTCCGGTCAGGAATATCCGCCTGCACTGCGAAGGCAGGAACTCACAAGCCCGCCCACCGGGAACCAGGGCTGCCCAGGAGGAAAGGAAATGGCAGATCAGGATCTCAGATCCGGGGCAGCTGAGCCATCAGGCCCCGTCACTCCGGAATCATCCCCAGCGGACACCGTCTCCGCCCAGCCCAGGGATCTCCGCAAAAACGTCAATCCCAACAAGCCCACCATCCAGGATATCCAGAAACGCAAGCCCCTCGTCCAGATCAGGAAGCTCACCAAGATCTTCGACGGCGGCGTCAAGGCCGTGGATGACGTGGATCTGACCATTTACCAGGGCGAGATCTTCGCCCTCCTGGGATCCTCCGGCTGCGGCAAGTCCACCCTGCTGCGCATGCTGGACGGCCTTGAGACCCCCACCAGCGGGGAGATCATCATTGACGGGCAGGATCTCTCCAATGTCCCCACCTACAAGCGCCCTGTGAACATGATGTTCCAGTCCTACGCACTGTTCCCCCATATGACCGTGGAGCAGAACATCGCCTTCGGACTGAAGCAGGACAAGCTCTCCAAGGCTGAGATCGCCGAGCGGGTGGATCAGATGCTGGAGTTGGTTCACATGGCCGACTACCGGAACCGCAAGCCCTACCAACTGTCCGGCGGACAGCGGCAGCGTGTGGCCCTGGCAAGATCCCTGGCCAAAAGGCCAAAGCTCCTGCTGCTGGACGAGCCCATGGGAGCCCTGGACAAGAAGCTCAGGGTCAAAATGCAGCTGGAGCTGGTGGACATCATTGAAAAAGTGGGCGTCACCTGCGTCATGGTGACCCATGATCAGGAAGAAGCCATGACCATGGCCGGACGCATCGCCATCATGGACAAGGGCGAGCTGGTGCAGGTGGGGGATCCGGAGGAGATCTACGAGAACCCCAACTGCGTGTTCACCGCGGAGTTCATCGGCTCAGTTAACCTCTTTGAAGGTGAACTGGGAGAAAACGACAGCGCCCACACGGTTATTGACACCTCCGAACTCATGCACCCCATATTCATCAACTCCGGAACCAACATCGCTGACGGCATGAAGGTCACGGTGGCCCTGCGGCCCGAGAAGATCTGGATTGAGCGTGACGAGCCCCGGGACCGGAAGTACAACTATGCCGAAGGTACGGTGCAAAACATCGCCTACATGGGTGACATCTCCATCTACCACGTGAAGATCGCCAGCGGCAAGATTGTCACCGTGACCATCCCCAATGTGGACCGCTTCCGCAACAACCAGCCGTCCTGGGACGACAGGGTCTTCCTCCACTGGGAGCCGGACTCCCCGGTGGTACTCACCATCTGATCCTAGGCGGGAGGAACACCGTGGCCAGTCTGAACAACCGCAGCGCAAAGTTCAAAGGACTCTTCAAAAGCAGGATCTCGAAGATCAGGTTCCGGGGCAGCAGTTTTGTGCTGGCTGTTCCCTACCTGTGGATGATCCTGTTCTTCATCATCCCCTTCCTGATCATTTTCAAGATCAGTTTCTCCGAAATGGTTGACGGCCAGATGCCACCGTACTCGCCCATTGCCCATTACGAGGACGGCAAGCTGGATCTCAAGTTGAACTTTAACAACTACAAGTTCGTGTTTGCCGGAGACGATCTGGATCTGGATGACTTTGACGAGGAGTCCGGCACCGGGGAGGAGACTGAGCAGAAAGGCGGTCTGTTCTCCGATCTTCTGAAGAAGGTGGAGAGCAACCTCTACCTTCTAGGCTACTGGCAGTCCTTGAAGGTGGCCTTCATCTCCACTCTGTGCTGCCTGATCATCGGGTATCCCCTGGCCTGGGCCATTGTCCACGCCTCTCCCACCATGCGGAGCATCCTGCTGATGCTGGTGATCCTGCCCAGCTGGACATCCTTCCTGATCCGGGTCTATGCCTGGATGGGACTGCTCAGCGACAACGGCTTCATCAACAATGTGCTCCTGTTCTTCCACATCATTGACAAGCCCATTGTCATGCTCCACACCCAGTTTGCGGTGTATGTGGGCATTGTCTACGCCTACCTGCCCTTCATGATCATGCCGCTGTACAACGCCATTTCCCGGGTGGACTACAGTTACATTGAGGCCTCCATGGACCTGGGAGCCCGTCCGGTGACCACCTTCTTCCGGGTTCTGTTGCCCCTGACCAAAAACGGCGTGGTGGCCGGCTCCATGCTGGTGTTCATACCCGCCATCGGCGAGTTTGTGATCCCCGAGCTGCTGGGCGGCCCTGATGCGGTGCTCATCGGCCAGCTGCTGTGGCAGGACTTCTTCAACAACCGGGACTGGCCCCTGGCGTCCACCATTGCGGTCATCATGCTGGCCCTGGTGATCCTGCCCATCATGTGGTTCTTCAAAGTCCAGCGCGCAAACGAGGTCAAATCCTGATGAGTTCAGCGACACCCCACATCCGGTCCAAATGGCGCCTCCTGTTCCTATTTCTGGGTCTGGCCTTCCTGTATGCGCCCATCGTCATCCTGATCGCCTACTCCTTCAACTCCTCCCGGTTGGTGACGGTGTGGAAAAGCTTCTCCTTTGAGTGGTACGTCGCCCTTCTCCAGGACGACGAGTTCCTGCACGCCATCTACCTGACCCTGACCATAGGTTTCTGCGCCGCCACCATGTCGGTGATCATCGGAACCCTGGCGGCCTACGTGCTGGCCCGCTTCGGACGGTTCCGGGGACAGGGGATCTTCTCCTTCAGCATCACCGCCCCCATGGTGATGCCCGAGGTCATAACCGGTCTCTCCCTGCTGCTGATGTTCATTGCCACCGCCAACGGCTCCCATGCCCTGGCCGGCTGGATCCGGGAGAGCTTCAGCATCACCGAGGGCAGTTTCATCTACCCCGTGCTGCAGCAGATGGACGGTTTCCCCGACCGGGGAGTGTTCACCATCTGGATTGCCATGGTGACCTTCACCTCAGCCTATGTGACCGTCATTGTCCGGGCCCGGCTCAAGGAGACAGATCTCTCCATTGAGGAAGCCGCCCTGGATCTGGGGGCAACACCTTTCAAGGTCTTCCTGTTCATCACCCTGCCCTCACTGTCCCCCGCCATAGTCTCAGGATGGCTTCTGGCCTTCACCCTGACCCTGGATGACATCGTCATCTCCCAGTTCGTGGCCGGTCCCAAGTCCACCACCCTGCCCATGCTGGTGTTCTCCAGCGTCCGCCGGGGAGTCAATCCCAAGATCAACGCCCTAGCCACCATCATTGTGGTCATTGTCTCCATCTGCGTGACCCTCACCTGGTACTTCATGCGCCGGAAGGAAAAGCGCATCCTCAGGGAAATGGCGCAGATCAAGGCGAAATAACCGGGGCTCTCCGCACACCCCACGGCACTGACGGCAGTGGCGGAAAGCGGTGCCATTTTGCCCTGAACAGCCCGCAGCAAGGCACCCGTCCGCAATTTTCCGGACCGGGTGCCTGTTTTTTTGGTTTACCCGAAAACCGCGTCATGTGTTAAAATTTCGCAGTTATATCCGCCTTTAATGCATGTCAACCGGGCTGTTCGGCGGATATGCACAGAGTGTGACCCCGCCAGCAGAAAGCAGGATCACCAAGACAGGACGGGCCCCCGGATCCCGCAGAGATCAGCAGAATTTCTCATCCAAGAAACAGCGCCCCGCTGCCGGAAAGATCCGGCGGCGGCTGACAGAAAGCGTAACAACGGAAATAACCATGAAAAACCTTCTGAGAACAGTACCCCTGTGCCTGGCAATGCTGGCATCAGGACTTGCAGGATGCGGCGAGGACGCCAACAACCAGCCCCAGGGCGGAGGCTTTCTGCTGCCGGTGAAGTTTGTTCCAGTAAAGACCCAGGACGTCACAGTTGAACTGAACCTGACCGGCCGCACCAGCGCCCTGATGGAATCGGAAGTGCGCCCCCAGGTCAGCGGCATCATCCTGAAGAGGCTGTTCACCGAAGGCTCCGAAGTCAAGAAAGGACAGCAGCTTTACCAGATCGATCCTTCAACCTACGAGGCCAGCCTGGCAGCCGCCAAGGCCGATCTGGCCAAGGCTGAAGCCGCCGCCTACTCAGTGAAGGTCAGGGCCGAGCGCTACACCGAACTGCTGAAGACCAAAGCCGTCAGCCAGCAGGACTACGATGACGCCATGGCCAACCGGAAGTCCGCCGAGGCCCAGATCCTGGCCGCCAAGGCTGCCGTCAGAACCGCCGAGATCAATCTGGCATACACCAAGGTGTACGCCCCCATTTCCGGCACCGTGGGCAAGTCAGCCTTCACCGAGGGCGCCCTAGTCACCGCCAATCAGCCCAATGCCCTGTGCACCATTCAGCAGTTTGATCCCATTTATGTCGACGTGGGTGAATCCGTCAGCGATCTGCTCCTGACCCGGAAGGAAATTGAAGCCGGCATCATCCACCTGAACAAGGACAACAAGGCCGAGGTCACCCTGGTCTTCGAAAACGGCGATGAATACGGTGAGCCGGCAACACTGGAATTCACCGGCGTGTCGGTGGATCAGACCACCGGTATGGTGAACCTCAGGGCCACCGCCCCCAACAAGGACAGAGTCCTCCTCCCCGGCATGTTCATGCGGGTCAAACTCCCCAAGGGCCAGATGAAGAACGCCCTTGTGATCCCCCTGGTGGCCGTGGTTCGGGCCAACCGCTCCGACAAGTTTGTCTATGTGATCGACAAGGAAAACAAGATCGGGCAGAAGTTCATCCAGCTCGGGCCCCAGATCGGGCTTTCATCCGTGGTGGTGAACTCCGGACTTGAGCCCGGAGATCGGGTGGTGATTGCCAACACACAGAAAATTCAGTTGGGAATGCCGGTGACCCCCGTTGACTCCACCCAGCAGGATCAGTCCCAGGAACAGGGTGCAAAATAAATGCTTTCAAAATTCTTTATCGACCGTCCGATATTCGCATGGGTGATAGCCATTGTCATCATGCTTCTGGGATCCATGTCGGTTGTCAGCCTTCCTGTGGCCCAGTATCCCCAGATTGCACCGCCCCAGGTCCGGATCTCCGCCATTTACCCCGGAGCCTCCTCCGGCACGGTTGAAAACACCGTGACCAAGGTGATTGAGCAGAACCTCACCGGTCTGGACGGCTTTCTCTACATGAGTTCCACCTCCGACAGTTACGGTCAGGCGTCCATCAGCGTCACCTTCGAAAAGGGAACCGATCCGGACATTGCCCAGGTCCAGGTGCAGAACAAGCTGCAGCAGGCCCTGACTTCCCTGCCCCAGATCGTCCAGCAACAGGGCATCTCCGTCCGCAAGTCCACCAGTTCCTTCCTCATGGTTATAGGCCTGGTGTCCGATGATCCCAACGTCAACGCCAATGACCTCTCGGACTACCTGACCACCAACTTCAAGGAAACCATCAGCCGTATTGAAGGTGTGGGTGAGGTGCAGGTGTTCGGCGCCGAGTACGCCATGCGCATCTGGCTGGATCCCAACAAGATGAGCAAGTACGCCATCTCGGTCACTGAGCTGCTGAGTGCCATCAAGCAACAGAACGCCCAGATCGCCTACGGCTCCCTGGGCGGAGCACCCTCAGTCCAGGGCCAGGTTTACTCCTACACCATTGTGGGCCAGACCCGTCTGACCTATCCTGAGGAGTTCGAGAACATCGTCCTGAAGGTCAGCACCGACGGCAAAATTGTCCGGCTCAAGGACGTGGCCCGGGTGGAGCTGGGCGCCGAGGACTACAACGCCTTCGGCCGCATGAACGGCAAGCCCACTTCCGGCATGGCCATCAAGCTGGCCACCGGCGCCAACGCACTGCGCACTGCTGAGTTGGTGAACGCCAAGGTCAAGGAGCTGGAGAAGTTCTATCCCCAGGGGATGCACTCCACTGTGCCCTTCGACACCACACCGTTCATCGAGGCTTCCATCCACTCGGTGTATGAAACCCTGGGAGAGGCCATCCTCCTGGTGTTCCTGGTCATGTACCTGTTCCTCCAGAACATCCGGGCCACACTGATCCCCACCATTGCGGTGCCGGTGGTGCTGCTGGGAACCTTCGCCATCATGTCGGCCCTGGGCTTCTCCATCAACACCCTGACCATGTTCGGCATGGTGCTGGCCATAGGCCTGCTGGTGGATGACGCCATAGTGGTGGTGGAAAACGTGGAGCGTCTCATCACCACGGAGAAACTCCCCCCGCGCCTGGCCACCATCAAGTCCATGAACCAGATCACCGGCGCCCTTATCGGCATTGCCATGGTGCTGTCCGCCGTGTTCATCCCCATGGCATTCTTCGGAGGATCCACCGGTGTCATCTACCGTCAGTTCTCCATCACCATAGTGTCAGCAATGCTCCTCTCTGTGGTGGTTGCCCTGGTCCTGACCCCCGCCCTGTGCGCCAGCATCCTGAAAGAAGCAGAGGAAAAGGAGAGCCGTGGGTTGCTGAAGGTGCTGACTGCACCCCTTGACGGCTTCTTCAAACTGTTCAACATCACCTTCAACAAAATCTCCCAGAACTACCAGAACAGCGTCCGCGGCATCGTCCACGCCATCCCCCGGTTCTGTGTTTACTACCTGATCATCCTTGGCGGCATCTGGTTCTGCTTCATGAACATCCCCAAGTCCTTCCTCCCTGAGGAGGATCAGGGTGTGTTCTTCGTCATGGCCCAGCTGCCGGCCGGCGCCACCACGGAGCGCACCAACGAGGTGATCAATGAGGTTGAAGACTACTTCATGCGCACGGAAAAGGACAATATTGAATCCGTGATGTCCGTCATCGGCTTCTCCTTCGCCGGCTCCGGCCAGAATGTGGCCATGAGCTTCGTCAAGCTGAACCCCTGGGATGACCGGCCTACCTACAATCAGACCGTCTATCCCATTATTGACCGAGCCTACCCTGTTCTGCTGGGAACCATCGACAAGGGCATTGCGGCCACCTTCAACGTGCCCGCCGTACCTGAACTCGGCACCGCCCAGGGTATTGACTTCTACCTGGTGGATCACCATTCCCAGGGTCACGAGGCGCTGATGAATGCCCGGAACATCTTCCTGGAAGAGGCCAGCAAATCACCGATCCTGTCCCAGCCCCGGGCCAACGGTCTGGACGATGTAGCCCAGCTCAAGATCACCGTAGACTATGAGAAGGCCATGTCCCAGGGTGTCTCCATCAGCGAGCTGAACCAGACCCTGTCCACTGCCTGGGGCAGTACCTACACCGATGACTTCACCTACAACGAGCGTGTGAAGAAGGTCTATGTGCAGGCTGACGCCCCGTTCCGCATGAGTGAGAACGATCTGGATCTGTGGTATGTGAAGAACGCCGAAGGCAAGATGGTTCCCTTCAAGTCCTTCGCCTCCTACCACTGGATCTATGACTCACCCCGCCTGGAGCGTTTCAACGCCCTGCCCGCCGTCAACCTGAATGCGGCCGCAGCCCTGGGCCACTCCACCGGTGAAGCCATGGACGAGGCCTACAGGGTCCTGGAAAAACTGCCCTCTGGCTTCGACATTGCCTGGAACGGCGTGTCTTTCCAGGAACGGCAGGCCGGCGATCAGGCCATGTTCCTGTATGCGGTGTCCCTGATCATCGTCTTCCTCTCCCTGGCAGCCCTTTATGAGTCATGGTCCATTCCCTTTGCGGTCATGCTCATTGTGCCCCTGGGTGTGTTCGGCGCCGTTGGTGCGGCCTATCTGTCCCGCTACATCAATTTGGTCTATCCTGCATTGCACACCCTGAGCAACGATGTGTATTTCCAGGTCGGACTGCTGACCACCATCGGCCTGTCCGCCAAGAATGCCATCCTCATTGTGGAATTCGCCAAGGAACTGTATGACCATGGCAAGAGCCTGACCGATTCAGTGGTGGAAGCCGCCCGGATCCGTCTCCGCCCCATCCTCATGACATCCATGGCCTTCTGCCTGGGCGTGTTCCCCCTGGCAGTGTCCACCGGTGCCGGCGCCAACAGCCAGAATGAGATCGGCGTCTGCGTGCTGGGAGGAATGATCACGGCAACAGTGCTGGCCATCTTCTTCGTTCCGGTGTTCTTTGTGCTGGTTATGCGCTACTTCACCAAATACAAGCCCAAGAACCAAAAGATGGCAGAGTACCAAGCCCAGGAGGAGCTGCTCAAGCAGCGTGAAGCTGAGCTGGCAGCAAAGGAGGCCAACAATGAAAGCAATTAAGACGGCCGTCGCCATGGCGCTGACCCTGTCAGCTGCAGGATGCTCCCTGGCGCCCGACTATGAGCGCCCGGACATGCCCTCGGCTGCCCGCTGGGATACGGTAAGTGAGGATGCCCGCCCCCTCAGGTGGGAGCAGCAGTTCACGGATCCGGATCTCCAGAACCTCATCCGCCTGGGCCTGGCCAATAACCGGGATCTGAAGCTGGCGGTGCTGAACACGGCTGAATACGCCGCCCAGTACCAGATCTCCAGAGACGATCTCTTCCCCAATGCCGGCATGAGCGCAGGTGTCACCCGGAGCAAGAACACCACGGGGGATCATCTCCACCACACCGCCTACAATGTGGGGGCAAACCTTTCCTGGGAAATTGATCTTTTCGGCTACATCCGGAATCAGAACAATGCGGCCCTGGAGCAGTACTTCTCCGTGTACGAGAACCAGAAGTCCGCCCAGATCTCCCTGATCGCAGCCATTGCTAGTGCCTACTACACCTATGTGGCCGACAAGGAGCTGCTGGCTCTAAGCCGGGAAACCCTGGAAACCGAGCTGGCAAGCCTCAAGCTCACCAAGAGCAAATATGATCTTGGCGAATCCTCCGAACTGGAGATGTCCCAGTCAGAAACGGCAGTGGCCACAGCGGAGATCAGCGTGGCCAACTATGAGCGGGTGCTGAAGCTGGACTACAACTCCCTGTTGCTCCTGGTGGGCACAGATCTGCCAGAGCTGACATCCCTGAAGATGGTGACCAACATCCAGGTCAATCCCGTCCCCGTGGGAGCTAGCACCGCCCTGCTGGAGCAGCGGCCCGACATCCTTGCCGCCGAGCATCTGCTGAAAGCCGCCAACTACAACATCGGCGTCGCCCGGGCAGCCATCCTGCCCCGGCTCAGCCTGAGTGCCGCCTTCGGATGGAGCGGCCAGCGCCCCAAGGATCTGTTCCACAGCGCCGAGGAATACTGGTCCTTGGCACCATCCTTCACCCTGCCACTGTTCAACCTGGCAGCCTACGGCGCCATGGATGTGGCTGATATCCGGAAGGAAAAGGCCATCGTCACCTACGAGAAGACCATTCAGACCGCCTTCAAGGAGGTATCGGACGCCCTGAAGTCCTTTGACAGCCTGAACCAGCAGTATGCCAGCCAGCAGGCGCTGTATGCCGCCACTAAGAAGTACTTTGAGATGGCCGATCAGCGCTACAACATGGGCGTGGACAGCTACCTCACCCGCCTTGATGCCCAGCGCCAGTATGTGCTGGCCCGCCAGGGACTGGTGAACACCAAGCTGTCACAGCTGCAGACCCAGATCAACCTGTACAAGGCCATAGGCGGCGGCTGGGATGAGGAAGCGGAAGCAGCCGCAACCCCGGCAGAGGGCAGTTGATCCCATGGCAAAGGCTCCTGGTGAGCCTAAGGCGGGCAGGCAGCCCGCCTTTTTTTTGGCCAGGATCCAGCAGGAGAGTCCGGCGGAGCCACCCAAGGGGCGTTCTCACCCGTAAGATCCGGCAACATGTCTGCCCCCAGCCAGGTGCAGATACCCGTCAGCATATCATGATCTCCAAGATCCTCGCCGCATCACCGCCGGCTCAGATCCATACTTAATTGTATTATCTAAATAATAAATATCTTTGCTAATGATACTATGAAATTAAATTATGATGAAATAACGCAGCCAAAATCAATGAGTTATACCCATAACTGCCACCTGGCATGGTTCTGGTTTAATCATTGACAGGCAGCGGATCTGCCAGGACAGATCCGGGCCCAGATCAGAAACCAGCCACCCGGAAGACGGAGGAAGCATCATGGATAACTTTGACAGCGCACTTGACGGGATCCTCCGGGAACGGGGCATTTCCTTCACATGGCCGGGATCGGTGCTTCAGGAGACGGAAAGTCTTAAGACTCTGGACAGATCCGGTGCCCTGGCACTGTCCGGTTACCAGGACCGGACCGATCTGCCGTTCATCACCATTGACAATGATGATGCCCGGGACTTTGACGATGCCATCTGCTGCACCCGGGAAGGCGGTCTCTGGAAACTCAATGTGGCCATTGCCGATGTGTCCTCCTTTGTGCTTCCAGGATCTGCCATCGACCAGGAAGCCGCCAGCCGGGGCACGTCCCTTTACTTCCCGGACCGGGTGGTGCCCATGCTCCCGGAGATCCTCTCTGACAATCTGTGCTCCCTCATTGCCGGCGCCGCCAGAAACACGATCCTGTGCACCATGACGGTGGATCCTGCCCGGGGCGTCGTGTCCTCCTCCTTTGCTCCCGCAGTCATCAGGGTGAGAAAGCGCCTGACCTACCGCAATGCCCAGCAGATCCTGGCAGGAGAGGATCACTCTGCCGGTGACAGCACCCGGAACATGCTCCGGGATCTGTCCACTGTCGCAGGTATCCTGCGGCAAAGCAGGAACGCCAGATGTCCCCTGGAACTGCAGAACTGGGAGAACCGGTACATTCTCAGCAGTGACCGGCTCCAGGTTCTGGACGTGATCCCTTGCACCCCAAATGAGGCGTCACAGATTGTTGAGGAGTGCATGATTGCCACCAACACCGCCGCCGCAGCCTATCTTGCCGCCCATGGGGAGAACTGCCTCTACCGGACGGAAAAGGCCCCGGACGCCGACAAGCTCCAGTCTGCCCTCCTGCAACTGTCCCATATCACGCCACGGCCTGATTTCAGCTGCCATCCCACTGCAGAGCAAATCAACCGGTACATCCGGTCCACCTATGATGTCCCCGTAGGGCTGATCCCCAGGGTGCTTTTGGCCCGGAGCATGGAAAAGGCCATCTACTCACCGGAAGATCAGGGCCACTTTGCACTGGGTCTGGCCAATTATGCCCATTTCACCTCGCCTATCCGCCGCTATCCGGATCTGGTGATGCACCGGCTGGTGAAAGCCTGCATGCAGCAGGATCTCTGCATGCTCCCCCAGGCAAACACCCGTCCGTCCGCACCTGCCGCCCCCCAGGGAACAGCAGATGACAGGTCCGGCCAGTCTGACAGCCTGTTCCAGAAGCTGAAAAACTGGCTGAGATCTCCCGGAAATGCCGGATCCGCCGGCGGGGATGCTCATTTCCGTGAGGGGGCAGGACACATCAGCCCGGATCCTGTACCCCGGTTTTCCCTCCAGGGAGCATGGCATTACTCCCGGTCAGATCTTTCCGCCATCGGGCAGAAATGCACCGAACTTGAGATCCGGGGAGTTGAAGCTACCCGGGAAGCGGAAAAATGGCTGAAATGCAGCTTCATGTCCGGTTATCAGAACCAGATCTTCAGTGGCTATGTCACCAGCGTCCAGAAGTACGGGCTGTTTGTCATGCTCGAAGAGAATTTCATTGAGGGCTTTGTCTACATCGGCAGTCTGGGCAGTGAGCGCTTCACCTACTACAGTGACTGCACCCTGCGGGGGAACAGCACCGGGAAGAGCTTTCACACCGGCCAGCACATGCAGGTGCGGCTCCAGGCGGTGTCCCTGAGTGAGCGCCGCATGAGGTTTGTTCCGGTCTGAACAGTTCCGACCATAAAGGAAAACGCAGCTTTCCCCGCAGAAATCTGGACTGCTCTCATCCCGTTCGGGCCTGAATGCAGGACCGCATGCCGACTGAGGCCATGCGGCCTTTGCCCGTTCTGGTCAAGGCGTCCGCTTTGAAGGTCAGACAGCCCTGATCCCAGATGGGGATCGGCAAAGCGGCAAACCTGAGATCTTCCACCTCACACCGGACTTCCAAACCTCCGTTCATGAAAACATGACCGCCAGTTCAGAATATTCGTGACCATCCCATCCGCATCCTCACCCACATCCAAACTCCACTCCCGGACAATCCTGTCCATCGTACCGTCCCAAACCGCCATGAGGAACCACATGAAGCACCGTCATGGGAGAGAACCAGCCCTAAAAACAGCCTCACGGAACATGCTCAGACTGCAGGATCTGTATAAAAATCAGGCAAATCTTGGGTCCTGGACTCTCCCATCAAGGACAGTTCAGGCAGTAGCAAGGCAGGAAAACCGCACCGGAATGAGTCCATCCAGTACAACAACCTGTAGAAAATCGCTCATTTTTTAGCCTATCTGCCCAAATTTCGCCTGAACAGAAGTTTCTTTTAAAATTTTAACTTGATCACATTTTTTCTTTTGACTAACATAAAAATGTGATGTGAGTCACATCGCACCACACACATTCTGAAAACCTGCGAGGTAAATATGTTCAAGAAGTTTTTTTCATCCAAGGAAAGCAAAGAGTTCTCTCCTGTAACCAGAAGGTACTTTTTCTCTTACAGCGTGAGATAACCCTTTAACACGTTTTTCCAACTGCCAAGTTTTTTGGAGGTGCATTATGCTTAAAGTTATCAAGAATACCAAAAACACCCGGGTCACCAAGAGAACTGTCAAGGCCAAGGCCGAAAAGTTCAGAAAGCCCTACACCAAGAAGTACTTCTTCGAGTACGAACTGATTTGATCAACACAGCAGCCAGATGCTGCGCTTAGCGGATCGCCGATCCGCCAGAAACGAAACAAGGAAGCAGGGGGTGCCGCAGGGTGCCCCCTTGCTTTTGGCACAGGGGGTCGCAGAGTAGGTGCATCGTCCCGAATAACGCCGCCACGGGCACCAGGAGTCTCCCAGTGCCTTGGTATCATCGGCCGGTCGCCACGGCAGAAAGGCAAAACCGCCTAATTTTTAGCCAATCAGGTCAGAATTCAGCAGATCCGGACTTATTTGAAAATTTTAACTTGATCACACTTTTGATCTTGGTTATGATGATTGTGTGATTTAGATCACACCGCATAAAAACATAGAACCTGCGAGGCAAAGACCATGTTCAAGAAGTTTTTTTCATCCAAGGAAAGCAAAGAGTTCTCTCCTGTAACCAGAAGGTACTTTTTCTCTTACAGCGTGAGATAACCCCTTAACTCGTTTTTTCCAACAGCCAAGTTTTTTGGAGGTGCAAAATGATTGACATCAGACATACACACAGAGCTGCCCCTAAGTCCACCAGAACCGCACGCAAGGCAGTGGGATCCAAGTTCAACAAGCCATCAACCCGCAAGTACTTCTTCGAATACGGAAAGTGACGGCAGCTGCCGACGGGCAGCACTCAGCGAATTGACACAAAGAAAGACGACGGGCACCCACCATGGTGCCCTTTTTATTGCCGCTGCAGAAACTGAGAAACTCCCTCAACCGGAAGGCACATCAGCTCTCTCCAGTCGGCAATAGAGCCCTCCCCAAGAACCGGAGGGCAGATAGGATCCCGGTGAAAACTCTGCAGAGGGCAACTGACAGGACGATACCGGAAAAAACAGCCGGACAGCACCGGAACCAAACTGTCAGGACATCAGGCAGAACTGGGACAGACATACCCAAACTCCAGGATGAAACCCAATAAACTTTTAACTTGATCACACTTTTTGATTTATGTATCATATAACTGTGATGCAAATCACACTTCACACAAACCTGCGAGGTACAGAAAATGTTCAAGAGATTATTTTCATCCAAGGAAAGCAAAGAGTTCTCTCCTGTAACCAGAAGGTACTTCTTCTCCTACAGCGTGAGATAATTTGACGCATTTTTCGGCTCCACAGTTTTTTGGAGGTTTATAATGATCAGGATCACCAGAAATTCATACAGCAGGCATACGGCAACTGCCACCAAGAATGCCAGAAAGGTCAGAGCAACCAGATTCAACAAACCACTGACCAAAAAGTACTTCTTCGAATACGAACTCATCTGACACCACGGCATAGGAAGAGCCACTGTCAGAGCAGTCAAAACAGATATCAGTCTACCTTTGGCGCCATGCGGCGCCTTTTTGTTTTCCCGGAACAGCCTGTCAGAGACAGCCCCTCCTTAAAAGGCCTCTGTCCGAGGAACAGAGGCTGAGGAACGCCAAGATCCGCCACCTGCCGTTCCGCAAGCCACGCAAAAGACCCGGCCCCCGGCACGACCCGCAGGAAAGAGTACCGGACAGCCCTGCGCCGGAAGGCAAAAGCGTGATCTGAGTCGTTTAAATAAAACTTTTCTGAACATTGACTGAACTTTTAGCTGTTTTCATACTCAAACATTATAGAAATTGGAATACCCTCAAGCCGCTTGGACCCACGAGCGGTTTTGCTTTTTCTGGAGCATGATTTTCCCCTTACCCCCCCCCTCCAGCCGGCAGATCTGCGATATTTATAGCCTCGCAGCCTGCGGTCTATCCCCGCTGCTCCCAGTCTCCCTCCACAGCATGAAACCAGGGATCATCATAACCGCAAGGGGAACCATACTTACCCACACTCCGGTCTATCCGGTCCGGATCCGCCTCGGCATTGAATCCCCACCATTCTCTCAGACCACTTACCTATATCACCAGGCCGGTGCATAACATTCTCCTAAACCTGGTTCGCTGTTCGTCTGGACCTGACACACTATTCTCCTGATCCTGACACGTCATTCTCTTGATCCTGACATGCCATTCTCCTGATCTTGGCACACCATTCTCCTGATCTTGACACGCCATTCCGCTTTCCCGGTCCATAACCCAAAAGTCAGGATCCTGATCGGGCGGCACCAATCTTCCCCTGGTAGGCAGGAACAAGAAAGGAAATCACCGCAGCAGTGACTACGGCCGGACAGCGAGCAAGCATTCTCCTACAACACCGCCCCGTCAGCAGACTGTACTCACCGGTCTGGAACAAAAGCCGGACAGGCACCGATACAGCAGCCGGAGGATCTGTCTAGATCTGTCACCATTCCTTACCAGCAGTGTGCGGCAGGCTGTATTCCGGGAACATTGACGAAACAAAACCGCCTAAAATCTTGAGATCCAAAACAAATGCAAAATATTTTCAAATTTCTGTTGACACCGAGTTAACCCGCAACTAAAATCACAAACATCAACACAAGTTAACCAGCCAACAACTTATTCAACAAAGAGAGATATATTATGCAGTCTTATGATGTTCTTGATTTCGATGGCAACCATCTGTCAACGATCCAGGCCAGCGGCTATATGGAAGCGGCCAAAATATTCAACACCACCACCTGGCCGGGCATGGCAGACATGTTCTCCGGCAAGCCGGGATCCAAGATCAGTCTCCTGGGCAATTACGACTTTATGGATTTCAAGTGGAGGTTTCTGCGGATGCTGGAACACTTCGAGATCCTGCCCCTGTCAGCACTGCCCAGAGGCACCAGAAACCTGAGCATGAACTACAACCGCAGGGGACACTTCCTGGTGGTGGTTCTGCGGAACGGAACCGCCATGGAGGCGAAGGTAACCCGGGAGGAATATGAGCTCATGAAGAAGACGGTGCTCAAAGGGGAGATGGTCATCTACCAGCCCGACTGGAAGAAGACTGATCACAGCGACTGGCTGCCTCTGCTGTACGAGTCCATGTGATACCGGATAAGGCGGGTGCGGAAATGAAACCAGGCCATGAAACCAGGAGAGCAGGATCTGGCGTGCTGGCGGAGGAAAGGGAGGAAGGTAAACGGCTCCGCCGGCATGCAGTCCAGGAAACCTGAGTGCAAAGGCAATGACAGGTTCCGATCTCAAAGCCCGCAGGCTTTCACCTGCGGGCTTTCTGCACAGCATCAGTTCCAGGCGTCAGGCGGGGGTCAGCCCTCCATGGCTTCTTCCGGAGACTCCGGGGAGGGATCCTGCGTGCTCTCCTCCGGATCCCCTCTCCCGCTGTCCAGCCAGTTTGACAGGATCTCCCGGAGATTCTTCAGTCCGATGGAAAGGTTCACCGAGGAAAAGGGCAGAACCTGAACATAATCCTCATGCCCCTGAAACTCCTCCAGGGCAAAATTCACTTCCCGAACTACCTTGGCCCGGGGTCCCTGGTTCAGTTTGTCAGCCTTGGTAAGCAGCAACAGTGTCTTAAGACGGCAGCTGATGGCCCAGTCCACAATCTGCCGATCCAGGGATGTCAGGGGGGTGCGGATATCCATCACCACCACCAGTCCCCTAAGGCACTTCCTGGTTTCAAGGTATTCATTCAGGGCCTTCTGCCACTGCTTCTTCACTGCCAGGGGCACCTTGGCATAGCCGTAACCCGGAAGATCAACCAGACGTCTGCTGTCATCGAGCCTAAACAGATTGATCATCTGGGTGCGGCCCGGGGTTTTGCTGGTGCGGGCAAGCTGTTTCTGCTCTGCCAGGGCATTGAGCGCAGAAGACTTGCCGGCATTGGATCTGCCGACAAAGGCGATCTCAAAGCCCTCATCCGCCGGCAGAAAGGATCTGTCAGGCGCGCTCATCATGAAGGACAGGCTCCGGAAATTGTACATAAGGCCTCCCGCAGTGTCCGGTACTTTCAGCCGGAGCAGGCGAAAAATGATAGAATGAAGCCAGGTATCACCAGCCTCCGGCCGCTCGTGCCGAAGCATTCTCCAACCGCAGGATCCACCGACTTGTCAGCAAACATCAGCATATTTTACCGCAAAAACTACGATCCTTACTTTACCCTCCTGGGACACACCTGCAGCGACATGAACCAGGGGGCGCTTCCGGCAATACTCACCTATCTCTACTACCACGGCACCCTGACCTCCCTGGAATGCATAGCCTGGTTTGTCTTCGCCTCCAACATGGTGTCATCGGTGATCCAGCCTCTGGTGGGGGCAGTTTCCGACCGCCGCCCCCGCCCGTGGCTGATGGTGGCAGGGATCCTGCTGGCGGCTGCCGGGACTTCCGCCATGGGTTTCTGCACCAATCAGACTTCAATGATGATCTGCTGCGTGGCCAGCGGCATCGGCATTGCAGTGTTCCACCCCGCCGGCGGGAAGGTGGCCCATTCGGTGGCTGACCGGGGAAAACTGGGCAAAAGCCTCAGCATCTTCTATGTGGGCGGTAACATAGGCTTCGCAGTGGGACCGGTGCTGGTCACCGCCGCCATGAGCTTCTGGGGGATCAGGGGAACCCTGATCATGCTGCTGCCGGCTCTGCTGGTGGCCGCAGCCCTCCTGTACATGGATCCCAAATTCACCCATGCCATCAGCCGGGAAAAGCGCCGGATGCTCCATGATGCCAGCCAGGGCTCAGGTCAGAAGGAAAGGGTGGGCGCCTTCATGATCCTCACCGGAGCCATCTTTTTCCGGGCAACTATCTTCTTTGCCTTCATCACCTTCATCCCGGTATTCTGGGTCAAGATCTTCCATGAGTCAGTGGAGACTGGAAGCACGGTCCTGAGCATCACCGCAGTGGTGGGAGCCATATCCACCCTTTACGGCGGCCGGCTCACTGACCGCATCGGATCCACCCGCACCTTCAGGCTGGTGCTGACCATTGTGTTCCCTCTTCTGGCCGCCTTCTGCCTGGTGGACAGCCATCTCATGGGGCTACTGATCATTGTGCCACTGTCCTTCTTCCTCTACTCCAGTTCAGCCCCCATGATGGCCATGGGCCAGAACTTTCTCTGCAAACACACGGGGCTGGCATCAGGAGTCACCGTGGGCCTGGCCGTAAGTTTCGGCGGGATCTCCTCTCCGGTTCTGGGGTGGATCGGCGATCAGTACGGACTGCACGCCACCTTCTGGACATTGACCTTCTGCGCCCTGTGCGCCATGCTTATCAGCTATGTCATTCCCATCGCGGAAAAGCCCGGACAGACCGGAAGTTCTGCGGCTGAGGCTACACCCGGATCAGAAAGTACGGAGACCGGATCCCGGGATCTCCCTGGCAGATGACAACAGGACGGCAGTCCTGAGCCGGCTGATGATCTGTACGTGAAGACCGGAACAGGCCACCGCTGTTCCCGGAGCCGCTCCGCTCCGCCCCGGCAGGATCCACCCGCCCACAGCTCTGCCGCTGCCGCACAGGGCTGGCCCGCCGATCTCCCCTGCCCCATCCCCGGCAACTGGCAGTGCCGCCTTCGGGCTGCTCATACTGCCGCCAGCGGATCTGCCCCCGGATCCCAGGCAAAAAAACACCCCCGGCAGCTGACTGCCAGAGGTGCTATCCGTCAGGCTGCCGGCACGGAGGAGCCGGCAGATCCCAAAACTCTCATTCCGCCGTCACTTGCCGGCCTTGATCTTGGTCCACAGGGTGTTGATAGTGCGGTTGATCTGCTGATCGTGGGGTTTGATCATGAACATCTTGGGCATCATGTCCTCGGGGATGTTCACATTCTTGTTGGCAACCAGCTCCTCAGTGGCAAATTCCAGGGATCCCGGCACCACATTGATATAGGAGGTGGTGTTGGAGATGTCCGCAATGACCTTGGGCTCCAGAATGTAGTTGATGTACTTGTAGGCATTCTCAATGTTGGTCGCATCTGCAGGAATGGCCATCATGTCGTAGAAGATCAGCGCACCCTCCTTGGGCACCACATAGTCCACCACCACGCCGTTGTTGGCCTCCACAGCCCGGTCCCGGCCCTGCATGATGTCACCGCTCCAGCCAATCACCAGACACACATCGCCGGATGCGATATCTGCAATGTACTGGGAGGAGTGAAAATAACGGATATACGGCCGGATGGAAAGCATCAGCTTGGCAGCTGCGGCATAGTCCTTGGGATTCTTGGAGTTGGGATCCAGCTTGAGGTAGTTCAGCGCCGTGGCAAAGATCTCCGTGGGATTGTTCATCACCGCCACGCCGCAGTCCTTCATCTTGGCAATGTTCTCAGGCTTGAACACGAAATCCCAGGAATCAACCTGATAATCCTTGCCGAAGATCTCCTTCACCTTGGTCACATTGAAGCCGATGCCGGTGGTGCCCTGCATATAGGGAACTGAATGCTCATTGTCCGGATCCAACTCTGCGAGCATCTTCATTCTCACAGGATCAAGGTTCTTCAGATTGGGGATCTTGCTCTTGTCCAACTTGTGGAAAACCCCCGCCTTGATCTGGCGGGACATGAAATCAGAGCCGGGGAACACAATGTCATACCCGGACTTGCCAGCCAGCAGCTTGGCTTCCAGGACCTCATTGGTGTCAAAATAGTCGGTGGTCACCTTAATGCCGGTCTGCTTCTCAAAATTGGAAACGGTGTCAGGAGCCTCATAATCGTTCCAGTTGTACACATTAAGAGTCTCCTCAGCCTGGGCGGCAAAGGAAAAGGCCAGGAGAGAAGCGCAGAAAACTGCAGTTTTCTTGAAAAGGTTTTTCATTGATGCTCCGGTTATGACAACCAAACAAAAACTTCGGATCCCCTCCGGAAACCAGGGCCACCGGCGGATCTGCGGTAATTATGGGACTTTTGTCCGAGGATGTCATTATCTTATTTGGGGAAAGCCTCCCCCTTGGGCGCCAGTTATCCCGGAACGGGGATCTCTGCCGCCCCTAAGCACGGCTGTCAGTTCTCTCCCAAAAACAGAAAGAGCGCCGAAGCGCCCCGAAAGAAAGGCACACAACCGTCTCTGACGGTCTGCACCACGCACAGTTTTGCCAAACTGAATTCTTTTGCCCCGCCGGATCCGCCGGCAGGTTTCACAGCCCCAGGGATGCCAGAAGGTCGTCCTGCTCCTCGTTGCTCATGACGTCATCCTGCTTTGTGCTTTCAATATGCTGAAGCCGCTCTGCCTCCACAGTTCCGTTGTTGACGCTCTCAATGAGGGAATCAGGATCAATCTCCTCCGGGGAGTCAAAATCGCGGAGCTTGATGAACTCTGTGTAGTCCATGGAAAGCTCCATGTAGAAGATGTTGTTCTTTTCCGTGTAGAAGGAAACCCGCCGTGACTGGGGCTTCACCAGATCCGTGTCCACGGAGATGCGCACCTGGCGGTTCAGGGTAAGCATCTTGGGCTGGGACTGGGTGATGGAGGACTGCAGCTCCTGGCTGACCTTCTTGGTGAAGTCACCCAGGATCTGGTTCATCAGCTCACCCATGACGTTGCCCACCTCGTCCGAGGTGTAGACCTTGGCCAACTCGTTCTCCTGGATCCCCATGTTCAGCAGATAGTTGGCATACACCTCCATGGCGGCCTCGGCCGTGAAATTGATCACCACCAGTCCGGAAAAAGCACCATCAAAAAGAACAAAACAGCCGATGTCAGGACGCAGGCAGGTCTTGGAAATGCGCTGGGCCATGGAGGAATAGTTGATTTCGTGATGAGTTGCCTCAGTGAGCACGGAAGTGACCGAATGACACAGCTTCAAAAGGATGTCTTCTGTCGAAATCACCTTCTTTTCTGGTTTCTTGCTAGCCATCTGCAGCCTCAATCAAACACTCGCAATACAGACTGTAATTTAAAACAAACCGCAGGAATAAAAATGTAATCTAATCACAATCTTTAACATCTCCCGCCCTGCCGGAACAGATGTCTGCCGGGAAAAGCAGAAAAAAACACCAGTTATCCCCCGCCATCTGGATCTGGATCTGTGCCTGCCGGATCAGATCCCCCGGCAGAAACCTCCAGAAAGGGAAAGACTGTTCCCCGCAAAGCTCAGCAGCGGACGTCAGCGGTCGTTCCGGGGACGGTATTTGAGGATCTCCATCAGGGACAGGAAATGCTGGGGGATGATCAGGATGACCCCCAGAATAATGCAGGTGAAGGCTGTGTAGCGCCACCAGGAATCCGGCATGAAACGGAAATACAGTTCGAGCAGTCCAGTGAGCATCAGAATGCAGCCCAGGATATTGAGTGCCTTGACATACCAGGGCAGCCGGATGATTACCTTCATTGTTACCTCATGCAGAAAATGATGTCCCGTCTCCCCGGCTGCGCGCGGAACGCGTTTTCCGGACTCCAGGACACAGAACAAAAAAGATCCCCGGCAAGGGGGATCCTCTTCAAAACAGTATGAGCGGCAGCTGGCAGGCTACTTCTTGTCCTTGCCCCCGTGAGGGTGGCGGTGAGCACGATCCTTGTAGTTGGGGGCTGACTGCAGCATCACACCCACGGCATAGTGCCCCAGCTCGCTGGCGGTGACGCCACCGTCCTGGTTGAGATCCAGACTCTTGAAATTCAGGCCGTCAAACAGCGCCCTGACATTTTCAGACTTGGACTTCTGCCTTTCAGCAAACTGGGCATACTCCTCAGCGGACAGTCTGCCGTCATGATCCTTGTCAAAGAAACTGAACTCCATGAACTCCATGCCGTTGGGAACCGGCGGCATGCCCATGGGTCCGTGTCCGTGATGAGGTCCGCCATGTCCGTGGTGGGGACCGCCATGACCATGATGAGGTCCGTGGGGAGGCTTGCCCCCGGGGCCGTCATGGGGCTTGGGCGGATGCTTGTCACCGGCAGCATGCCCCTTGGGACCGTCAGCACCGGGACCGCCGTGGGGGCCATGGTGCGGCTTGGGACCGTGATGGCGGCCGTGGTGCGGAGGCGGCGGAGGCGGCATGAAGCCGGCAATGGGCTCCACCTTGGAGAGTGCCAGGAATTCATCAAAGGACACCGCACCGTCCTTGTTGGTGTCAGCCTCAGCCAGGGTCTTCACCGAGGCCTTGATGGCATCGGCAAACTTCAGTCCGTCCTTCTTGTAGGCCTCAAGTTCGCTTTCAGACAGGGCATGATCCTTGTCTGCGTCATACTTGAACAGCACATCCAATGCATCCATGCTCACTGCGGCATGGGGAACGTGGAAATGATGGCGGTGGGGACCTGCCAGGGCAGGTGCTGAAAGCACTGCGGCAGAGATCAGAAGAGCCAGAAATTTCTTCATTGGCAAACTCCACAACTTTGTTGGAAACATAACGCACACCTGTGTGGCATGCGCTATGTTAGATGTGAAATCCGTCCAAAAGTTCAGATATTTGCTTCCTCAGGCTCCAAAAAACTGCTGAAAGCGGGGTCACCCAGCAGCACACCCCGGAAAAGGGACTCAATCTGCTCCCGCACCATAGCCCGCACAATGAACACGATCCGGCTGCACCGGCGGTCATCCGGCCAGCTGTCCAGGGTGGTCAGGGGAGAAATGGTGCCGTACACACCGTGGACCACCACCGGACGGGGATCTACATTCAGGTTAAGGATCCCCTTCAGGCGGAGCAGGCTGTCGCCGTACTGCATCCGCACCGCCTCCAGGGCCCTGATGATCCGGTCCGCATCCAGGGGCTCGTCAAACTCCATGCTGAAGGTGGCCACATTAGAGTGGACACTGATGGCCTGTTTCTTAGCCGCCCCCATGCCGACCCGGGAAACCTTCACCGGCTGCACTGAACTGGCAACCCCCAGGCTCGCGCTTTCCGTGGCCAGCCAGGCGTTGATCTTCTTGGGATCCCTATCCACTCCGGAATTATAGGGTCCGATCTCGCTGAGGATGGCAGGATCCTGTTCACCGTTGAGAACCTTGCACACCCTGACCGAGGGGTTGAGCATGGAAATGACCTTCTCAATCTCCTCATATTCCTCATCATCCACCAGATCACTCTTGCTGATGAGAACCAGATCCGCCAGGGCGATCTGCTTGACCGCCTCATACTGGGCCTTGATCTGCTTCCTGATGTTGAGTCCGTCCACCACCGTGACAGTGCCGTCAAAGCGGAAGCGCTGGCTGATGAAGGGCTCATATTCAATAAGGCCCACAAGGGAGCCCGGATCCGCCATGCCGGTGGTCTCAATAAGCACCCTGCTGAAAGGAGGGATCTCCTTCCGCAGTGCCTTGGAGAGCAGATCCGACAGAGCGTTCACCAGAGAGTTCTGCAAAGTACAGCAGATGCAGCCAGACTCCAGAAGGACTACCTGGTTGTCCACCTGGCGCACCAACTGGTGATCAATGCCCACCGAACCGAACTCATTGATGAGAACGGCACAGTCCTTCATTGCAGGCTGCTTCACCCAGTAGTTCAGCAGCGTGGTCTTGCCGGATCCGAGAAATCCGGTGATGATGTTTATCGGTATGCGTCTGTCCCTGATCATGTGACTGGCCTCTTTTTTAACCTGATCACATTATAGCAGATCGGCGCCCCTCCGGCTCAGATGCCGGAGTGCCAGCATCACCGAAGCCGGGGAGGAGTCTTCCCTGATGCAAACCGCCGCGAAAAGTTGGATAATGACCCCCAGATCACTGTACTGAAGGAAGGATCAAAATGGCCCGCGATGAAGATTTCAATGAAAACTGGGAAAGCCTCGACGAGATCGCCGAAAACGAGGACAGTTACGACGATGACAACGGCGGCTGGGACGATGATGAGGCCGGCTGGGGCCGTGAGGTCTACTTTGACGAGAACGGCATAATGGTGGATCCTTCCCGCGGCGACTTCGATGACGAAGATGAGGACGACGAGGGACCATTCGCCAATTTCGGCTACGAAGCCGGCGACGACGAGGAGTGAGATACCCTCCGCTCATCGGCTCCCCTGACAGACCGCACCTTTCTTGATCCCAGGCACAGCTCCCAGCAGGAGTTTGCCGGATCCCAGGCCGCCCTGGCAGTTCCCCGCAGCAGGAGACTCTGCCCGGGCGGCTCCTTTTTCCTGCCTTTTTCAGAACCTGTAAGACAGCCCCGCTGTGATCCTGGCAAAGTTGCCGCCGGATCCCCGGTAGCCGCTGCCCTCCACCCGGAGCCAGAGGCTTTCAGCCAGCTGCCGGGAGTAACTGGCATGCAGGGCCCTGACGGCCCCCCGGCAGCCCCGGGATCCCGCAAAGCACTGCTCCCCCAGCAGCACCATCCGCCCGAAATTCCCCCTGAACATCAGCCCGCCCTGCAGCCTCAGGTAGGGATCAGGCCGCCCCGGACTGAAATACACCCCGCCGTCGGCCCGGAACAGAGGAACCCAGTTGGGACTGAGGCGGGAGAAGCCCAACCCCCCGTGCACATCCGGATGAAGGGAGGTGCGCTCCCGGCGCAGGCTGCCGTGGAACTCAGCACCAAAATTGATCTTGAAGGACTCCCGGAACAGATCCGGATAGGAGTCGATCCCCACCAGTTTCACCTCGGTGAGAGTAAAGGCGGATCTGGTGATCTGTCCCTGGATCCTAAGCGCCTGGATCTGGCTGAGCTTGGATGCGGAGCTCCAGTCCTCTGTCATGTCCCCGTAAAGGGGAAGCAGATCAAACGCCAGGCCAGATCCGGCTGTGCTGTCATGCAGATATCCCAGGGAGATCCGGGTGGGCCGGGGAGCCTTCAGGGGATCTGCACCCATGCCCTCCCGGGCGAGGATCATGTCGCTCTCCGCGGGCCGCAGGACCGCCTCCCCGGTGCCCGCAGTCTCATAGGCATGCCGGGCAAAACCGGCAGGGGTGACAAATAGTCGATCATCCCCCACCCACAGGGCGGGGCGGGCCACTGCCATGACCCGGCTGAGACCGGTGGCGCAGTTGTGGGTGAAAAAGGAGTACTTCACCGGATGGATCTTCAGTTCAAACAGGTGCAGATACAGCAGATCCCGCTCCTGCTTCGCCAGATCCAGGGGATACTCCCACAAAGATCTCCGCTCCTCGGAGACATAGGTGTAGATGCTGTTGTCATAGGGGGAAAGGGTATAACGCCCCGTGATGGAGCCGGTCAGGAACTGCAGCAGCAGTGACGAGGCGCCCTCCGTATCCGCCACAAAGCCGAAGCTGTGGCGCTTCATGATCCCGTGGCTGTTAGTCCCTTGGATCATGAGGAACACATGGCCCATGGAGGACACCGGAGAGGTTTCATCCTCTGCGGCGAAAACCACGGAGAAGCTTTCCGGACTGATGTTCTGCTGATAGGTGTCAAAGTCGGCGCAGCGGGACACCGCCGGGAGAAAGCCGTAGATAAGATACTGCCGGGCGGGATACTGGCACCAGGCATCAGGATCTGAACCGAAAGCGCTGAGGGTTGCAGCCAGCTCCGCAGCGGGATCCCGCCAGCCCTCGGGGCTCAGGAAAAACGAACTGCCCGGCTCAATAAGGCTCCGGCCGTGATCATAATGAAGGAGATCCTCCCATTTCTGCCGGAACTCCCCGGGGAGATCCCCGTAGGACACGGGATCCTCCGCGTCACCTGCTGCCGGCAGGGGCAGGGCCAGAAGCAGCGAGGCCAGGATCAGAAGGATCGCCGAGTGCCTCATCCCGGCGCCCGCAGCCCGGCGGCGGACCCCCCACCGTCCCGGAACAAGCCCGGACAGGATCCGTTGGCAGACAGCCACGAAAAAAGCCGCCCCGCTTCCGGCAGATCCCCGGAGAAGCCCCGGATCCTGGAATGAGACGGCCTCTGACATCACTTTGATGACAGGATCCTACTTTTCAAACTGCTCGGCGTAACCCCGGGGCCGGAGAACAGCGTCGGCATCCACCGGATACTTGCCGTTGCGGTCAAGTTGCTCCACTGCCTGGGCCCTCTTGGTGATGACATGATCATCCATTTTGGCCACCTCATCGTTCAGCCACTTGACGCACTCCGGAGTGTCCTTGACCTTGGGGGTGACCACCAGAGTCGAATCATACTTCCACAAAGCACCCGTGGAACTGTCAATGGACGTGCTCAGCAGGCTGGTGGCCAGGAAATCCAGCGTAACTGCGGGATGGACACCGGACTCAAAGCGCTCCTCGGTGGGCAGGATGCACTGGCTCTCCTGGATCTGGACAGACACCGGCACACCGGTCCGGTGGACACTGAAAGTCTCACCTGGAGCCACATTCTCATGGCGTGCATGACCACGATCGGAGATAACATTGAACGTTACCACATGATCAAGCCGCTGATCCACAATATCACTGTGGGTTCGCACCTGAAGATCCTGATGATTGCCTGTGAACATAGTTGCACAGCCTGCAAGGACAGGCAAAGACACCACCACCGGCAAAAGCAGGGAAAGTTTCATACGGTTTGCTCCTTTTGACAAAAGTTATTCTGTCCGGCAGGGGAAAACGGACTGAAATTTGGCAAGAAGGGTGATTCTACAGATCTGACCGCCATCTGGCAAACAGAATTTTTGTGACCTGGCACACAAGATCAGTATTCCCTGTCCGGGATGCACCATTGGAGCATGCTGCCGGGAACAGGAAGACGGGAAGTTTTAGGTTGACGGCGGAGGTGCCGGAAGAGGAGGGTCTCCGGAGGGGTGATGAACCGGGGGAAAGGATCCGGCAGAGGTGCTGCCGGCGGGCGGATATCAGACGGCAGGCACAGGCTTCAAGAACACCAGAAGGGAGCCCAGACCCAGGGACGCGGGCTCACCATCCAGGGCAAACCCGGCCTCTTCCGCCACCGGGAGGAAGTCTGCAAAATGGTGAAAGCGGCTGACGCCGTTGGCCAGGGCCGCAAAATACAGGCTCTGGCTCTCCACCACCAGGGCGGCCACGTCATTGGGCAGGCGGTCCCCGAAAAAGGAGCTGACCGCCAGCAAAGCGTCCGGCCGGATGCTCCGCCGGATCAGTTGCAGGATCCCTGCCAGCTGCTCCTGGCTGAAGCATTCCACCAGCTGGCTCATCCACCACAGATCTGCCTCCCCGGGCAGATCACCGTCAGCGGCCAGGAGATCCCATGGAAAGGTGCTGATCCGCCCCTCAAGGCCGGCAGAGCGGGCGTTCTCCTCTGCCAGGCGGCACTGCCCCGGCAGATCAATGATCCGGATCCGGCATTCCGGGAAGGCACCTGCCGCCGCCAGGGCAAACCTCCCGGTGTTGCCCCCCACGTCATGGATGAGTCCCGGAGTCATCCTGGAGGCAATGCACCTGAGGGCCTCGGCAAAGGAGCGGTCCGAATAAAAGTGATCGTAGGCAAACCAGGAGGTCCGGGCAGGCTCCGGCAGGCCGGACAGGGCCTGGTAGATAGTGCCGGCCCCGGGGGCAAGCTCCCGGAGCCCCGCCGGGGTACCGGTCCGCAAGGCCTCCCCCAGGTGATCCATGCCCCGGCTGCACACATCTGCGGCAAAGTCGAAGTTGGCTGAGGTCATGGGATCTGATGCCAGGAGCCGGCCAGTCTTCGAGAGGCAAAAGCGACCCTGATCATCCCCTATCACCACGTCCGCCGCCACGGCCATGTCCAGCAGGAGTTTCACGGCGAACAGATCCATCCCGGATCCCTCGGCCACCTCCCCGCTGCTGAGGGTCTCATCCCCCTTAAGGCAGTCAAGGCAGGCAAGGATCCCGCTGCGGCGCATGACCGCAAGGCCATTGAAGACAAAGGGCGCCACGGCATAAAGCTGTGCCAGTTTCACCGCCTGGGCATAGGTCTGATCACCGAATTTCCGCAAAGTCACCCTTCACCTCCCGTGCAACGGAAAAGAAAGCCTCACGCTCCCCCGGAACGATCCCTAAGCCGGGAGCGGAGCCGGATCCGCACCAGATATTCCGCCCCGAAAAGGAGTCCCATCAGGACATAGGACACCGATCCGGTGTAAATCATCCACATATCCCGGGACAACGCCGCCAGCACCGCGGCGGCAGTGCCGTTCAGAAACAGGAAAACGCACCAGATCTCCGTGACCGTCCGGCAGTACCTCCGGAAAAACGGGGTGCGCTCCTCCGGACTGATCCTGAGGGAGGCGATCCGCTCCACCGCCGGGGTGGAGCGGAGGCTCAAGCCGAAAACCAGCAGAAAACCGAAGGACACCGCCGCGGGATAGAGGAGAAGGACCTCCGGCACCTGGCAGCAGGAGGCCAGGATCAGCATCAGGATCCCGGCTCCGGCGGTAAGGCGCTCACCGGCACCCCGCATCCCGCCGGACAGGATCCGGCAGCTCACCGCCCCGGCCAGCACCCCCAGAGCCGGCAGCAGCGCCCCCTGCCGGAGGGCGGCCCAGACCGCAAAGGGATAGGCCACCGTCAGGATCACCGCCAGGATCCCCGCCCCGCCCCGGAGAAGTCTGATCAGCCGATCAGTCATCCGGCAGGCGGAAGATCAGGGATGTGTTCACCCCGCCAAAAGCGAAATTGCTGCTCATGACATGGCGGGGATGGCAGTCAAGGCCGCCCTCCCGGATGAACAACAGATCCCCGCAGGCGGGATCCGGATCCGCAAGGTTCAGGTTGGGGGCCAGCCACCCGTCCCGGGCCATGAGAACGGAGAAGGCCGCCTCCAGGGCACCGGCGGCCCCCAGGGTGTGCCCCATGTAGCTCTTGAGTGTGGCCACGGGCACCCGGCTCCCGAACACCCGCCAGGTGGCGCTGCCCTCGGCCGCGTCCCCCTCGGCGGTTCCGGTGCCGTGGGCATTGATGTAACCGATATCATCAGGCACAAGGGAAGCGTCTGCCAGAGCCAGACGCATGCACTCCTCCATGCGGGGGGAACTGGGCCGGGTGATGTGGGTGGCATCACAGTTGGTGGCAAAGCCCAGGATCTCGGCATACACCGGCGCCCCCCGCCGGAGGGCATGCTCCCGCTCCTCCACGATCAGGGTGCCAGCGCCCTCCCCCACCACAATGCCGTCCCGGCTCCGGTCAAAGGGCCGGGGAGTCCGGGCAGGCTCCTGGCTCGCGGTGGTGGCGAAAAGGGCGTCAAACACCGCCACGGAATAGGGACTGAGCTCCTCGGCGCCTCCGGCCACCATAATGTCCGCCGCCCCGCTACGCACCGCCTCCGCCGCATAGCCCAGAGCCTGAGATCCGGAGGCGCAGGCGGTGGAGGTGGCGATAAGCCGGCCATGGATCCCGAAGAAAATGGACAGTCCTGCCGCCACGGAATGGGGCATGATCTGCACATAGGAAGTGGCGCTCAGACAGTTGGCATCCCTTTCCACGGCAAACCTGCCCGTTTCCTCCAGGCCCTGCCAGGCCCCGCCGCAGCTGCCGTAGGCGATGCCGGTCCGGGGGGAATGCAGTTCCTCCGCCTCCAGCAGTCCCGCATCCCCCAGGGCCGCCTCCGTGGCGGCGGCGGCAAGATGACCCACCCGGCCGAGGCTCCGGCTCTTCCGGCGGGGATATTCCGGCAGGGTGCCGGCCGCACGGCAGGCCAGGCGGCAGTTGAGGTTCCTGAAGCCGTCAAGCTCGTCACAGCGCTCCGTGCGGTTCTCCTGCCGCCTAAGGGCTGCCCGGACGCTGTTCCAGTCACAGCCCAGGGGGGATCGGAAGCCGATCCCGGTGATGACCGCCCGGCGCATCAGCACATCCCTCCGTTGACGCCGATGGTCTGCCGGGTGATGTAGGCAGCCCCATCGGAGCACAGGAAGCTGATGACCGCCGCCACATCCTCGGGCTGTCCGGCCCGGCGCAGGGGGATCATGGGCAGGATCTGCTCCTTGAGGGCGGGATCGGTCATGGGTGTCTCAATCAGGCCGGGGGCAACGCTGTTCACCGTGATCCCCCGCTTGGCCAGTTCCAGGGCCAGGGACTTGGCGGCGGCGATCAGCCCGCCCTTGGAGGCGCTGTAATTGGTCTGCCCCCGGTTTCCGGTGATCCCGGACACCGATGACACCACCACAATGCGCCCGCCGCACCTAAGGTGGATCATGGGCATGATGCAGGGCTTCACCACATTGTAGAAGCCGTTGAGGTTGATGTTGATGACGTCAAACCAGTCGTCCCGCTCCATGCCGGGAAGGGGTGCGTCCCGCACAATGCCGGCATTGGAGACAATGCCCCAGTAGGCGCCGTGCTGCTCTATGTCCGCCGTAAGGCACTCCTCCGCCTGCCGGGTGTCACCCACATCAAAGGGCACCACCGCCGCCTGCCGGCCCATGGCGCGGATCGCCAGCGCCAGTTCCTCCGCCTCTTCCAGATGACTGCGGCAGTGGACCGCAATGTCAAAGCCGTCGGCGGCCAGCTTCAGGGCGGCGGCCCGGCCGATGCCGGTGCCGGCCCCGGTCACCAGGATCCGCCGGGCCATAGGTTCTGTCTCCATATCACACTCCTCCAGTTTCCAGGATCATGACGGAGAACAGCGCCTCAGACAGGATCCGACCGATGCCGGCCTCCTCAGCCCGGATCCGGGCCCGCCGCAGGCTGCCCCCGGAATACTCCGTTGCTGTCCGCACCAGGATCTCCGTTCCCCGGGGGATCACCGGGGCGACATGAAAGACGCAGTTCCGCACCGCCAGGATCACCCCCTGGGTCAGGAAGGCCCCGTCGGGGGAGGTGAGATGATGGCAGTAGGAGAGGATCGCCGCCGAGGACTGGGCCATGACCTCCATCAGGGCATAGGACGGCAGGGAGCCGTCCTCCTCCAGGGCCGCCATGGGATGCAGGCCCACCGTAAGGCCGCAGATCCCGCTCTCAGAGGCGGTGTCACACGCCACAATGCCGTCCAGCATGAGCATGGGCTCCTTCTGGGGCATGAGGCGGGCGAAAAGTTCCCGGGAGGTGAGATAGTCAGGCATCAGGTACTCCGAACACCAGGGACACGTTGTTGCCGCCGAAGGCAAAGCTGTTGGACATAACAAAGGGACGCTCCAGGGGCCGGCCCGGGGTGCAGATCAGATCCAGATCCGGGAACTCCTCCCGGAAATCCTCCGGCGCATAATCATGGTAAGGCAGGGGCACCCCCCGCCCCAGCAGCAATGCGCAGATAAAGCACTCGGCCAGGCCGCAGGTGCCCAGGGTGTGCCCTGTCAGGTGCTTGGTGGAGGACACCGGAACCCGGGATCCGCAGAGCTCCGCCACCGCCCGGCCCTCCATGGCGTCATTCAGCCGGGTGCCGGTGCCGTGGGCATTGACATAGCCCAGATCCCCGGGACGGATGCCCGCCATTCTGAGGGCGTCCCCCATGGCCCGAATCGCCCCCTGGCCGGTGGGATCCGGGGAGGACACATGGTAAGCGTCAGAGCTGGCGCCCCATCCCAGGAGAAGCAAGTGGTCCGGAGACAGAGCCTCCCGGGCCACCAGGGCAATGCCGGCCCCCTCGCCGATGTTGATCCCCTTCCGCTCCCGGTGGAAGGGCTGGCAGGGATCGCAGGACAATGCGCCCAGGGAGTCAAAGCCGCCGATGCTGATCCGGCTCAGGGTGTCGGCACTGACGGCGATCACCGCGTCGCAGACGTCTCCCAGGATCAGCCGGGCGGCGCTGATCAGAGCCCGGGCGGAGGAGGAGCAGGCAGTGGTCACCGTGTAGCAGGGACCCAGCAGATCCAGGCTGCGCCGCAGGTGATCCGCTATACAGTTCACCGCCAGAATATCCGGATCACAGGGAAGGGGCGCATCCTTCCGGAAGAAGGGGCGGAGCCGGTCCTCCACATCATTGACGGCGGAGGTGGAGGTGCCGGCCACCACTCCCACCCGGTCCCTGCCGTACCGCTCTGATGCCGCGTCAATCACCTCCCGGATCTGCCCGGCGCAGTAGCCTGCCAGATCCGTGCAGCGGAAGGCGGTGCCCCCGGGAAGTTCTGGCAGACGCGCCAGATGGGCCGGCCGGCCGTCAGGCAGAAAGCCCTCCAGGGAGGAAAGATAGCGTGATCGGCCCTCCCGCAGGCTGCTTTCCGCCTCCCCGGGAGTCATGCCCAGGGCGGTGACGGCAAAAGGACGGTTGACATAAATCATCAGGATCTCCACGACGGCCGCCAGCCCGCCCCCAAACGGCACCAGGCAGAACAGGGAACCGGAGCAGGAAAGGCGGACTGTCCCATGAGAATTATGTCAGCAAACGCCCCGCAAACTCAAGGATCAAAGCAGATCCGCCCTCCAGGCTGCATCTTAAGAGGCGGGTTTCCCCGGGGTGCCGGGATCCGGCGCCACCGCCCCGGGATCCGCACCCGGTCTCCCGGACAGCAGCACCAGAAGCAGGACCGCCGCCAGTCCCCAGGAGAGGCAGATCCCGAAAGAGGCAATGGCCGCAGTGCCCGACAGGGACAGCATGCCGAAGGAGGCTTCCGTGGTGAGCCAGGAAACCCAAAGGGCATGGGCAGTGCCCCGGGGATCCCCCCGGCCCAGGGAATGCCAGAACACGCAATAGTCCGCCCCCAAGCCCAGGATCATGAACCCTGCCAGGACGGTGAAGACGCTGAGATAGCCTCCGGCCAGGGCACTGGCCGCCAGACCTGCGCCCAGCCCTCCGGCCACGGGCAAAAGAAAGCACCGGAAGACGCTCCGTCCCAGCACCAGGGAGGAGACCAGGGCGGCCAGGATCAGCCCCCCGGCCAGAAAGCGCTCCAGGGCCTGGCGGCAGGCGGCAAAGGCACTGCTCCAGCGCCTCCTGCCGTCCACCCGCTCCAGATCTGACCGGGCCTCCAGACAGGAGAGCAGTTCTCCGTCCGTGGCCTCTGCCCGGATGAAAAGACCCTTTGGGGAAAGCAAGAGTGGCCCGGACAGGGGATGATCCAGGGGATCAAAGGACATATCCTCATTCAGGGAGCTCAGATCCGGCTCCACCCCGTAGGCCCCGTAAGCCTGCCGGAGGGCACCGGCGCTCCGGCGGTAGGACTCCTGGTTTGCCCCCTGGCTTTTCCGGGAGGGGATCCAGCGGCAGGGGAGGATCAGACGCCCGACCTCCTCCGGGGAAAGTGCGCCCGCCAGCTCCTCACACCGGATCAGGGCCGTCTCCGTGTCCGGGGCTCGGAGGAAAAACCACACCGGAGATCCGCTGCCCCCGGCACCCCGCCCCAGCTCGGCGGCCATGGCCAGGAGATCCTGGTTTGGCGCCTGCATCCGGGCCACATCGTCATCCGGAGGGCAGATCATCCAGGCCAGGATCCCGGCCAGCAGGCACCCCAGGGCGAGAAATGTTCCCGCCCGGCCGGATCCGGAGGAAAGGCGCCCTGCGGCCAGATCCGCAAGCCTTCCCGGGGAAGCCGGGGGGATCCGGATCAGGGGGAAGAGGAACAGCACTATAAGGCAGGTAGCACCCAGGGCGGCGGCGGCCATCACCGCCAGCTGCCGCAATGCCGGGAGCTCCGTCAGGGACATGATCAAGTAGGCCCCGCAGCTGGAGGCGGCCGAGACCAGCAGGGAGAGGGCAAAGGATCGGAAGGGGCTCCTGGCGCCACCGGCCAGGCGCAGCAGCATGTGCAGGTTGTAATCGGCGCAGATCCCGATGAGACAGGCCCCAAGGCCCAGGGCTGCCACATGGATCCGCCCGAAGATCAGGAGCACGGCGGCCACCCCTGTTGCCATGGCAGTGCCCAGGGACAAGAAGGTCAGCAACAGTGCCCGTCCGCTCCGGAAGGTCCGGAGAAACAGCAACAACGCCACCAGGGCGGACACCCCGCCGATGCGGGTCATGTCGCACCGGGACCTTTCCGCCGCCTCGGCAGCGAAAAACACCTCCCCGGTGTAGATCAGGGTGGGATCCCCGGCACCATAATCCCGGATCCGGCGGCTGAACTCCTCCGGATCCCGGATCAGGGGATCATAGGTTCCGGAGAAAGCGCAGAGACGCCCCCGGCCCGGTCCGCCAGATCGGTGCTCCCCGCCGCCGCGCCCTTCCGGAGGAGGATCCAGAAGCAGGCAGCCGGCGGGATGATAGCCGGCGCCCCGGCCCCGGGCGGCTACCAGGGAGCGCATGATCATGAAGGGATCCCCGGCGATCTCCTGCTCGGTGATCCCCCCGAAGGGGCTGAGAAACGCCTCGTCAATCCGGGCCCGGGGATCCCGGCAGATGGCGCAGGGGATCAGGGCCTGGCGGTGGCGGTAGGAGAAGGGACCCGCCTGATCCAGGGGATCCAGCCGGAAGCCCTCCGAGGCCTCCAGATATTGCCGCAAAGATACAGGATCCCCGGCGGTGGCCACCATGACCCGGCGCCGCAGCAGTTCCAGATCCGGATCCCCGGCGCCGTCCCCGGCATCACGGCCAGGGGCTGCCGGCAGCAGCCCACCGGTGCCGGTGTCCAGGACAAGGGAGCCGGAAACAAGGCCCGGGATCACCGCCAGCACCGGCAAAAGCAGGAGCAGAACGGTGATGACGGCTCCCAGGCGCCTCAACGGTCCCCTCCCGGCGGAAGACCGGCCTCCGGCAAGGTCCGGCAGAAGGAGCGGAGATCCGGATCCTCCTGAAGGATCCTGGTTCCCGGGGCGAAGCGCACCCGGGTGCTGCCCCCGGTGTTCTCCACCACCCTAAACTCCCGGATCTCCCCGTCAGCCAGATGGATCACCACCAGATCCACCACCCGGGCCAGCTCCTCCCTCCGGGGGCGGAGGAACAGCCCCGTGTCCGGGCCGTTCACGGAGGATGTCACCCGGTAATCAGCACGCACCTCATCCCAGGATCCCCGGATCAGTGTCGTGAGCCCCGAGATCATGAAGGCCACCGCCGGATCCCCGGCGCCCCCGGCCGGCCGGGGGCTGTCAGGGGAAGCGTCCAGATCCCGGATCCCGTCAGCCCCCACCAGCCACTGCCGCCGCACCGGATCAGTGACAATCCAGCAGATCCCCCGATCCAGGGTCACCGCCGCCGTCCCGGAGGACCGGATCAGCCGGCCGGCTGCCGCCAGAAACCGTTCCATAACATAGGGGGCAAGAAGGATCTCCCCATCCCGGAGTAGGGGGCGCTGTATGTCCGGCAGCACATCCTCCGCCTGGTGAGCCGCCCCGGGATCCTGAGGCGGGGGATCTGAAGGCGCCTCCCCGGCCCCGGAGGGGACAGGGGACAAAAGCAGCAGGGGCAGCAGCAGTCCCGGGAGCTGATCAGCCAACCGCATGCCCCGCCTCCGCAAGAAAGGTCCGGACACAGCTGACAAACCTCCCGGGCATGCAAAAGGTGAGGCTGTCCCCGCCCCGGGGGACGCACACCTGGACTGAGCGGGCCCTAAGGCACAGCCTCTCCCCGGAGCGCACTTCAAAGGAATGGACCAGGCGGTTCTCATACTCGTCCAGGTGGGTGGTAACCGTGTAGCAGTCCCGGAGACGGAGGGAGCCGGTGTATTTGAGCCGCAGCTCCACTATGGGAAAGGCGAAACCGTCCCGGTCAATCTCGGCATAGGGGTAGCCGATCATGTCCAGGAACCGTCCCCGGGCGCTCTCCAGATAGCGCACATAATTGCCGTGCCACACCACCCCCATGGGATCACAGTCGTAAAACTCCACGGTTCCGCTGCAGTCGAAGGCATACAGACTCATGGCCGCCACCCTCACTCCTTCCAGAAGTCATAGAAATTGAACCAGTCCAGGGGAGCCTCCAGGAGGATCTCCTCCAGATCCCGGGCATAGGCCTGCACCGCCTGCCGCAGCTCCGCCTCCCGGCCCCGCCGGGAAAGGCGCACCGGACCGGCATCCCGCAGAAACAGCTGGGGCCTCCCGGCGATCTCCACACAGTGCACCAGCACCACTTCGGTCCCCAGCAGGGAAGCCAGGATCCAGGGCCCCGCAGGAAGATACGCCCTCCCGCCCAGAAAGGACACCTCCACGCTCCTGGTGTCCTCCCGCAGCAGCCGATCCCCCAATGCGGCCACATACTCCCCCCGATCCACCGCCTCCAGAAGCCGGGACGCCGTGGCCGGGGAAATATCGTTCACCGGGACAAAGCGCCGGGTGACGTCCCGGTTCACCCGGCTCATGTAGGCCATGAACCGGGCGTTGTTGCCAGTCTCAATGAGGATGTTCACCGGACGGTTCTGAAAAAAGCGGTTGACACCCCGGAGAAACTCCATGTCCCCGGCGTGGGAGCTGATGATCATGAAGCCCCGATCTGCTGCTGCGCCCTTGGCCACCAGCGCCTCCAGGGAGCCGTTCCGGGAGACAAGATCCCCCACCCCCAGGATCCCCCGCCAGGCCAGGATCCGATCCAGCAGGGCACAGCAGAAGCGGTGGATATGCAGCCGGGTGGAGATCCGGGGGAGGGTACGGCCCCGGGCGGCGGCAAAGTCCCGGATCCGGGCCAGATAGGATCCGGAAATGCGGCGCAGCCGGGGACTGCAGAGCCAGACCGCAAGGGAGATGCACCAGATGACGCCCCGGGCGCAGCGCCGGCCCAGCAGGCGGTGGATCCCCACCACAAGATCCATGCCGAAGGAACAGGTGCTGTCGTGGTGATCCCGGATCCAGGATGAATTGCCGCCCCCGCCGTCCCGTGCCATGGATATGATCCCCTCCCCAGTTGTCCAGCCGATCCGGTCCCCCGGCAGGCGGCAGAGCGCCCCTGTCCGGGTGCCGGGAAGGAAAAAGCCTAAAGGTAGTGCCGCCCCCGCACTGCAGGATAGTGGAGGATCTTCTCCGTGCAGAGCCGGGCATGGCACCAGCTCAGCTCCAGGTTGTCCCGGAACATCCTGAAGTTGCTGATCCCGCCTGCGGGGTAGGAGACCGCAACCGGGCACTGCACGATCCCGCAGCCCGCCCAGTACATGCGGATCATGATCTCCGTGTCAAAGCCCATGTGACGCCCCACCGGCCGGTGCTCCAGGATCCGGCAGGCCGGATCCAGGGGATACACCCGGATGCCGCACATGGAGTCCACCAGGGAGCAGCGTCCCAGCTCCAGAGCCACCCAGAAGTGGGTGATGTACCGGGCCAGGAACCGGCCAGGGGGGATATTGCGGTAAACCGGGCTCCCGGCGATGAGATCCCCGGGATGGCTCCGGGCCAGCTCCAGCATCCGGGGAACGGTCCCGGGATCCTGCTGGCCGTCAGCGTCGATCTGCAATGCATGGGTGCACCCCAACTCCCGGGCCCAGAGAAAGCCGGCATGCACGGCGGCGCCCTTGCCGCTGTTCTGCTCCAGCCGGATCACCTGGGCCCGGGATCCGGGACAGTCCCGTGCCAGAACCTCAGCCACCGGCTCCTCATTGCCGTCATCGGCAATGATCACCGGAAGGCCGTATCTTTCCAGCACCGGCAGCAGATCCGGCAGGCTGCCGGCATGCCGGTAGCAGGGCACCACAATGGCCGTCCTCATCTACCAGCGGATCCTGCCGGAGGCATAGTCCAGGCCGTCAGCCTCCCCGGTGACGGCAAAATCCAGGATCCCCTCCCCGGGCGGGGAGCGCAGCTCCAGCAGGAGCCTGGTTCCCGGGGAGATCATGCGCTGAAACTTGCATCGGACCAGCTCATAGGGACCCTCCCCGGGTCCCCGGCCCAGGAACTCCCCGGCACACCGGAGCACAAAGCCCACCAGGGCCACCCCTGGCAGGATCCCCCGGCCCGGGAAGTGGCCCCGGAACCAGTCCAGATCCTCCAGGGCACAGAAAGCGATCCTGAGGCTGCCGCTGTCACCGCCGTCAGCCAGGACAAAGGGGGGATATTTCACCGGGCCGCCTCCCCGGAAGTGAGTTCCCGGATCCGCGGGTAGTCCGTCTTGCCGGTGGGGGTCCGGGGGAGCTCATCCAGAAAGATCAGGCGCCGGGGCACCGCCACCGGCTCCGTGTACTGCCGGACAGCCTGGCGCAGTGCGACGGCAAACCGCCCCGGAGTCATGGAGTCCCGCAGTTCCCGTCCATGGGCCGAAAGCACAGCGCAGGCGGCGGTGATCTCCCGGCAGTCCGTGCTGCCGGACACCACGGCGGCATCACTGACCAGCCCGGTGCGGCACAGCGCCCGCTCCACACTGTCCAGGGAGATCAGCTTGTCCTCAATTTTCACAATCCGGCTCCGCCGGCCCAGGAGCCGGAAGCCGTCGGAGTGAAGCTCCACCAGATCCTCAGACCGGAACACAGGGATCTCCCGCCCTGTGGCAGGATCCGTGAACACGGCGTTATGCTCCTCGCAGTGCCGGGAGTCCACGCACATATGCCCTGCAGGCAGCCCTCCCGCCAGTTCCCCGTCCTGCTCCGGCTCCAGCAGGAGCCGGGCGTCCGGGGCCATGTGCCACAGCTCAGTGCCCGTCTCCGGATGGCGCCAGGCCATGACCCCGGTCTCCGTACTCCCAAGGATCTCCAGCATGGGGGAGGCGAAATAGCCCCGGATCCGTTCCAGCAGCTCCGGAGGCAGCATGCCCCCGGCAGAGACGGCCAGGGCCAGGTCAATCCGGCCCGGACCCAGGCGGCGCATGAAGCTGGGGCTGGTGATCAGCACCGGATCCCGGTGGATCCGGGTAAGTCCCTCCAGTTCCTCCTGGTGGTTCACCCGTCGGTCCAGGAGGATCATCCCCGCCCACAGTGGAAAGATAAAGCGGAACATCAGACCGTAGGCATGGAACACCGGTACGGTGGAGCAGCACAGACGGCCCTCCAGGGAGATCCCGCCGGCAATGGCAGGAATGATCGCCGCCTCCCGGAGAAAGGAGCCCAGGCTCCGCACCACCGTTTTGGGTGTCCCGGTGGAGCCGGAGGTACACTGCAGAAGGGGCAGATCCTCCATGGACGTCCGAAACTCCGGGAATTCACCGCCTGCGCCGCACTCCTGGGTCATGATCACGGGACAGCCGGCGCCGTCCAGGAAAGACGGCAGCGGATGATCCGCCAGCACCGCCCCGCTCTCCGGGAGCAGTCCCCGGGCGGCGCTGTCGGTGACCAGGCAGGGGACGCACCCCAGGCTCCAGACAGCCAGCAGGGAGGCGAGGATCTCAAAGCAGCTGTCCTGAAGCACCGGGATCAGCATGCCCGGCCGGCAGTGAGGCCCAAGGCGCCGCCGGAGAGCGGCGGCATGCTCCCATGCGTCCGCCGCCGTCAGCCTGCCCTCCGGACGCAGGAAGACCGCGCCCCGGAGCAGTTCTCCAAGCCCAGCCCATGCCCCGGTCATTGGCCGCCGGCGCCCTTCTTGGAGATCACCACGCTCACCATGTCCCCCACGGTCTTCACCCCCCTAAAGTCTTCAGGGGTAAAGCGGCAGTCCAGGGTGCGCTGGAGCTCCACCACAATGTCCGTGGCGTCAATGGAGTCCAGATCCAGATCCGTCACCACGTTGGATCCCTCCTGGACCCGGTCCGGGGCAATGTCAAAGTTGGTCTCCATGATCCGCCTGATCTCCGCCAGGATCTCCTCACGAGTCATCTGCCGTCACTCCTGCCGTTTTCCTCAATGTAACGTGCCAGGGTGGCCACGGAATAGAAGTTCTTCCGCACCTCCTGGCTGTCCTCCTGCATGGGCACCCCGAAGCGGTTCTTCACTGCCAGCCCTAGCTCCAGGGCGTCAATGGAGTCAAGACCCAGACCTTCACTGAAAAGGGGCGCCTCCGTGTCAATGTCCTCCGCGGTGATATCCTCCAGATTCAGGGCCTCAACAATGGTCCGCTTCACCTCAAGGATCAGATCCTCACTCATACGCATTCATCTCCGTTCCGCAGTGTTGAATTCATCATCCCGGCCGGCGGTGCCCCGCGCCTCCGTCCCGCCGTCTAGGGGTCCGTCCCCCAGGGCAGCAATGCAGACCCGCTCCATGTCGGCGGTGAGCCGCCGGGCCAGGATCCCGGGCCGGGCAGGATCCCCGTCATCCCGGGGACCGTATGACCGGGGATCCAGGACGCACACATGCCCCAGCTCCAGACGGGGCGTTCTGTCAGGAAGGCGCAGACTGAAGAAGCCGGATCCCAGGTAGCCCGGTGAGTCGCACCTGAGGCAGAGCACATGGACCGGAACATGGTGCCGGACCGCCACCTGGGCGGCTCCCCGGGTGAATTTCAGCTCCCGTCCCCGGGACCGGGATCCCTCAGGGAAAATGAGGATGCTGTCCCCCTCCTCCAGGTGCCGGCCGCAGTCCCCCAGATCGTCACTGCTGACATAGTCCAGGCTCCGGATGATCCGGCCCATGAAGCCGCCGGCCAGGCTGCTTTTGTAGACCACCGCAGTGTGCTCATCCATACAGGAGATCATCAGCACATAGTCCAGGAGGGTGGGATGGTTGACAGCCACCACCGCACCCCGGATCCCGCCGATCAGATCCCCGTCCTGGATCCCGGAGCGCAGGACCCCGGTAAACCCGAGGCAGGCAAGGAAAAGCCGGAACAGGCGCCGCACCAGGCGCCTGAGGCACAGCACCCTGGTCCGGGGGCGGCGGATCACCAGATGCAGCAGCGGGGCAACCACCGCCCCCAGCAGAACCGACACCAGGGAAAAGGCCGCAAAGGCCAGGAAGGTGGCTGCGATCCTCAGGATCCTCATAGGGACACCGCCCCCGGCATGCCACGCGGCCGGATCTCAGTCAAGGATCAGTTCCCCCGCGCCCAGGCGGGCGGCCAGTACCGGCATGGTGGCGCCCCGGAGAAAATGATCCCCCAATGTCAGGAGCCGTCCCAGTCCCCTACCCTCGGGAGCCAGCAGGAGCCCCAGGGCACCGGGACCGTGAAGATCCATTTCCACAGGGAAGTCCATCATGCTCTGGCGGCAGATATCCTCCTCGCCCAGCACAGTGAGCACCGTGCCGTCACCCCCGTCCCCGGCGGGCAGGAAGGACTCCAGCATGGCGGCCCGGACCGTTTCCGGTCCGCCGTTCAGGGCAGTGACCTCGCCCCGGAAGCCGGCGGTTATGGAGGCGATCCCCGCACTGGAGTTCTGCACCGATGCGGAGAACTCCGCCGGGGACAGATCCTCGCCGGCAAACAGGCTGCGCATGAGCTTCAGGCAGCGCAGCACCTCCCCGGAGTGGGAGGCGAAGATCAGCCGGGACGGCTGGCAGGAGTTCCGGGTCAGAAGCTCCAGGAAGGCCCCCACCGCCAGTTTGCCCGCCTGTCCCAGACGGCGGCGCTGCATGGGAGGGATCCTCCTCACCTCTTCACAGTCGGTCCCGGGATCCGGTGGCAGGTAGATCCAGTCAATCAGCTCAAGCTTCAGCACGGAATTTTCCTCCTGGCAGGGAGGGACAATTCCCCGCCCGCAAACGACCCAGCAGACAGACTGAACTGCTGATTGTAACACAGTGATCCCCCAGGAACAGAGCAGGATCTGCGCAAATTATGCGCACGCCACGGCACATTCCTCACCGGGGAGAAGCTCCCACGCCGGATCGGCCGCACCCAAGGCCAGCCCCCACGTCAGTGGGCCTGCTCCCAGTTGTCCGCAATGCCGGTGCCCACCTCCAGGGGAACCCGGAGCTCACAGGCGCCTGACATGATCTCCGACACCCGGGCGGCATAGGCCTCCGCCAGATCCTCCCGGATCTCCAGGACCAGCTCGTCATGCACCTGGAGCACCATGAAAGCGGAATCCCGGCTGGCCTCATCCTTCAGGAAACGGTGCACCCGGATCATGGCCGTCTGAATGATATCCGCCGCCGAGCCCTGCATGGGAGCGTTGGTGGCCACCCGGGAGGCAGCCCGGAACACGGAGTCCTGATCGGATCGGATGTCCCTGACGGGGATCCGCCGCCCGGTGACCGTCTCCACATAGCCCTTCTCCCGGGCACCGGCCACCACCTCCGTCAGGTATTCCCGGATCCGGCCGTAACGGGCGAAATAACCGTCGATGTACTTCTGGGCCAGCTTCTGATCGATCTTCAGCTGCCTTGCCAGGCCGAAGGCGCTCATGCCGTACAGGATCCCGAAATTCACCGCCTTGGCGCTGCGGCGCTGATCAGAGGTCACCTGCTCAAAGGGGATCCCCAGGATCTCCGAGGCGGTGCGCCGGTGAATGTCTTCCCCCCGGAGGAAGGAGCCGATAAGGGCCTCATCCCCGCTGAGGTGGGCCAGAATGCGCAGCTCAATCTGGGAATAGTCCGCCGCCACGATCCTAAAGCCCTTCCGGGCGGCAAAGGCCCGGCGGATCCGCCGTCCCTCGGGGGTGCGGGCGGGAATGTTCTGCAGGTTGGGCCCGGAGGAGGACAGCCGCCCGGTGCTGGTGCCGTTAAGATGGAAGGTGGTGTGGATCCTGCCGGTGTCAGGATTGATCATGTCCGGCAGGGCCGATGAGTAGGTGTTGATGAGCTTGGACAGTCCCCGGTGCTCCAGAATGTCCGCCGGCAGTTCATACATCTGCGCCAGATCGGAAAGCACCTCCTCGTTGGTGGAGTACTTGCCGGCCTTTATCCGGCGGGCCAGCGCCTGATCCTGGGGGATCATCTTCTGCTCCTCAAACAGCACGGAGGCCACCTGCTTGGGAGATCCGATGTTGAACCGCCGGCCGGCCAGCTCATAAATCCGGTCCTCAAGCTCCCCCAGGCGTCCGGCAAACTCCATGCTCACCTGGCGCAGATCTGCCACCGACACCCCCACACCCTGGTGCTCCATCTCCGCCAGCACCTCCGTCATGGGCAGGATCCGGGTGCGGTAGCGCTCCCCGAGATCCGGCTGGGATGCCATCCGCTCCTCATAGAGATCCTGCAGGCTCCGCAGCGCCGCCAGTTCCTCCCCGGCCAGCTCCGCAGCCTGCTCCGGGGGAACATCCTCCGGTGCCAGGCGGCTCCGGCCGGCTCCCAGGAGCTCCTGGAAGTCCCTGAGGGGCCGGTCCAGATCGGCGGCGGCCAGCTCCGGCAGGGAGTACTTGCCCCGGGAGGAATCCAGCATCCAGGCCTCCAGGGAGGGATCTCGGATATCCCCGGCCAGGGTGACCCCGATCCGGGCCAGGGCATGGATGGCGCACCCTGCATCGTGGATCACCTTGACGGCATCCTCCCGGGCGGCAAACTCCCTGATGCAGGCGGCAGCTGCCGCCGCGTCCATCTGCCGATCCCCGCCGATGAAACTGTGGGCCAGGGGGACATAATAAGAAGAACGGTCCCGGAGGGCCAGGCCCAGGCCCAGGATCTGCTGGGACACCCGGTCCGGGCCGCTGCTGAAGATCCGGATCACCCCATAGCGATCCTGGGAGGCACGGCGCATCACCTCTTCCAGCCGGGAGGGGTCATACACCGTCTCCAGAGGCGGGATCTCCTCTGTCTTTCCATCATCTTCCCCCCGGGGCAGAGACTCGTACAGCGCCCTCAGGCCCGCATCCCGGTAAAGGCTGCCCAGGGCGCCGTAGTCCGGGGCATGCCACCGCAGCTCCGGCTCCGGCAGGGGCACCTGCACATCCAGGACGATGGTGGCCAGGCGGCGGGAAAGCCGGATATCCTCCAAGCATTCCCGGAACTTCCCCGGGAAGTTCCGGGCCCCCCGGAAGTTCAGGGATGCGGCCCGGTCCGGATCCCGGGCAATGTCCTCAATGCCCCCCAGGCTGTTGAGCACGGCGGCGGCGGTCTTGGGACCGGTGCCCGCCATGCCGGGAATGTTGTCGGCGGAATCCCCCACCAGGGCCAGGTAGTCAATCATCAGTTCTGGCGGGACGCCGTACTTGGCCGTGCCCGTCTCCCGGGTGATGAACTCCCCGGTCATGGTGTTCTCCAGGATCACATTGTCCCGCACCAGCTGGAAGAGATCCTTGTCCCCGGTCATGATGAGGACCCGCTGCCCCCGGTCAGCGGCGCTCACCGCATAGGTACCGATAACGTCATCCGCCTCCACGCCCTCCACGCTGATGACATCACATCCCATGGCCGCGGAGATCTCCCGGATCCGGGGGATCTGCACCCGCAGATCCTCATCCATGGGGCGGCGGTTGGCCTTATATTCCGGGAACAGCTGGTAACGGAAGCAGCGGACCGGCGCATCAAAGATCATGACACAGGGGATCCCGGAGTGCTGTTCCCTGAGAGCCGTAAGCATCTTGGAGAAGATCATCACCGCACCCACCGGCTCATTTCGCTCGTTGCGGAAGTCCCGGCGCATGGAGGAATGGTAAGCCCTGAACATAAAAGAGGATCCGTCCACCAGGATCAGATCAGGAGAGAAATCCATAAAACCCCCAGGGCAGCCGGCGCCGCCTGCAAAACTCAGGAAAAGAACACCCGGAGAAGAGCCGGCCTGAGCCTCCGGGTTCCCCTCGGACCGCCCGGCTCTCCGGTGCCCGGAGTCATGATAGCAGACCAGGGGGCAAGATTGTCAGAAACACCAGGCAAAATGAACCCGGATCCGGAAACCGGATCCCGGGAGAGAACGATCCCCGCACAACCCCGCCGGCCAGTCCCGGACACAGGAGACCGGTCATCTCCCCAAGCCCCGTCCCTGTCCAGACCATGTGCCGCCGGCGGAGAATGACGGCAGGTTTCAAAGCGGGCTCCAGAAGCCACCGGGCTCCCAGTTGCGCCTCCGGGGCGCGGATCCCGGGTATTTGCCCCGGAGACGACAAAATTCAGCCGGAAATAAGATCCTCATTTTGTGGATAATTTTGTGAAAACCATCTGATTAATCATGTGGACAAATTCTGATATGCGGTGCAAAGCACCCTAAAAAACCCAGTGCTGGCAACGCTCCGCGGCCTTTATGCACCCTGACCTCAATTGTTCATAAAAAAAGTACATTCTTTTCACCGGGGTGTCCGGGAAACCGACAGGGCCGCCGGGATCCGGCCCCGGACACCCCTCCGCCAGACGCCGCCGTCCCGGGTGCGCCGGTTGCGGATCAGGATGGCATGTCAGGAACTGTCACCTTCAGCATCCGGGTAGCACGGCCATGATCCCAAAGCGGCAACCGAGTGGTTCCTGGCACCACCCCCGGAAAAGACCGGGAAACTCCGGAACCCAGATCCGGCAGCGGATCCCCCGGTGAGCACCGGGGCTGATTAATCACACCTATCACCCCGGCAGACCCCGGATCCGGCGCCGGTATGCGGCCGGGGATCTGTCCGGTTTGTGGTCAGCAGTCAGCAGAAAGGGGCCTGTTTGGCTGTTTTCTGCGCTGTTCTCTTGTGTTCGGCTGTGGATAACTTTGTGAACAAATCTCAATTAATCTCACCTCCTCCCGGGACAAACATGTGGATAAATACGCAAAAATCCTTGTACGGCGGCACTTTGCAACCCTGACACAAGTCAGCAAATCCTTGTTAAACGGTGCAAAGCCTCTGCGGATTAATCAGCACTGCCCTCCCGGGGCAGCCGTGAACGGCATGGGGTCCCGCCCCTGCAGCCGGAAGACACCATCTCCCAGGCTCTGCCACTGCCGCCACGTCCCCGACGCCCTTTCCCCTGCATTCCCTCCGCCCGGTGTCACCCGGCAACAACCAATCCCCCCTGCACGGTGTCACCCGGCAACAACCAATCCCCCCTGCACGGTGTCACCCGGAAGAGCGCCGCAGATCCCATCTGCACACCGGAACGGGACTCATCCCCTCAGACAGCATCACATGAAATTCATACCACCCCCGCACCCCGGCGTTTTCAGGCCGCAGCAAACATGAGCGGCTTGAGACAGGAGAAGCAGTCCGCCGGCTGTTTTCAGTCACCGGCTCCATGGCGGAAAGCAGGCGCCAGGCTGCCAGTGCCGATCCCCAAAAACCGATTATGGGTACCGCCCACCGCCCCCGCGGCTGAATTGCAAAGGATCCGGCTTTTGCCTATAATCAAGGTAGGTTTTTGCACGCAAAACCAGCGTGCGGGCCGGCACGACACCGCCCGACCGGAACAGGAACCACATCCTGCTAAAGCGCCATGATCCTGCAGCAATACCAGCAACTGAAAGACATCATCAAGGAATATCTGCCTCCGGAGCAGATAGCCCGGATCGATCATGCCTTCACCATTGCCTCCAATGCCCATGAGGGACAGCTGCGGGCCGGGGGCGAACCCTACATAACCCATCCGGTCACCGTGGCCTGCACCTTGGCCCGGTACCACCTGGACTATGAGACCATCATGGCCGGACTGCTCCATGACGTGGTGGAGGACACCCCCATCACCATGGCCCAGCTACAGAAACTGTTCGGCGCCAACGTGGCCAGCCTGGTGGCCGGTGTCACCAAGCTGGACAAGCTGCAGTTCTCCAACTACAAGGAAGCCCAGGTGGCGAACCTGCGCAAGATGGTCATGGCCATGGTGCAGGATATCCGGGTGATCATCATCAAACTGGCCGACCGCATGCACAACATGCAGACCCTAAGGCCCCTCAGACCCGACAAGCGCCGGCGCATCGCCAAAGAAACCCTGGAGATCTACACCCCCATAGCCAACCGCCTGGGCATGCACGCCATCAAGGACAAGCTGGAAGCCCTGTGCTTTGAGAACATCTACCCCTTCCGCAGCGCGGTGATGACCGGGGCGGTGACCCAGGCCATCAAAAACCGCAAGGCGACCATCGATCAGATCACCGAGGATGTGCAGAAGGAGCTGGAAAAGAGGGGGATCAAGGGAACGATCTTCTGCCGGGACGTCAGCGTCTTCAACATCTACCGCAAGCTCCAGGCCCACAAGCTGGAGTTCCACAGCATCCTGGACAACTACTGCTTCACCGTCATTGTGGACAGTGTTGACACCTGCTACCGATCCCTGGGGATCCTGCACACTCTCTACAAGCCCCGGCCCGGGGCCTTCAAAGACTACATCGCCGTGCCCAAGCGCAACGGCTACCAGTCCCTGCACACCGCCCTCATCGGGCCCCACGGCATGCCCATTGAGATGCTGATCCGCACCGAGTTCATGAACGCCATGTCGGAAATGGGCGTCCTGGCCCGGTGGTCCTACAACGCCACCGAGGATCAGACCACCTCGGCGGTGATGCGCCAGGCCAAGCGCTGGATGAACAACCTGCTGGAGCTGCAGGAAAGCGCCGGCAACGCCTTTGAGTTTGTGGAAAACGTCAAGGATGAGCTGTTCCCCGACGAGATCTACGTGTTCACCCCCGAGGGCAGCATCCTGGAGCTGCCCGCCGGCTCCACCCCTGTGGACTTCGCCTACGCCATCCACACGGACATCGGCCAGAAGTGCATCGGCGCCAGGGTGGATCACCAGCCCTACCCCCTGAGTTGGAAGCTGCTGTCCGGGCAGTCGGTGGAGATCATCACCTCCCCCACGGGACGCCCCAACACCTCCTGGCTTAACTTCGTGGTGACCTCCCGGGCCCGGTCCAAGATCCGCCAGTACCTGAACAACCTTACCAAGGAGGAGGCGGTGGTCCTGGGCCGGCGCCTGGCCCTGAACGCCGTGAGCCTCAGCAGCATCTCAGAGATCCCCCGGGAGAAGATGGATCAGATCCTCCAGGAAACCGAGCACAACACCCCCGACGAGCTGTTCCGGGACATCGCCCTGGGCAACGAGATGTGCCTGCTGGTGGTGCAGAAGATCCTGGGAAGCGGCGCCGGATCGGATCCCGCAAGCTACGGCCTGCCCGCCGACAAGAAGTTCCCCATCAGGGGCACCTTTGGCATGCTTATCAGTTTTGCCCCATGCTGCCAGCCGGTGCCCGGAGATGATATTGTGGCCCAGGTGACCACAGGCAAGGGCCTGATCATCCACTGCAGCAACTGCCGGCAACTGAAGCATGAGACCGAGCAGTCCCGGGACAAGTTCCTGCAGGTGGAATGGGATGATCACCTCATCGAGCAGATCTTCCAGACCACCATCACCATTGAGTTCATCAACGCCACCGGTGCCCTGGCCCACATCATCCGGGTCATCGGGGACGCCGGTGCGGTCATCGGGGACATGAGCACCAACCGCAAGGACAGCACATCCTCGATCATGGAGCTCAAGGTGGGGGTTCAGAGCCTGGATCATCTCAACAGCATCATGAAGGAGATCCGGATCCTGCCCAATGTGCTCACGGTGAACCGCTGCAACGGCAACCTCCGCCAGCAGCGGAAGGAGGAGCGCTCCTGATGGAATTCACCTCAGAAAACGATCTGAACAACAGCTACCGGCAGATGCTGCTGAAGTTCAAGAACAGCAAATGCTCCTGGGACAGCATCCCCTGCGGCTCCTTCTCCGTGGCGGGTCTCGCCTGCGTCCACCCGGAGGGCACCGGCAGGTGGGAAAAACTGCTCATAGTCCAGGGCCGGGCGGAGACCATGGACAAGTATCTCAGTCTGATCCACGATCTGTACTCTGCGGGCTACGATATCTACACCTATGATCACCCGGGCCAGGGCTACTCCGGCTCCCAGGAGAATGCAGGCCTCTCCTGGATCCGGTCCTATGACGACTATGTCACGGCCCTGGATGCGGTGATGCGCTTCTACCAGTTGGAAGATCCCTTCATCATCTCCGTGTCCATGGGTGCCCTGGTGGCGGTAATGGCCCTGAAGCGGAACCTGCTGCCGATCTCCAAGCTGGTGCTGGTGACCCCCATGTTCAGAGTGGAGCGCAAGGGGCTGCCGGCGTGGCTTGCTGCCTTCGTCTGTGACTTCTTCGAACTGCTGGGCCGGATCACCGGCAACCGCCGGGCTGCGCCCCTGGGGCAGCATCCCTACCGCCGTCCCACCTTTGCCGGCAACACCAAGACCCACAGCGAGCGCCGGCTGAACTTCTACCATGACTGGTACCAGAGCGACCGCATCTTCCCCATCGGCGGGGTCACCTGGCACTGGCTGGGGGAGGCCTACCGCCATGAGCCCGTGCGCATCAGCGCCGGAGACTGCCGGATCCTGCTGCTGGAAGCCCAGAATGACAAGGTGGTGGACAACAGCGCCAACGCCAAAATCGTCAGGAACTCCAAAGGCAGCATTGAGATCCGGGGGATCCGGGGCGGCTATCATGATCTGCTGAACGAGAGCGACGAGATCCGCAACCAGACCCTCCGTCAGATCATGTCCTTTCTTGAGCAGTGACATGACCGACAACGAGCTCATGGGGCTTGCACTGCAGGAGGCGGAAAAGGCCCTGGCAGAGGGTGAGGTTCCCGTGGGTGCCGTGGTGGCCCAGGACGGCAAGGTGCTGGCCACCGGGCACAACATGACCGTCCAGATGAAGGATCCTTCCGCCCATGCGGAGATCCTGGCCATAAGGCGGGCCTGTGCGGCGGCGGGGGACTTCCGCATCCCCGGCGCCCAGCTTTATGTCACCATCGAGCCATGCCCCATGTGCAGCGGGGCGGTGATCCTGTCCCGGATCCAGCGGCTGGTCTACGGAGCCTCCGAGACCCGCACCGGATCAGCGGGAACCGTCTTCAGCATCCTGGCCAACAACCCCCTCAATCCCGGACTGGTGGTGGAGGGCGGCCTGCTGGCCGGCAGAAGCCTGGAGCTGCTGCAGGAGTTCTTCCGCAGCGCCCGGGCCCGGAGGAAGGATGAGAAGATCCGGCTCCGGGATGCCCTGACCCCAGAGGAAAGGGAGGCCCGGGAAAAGGAGGCCGTCGCAGCCCGGGCCCGGAAAGAGGCCGCCCGGAAGGCCCGGGAGGAGCGCCAGGATCGGAAGCGGGAACTGCGCCGCATGCTCCGCCAGGAGTCCGCAGCGGCGGGATCCCAGGATCCCGGGTTCATGCCACCGGATGCACCCTGAGTCCTGCCCCGGCAGACGAAGCAGCCCCCGCCCGCCAGCAGATCCCGCCCCAACCGCCGCCTGCGCCGGAAAGCCGGACGCCGCACCGGCTCCTTTCAGAACACCGTCAGCAGTCATGCTCATCACCCCAGGAGGATCCTTTCATGAATGAGGAAACAGCCCGCTTCCGGGGCACTGCCGCCCTTTACGGCATGCAGGGCCTTAAGATCCTCAGGAACAGCAGCCTCACCATGGCGGGGATCGGGGGCGTGGGCTCCTGGGCGGCGGAGGCCGCGGTCAGGGCCGGGATCGGCAGGATCCGACTGCTTGATCATGATGTGGTCAGTCTCACCAACTGCAACCGGCAGCTCCACGCCATGTCCTCCACCCTGGGAAAGCCCAAGGTGGAAGTGCTGGCCGCCCGCCTCAGGGACATCAGCCCGGATCTTGCGATCCGGACCGAAAGAGTCCTCATCACCACAGACAATATCCAGGAACTATTCCCCGCCCAGGACGCCGGCGGGGAGTTTGTGATCGAGGCCATCGACTCCATGGTCTCCAAGGCCGCCCTGGTGAACCACCTGAAGCGCAGCCGCTTCAACTTCATAACCTCCGGGGGTGCCGGGGGCAAACTGTCCGGCATGACCGTGAAAACCGGGGATCTCGCCGCTGCGGAGCAGGATCCCCTGCTGTCACGGCTCCGGGAGATCCTCCGGGAGCAGTACGGCTTCACCGCCACCGGCAGCCGGAAGTTCGGGATCCGCTGCGTGTACATCCCCGCCCCCCGGATCCGGCCCGCCGACGTCAACACCCCCGGGGAAATGCAGGAGCTGTACGACTGCGCCGGGGAAGAGGTGAAATTCGGGACCAGCATGGCTGTCACCGCCGCCCTGGGCCTGGCCCTGGCCGGGGAAATGATCAGAAGGATCCTCGCCAGTGCCCATCAGTGAGCTGAACCCGGCCCAGCAGGAGGCGGTGAAGTACATTGCCGGACCGTGCCTGGTGGTCGCCGGCGCCGGATCCGGCAAGACCAAGGTCATAACCGAGAAGATCATCTACCTGCTGAATGAGTGCCGTCTCCGGGGCCGGGAGATCTGCGCCGTGACCTTCACCAACAAGGCGGCCCGGGAGATGCGCACCCGGATCGCCCGGCTGGCGCCGGCGGATCAGCTCCGGGGGATCCTGATCACCACCTTCCACTCTCTGGGTCTTTACATGCTCCGGCGGGACTATGTCCTGGCAGGGCTGAAGAAGAACTTCATCCTCATGGACGCCAACGATCAGAAAACCCTGGTGTCCTCCATGTGCCAGGAGATCCTGGGATCCGACAAGACCCCGGATCAGAACACCATCTCCCGGGTGCTCGCCTCGGTGTCCCGGGCCAAGATGAGCGGACTGACCCCAGATGAGTTCATGGAAAAGGCCGCCAGCGACGAGGATGTCTTTGACGCCGCCGTCTACCGGCGCTACGACAGCGCCATGAACGCCTACAGCGCCGCCGACTTTGACGATCTGGTGCTGAAGCCGACCCGGATCATGCGGGATCATGAAGGCGCCCGGCTCCACTGGCAGAAGCGCTTCAAGCACATCCTGGTGGACGAATACCAGGACACCAATGAGGTGCAGTATGACTTCCTGAAGCTGCTCATCGGCTCCCGGGAGCGGTTCACCTTTGTGGGGGACGACGATCAGTCCATCTACGCCTGGCGGGGGGCCGATCCCCGGAACATCGAGCGCCTGAGCACCGACTATCCGAACCTCAAGGTCATCAAACTGGAGCAAAACTACCGATCCTGCGGCCGGATCCTCCATGTGGCCAATGAGCTTATCGCCCGGAACCGGCACATCATCGCCAAGACCCTGTACTCCTCCTACGGCTACGGGGATCCCATTGTGATCCACGAATGTCCGGATCCCCGGCAAGAGGCAGAATATGTCTGCGCCGAGCTCACCTCCCAGCAGTACCGGAACCGCTACCGCTGGCGCCACTTCGGCATTCTCTACCGAACCAACCACCAGTCCCGGGAAATGGAGAAAAGCCTCAGGGAAAACCGGATCCCCTACCGGATCAACGGCGACATCTCCTTCTTTGAGCGGGCCGAGGTCAAGGACACCATGGCCTATTTCAGGGTGCTGCGCAACCTGGCGGATGACAATGCCCTCCTGAGGATCATCAATGTGCCCCGCCGGGAGATCGGCAGCGCCACCGTGGCCAAAATCGGGGATCTGGCCCGCAGCACCAGCTGCAGTCTCTTTGATGCCATGAGCCTGCCGGATCTGGCCGCTATCCTGCCTGCCCACACCCTGAAGGCGGTACGGGATTTCCGGGAGATGATCCTTGAAAAAAGAGGGGAGATCGACAGCGGCAGGGCGGCGGAAGTCACAGGATCCCTGCTGGAGAGCATTGACTACATGTCCCACCTCCTGGGCGAGAACTCCGACGAAAAGGTGGCCCGGATAAAGTATGACAACGCCCTGCAGGTGAAGGACTGGCTGCTGCGGAAGCTGAAAGGTGATCCCTCCGAGGGGGCCGAGCCCCAGGACTTTGACAGCGCGGTGACCTCCCTGTGCCTAAGGGAAATGCTGGATCAGACCGGTGAAGAAGACGAGCAGGCGGCAGATCAGGTGCAGCTGATGACCATCCATGCGGCCAAGGGTCTGGAGTTTGAGTTCGTCTTCCTCATCGGCTGCGAGGAGAACATTCTCCCCCACAAGAACAGCCTGGAGTCCGGAAGCATTGAGGAGGAGCGGCGCCTGATGTATGTGGGGATCACCCGGGCCAAGCACCATCTGGTCATATCCCACTGCCTGACCAGGATGCAGGACCGCACCCAGATCTCCCGGTTTATCGGGGAGTTGCCCCAGGATGATCTTAAAATTGAGGACCGGGAATCAGAGAAAAAGGTGGATCCCGACGAGAGCCTGGCATTTATTGCCCAGTTGAGAGCCTCTCTGAAAAATTAACCTGTGCAATTGGGAACGCAGGCTGTTATAATTCTCCCCGTAAAGACACGCACCTGTAGCCTAATGGATAAGGCGTCACCCTCCGGAGGTGAAGATTGTGGGTTCGACCCCCGCCAGGTGCGCCATCTCACCTCCCCCTCACTGAAATCCCCCTTTCTGTCTCCAGCACTCTTCTTCTGTTTTCTGTTTCTTCTACTACTGTCTGTCTGCCTGCCTCCGCTACACAGCCCCTCTGCAGCCATAACTCCCGGCGCCGGGAAAAGCCGGTGTCCTCCGGAGTCATTCCGGATCGATCTGCAGAACACCACAACAGAGCCCCCAAAAGGCCTAAACAGGAGGGATGCAATCAGAGAATGGCGGGAACAAAAGAGGAGAAAGGCAAGACCGGCTCTGGCAGGAGCTGGAATCGCACTCTGCCGCCGGATGCCGGAACAACAAGGCACGACACAGCCGCACCTGCATGAACGGATCTGGGGGTAGGATCATGGCGCACCTGCACCCCGGATCCGCAGATTCAGTTCAGAACGCCCCGCTCCCGGAGATATGCTGCCAGGGCTTCCAGGTACTTGCCCTCCGTCAGCGGGGTAAAACTGTCTGAGAGGTCGCTGCCCAGGGGAACCAGGTTTTCCCGGGGCTGGCTGGTGACAAAGTCATGGGCGTAGACCACAGCCTCCATGTCAGGGGTGAAGGAGCTGGTGATCTCAAGACCCACCACATCGACAAACTTCTGATCGAACTTCCATTTTTCCAGGATCATCTTCCCCAGATCGGATCTGAGGGACCGCTTCCAGCCCTGGACAGTGTCCTCGCTGAAACTGACCTGGGTGACCCGCTCAATGGCATCCAGTTCTGAGTAAATGGGCAGGAAGCCGATGTTCAGGAAAATGGCCGCCAGGGCAATGAAGTCGCCCACGGTCCGGGGCAGATCCCCGTTTATCAGCTGGTAGGCCGTCAGGGAGTACCGGCACACATGCCGGGACTCCTCATAGTCCCGCCGGCACATGGCGTAAAGAAGCTTGGAATGGAAACTGTAGCCCTGGAGGATGGACATGGCCAGAACCAGGTTCACAGTTCCGTTCATGCCAATGCGGTTGATAGCCATGGAAAGGGAGGTGATGGTGCAGCCGGGGTGGCTGTAGCGCATGGTCTGGGCCAGGCGGATCAGTTGAGCCGAGACACCGGCGTCATGACCGATGAGAACTGCGATGTCATTGATGGAGGAGCGGGGATCCGAGGCAAGGTTCCTCAGCTTCACGGCATTGTCAGGCAGGCTTGGGAGGGCCACCTTGCCGGTCTTGAGTTTTTCCCTGATGGTTGATCCGATGTCCCGATCCTGCATACAGCCTCCTGAAAACATGGTCTTTGCCGCCCCCTGCGCAATAGCGCAGGTCTTGGTAGGGCTTCCGGAGCATAAAAAATTCTAGGTTAGGAGCGGGGCGTTTTTCAAGAAAGGCCGTTGTTTTCATTGTAACATTGTGAGCATATCCGGCAGTTCATGGGGCTCCGGGGTCATTCCGAACCGGCTGCTGCCACCTGTGCCGGCTCCCTTCCTTGGTGCACTGCGGGCATCAAAAAGGCCGCAGAAGGAAACAGGATCCGTCCGCGGCCGGTAACGGCGGTCACCGGACCGCCGCTGACGCCTTCAGACTGTCATCAGTCCTGGCGCATGTTCTTCCAGGCGTTGATCAGGCCGTTGGTGGAGGAGTCATGGGATGACACCGGGGCGTCATTCTGCAGCTCCTTCAGGATCTTGCCTGCCAGCTGCTTGCCCAGCTCCACACCCCACTGGTCAAAGCTGTAGATGTTCCAGATCGCGCCCTGGACAAAAATCTTGTGCTCATACATGGCCACCAGGGCACCCAGGGTGCGGGGAGTGAGCTTCCTGAAGAGGATGGAGTTGGTGGGACGGTTGCCCTCAAAGATCTTGAAAGGAACCAGATCCGCCACTTCCTCCAGGGTCTTGCCCTTGGACAAGAACTCCTGCTCCACCTGCTCCCGGGTCTTGCCGAAGGCCAGGGCCTCGGTCTGGGCGAAGAAGTTGGCCAGCAGCTTCTGGTGGTGATCCCCGATGGGGTTGTGGGACTGGGCCGGAGCCAGGAAGTCGCAGGGGATGATCTTGGTTCCCTGGTGGATCAGCTGGTAGAAGGCATGCTGGCCGTTGGTGCCGGGCTCACCCCAGATAATGGGGCCGGTCTGGTAGTTGACCACATTGCCGTTGCGGTCCACGCACTTGCCGTTGGACTCCATATTGCCCTGCTGGAAGTAGGCGGGGAAGCGGTGCATGTACTGATCGTAGGGCAGGATGGCCTCGGACTCAAAGCCGTAGAAGTTGTTGTACCAGATCCCCAGCAGAGCCAGGATCACCGGAATGTTGTTCTCCAGCTTGGCGGTGGAGAAATGCACATCCATGTCAAAGGCACCGCTGAGGAGCTCCTCGAAATTCTCAAAGCCGATGGAAAGGGCGATGGAAAGGCCGATGGCCGACCAGGATGAGTATCTGCCGCCCACCCAGTTCCAGAACTCAAACATGTTGGCGGTGTCGATACCGAAGGCGGCAACACCCTCAGCGTTGGTGGAGAGGGCGACAAAATGCCGGGCCACATGGGCGGGATCCCCGGCGGACTTCAGGAACCAGTCCCTGGCGGTGTAGGCGTTGGTCATGGTCTCCTGGGTGGTGAAGGTCTTGGAGGCCACCAGGAAGAGGGTGGTCTCAGGATCACACTTCTTCAGGGTCTCGCAGATATGGGTGCCGTCCACATTGGAGACAAAGTAGGAGGTCAGACGCTTCTTGTAGGGCTTCAGGGCCTCGGTGAACATCACCGGACCGAGATCCGATCCGCCGATGCCGATGTTCACCACCGTCTCAATGGGCTTGCCGGTGTAGCCCTTCCACTCACCGCTGATGACCCGGTCGCAGAAGGTCTTCATCTTGGCCAGAACCGCATTGACGTCGGGCATGACGTCCTTGCCGTCGACAAGGATCTCCCTCTTGGAGCGGTTTCTCAGGGCTATGTGCAGCACCGCCCGGTCCTCAGTGCGGTTGATCTTCTCACCGGAGAACATGGAGTCGATGGCCTCGTTAAGCTTGGTCTCCCGGGCGAGATCGAACAGCAGCTTCATGGTCTCCTCGTCCACGATGTTCTTGGAGTAGTCCACCAGGATATCCTCCTGGGGGAAGGTGACGGAGAACCGGCTGAAGCGCTGGGGATCAACAGAGAAGAGATCCTTGATGGTGCGGTTCTTGTTCTTGTTGAAGTGCTCCTGAAGGGCCTTCCAGGCGCTGGTGGTGGTAGGATTGATGTTTTGCATAAATGTGTCCAAATCCATTAACGGAAAAACTTGTGAAGCCACCGCCGATTTTATCATCTGCGGCCGCATTTTTACACTTTGAGCCCGCCCAGGGTCTGGCCGGGGAGACCCGGTCCCTGCCGATCACAGGGAGCAGATCACCGGGATCCAAAGCCGCCTTTTACCCCGAGTTTTCCGGCATGACAGAGCCATTGATCGCCGCCTTCCATTTTGGCGCCGCCGTGCTTTACGCCTTATGACAGATCGGCTAAACTTTGGATAAATCAGCCGACCGGGAGCATCTGACGGATGTGCCCGCGACCGGTTTTTTCATTGTTTTAGTACCAAAGGCTTTTCATTTTATTGGAGCACTGTCAATGGCCAATTATTTCAACACATTAAGCCTCCACAATCAGCTTGACCAGCTGGGACGCTGCCGTTTCATGTCACGGGACGAGTTCACCGACGGGTGTGATTTCCTCAAGGGTAAGAAGATTGTTATCGTCGGCTGCGGCGCCCAGGGTCTGAACCAGGGCCTGAACATGAGGGACTCCGGTCTGGATGTCTCCTATGCCCTGCGCAAGGAAGCTATCGAGCAAAAGAGAAAGTCCTTCGTCCAGGCCACCGAGAACGGCTTCAAGGTGGGCACCTATGAGGAGCTCATCCCCACCGCTGATCTGGTCATCAACCTGACCCCCGACAAGCAGCATTCCAAAGTTGTGGACGCTATCATGCCCCTGATGAAGCAGGGTGCCGCCTTGGGCTACTCCCACGGCTTCAACATTGTGGAAGTGGGTCAGCAGATCCGCCCGGATATCACCGTGGTCATGTCCGCCCCCAAGTGCCCCGGCACCGAGGTGCGCCATGAGTACCAGCGAGGTTTCGGCGTTCCCACACTGATTGCCGTCCATCCGGCCAATGATCCCAAGGGCGAGGGCATGGCCATCGCCAAGGCATGGTGCGCCGCCACCGGCGGACACAAGGCCGGCGTCCTGGAGTCCTCCTTCGTGGCTGAGGTTAAGTCCGACCTCATGGGCGAGCAGACCATCCTCTGCGGCATGCTACAGACTGCCTCCCTCCTGTGCTTCGACAGAATGGTTGAGTTGGGTGTGGATCCCTCCTATGCCTGCAAGCTGCTGCAGTTCGGCTGGGAAACCCAGGGTGAGGCCCTGAAGTTCGGCGGCGTCACCAACATGCTGGACCGTCTGTCCAATCCCGCCAAGATCCGTGCCTTCCAGTTGGCTGAGGAGTTGAAGGGGATCATGCGCCCCCTGTACCAGGAGCACATGGACAACATCATGAGCGGCAAGTTCTCCACCACCATGATGGAGGACTGGGACCGGGGCGACACCGATCTGCTCAAATGGAGAAAGGCCACCGGCGAGACCGCCTTTGAGAAGGCTGAGTGCACCAAGGAGACCATCACCGAGCAGGAGTACTTCGACAAGGGCATCCTCATGGTTGCCATGGCCGCCGCCGGCGTTGAGTTGGCCTTCGAGACCATGACCAGCACCGGCATCAAGCCCGAGTCTGCTTACTATGAGTCCCTGCACGAGCTGCCCCTCATCGAGAACACCATCGCCCGCAAGCGCCTCTATGAGATGAATGTGGTCATTTCCGACACCGCTGAATACGGCAACTACCTGTTCGCCAACAAGTGCGTTCCTCTGCTGCGTGACTTCATGAAGAAGATCACCCTGGAGGATATTGGCGGCGGACTGAAGGAGCCCAACGCCGCTGTGGACAATGAGACCCTGGTGGAAGTCAACAGCGCCATCAGAAACCATCCCATCGAAATTGTCGGCCGTAAGCTCCGTGGTTACATGACCGACATGAAGAGAATTGCTGTAGGCACCAACTGATAAGCCGCGGGCATCTGTCCGCATCTGAAGATCGGGGCGCGGGGCGGATCCGCTCCGGCGCCCCTGCTGAAAACTCCTGTGAAAACCGGAGTTTTTTTTGTACGGAGTTTTTATGTACTCACTGCAAATGCATAAGCTGGGTTCCTGCCGGTCGGTGATCCGGGAACTGTTTGAATACGGAAAGAAGCGCAAGGCCGAGATCGGCGATGACGCGGTGTTTGACTTCAGCATCGGCAATCCCAGCGTGCCCTCCCCGTCTTCGGTAAGGGACACCCTGATCAAGATCCTGACCGAGGAGGAGCCCACCGCCGTTCATGGCTACACTTCCGCCCAGGGTGATCCCGCCGTCCGGAAAGCCATCGCCGACAACCTCAACCAGCGGTTCGGAACCGACTTTGAGGCCGACAACCTGTATATGACCTGCGGGGCGGCGGCATCCCTGACCATCTCCATCAGAGCCCTGATCACCGAAGACGCCGATGAGTTCATAACCTTTGCCCCCTTCTTCACCGAATACCGGGTATTTGTGGAGTCCCAGGGCGGCAAACTGGTGGTGGTTCCCCCCAAGGAACCGGATTTCCACATTGATCTGAAGGCACTGGAAAAGCTCATCACCCCCCGGACAGTTGCGGTCATCATCAACTCACCCAACAATCCCAGCGGCGTGGTCTACCCTGAGGAAGTCATCCGGGAACTCGCTGCTCTCCTCCAGGCCAAGTCTGAGGAGTACGGCAGAAAGATCCGCATCATTTCCGACGAGCCCTACCGGGAAATCTGCTATGACGGCAAAACCGCCCCCTTTGTCACCAAATTCTATCCCGAGACCCTGATCTGCTACTCCTACAGCAAGTCCCTTTCCCTGCCGGGGGAGCGTATCGGATATATTCTGGTGTCCAACAGGATGCAGGACTGGAAGGATGTCTATGCGGCCATCTGCGGCGCCGGGCGTGCCCTGGGATTCATCTGTGCCCCCAGTCTTTTCCAGAAGCTGATCGCCCGGCAGGCCGGCGCCACGGCAGATCTCTCCGTCTATGCCCGCAACCGGGATCTGCTGTACGGCGGACTCACATCCCTGGGCTTCACCTGCGTGTATCCCGACGGCGCCTTCTATCTCTTCATGAAGACCTGTGAGGCCGACACCAGCGCCTTCTGCGCCAAGGCCCGTAAACACGAGCTGCTGCTGGTTCCGGCCGATGACTTCGGCTGCCCGGGATATGTGCGCATTGCCTACTGCGTAAGCTCGGACATGATCAGCCGCTCCATGAAGGCCTTTGCCGAACTGGCCGCGGAATACGGCCTCAGCCCCAGGTGATCCGGATCCGGCCGTGACTGCACCGCCGGGGCATAGGTGCCAGAGTACCACTGCCCCGGTCATGGCCGGCGGTTTTGTGTGCTACAATCTGACCCGGAAGGACGGAAGGCAGCAGAGCCTGCCTCCGGCCCCGCCCACGCAGCCATCCTCCGGAACCGGATAAGGCTGAACAGCGAAAAATGACACTTTGCGGGAGTCCAATGATTTCATTTGCCAGGATCAGGGGATATGCTCTCCGGCTGACAGGCTGTCTTGCGGTTGTTGCCATCGTCTGCGGCATCTGCTACGCCCTGAGAACGGCCGTGGTGGATTATGATCCCATAACCGTTTCCATGACAGCGCAGTTCCCCCGGGAGCAGAACCTGAAGATTTACTACACTTCGGATCCTGCGGGGGATTTCACCGCCGGTGGCATACAGGAATGCCATGTCAACCGCATGATCCAGGACGGGCCGGTAACCTGCCAGCTGAACGGGATCCCTGCCCTCTCATATATTAAGATCGGCTTTGCCGCCGGATCGGAAATCACCTCCGTGTCCCGGCTGTCCGTGACCGGCGGCGGCAGGACAGAACTGCTGGGCGATCCCGGGAAGTTCCGTCTGGAAAACACCACCTACGAGTCGGTGGCCTCCGACGGTTCCCTGAAATTCAGCAGCAGCAAGCTTGAGCCTTCTGTGGCCTACGCACAGGATCTGCAGATCTCCGCACCAGGAAGAGTCTGGTTCTTCCCGGTCAATATTTACACCTGCTCCTTCCTGGCCCTGCTCATCTTCACCGGCTTCTGGTGGCTTCTTTCGGTGATTGCGGTGATCAACAAGGATATTGAGAGTGCTCTGATCAGGGACGGTGGCAGCAATGCATGACACGGAAACCATCAACGAATACGATGACTGGATCAGCAAAAGCCAGCTGAAAAGGGAGTCCAAGGTCCTGCACACCCTGGGGGAGGAGATTGTCTGCCTGTCCCAGACCGAATTTGACCGGGTGGACTTCACCGATCATGAGGACTTCAGACAGGAGCTTCTTCTGGCGCGCAAACTGAAGTCCAACACCCAGCATGAGCCCTACCGGAGGGAAATGCTTCACGTGGAACGTCTCATGCGATCCATGGAAGAGGAGTTCATCGCCAGGCTCCGCCAGGATGTTGATACCATCCACGGAAAAAAGGTGGCCGGCAATGCAGCATTCCACCGGCTGGAAAAGATCCGCTACGATCTGCTGGGGGAAAACTCCAAGGAAACCCTGGACGCCCTGATGGCCCAGGAAAGCGGACTGGACCGCAACAAGATCCGGATGCTGATCAAAAAGGCCAGGAAGGAGGCTGCCGAAGGAAGGCCCCCTGCCGGCAGCCGGGAACTGTTCAGGTATCTCAGGGAAAACCTTTCTGAAGGCCTGGGTTCCTGAAGAAGCTTCCGGCGGGCATTTAGCCGCCTTAGCTTGCAGAGCCCTTGCAACCGCCCTTTCTGCACCGACACTTCACCCCAAACGGAGATCCACTCAATGAAAAAGACTTTATGCTCACTTCTTCTGGGTTTTGGCCTTGCCGGCGCATGCTGTGCCGAAACTTTTCTTATTGATGTCAGAACCCCTGATGAGTTCAATGCAGATCATATTCCCGGCGCCCTGAACATCGAATACCAGAACATCGTCCAGGGAGCGGCAGCGGCCAACATCAAAGCCGGCGACGACGTGTACCTGTACTGCCGCTCCGGCAAGAGGGCCGGAGTGGCCGAGCAGAGCCTGAAGGCAGAGGGCTACACCAGCGTCACCAATCTGGGCGGCATCGAAGACGCCCGGGCAGCGCTGGGCAGATAATCCCTCCCCGCCGGTCCCGCGAAGAGGACCGGTCCTCCCCTAAACGGGCCACAGCAGACACAGCCGTTATAAAAACATCCTTTGATTAAGACAATGGAACACAGCAGTAGCGGCGAAGCCGGAAAAAAGAACCTGTTCCAGCTGGCGTGGCCCATTTTCGCCGATATGTCCCTGCGGGTTCTCACTGGGACCGTCAACATCTTCATGGTGAGCCAGCTCTCCGCTCTGTATGTGGCCTCCATGACTCCCGGCAACCAGCTGTTCAGCCTGAGCATCGTCATCTTCAATTTCATCGGGATCGGCACCTGTGTGGTCATCGCCCAGATGCTGGGATCCGGTGAATTCCGCAACATCAAGAAGATCATTCACTGCGCTTTCGGCTTCAACATTGTCCTGGGGACCGCCGTTCTGCTGGCGGTGCTCATCTTCAGCGGCCAGATCCTGGATCTGATGCAGATAGACCGGGAAATACGGGACGGTGCCGGCACCTACATGATCATTCTCGCCTTCAGCCTCGTTCCGGAGGCCTGCGGGATCTGTGCCGCCTCGGTGCTCAGAGCCTACGGACGTACCAAGGAGGCCATGTACTCATCCCTGACGGCCAACATCATCACCGTCATATCCAACCTCCTGCTCCTTTTCGGCTTCTTCGGTCTCCCCATGCTTGGCCTGGCAGGCGCTGCCATATCCGTAGTCCTGGGCCGGCTGGCGTCGCTCCTGATGATCCTGTACTTCTACCGCAAAAGAGTCGGGATAAAGTTGCGCCTGGGGTTCATGTTCAGAGTGAACACCGGCTTCATCCGCCGGATACTCCGCATCGGTCTGCCGGCAGCCGGAGAGAATCTGGCCTGGAACTCCCAGTTCATGGTGGCCACAGCCTTCATAGCGTCCATGGGCAACTATGAGCTGGCCACCCACACCTATTATTTTCAGACCATCTGCATGTTCATGATGCTGTTTGCGGTATCCATCGGAAGTGCCACGGAGATCATGGTGGCGTTCCACATCGGAGCCGGCAACTATGAACTGGTCTACCGCCGTCTTATCAGGAGCCTGAAAATAGGCCTGGCCGGCTCTCTGATCATTGCCACCATCATGGCCTGCGGCTTCTCCGGAATGCTCCTGGATCTGTTCTCCAACCATTCACCCCAGGTGGCAGAGCTGGCAGCTCCCCTGATCCTGCTTTCGGTGATGATGGAGCCCGGCAGAGCCTTCAATGTCATCGTAATAAACTCTCTGCGGGCCGCCAATGACGCCAGTTTTCCCATGATCATGGCCATCCTGTCCATGTGGTGTGTCGCCGTGCCCCTGGAATACTTCCTGGGCATAAGCATGCAAATGGGACTCCTGGGCGTGTGGATAGCCTTCACCTGTGACGAATGGATCAGGGGAATAAGCATGTATTTCCGCTGGAAGACCCGGATCTGGCAGAGGAAATCCATGAATGTTTCCCGTGAAACCATGCTCCGCCAGGTGTAAGCAACCTAGCATAAGACCGTTGCCGCAATCTGTTCCCCATCCTGAATGCCACTTCCGGAAATGAGGATCTGTCCAGAGACGGATAGTGACCGTAAGTGAATTATGTTTTTTTTCTGATTAAAAAATGGTAAGATAACTGCGATGGAATTGGTGAGCAAGATCACCTTTTTCTGTGTTTATATCTTTCGGAGATTAAAATGAACAAGTTTTCTGTTGCCGTTAGCGCATTAGTTTTAGGTTCCGCAGTTCTGGTTGGTTGCCAGAACACCTCTAAGTTAGAGGCCGACGTTCAGGCTCTGTCCAACAAGGTTGACAATCTGGCTGCCCAGGTTGACGCTCTGAAGTCCGACGTTCAGGCTGCTCAGGCTTCTGCAGACAACGCAAACAGCCGTCTCGACAATTTGGCTACCCGTTACAGAAAGTAATACTGTTCTTTCTGCAGGATAGATTCAACGTGAGGGAAGGCTAAGGCCTTCCCTTTCTTTTTCGGCAAAATTTGATCTGACACCCATCAATGTTCCTCCCTGCGGACTAACGCAGAGAAAGGCCGGGGATCCCGGAGTATAATAAGAGTGATAGAAGCCGGGAGTATGTCTCCTCAGAAGACGGATCTGACATGGCGGCGCCCTGCCGGGGCCTGCATCCGTGTCGGCAGTACTTCTTCCGGAGACCAGGATTCAGATAACCCACAGGTCTGCGCTGATCTCCGGATCATCACACAGGACCGATTTCTCACTAACATCAGACGGATCTGAAGACTGTTCCCGCACATTGGAAAACGGACAACTGAACACAAGGTACAAACTATGGTAAAGCTGGGTCACTACTTCGAGGGAGACCAATCCTGCTTCCGGGTTTTCGCACCCCACCGGAAGACTGTGGAAGTGGAACTGAACAACGGAAAAGTGAAGATCCCCCTTTCCCTGGGTGATGACGGTTACTGGACCGGTTCATGCAAGCAGTTACATGAGGGTTCCCTGTACTGGATCATCCTGGACGGTGAGAGGTCCTATCCGGATCCGGCTTCTAAATACCAGCCCTTCGGTGTTCACGGCGGATCCATGGTGGTCAGCCCCAGAAAATGCGATCACAGCAGTTGGCACGGGGTGAAAATTGAGGATGCAGTCATTTATGAGTTGCACATCGGCACCTTCACACCAGAAGGCACCCTCAGGGCCGCCGAAAAGAAGCTCTCCCACCTGGCTGAACTGGGGATCAACGTCATTGAACTTATGCCCATAGCCGAGTTTCCCGGCAACTACGACTGGGGCTATGACGGCGTCTTCCTCTACGCCCTGGAGAGCAGTTACGGAAACTATGAGGATCTCACCAGTTTTATTGAGGCCGCCCACAAACTGGGCATAGCCGTCATAAACGACGTGGTCTACAACCACTTCGGCCCGGAAGGCAACTATTCCGGCTTCTACGCCCGGTACACCAAAAACGCTGACACTCCCTGGGGTTCGGTCATCAATTTTGATGCGGCAGACTCTGAGGGGATCCGGGAGTTTTACCTTGGCAATGTTGAGTGGTGGCTGAAGGACATCGGCTTTGACGGCTTCCGTCTTGACGCCTGGGCCATGGTCCAGGACTGCTCCAAGTCACGCATACAGCGGGAAATCTGCGATCTGGCCCATAGGATAGGCCAGGAGGAGAACCGGTCAGTGCTCATGATAGCCGAGCATCTGAGAAACAACCGGATGGTGACCTCCGCCGAACCTGAGGGTGATGGCTGTGACAGCCAGTGGGTGGATGACTTTGGTCTGGCCATCAGGTCAACCCTCACTCCTGACAGCAATGACCGTCTCTTCAAGAGTTTCTACGGCTTTGATGATGTCGTCTCCGCATTCAAGAATACCTTTGTGCTGGACGGCACCAGATTTAACTATGCCATTGAGGACTATTCAGGAACCAAACCCGACGGACTCAGAGCCGAGGAATGCGTGGTCTATATCCAGGATCATGACATGGTCGGCAACCGCATCGAAGGTGACCGCTTCATCACCAGTGCCGGAAAAGGCAAAACCCTCCTGGCTGCAGTGTCCCTTTTCGCCAGCCGCAATGTTCCACTTATCTTCATGGGCGAAGAGTACGGTGAAACCAATCCCTTCCTCTTCTTTGAGTCCTTCTCCGACCCTTGGCTTATCGAAGCTGTAAGAGAGGGAAGAAAGAAGGAATGGCAGTTCGCCAAAATTGAACCCAGGGACTCCCATGACGTGGAGACATTCAATGACAGCCGGCTGGACTGGGACAAACTCAGTTCCGAAGAAAACGCCGGTATCCTGAAGATCTACCGTCAGTTGATTGATCTTAAAAAGAAGAAGTTCATCGGCTGTGCCGGAGATGATGGGCAGTATGAAGTATCCAGTGGTGACCACACACTCACTATCAGCAACGGCAGGAGCGTCGTGCTTCTGAATTACAGCAATTCCGTGAAGAGTTTTGAAACTGCTGCCGGCTACCGCATGGAACTGTCAACTGACAGCGCTAACACCGGCACAGAACTTCAGCCATTCAGTGCTGCTGTGCTGATCAAAGAGTAGTTCAGCAATGTGTCTGCTGTACCTGGCAGATATCCCCGACGGCCGCTTTGATGAAATTAGGTGGCCGTATCTTTCTTCAGAAACCATACAGGAAGCGGTAGCTCGCTACACTTGCCAGCACAGCCTTCGGGCACATCTCTGTGCCCTGTCCACCCTTGGCTTCTGTCTGTCTGAATATACCGGAAGCCCTGCCTCTGAACTCCCGGAAATAGCGAAAATGCCAGGAGGAAAGCCCTTCTTCACAGATCCCGCCCTCCCCAGGTTCAATTATTCCCATGCAGGAGGTTTGATCCTTCTGGGGATAGGATCATCTGATCTGGGCGTGGATATCGAAATAAGGAAAAAGAACAACGCAGTCCGGATCTCCGAACGCTTTTTCTCCCCGGAGGAAACTGACTATATAAGAGTCTGCCCGGAAGAACGGTTCTTTGAAATCTGGGTCATCAGGGAAGCTCTGGGTAAATACACAGGCGAAGGGATCCAGGCCTTCAGCAGGATAGCCATTGATCCTGAGAAGGAGACTGTAAGCCTTGAGCAGAGGAATATCGTAGATGTCTGGAGGGGAACCTACGGAAACTACCATATGGCCGCCGTAGGCAAAGTCTGCCCTGATATAAGAAGACTGGACAGGAATTTCAGACAGATCCGCGGTGAGGATATCAGACTGACCAGATACAGTTCCCGCTGAGGGATCCGGAAATCTGGCAAAAGAAAAGGGAGGACCCTGACAAAGGATCCTCCCGGAAGGGGTGCCTGACAATTACCTACTCTGACATGGCGAAAGCCACACGACCATCGGCGC
>CACZLZ010000004.1 GCA_902782145.1 uncultured Aeromonadales bacterium
AAAACCTGAGTAAGTCAGTCAGCCAGTTATGACAAACTAATGTAATTCATTATAACCTTTTAGTGTAATTTGTTATAACCAACTAGTGTACGCATACACGGAAAGGGAACGCACCGCCAGACAGAAGGTAAGCAGGGAAAGAAAAGGCGCGGGGATGAAGCAAGGAAGTGAGGGAAAGTGAGGAAAGCCGGCGCAGGCTCTCCGGCACGCACCGTCAGGACACCTCAGACCTTCCTGGTCACCAGGGAGTGGGCCAGATCAGCCAGGAACTGCCTCAGGGGGCTGTCAGGGAAGATCGCCAAAGCCGCCACAGCGGCATCAGCTTCAGCCCCGGCCACCTCCCCGCAGTAGTCAATGGAGCCGTGGCGGCGCATAAGTTCAGCCACCTCAGGAAAGGCGTCCCGCCGCCGCTGGCCGCTGTCCTCCCCTTCCAGGCTCAAAAGGGCTCGGATCCGTGCTCCCTCTTCCTCGGAGCAGCACCCCAGCAGGTGGATCAGGGGCAGCGTCCGCTTCCCCTCAGCAAAGTCATCCCCCGGGGACTTGCCCATGATCCCGGCCTCGGAGACATAGTCCATCATGTCGTCGGTGATCTGGAAGGCGTTGCCAAAATGGGTCCCGAAATTGCGGCAGGTCGCAGCGGCAGGATCATCCCGGCCGCAGGACACCAGGGCTGCCAGTTCACAGGACAGGCTGTAGAGGCAGGATGTCTTGGCCCCGATGATCTCGAAATACTCCTCCACGGTGATATCCCCGGTGCAGCTCCGGAACATCTGCCGGATCTCCCCCTCGGACATGATCTGCACCACATCCACCAAGGTCCGGGAGATCTCGCTGTTGCCGTAGTTCAGCAGGAGCCGGAAGGCCAGGGTGTACATGTAGTCGCCGAAGAGAATGCTGGCGGGGACACCGTAGGCGGCGTTGGCCGTGGGACGGCCCCGGCGCAGTTCCGACTTGTCGATGACGTCATCGTGAAGAAGGGAGGCATTGTGCAGCAGTTCCACAGCGCATGCCAGGTGCATGTGGCTTTCCGTGTAGCCGATGATCCGGCCCAAGGTCAGCAGCAACAGAGGACGGAGTCTTTTGCCGCCGCCGGAAATGATGTGGCCGCAGATCTCATTCACCTCCTGGAAGGAGGAGCTGACTGATGCGGAAAGGCGCTGCTCCAGCTCCGCCATCAGCGGCTTCATCTCATCAATTACTGTGACAGTGGTCATCCGGATCTGTGCTCCCTGTTGGCTTTCGGATCCGGGACTGCTGCTGCCGGATCATGAATGCGGCTCCCCTGCTGACGGTCTGAGGGGAAGACGCAGACACCGGGTGATTTTACCATAACGGCAAACATGGTAGAAACACGGCCGGTCCGGGACCGGGGCCGGGGCTGGAGGCCGGAAGGCGTCAGGACGGCCTTTAAGCCATCTGATCCGGGAAGGCCGGCGACGCTGGGCTTAAGCCATCAATACGGGAAGTCAGAGAAACGCTGAAAGGCAGAGGCAGAAGCCGGATCCATGAACAGTGGAGTTTTGTCAGGAAGGGGAGGAAGGACAGGACGGACGGCTGCAGGGGCGGAGCCGGTAGCGGGGCGCGCCCAGGCGCCGGGAAAGGACACTGCCCGCAAGACAGCCGGCGGCCAGCCCCAGGCAGGCGCCGGCAACAGCTCCGGCATCCCCCTGATCTGCGGGATCAAGATAAGAGCCGGCCAGGGCACCGGCCAGAAGGAACAGCACCGGCAGCACCAGGAGAAGCAGGATGGTCCGGAGCAGAAGCCCCTCCTCCGCCTCCACGACCACCAGTTGCCCGGGCTGAAACAAGGATCCGGGCTCCTTGGGGATCCTCACAGTTACGTCCCGGGACATGAGGCCGGCAACCGTGGCCGTAGCGCAGTTGTCCCGGGAGGCGCAGGCCCCGCAGGCCTCCCGCCGCCGGCAGGAAACTGTGACCATCCCGTCCTGGCAGGAGGTCACCACCCCCATGGCCACCACTGTCACCGAGCTGTCACTCCAGAACCACGCTCTGGGCAATGGTGCGGGCCATGTCCGGAGGGATCTGGCCGATGACCGCAATATCCAGGTTCTCCGAGATCCTCTGGCGGTACACCGTGGTGGCATTAAGGGTCAGCACCGGCACCGAGATCTCTGACACATGGCTGGTCAGATAGATGGACACATCCGTGAACTTGTTGGAGATAAGCATGTACTCCGAGCTGGAGTCCGTGCCGAACACCGCATGACGGTTGGTCCGGACCACAAAGAAGTTGTCAGGGAGCCAGCCCAGTTTCCACCGGAGCTTCTCGCTGGCCACCTGGGGGATCCCCGGACGCAGGAGACCGGGCAGACGGCGCACCGTGTCCTCCAGCACCGGCGGAACGCTGCCGGACACCTTGAGGTTCACGGTCATGAAGCGCTCCACCAGGCTGCCGTTCACATCGCTGACATCCAGCTGGACAATCAGCCCCGTCTCCTGATCAGCGGCCAGCAGCAGGTTGTAGCCGAAGCCGTCGGAGGGCACCAGCTTCACCATGTCCACGATCAGATCCGCCACCCGGCTCTGGCCCAGGGAGTAGACATCGTAGCGCTGGCAGATCTCGTCGGCGGAGGAGTTCAGAAGACGCAGGAAAAGGTTGGGGAAGTAGGAGTCGCCCACGGAGTAGTATTTGTCCCCGGGCTCAATGTAGACAATCTGATCCCGGTAGTTGATGACCCCGTTGGGCATGCCGTTGAGGAACTGCATGAAGGTGGTGGGAACCCCGTCCACAAAGCCGTGGGAGATCCGCATGGACTCAATGACGCTCAGGGTCATGTGAACCACGTAGTTCTCGTAGGACAGACGTCCCTGGGCCTGCTCGGCCCGCTTGACAATGGATACGGCGTCACGGTAGACAGCGGCGTCACCTTCGGCCGCCGCCGGCAATCCCGTCAGCAGGAATATGACGGGCAAGAGGATGGAAGCAAAAAGTCGCAGCATATTCCCAGACGCCGGAAGCACAGCCCGCTGTCAGTTGCCGGAGGATCTCTGCATACGGCTCTGGAGGGCGTGATCCTGGAGCAACGCCTCAATCTGGGCAAGCTCATGATTGGAGATCTTGCCAGGCTGCACGAAATCCGGGGTCAGGTCACGGTCACGGGTGTTCTCAGGGAGGCTGTAGCCGCTCTGGGGCAGAACCTCAATAGAACTGGGGGTGGAGCGGATGTTGGCCCGCACCGGGGAGGCAATGCCGCCGTAGGGAGTGGTGTTCAGCACCTGATCCACTGAGCCGGCGCCGTTGACGGAGTAGTAGTTGACACCAGTGACCGCCAGGGCGGCAACGGAAGCGGCAATGGCTGCCTGGCCGAAGTAGCGGAGGACGCCGGCAAACCTGCGGGTCTTGCGCTCAGGCTGGGTCATGAGAACAGGCTCGGAGGCGAACCGGGCCTCAAAGCGGTCCATGAACCCGCGGCTCAGAGAAGCAGGAGCCTCTTTCCGGAGCAGGGCCCCGATCAGCTGATCGGCTTCCCATTCCCTGCGGGCGTCAGCATCGGAAGCAATGCTGCGGATCAGGCTACCGCTGAGATCCTCGCCGTCAGCCGCAGCTGAAATGCTCTCATGTGGGATCATATGTCACTCCTAATCTTTGCTCATGTACGGCTTTATGACCTTGCTCAGGCTTTCCCTTGCCCGGGAGATCCTGGACTTCACGGTGCCAACCGGGCACCCCATACGCCGTGCAATCTCGTCATAACACAAACCTTCCAGCTCGCAGAGGACCAGGGCCTGCCGCAGATCTGCGGGCATCTGATCCAGCGCCTGCATCAGCATCCGCTGCAGCTCCTCGGAAGAAAGGAGATCCTCCGGGCTCTCGATATCATGAAGGCGCTCGCTGCCGTCATAAATCTCCACCTCAGGATCTGCCGCGTCTACCGACACCACCTGCTGAACCTTGGACTTCACAAAGCTCTTGGCGCAGTTCTGGGCTATGGTGTACAGCCAGGTGTAGAAGGCGCTTTCTCCCCGGAAGGTCGGAAGGGCCTCATAGGCCTTGATAAAGGTCTGCTGAGCCACATCCTCACAGTCAGCAGGCTCATGAACAAACCTGCCCACGATGCTCAGAACCCGGTACTGATACTTGGAGACCAGCAGGGAGAAGGCATTCTTGTTGCCTTTCAGCACTTCTTCGATTATCTGCTGATCTGCTAGCTCTTTGCTCACAAGAAAAAGACTCCAGGAACTTTCCCGCACCAAGCACAGTTCTGCCAGCCGACAGATAGTAAGACTGGCAGGAACGCAAAAAGTTCACTTTTTTTCATTAAAAACTGCGGCACCTGGAACTCCCACAGTCCCGGAAAACACGCCCCGACAGGCTAAGCAGGTGCCAATTAACCCATTATGAGGATTTTATCACACTTTCGCCACCAGCCCCACAGTCACAGGCCCGGACGGCGCCTCCCGGGCTTAGAGCGAGGCGTCAGTTCTCACTTGTCGGCTGTGCTAGAATGAAACCAGCACAGGAGCCGGAACACACCATCAGATCAGCCGGCGGAAGGGAGAGACCATGAACAAGGCCAACCGCATCTTTTCAGGGATCAACATCGGGCTGAGCATGGTCTACTGGCTGGCGGTGTTTCCCCTGAGCCACTTCGGCCCCTTCCTAGACGAATCCACCCCCGGATCCGCCATCAACATTGCCACCATGTTCTTCGTGATCCTGGTCATCGCCAACGGTCTGTGGTGCCTGAGCAGCACCCTGGTGCTGCATATGCCCCGGGTGGTGCGTATCATGCTTTTCTCCTTAGGTCTGGTGTGCCTGGATCAGGTCATCCACTTCCGTGAGCTCCCCAACACCGCCCCTCTGGTGCTGCCCTTCCTGGTCACCGCCCTGATGCTGTTCGCACTGTCCCAGGTGCGCTGCAGCGAATACCGGCGCAACCTGATGCTGTGGACCATCCTGGGAGGCTGCACCGTCAATGCGGTCATGCATGACGTCACCTTTGTCATCCAGTACAACATGGAGCCGCCCCAGTCCGACAGCATCCTGGCCAGCATTGGCATTGCGGTGAGCCTCTACATGCTGCTCAGGGCCCGGCCCACGGTGCTCATGGTCCTGGGCAATCTGTTCGCCCTGATCTTCCTGTACCTGTATTTCCTGCACCATATCTCCGTCAAGGCAGTGTTTGTGGTGGTGCCCTCCTGTATGGTGCTGCTGGGACTCCTGTTCAAGGAGAAGACCCAGATCGGGATCATGGTCTCCGCCGTGATGCTGATCTGCACCTGGCTGACCCATCTGATGGAGTTCTATGCGGACTTTGATCTCATTGAGGAACTTAACCACTACTGGACCAACACCCTGGCCCATGTGCGCACCGCCTCGGCCCACCTGCTGTACGGTCACGGCCACGGGACTTTTGCCATGGCCAACCTGGAGAGCAATCCCAACTACTACACCGAAAGGGCCTACAGCACCGTGCTCCACCTGCTGACCATCGGCGGGATCTTCGCCCTGGTGCCCCTGCTCCTGGCATGGTATGCCCTGATCAGAACCGCCCTGGGAAAGCACCTCACCTGGACCGAGAAGGCCGGCAACATCTGCCTGGTCCTGCCCTTCATCCTGGCCACCGTGGTCGCCAGCGTCAGCGTGTTCTCCATGCCGGTGTTCTATGCCATGGCCACCGTGATCTGGTACAACTCGGCCCAGGACGAATGGAACAAGCGGATCATTGACCGCAAGAAACTGGTTTTCGGCAGGGTGCCCATTGCGATCACCACCCTGGTCCTCCTCACCTACTGTGCCACCGCCCTGGTGTCCATCTTCCAACTGGACCGGATCATCCGGAACAATGACTGTGGTGCCATAGAAGACCATGTCATCAACCCCCTGCCCTTCAACATGCAGATCTCGGAGTTTGAGATGACCTGCGTGTACAACAACCTCATGATCCTGCCTGTTGACACCTGGCTGGCCCGGTACCGGGAGATCGTCACCAAGGAGATAATCCCCTTCCATCCCAAGAAGGTCTTCTTTGAGCAGCTCATCGCCCTGGAGGATCACTACACCCCGGAGGAGCGGGAGGAGATCCGGGAAATGGCTGACCGTCTCTACCCCACCCTGGTCATGGAAATGGACGAGAAGAAGCATCCGGAGGCAGAGCAGGAGTCCGGCCCCGATCCGGCCGCCGGCACCCGGGACACAGGATCCGGAGATGATCCCAAAACGAGCGGGGAACCATCCCCCGCCCCGGAGAGTCAAGAACCGGCATCAGCCGCAGAAGGTCAGGAACCATCCTCAACCCAGGAGGAACATGGACAGGGACAGAACACGGTGCCACCTGCAGAAGGCCTGGAGCCGGCCCCATCCCAGGAGGAACAGTCTCCGGCATCACCAACAGAAGATCTGAAGTCGTCCTCTGACCATGAGGAACAGAGTCATAACCCAGTGTCACCTGCGGATGATCTGGAGCCGGATCAGAGCACTGGCACCGGTGAGGATCCCAGGCTGACGGCAGCAGAAGAGACGCCTCTGCCTGAGACACCCGCCGCTACCATCACGGACAGCGTGGAATGAGGGTCCCCAAAACCGGGAGAACAGGGCTGATCTGAGCCGATCCAGATAAAAGTGGGAATGGAAAGGAAAGGGTTCACTGCCAAAAAGAGTCGGCCCCGGCGGTCACGGGAGCATCCCGGAGACCGCTCACCGGCAGCGGCTCTTCAGCCTTAGGACCTGAAAACATCATGCCCCGGGAAAAGTGATAAAATGAACACGGACCCGGGAACAGGTCACAGAATTGCAACCACACCGGACACAGGACACTCCCCGTCCGGGAACCCAGACAGGAAACACCAGACATGAGCGATCATACCGAAAGAGAATGTGACGTGCTGATCATCGGCAGCGGCGCTGCCGGGCTGACCCTGGCGCTGAAGCTTGCGGACGAGAACCCCGATATCAAACTGATAGTGATCAGCAAGGGCCCCATCTCCGAGGGCTCCACCTCCAAGGCCCAGGGCGGCATTGCCGCCGTCTGCGACGTGTATGCCGACAATGACAGCATTGACTCCCATATCAGCGACACCCTGATTGCAGGTGCGGGCCTGTGCGAGCGCAGCGCCGTCGAGTTCACCGTCCGCAACGCCAAGGAGAGCATCCAGTGGCTGATCAAGGAGGGCGTGGACTTTGACAAGATGGATGACTCCGACACCGACTACCATCTGACCCGGGAAGGCGGCCACAGCCACCGGCGCATCTTCCATGCCGCCGACGCCACCGGCAAGGCGGTGCAGGACACCCTGATCAGCCAGGCGGTCAACCACCCCCAGATCACCGTGCTGGAAAAATTCAATGTCATTGATCTGGTGACCACCAGAAAACTGGGACTGCCCGGCAACCGGGTGCTCGGGGTCTATGTTCTCAACTGCGCCACCGGCCGGGTGGAGAACATCTACGCAAGATTCACGGCCCTGTGCACCGGCGGCGCCTCCAAGGTCTACCAGTACACCACCAACACCGAGGTGAGTTCCGGTGACGGCATCGCCATGGCCTGGCGCGCCGGATGCCGGGTGGCCAACATGGAGTTCAACCAGTTCCACCCCACCACCCTGTACAGTTCCACCGACCGGAACTTTCTCCTGTCCGAGGCCCTCAGAGGCGAGGGTGCGCTCCTGAAGCGTCCCGACGGCACCCGGTTCATGCCCGACTATGACAGCCGTGAGGAACTGGCACCCCGGGACGTGGTGGCCCGGGCCATCGATCATGAGATGAAGCGCCTGGGTGCCGACTGCATGTACCTGGACATCAGCTACAAGGACAGCGAATTCATCCGCAAGCACTTCCCCAACATCTATGAGCGGTGCCTGAAGGCGGGCATCGACATCACCAAGGAGCCCATCCCTGTGGTCCCGGCCGCCCACTACACCTGCGGCGGCGTCATGGTGGACGAGCGCGCCCTCACAGACATATCGAACCTCTACGCCGTCGGCGAGGTCTCCTACACCGGTCTCCACGGCGCCAACCGCATGGCCTCCAACTCCATCCTGGAATGCCTGGTGTATGCGGCCTCCGCAGCCCGGGACATCCTGGGCAAACTGGGATCGGCTCAGGGGATCGTGAAGTTCCCCTTCTGGGATGACAGCCAGGTCACCGACTCCGATGAGGAGGTCATCATTCAGCACAACTGGCGTGAACTGCGGATGGTGATGTGGGACTATGTGGGCATTGTGCGGACCAACAAGCGTCTCCAGAGAGCCCAGCACCGCATTGATCTGCTGAAGAAAGAAGTCCGAGAGTACTACGAGAACTTCCGGATAACCAACAACCTGCTGGAACTGCGCAACCTGCTGCAGATTGCCGATCTGGTGGTGCGCTCCGCCCTGGAGAGAAAGGAGTCCCGGGGACTCAACTACAACACCGACTACCCGGACATGCTGGAGAACTCCAAGCCCACGGTGCTGACCCCAAACCAGTAAGCCGGCTGAGCAGAGGCGCCGTCGGACATCATCGGCCGGCGTCTCTCCGTCCCTGACGGCGGGCGGCACAGCACACGGTCACGTCCGGCAGGATCCTTCCCACAGCGGCTGACAGGCTGTTCAAATTGGTGGAGCAGGAACAGGAGAACGATCACCAGCAACGGATGACTATGCTGGAAAATGATCGGCTCTTTCTTGAAAGTCAGACCAAAATATCACTGCGGGGTCTTGCTTATCTGTTTGTGCTGGTTCTGATCCTGCTTCTTTCTGGTGTGCTGCTTCTTGCTTTTGACAAAGATGTCGCTGGTTCAGCCGCCTGCATTCTTGGTATCTGTGCCATGCTCCGTTACTTCTCTCCCTTCGTTCGTAGAGGAGGAAACAACAAAGCCCCATCATGAAGAGGCTCCAGATCGTTCTCCGTTTTCTGCTTCAGTGCGGAATAGTGCTGCTGGATGTATGCGTCCGTCTCTTCCTTGGTAACTTTCTTCCGGCTTCCCTGTGCCTTTCTGACGGCATTCAGTTCAGTCTCAGCCTGCTGACTATAAGTTTGGACTGAAGTTCAGTGATCAGGAAGTCTTTTGGTTTGAGAGCCCTCAGTTGCAAGTCATTCATGCTTTACCTCGTTGCCCATCTATTGCCCATCTGCGTGCGACACACTGCGGGCGTATGCGACCGTATGCGGTAAACTGCAAACGAAGAAAGTCAGACGGCACAAGGATTTGATGTGCAAAAGTGAGGCGCGGCAAGGGTTTGTGAAAGAAGGGGAAATTGTGGGATGGTGCCTCGGGTCGGACTCGAACCGACACGGTTATTAGCCGGCTGATTTTGAATCAGCTGCGTCTACCAATTCCGCCACCGAGGCATGGTGTGACTGCGGAGCCTGCCACCGAATGGGCATGACCTCCGACGCAAGTCATTCTATTGATACCACACTCCATTGTCAAGAATGCGAGCCCCAGGCACCCTTCAGCGCCGTGCAAGCATAAACACCGCCGCCATGAAAAACAGGGCGCTGGGCAGGATCACACACACAAAGGGCTGGATGCCGAACACCAGACTCATGGGCGAAAAGGTCTGATTGGCCACATAAAACACAAACCCGTAAACAATGCCCAGGACGATGCGGGAGCTCAGGGATAGGGACCGCATAGAGCCAAAGGCCACGGTCGAGGCCAGGAAGATCATGGTGATCACCGCAAAGGGCGACAGCGTCTTGCGCCAGAACTCCAGTTCATAACGGTCAGCCTTGAGATGGTTCTTCTTCAGGTACCGCAGGTACGAGTACAGACCATGAATGGAAAGTTCATCGGGACTGTTGGAGAAGATGTTGAACTTGTCGGGAGTGATGGTCAGCTGCCACTGGGCGCTGTCCTCATGGAGAAGATCAAAGCCGTCCTCTCGGAAGATCCGGGAGGTGATATCGTGAAACTGCCAGACGCCGTCCTGGAAAACCGCGCCCTCCGCCACTGAGTGGGACAGCAGTTTCCCGGAATCGGGATCAAAGGTGAACTTCTCAACATTCCTGAGCTCGCCCTCGGCACTGGCCTGGGACATGTAAAAGAACTCATTGTTCTCCCGGGCCCACAGATCACCGGTGATCCCCGGTGAGATGGTGACGCCCTTGATGGCCTGGGCCCTGATCTCATCATACTTGAAAGAGGTGTAGGGCACCACAAACTCCCCCAGGAGGATGACGCCCAGCATCAGCGGGAGCACCATCTTCATGGCCGCGGTCACAATCATGAGTTTGGACACCCCGGAGGCCTGCAACACCACCAGTTCGGACCGGGAGGAGAGCAGGCACAATGCCACCACCGTGCCCATGAGGGCGGAAAGAGGGAAGAAGGTGTAAAAATTGTGGGGGATCAGCATGGTCACCGACTCCACCGCCGTGATCACGGTGAAGGTGCCGGTGCCCACATTGCGCAACTGCTCCATGAACTTGATGAGCCATGAGATCAGACAGAGGAAAAGGCTGACATAAATCACCCACACCGCCACATGGCGTCCCACATAGCGCTCAACGATTCCCGGCCAGATCCTGATCACCTGACTTCCCTCCTCTTAAGCAGACGCCTGCGGTACCAGCGGGTCTCCACAAGGTTCAGAGGCAGGGCAAAAAACAGCAGATAAAGCACCGGCACCGCATAAAGCCCGGGGTACACCGGGAAGGATCCCCGATCCACCAGATTCTTCAGGGCCCCGCAGAACAGGAAGTAGGAGCCAAAGATCAGCAGCGCCGGCAGCAGTTTGGAGAACTTGCCCTGCCTAGGCTTCACCCCGCCCAGGGGAACGACGATGAGCGTCAGGACCGGAATGGCCAGGGCAACGGAGATCCGCCACTGCAGCTCTGCCATGGAGGATCGGTCGGAGGCCGCCCAGAGTTCCCCTGAGGTTTTGGCAGAGGGGCGGTCAGCCCGGGAGTCCCCTCCGGTCTCCGAGATCCAGAAGCGGTATTCATCAAAGTCCGCCATGGCATATTTCCCATGGCGATCCGGTCCGGAGTAACTGCGGCCCTGCTCCAGGATGAACCACAGGATCCCGTCATCATCCTTGGCAATGTTGCCGGTCCGTGCCATGGCATAGGAAGGTGGATAGCGGTCATTGCCCTGGAAGAACAGGTAAATGTTCCTCATGCGGCGCAGTTCATCCCCGGCATCAGCCTTTCCGGAGGCGGCGCTGGCTTTTCCCCCCTTGGGGGTTTTGCCGTTTCCTCCGGTGAGTTCATCCACATAGGCCACCACCTTGGAGGATCCCCCAAGCTTGATGAACTTGCCGCTGTCCAGGGCAAAATAACTGGCATTCTCCCGGGCATCATCCAGCAGTGTGGCCTGCTTCTGGGCCGAAAGGGGGAGCAGATAGAGGGAGTTGAACAGGGCAACGCCGGCGGTGAGCACGGCAATAAAAAAGGAGATCCCCAGGCTTTTAAGAGGGGATATGCCGAAGGACCGCATGACGATGGTTTCCGAGTCCCCGCCCATACGGGCATGGGTGATAAGCACCGCCAGGTACACTGTCAGGGGCAGCATGAACACCGACATGCTGGGCACGGAAAGCAGGAGGATCTGGGTGACCAGGGAAGCGGGGATATCCCCCTTGGTGGCTTTGGTCAGCACCTGGACAAAGCTCTGGCACAGGAACACCGCCATGAGGATCGCAAACAGCGACAGCTGGCTTTTCAGGATCTCTTTGAAAATGTATCTGGAAAGAATCAAGAATGGCTCCCATCCGCCCCATGGCGCCGGATCATGCGGTGACGCCAGCGCCGGCTCACAGGTCTCATTTTAAGGCATGAAGGCGTCTTTTTGAAACTGTGCCAGATCCCCATGGCATGGATCTGCGGGACATCTGCATACTCCCGCCCGGACGGGCATAATGCCGGTGCGGTTTACCCGGCGGGTGTTTGCCGCTACAATTGAGACAGTCCGGATGCCAGGGGATCTGTGTTCCCCTCCCGCCGGACCGGAGATCCTGCCAGTATGAACACCTGCCATTTCTACATTGCCGAAAAGACCCTTCCGGAGGATCTTCTGAAGACCGCCGCCGGGATCGCCGCCCAGATCCACCGGCAGCACTTCCGGCAGGAAGGGCGCATGCTGGTCCTCTGCCCGGATCCGGAGGCATTTGTCCGGGAAATGTGGCGGGTGCCGGGCTTCATCCCCTCAGCCGCCGCCGGAAGTCCGGACGCCCAGGCGGCACCGGTGGTGGCCGCCGGAAACTGGTGCCCGGGCTTTGGGATCATCCTCAGCCTGCGGCCCAGTCTTGAGCATTACGCCCGGGAGGAACTGGACTGCGCCCTCCTGGCGGACTTCACCCTGAAAAGCATCCCGGATCTGCTCCCCGCCAGCCGCAGCCGCTACCGCCAGCTGCTGACCATGGGCATAAGACCGGAGAACATCAGCATCAGCTGAGAACTCCCCTGCCCCTGCCTTGGTTGCGAGCCGGCCGCTGCCAGCTCACCCGAGACGGATCCTTCTCTTTTCCCTGGGACGCTCCCTTCTCTTTACGATCTGTCCTTTCTCTTCCTGCCGCCAACGGCATTCATGGCAATGAACTTGATCTCCATCTGTCCTCACAGCAGCACAGATGTCTTCCGGCAGTCCATTCCGCAGTTCACCGTGCCTTCCGGGTGCCGCTGCCATTCCCGCTGCACACCGGTCATTCCGGCAGAGATCCTCCCGGCACGCCGCCGGGAGACCACGGGATCATGCTCCGGCGCCCGGCTCTCCGTCCTTTCCGCCGGAGGCGGTGCTGTCCCCAGCCCCGGCCGCACCGCCGGAGGTCTGTGCCTTCTTCTTGCCCGGCTTCACTCCGTCAGCCTGGTTCATTTCCAAGGCCTTGGCGTTCAGGCTCTCAATCTCCCGGGCAAAGAGATCATGCAGTTCCTGGGTGCAGGTCCTGACCCGGCGGAGATCCTCCTTGTTCTTCATGTCGAATTTGGGATACTCAATGGGATCCAGGTACTTGATCAGGACATGCCCGTTATTCCAGCGGTTCATGTCAAAATCATCAAAGTAGGTGGAGGCCACAATGGGAACCAGGGGAACACCGGCCTCGGAGGCGGTGACAATGGCCCCGGGCTTGAACTTGCCCAGCCCCGTACCCTTGGACCGGGTGCCCTCGGGGAAGATCCAGATGGAGTACTTGCCGCTTCCCAGATCCTGGGAGACCTTATTCATGGTCTCCATGGCCTTCTGCTTGTTCTCCCGGTCAAGGCGCACATTGCCGGCAAGAAAGTAAATCAAACCGAACAGGGGCACCCACACCAGGCTCTTCTTGCCGATGGCAATGACTCCCGGACGGACGCAGGGCGCCAGAGCCACGATGTCCCAGTTGCTCTGATGGTTGCCCGCATAGACCGCGGACTTCATCCCGGCCAGAAACTCCGGCTCCTCCATGTGGATCTTCAGGCCCACAATCCGGGCGGCGGGCGCCAGGATGTAGCGGGTCACCAGGCTGGTGTTCCGGGGGTTGAAAGGCCGGGGCAGGCAGATCAGCAGGGCGAGGAAGAAGCCCAGGATCCCAAGCACCAGCAGCACAAAAATCCTACAGTACTTCAGCATTGTCAGTTTCTCCTGTTTCCTGCTCATTCTCATAGCCGATCGTAGGGGAGATCACCTCCACCATGTCAACCTTCTGCAGCCCCCGGGGAAGCCGCACACCCTTGGTGGTGGGTGCCACCCGGTACACGGACAGCTCCTCCGGATTGAGGGTGAGCTTGCGCTTGCCCGCATGGATCACCACAGTGTCCCCCCGGCCCAGCAGCACCATGCGCAGGACATACTCCTCCCGGGAGGCCACCACTTTGCCCGGCAGGCCGATGAACCTGCCGCCCTTGCCCTTGGACAGCCGCGGCACCGCTGCCAGATCCGAGATCAGCATCCGGCCTGAGGTGGTCACCACCAGCAGTTCCGCATGGGATCCCCGGATCTCCATGGGCGGCAGCACCCTGCCCCCCTCGGGCACCGACAGCAACGCCTTGCCCTTGCGGTTGGCGCAGGACATGGTCTCACAGGTGGTGATAAAGCCGTAGCCCGCATCCGTGGACACCAGGAACTGATCTGCGGGATCGGCGATGATCATGCCTGCCGGCGTGTCCCCCTGTTCAAAGTCAAACCTGCCGGTGAGGGGCTCTCCCTTGCCCCGGGCGGAGGGCAGCGTGGCGGGATCCAGGGAGTAGGTCCGGCCTGTGGCGGTGATGATGATCAGTAGCTGGCTGGTGCGGCCCACCGAGGAGAAGGCGAAGCTGTCACCGGCCATGTAGCTGAGGCCCTTCACATCCACATCCGTGCCCTTGGCGGCCCGGATCCAGCCCTTCTCCGACAGCACAGCGGTCACCACCTCCGAGGGGGTGAGTTCCTTCTCGCTGATCTTCTTGGCCTCCTCCCTGACCGCCAGGACGCTCATGCGATCATCGCCATGCTCCTTGGCGCACTTGAGGATCTCCTTCTTGATCAGGGAAATGAGTTTCCGGTCGCTGGACAGATAGCCGTTGAGCTGCTCCTGCTCCGCCAGCAGTGACGCCTGCTCCTCCCGGAGCTTCATGTCCGCCAGGCGGGCCAGCTGCCGGAGCTTGGTCTCCAGAATGTATTCGGTCTGCACCTCATCCAGTTTGAAGCGCAGCATCAGCTCTGCCTTGGGATCATCCGAGGTGCGGATGATGCGGATCACCTCGTCAAGGTTGAGCACGGCAATGAACAGGCCGTCCAGGAGATGGAGCCGCTCCGTCACCTTCTCCAGGCGGGACCGGATCCGGCGCTCCACAGTGAGCCGCCGGAAGCTGAGCCACTGCAGCAGGCACTCCTTCAGGGTGAACACCCGTGGCCTGCCGTCCAGACCGATGATGTTCATGTTCACCTTGTAGTTCTTCTGCAGATCCGTGGTGGCGAACAGGTGCAGCATCAGCTTGTGAATATCCACCCGGTTAGATCGGGGAACGATCACCAGCCGGCAGTCGTTCTTGTGATCGGACTCGTCCCGGACATCGGAGATGAGGTTGAACCGGGCAGCCTGACGGCCCTTGGCCCGGCCCTCCATCAGATCGGCTATCTGCTTCACGATCACTGAGGATGAGGCCTGGTAGGGCAGGTTGGTCACCACAATGTTGCCGTCCTCCACCACATAGGTGGCCCGCATCTTGAAGCTGCCCCGGCCTGTGGAGTAGATTTGGCGGAACTCCTCCGGGGTGGAGATGATCTCAGCCCTGGTAGGGTAGTCCGGAGCCGGCACATGCTTCATCAGCTCCTCCAGGGGGAGCTCCGGATCGTCCAGGAGGGCACAGCAGGCGTTGGCGATCTCCCGGACATTGTGGGAGGGAATGTCCGTGGCCATGCCCACGGCGATACCCGAGGATCCGTTGAGCAGGATGTTGGGCAGCATGGCCGGCATATGAACCGGCTCTTTGACCGATCCGTCAAAATTGGGCTGCCAGTCCACGGTGCCCCGGTCGATCTCTGTCAGCAGCACCGCGGAGAAGGGGGACAGACGGGATTCGGTGTAGCGCATGGCCGCATAGCTTTCCCGGTTGTCCCGGGAGCCCCAGTTGCCCTCGCCGTCCACAAAGGGATAGCGGTAGGAAAAGGGCTGGGCCATGAGCACCATGGCCTCATAGCAGGCGGCATCACCGTGGGGATGGTATTTGCCGATGACCTCGCCCACAGTACGGGCCGACTTCCGGTGAGGAGCGTCCGGCCGCAGCCCCATACTGTGCATGGCATAGATGATCCGCCGCTGCACCGGCTTGAGGCCGTCGGCGATGTGGGGCAGCGCCCGGTCGGTAACCACCGACATGGAATAGTTGAGATAAGCCTGCTCGGTGAAAGCCGGCAGTTTGATCAGCTCGTCACCGTTGGCATCAAGTTCGATATTTTCCATGAAAATGATCTTCTGTAAGGCTGGTTGTTGGGCAGGGAGCGCCGTCCTTCCGGAGGATCGGAACAGCCGGATCCCGGACACGGCGAAGGGGGCGCAGGCACAGCCAGGCGCATCCCTCCGGAAAAGAGGGGTTCACGGCATGATAAACAAATGAAGGAGGTTAGTCAAAGCCGCCCCGGGGTTCCGGAAGGCACTCCCGGATCCGGCGTGCCGGGGATCCGCACCCCGAAGTAGCGGCCCAGGATCTCCGGGGCCAGTGTCTCCTCCGGACTCCCCTCCAGGGGCGGTAGCTCCGGGGAGAGCAGCAGGATCCGGTCGGCGGTGTCCCGGGCCTGCTCCGGGCTGTGGGTGATCATCAGCACTGCGCCCCCGCCGGCGGCAAAGCGGCGCAGAAGGGTGGCGATGCGGATCCGGTTGGCAAAGTCCAGGGAAGAGTCCAGTTCATCCAGCAGGAGCAGCCGGCGCCCGCAGGTCATGGCCCGGGCCAGCTGCACCAGCTTGAACTCCCCGCCGCTCAAGGCGTCAGCCCTCCGGGAGGACCACTGGAGGATCCCGATCTGCTCCATCACCCTGCGGCAGTCATCCCGCTCCAGCCGCCCCGGCACCCCCATGAGGCCCAGACGGGGGTACCAGCCGGCAAGGACATAGTCCTCCACCGTGCAGGGGCAGGCGGGGATCCCGTTCTGGGAGGCCAGGGCCAGAAGGGAGAAGATCTCCCGCTGGGACATGACCCCGATGCTCCGGCCACCCAGGGACACCGTCCCACCAAGGAGCAGGGACCGTTCAGCAAAGACTGCCAGCATGGTGGACTTGCCGCAACCGTTGGGCCCCATCACCGCCAGGATCTCCCCGGCCCTGAGGTCAAAACTCAGATCCCGGATGAGGGCCCGCCCCCGGCCGAAGGACACCCGGTCAAAACTCAGCATGTCCCGTCCCTCCTGCCGGCGTTCCGGCACAGGACCACGGCGAACACCGGGGCCCCCAGGATGGAGGTGATCACCCCCAGGGGAAGCTCATAGGTGAAGAGGCTGCGGCAGATCAGATCCACCCCCACCAGCAGCACCGCCCCCAGAAGCATGGAGGCGGGCAGCAGGATCCGGTGGCGGAACCCGAACCAGATCCGGGCCAGATGGGGCACCACCAGCCCCACCCAGCCGATGATCCCCACCCGGGAGATGAACAGGCCGCAGATCACCGAGCACAGGATCACTGCCATAAGGCGGAGCCTGCCGGCAGGCAGCCCAAGGCCTGCGGCATCCGCCTCACCCAGACTCATGACGTCCAGGGCGAAGCCCAGGCGCCACAGCAGCAGCGCCCCGGGCAGCAGGGCCAGAACAAGCACCGCCAGATCCCCCTGGGTCATCCGGGCCATGGATCCGAACAGAAAGAAGAGAATGGAGGGAAACTCCTCCGCCCGGGGGTTCAGGGCGCAGATCAGCTCCACCACCCCCGAGAAGAACGCCGCCACCACAATGCCCGCCAGCACCAGCAGCAGAACCCCGCCTCCGCCGGCCATCCGGGCCAGGAGCAGGGCCACCGTCACCGCCAGCATCCCCCCGGCAAAGGAGGAGAAAGCCGCCGCCGGGGCCCCCAGCCCCAGCACCAGGGCCGCAGCCGCCCCACAGGCGGCGCCGCTGCTCACCCCCAGGATATCCGGAGACACCAGGGGATTGTTGAAGATGCTCTGCATCACCGCCCCGGTGAGGCTCAGGGCCGCCCCGGTCATGAGGGCGCCCAGAAGCCTGGGCAGCCGGATCTCCAGCACCACGGTGCCGGCCTCCTCCCCGCCGTTTCCCAGCAGGGCGGACACCACCTCCCCCAGTGGCAGGCTGTAGGATCCCGTGGCCAGATACGCCAGGGACAGCAGGATCAGCAGCAGTGCCAGCACACCAAAGCCCAGGACGGTCCTCACGGCCGGGCCCCTCCGGCAATGTCAATGTCCCTGCCGCCCCGGGCGGCCTCGGCCAGGATCCCGGCAAAGAGATCAAAGGTCACCTCATCCTCGGCAGTGATCCGGATCCGGCGCACCTCATCCGCCAGGCGCTGACTGAGGACCTCCCGGGTGACCGTCTCCCCGTCATACTCCAGTGCGCCACCGGCCCGGATCAGGATCTCCGCCCGCTCCCCCGCCGCACCGGCATCCCCGGAGGAGGCCCGCACCGACAGGGCCATGGAGGGCATGGCAATCATGAAGATCACCAGCAGCACCAGCATCACGTCCATCAGGGGGACCACATTGATCATCATGGAGGGATCCGGCTCCTCCTCCCGCACTTCCCGTCTAAAGGCCATCAGACTTCATCCGGCAGGTGAGCAGGGTGTGGTACACCCGGGAAAGGGAGTCCAGCTCCTCCCGGCACCGGCGGATCCTCCCGGACAGGAGGCTGCCGGCAAAGGCGGCGGGAATGGCGGTGATCAGGCCGAAGGCCGTCATGATCAGCGTCTCCCCCACAGCGGAGGAGATCATGGAAATGGAAGGATCCCCGCTGCCGGCGGCCAGGGAGGTCAGGGCATGGTAGATCCCGATGACCGTCCCCAGCAGGCCGATGAAGGGGGCCGTGGCGGCCGTCAGGGTGAGCAGGCCCAGCCCCCGGCGCAGGCGGCCGACCATAACCTGGGTCTCATGGGCCATAAGATCCCAGAGCAGTTCCTCCCGCCGGGAGGTCTCCAGGGGAAGGGTGTTGATCCGGGCCCACTCAAAGGCCCCGGCCACCATCAGGTTCACCAGGGGGCTGCGATCGTTCCGGGTGTAGGCGGAGATATCCTCAAAGCCCCTGACGGTGCGCCACTTCTCCCGCACCCGGGAAAAATCCCGGCCGAACAGGAACAGATCCAGACTCCGGGTGCAGATCACGTACCAGCTGGCCGCGGACAGGATCGTCAGGATCCAGGTCACCGTCCAGCTGACCGCATTGAAATGCTCAAACATATGCCCTCCAGGCATGCGGCCGATCCCGGCCGCGCCGCCGCCGTCCCGACCAGGGAGGCGGCGCCCTGGCAATATACCACAGATCCCCGGCCGCTGATCCCCGGCATAGGCGGCTCCCCCGGCGGTTGCCGGTCCACGGTCCTCCGCCCCGGCAGGCAGCCCCACTCCCCTTCCACCGGCAGGTGCCGCCTTTGATCCTCAGCCACCAGCAGGTGCCGCCGCCTTTCCCCTGGCAGGCAGGTTCCCGGATCCTTTCCCAGAGGCGGGACACTGCAGGATCAGTTTCAGGATCAGCGGCAGGGACTGCCATGATCAGGCGGGCAGATTTTGGTCAGACAGCAAATTTTTCTGCTAAAACCCTTTCAATTTCCGCCATCCGGCGTATAATCTCTGACTGTCGCAGGGGCGTAGCTCTAATGGTAGAGCGGAGGTCTCCAAAACCTTAGGTTGTGAGTTCGAGTCTTACCGCCCCTGCCAACTCCCTCCTTTCTCTTTCTTCTTATATCCCTTACCTCTTTCAGTCGCCCTGTTTCTGTGTTTTTGTCCCCGCACAGCTGTTTTCCCTTTCCTGTGCTGCTTTCTTGTTTCTTGCGCCGATCGGCGACTCACTTCCCTGATCTGCTGATCTGCAGCCCCGCTGCCTCATCCTCTCTCCCACACCTGCCCTCACCGCATATCTTCCCGCCCTCCGGCTTTCCCCTCCGCCGGGCATCGGCCGGGCTCCGGCTGAGCACCTCCCAGTCTGAGATCCTAACCGCCGCTGATGCGCCATGCGCTCCGCCACCCTACCCTCCGGCCCTCCCCCACCCTGTTGATTTTTACCCCTGGAAATAGCATAATTTTGTGAACGCTGGTGCCCGGGATCCACCAGCCCCGGCAGGCTCGATCCTGTCCGGATCAGGCGCATCCCGCGCTGCAGCGCCGCCTCCGCCGGCGGCCTGGGCCCCATCCCGGAACAGGAAACAGCAATGGCAAATCCTCTCTACCACCGGAATATCATTTCCATTTCTGAACTGAGCCGCAGCGAACTGGAGCTGGTGCTCCAGACCGCCAAGAAACTCAAGGAAGAACCCAATCACACACTGCTGGCCAACCGGGTGGTTGCCAGCCTTTTTTTTGAGGCCTCCACCAGGACACGGCTTTCCTTTGAGACCGCCATCCAGCGCCTGGGGGGCTCGGTCATCGGCTTTTCCGACGCCAGCAACACCTCCATGGCCAAGAAGGGGGAGACATTGGCGGACTCCATCCGCATCATCTCCGGCTTTGCCGACGCCATCGTGATGCGCCATCCCCGGGACGGCGCCGCCCGGCTGGCCACGGAGTACTCCAGCGTCCCGGTGATCAACGCCGGGGACGGCTCCAACCAGCATCCCTCCCAGACCCTGCTGGATCTCTTCACCATCTTTGAGACCCAGAAGTCCCTGGACAACCTGAAGATCGCCTTTGTGGGCGATCTCAAGTACGGCCGCACGGTGCACTCCCTGGCACAGGCCCTGACCCTCTTCAATGCGGAGATGTTCTTTGTGGCCCCGGACGCCCTGGCCATGCCGGACTACATGCTGGAGGATCTGTACAATCACAACGTCCGCTACTCCCTGCACAAGAACCTGGAGAACATCATCCCCGAGCTGGACATCCTGTATATGACCCGGGTGCAGAAGGAGCGCTTTGAAGAAAGCGAGTACCACTCCATCGCCTCCCAGTATGTGCTCTACCCCGAGATGTTCCAGCGGGCCAGATCCAACCTGAAGATCCTCCATCCCCTGCCCCGGGTGGACGAGATTGAGCTGGAGATGGACTCCACACCCTATGCCTATTATTTCCAGCAGGCGGAAAACGGCGTCTACGCCCGGGAAGCCCTGCTGTCACTGGTCCTGAACGAGGAGGTCTGACATGTCTAAACTGGAAGTGGAGGCCATTGTCAACGGCTCCGTCATCGATCACATCCCCGCAGGCCAGGGGATCAACATCCTCAAGCATTTCCGCATGCTGGACACCCAGCGCACCGGCGCCAAGATCACCGTGGGCTTCAACCTCCCCTCCAAGACCATGGGGCTCAAGGATCTCATCAAGGTGGAGAACAAGCGCCTCAGCCAGGATCAGGTGAACCAGCTGGCTATCCTGGCCCCCGGCGCCACAGTCAACATCATTGAGAACTCCCAGGTGGTGACCAAGTACCGTCCGGAGATCCCCAAGCACATCAGCAATGTGTACCGCTGCCCCAACAGCAACTGCATCACCAACTTTGAGAAGGTCTCCTCCACCTTCTACGTCCTCAGGAAAGCCTCCGGACTCAAGCTGAAGTGCAAGTACTGCGAGAAGATCTTCGACAAGGAAGTGGTGAGCCAGACCCTGAACACCCGCTGATCCCCGCGCCGGGAGCCATGCGGAATGATCCGGGCACGCCCCGGATCCCCGCAGATCCCGGATGCCGCCCGTCCCGGAGCCCCTGCCCCGGGACTTTTCCTGAAATCACCCCCACCCGTCCCCGCCGGAGGCACCCACATGGCCAGAATACTTGTGTCCGGGCTCCTGAACCTGGAGACCACGGCAAAGGTGCGGGGCTTTCCCATCCCCTATTATCCCGTTGACTTCGACTTCTTCGGCGTCAGCAGCTCTGCCTCCGGGGTGGCCTTCAACATGGCCAAAGCCCTGAACGCCCTGGGAGACAGTGTCACCCTGGTGTCCATGATCGGGCAGGATCCCGCCGGGGATCTGTTCCTGTCCGAACTGGATCATCTGGGGATCAGCGCCGCCCAGGTGCACCGGAAGCTGTCCGCCACCCCATCCTCCGTGGTGCTGTATGATGACAGCGGCCGGCGCCAGATCTACTGTGATCTGAAGGATGTCCAGGAGACCGCCTGCACCTTCTCCCCGGGGAACGTGGAGGAGGCGGATCTGGTGGTGCCCTGCAACATCAACTTCTCCCGGCCCCTGATTGATCTGGCCCGGGCCCGGGGCAAGCTCATCGCCACGGACGTCCATGTGCTGGCCAGCCCCGATGACGACTACAACCGCCAGTTCATGGAGTGTGCGGATATCCTGTTCCTCAGCGATGAGTGCGTTAATGGGGATCGGGGTGACTTCCTCCGGGCCCTGGCAGCCCGCTATCCCTGCCGGATCCTGGTCATGGGCATGGGCTCCCAGGGAGCCCTGCTGCATGTTCCCGCCGAGGATCTCATGCAGCACCTGCCGGCCCGCACAGTCAGCGGGGTGATCAACACCGTGGGAGCCGGGGACGCGCTGTTCTCCGCCTTCCTGCACTACCACCTGAAGGGTCTGCCGCCCCTGGAATCACTGGATCGGGCCCAGCTGTTTGCCGCCCTGAAGATCCGCCAGGCCGGGGCCGCCGCAGGCTTTGTCACAGAAGAGGAGCTGGAGCAGGCCTTCAGCGCCCCGGGAAACCCCGGCTGATCCCCGGGGGCATCAACAAAATAACCAGCACTGTCCACCGTCCGGATCATGACAGATCACCATCACCGGCCGGATCATGACAGAGCACCGGCACCAGATGGATCCGGAACCGCGTCACCGGAAATGGAGAAGTTCCGGAACAGAACACACCCGGGACAGAGACGGGATCCCGCCTCCCTCCGGGAAACATTTGCACAATTCAGGAGAACATACTTTGGAAAAGAAGGAAATCATTCTCACCGGCGACCGCCCCACCGGCCGGTTGCACCTGGGACACTTTGTGGGCTCCCTCCGCCGCCGGGTGGAGATGCAGAATTCCGGCAAATATGACGGGATCTACATTCTCATCGCCGATGATCAGGCTCTGACGGACAACGCTGACAATCCCCGGAAGATCCGGGACAACATCATCAATGTGCTCCTGGACTACCTGTCCGTGGGCATTGATCCCGCCAAGACCACCATCTGCGTCCAGTCGGCACTGCCGGCCCTCCACGCCCTGACCTTCTACTACCTCAACCTGGTGACCACCGCCCGGCTGTCCCGGAACCCCACGGTGAAGGCGGAGATCCAGATGCGGGGCTTTGCCGATGAGGGTCTGCCCGCCGGCTTCTTCACCTACCCCGTGTCCCAGACCGCGGATATCACCGCCTTTGACGCCACAGTGGTGCCGGTGGGCGAGGATCAGCTGCCCATGCTGGAGCAGGCCCGGGAGATTGTGGAGAAGTTCAACCGGATCTACGGCGACACCCTGGTGCTGCCCCGGGCCCTGATCCCGGAGAACGAGATGCAGCGCCGGCTCCCCGGAGTTGACGGCAAGGCCAAGATGAGCAAGTCCCTGGGCAACTGCATCTATCTGTCCGATGATCCCAAGACCATCAAGACCCAGGTCAATGGCAAGATGTTCACCGATCCCCAGCACCTGAAGATCTCCGATCCGGGCCACACTGAGGGCAATGTGGTGTTCACCTATTTGGACGCCCTGTGCACTGATGAGCACTTCGCCTCCTACCTGCCGGACTACTCCTGCCTGGAGGAGATGAAGGAGCATTACCGCCGGGGCGGCCTGGGAGACGGCACCTGCAAGAAGTTCCTCATCAGCGTCCTGGAGGAGACCCTCACCCCGGTGCGCCAGAGCCGGGCCCGCTGGGAGGCGGACATTGACACCGCCTATGACATCATCCGGGAGGGCACCGCCCGGGCCGCCGAGAAGACCGGGGAGACCCTGGCCCGGGTCCGCCGCGCCATGAAGATCGACTACTTCACCGATCGGAGCGTGATCCAGGAGTGGAAGGATCTCCTGCAGAAGGCCCGCCAGTAACCTCCTCCCGCAGATCTTACTGCGGGACTGAGCCCCTGCCGCCCCTCCCCGGGAAGGCGGGGGCTTCCTGTTTCCGGCGCTCCCGGAAGGGCCCGTCCCGCACCCAGCCATCCCCGCCGGCACCGGCACTGCCCCGGCGCCCGTGCCCATACCGGCACCCGATCCCTTCCTGACAATCGGCACCGGCTCCGGATCTGCTTCCGGACCGGATCCGGAAACAGAAAGGGGACCCGGTGCTGTCCGGATCCCCCTGCAGGAATGCTTTCCAGAGACGCTGTCAGTGGAAGCCCACGTTTCTGAGGGCATTGTCGTCGCCGGTGCCCTCCCGCAACTTGATGGCCAGGCGCACTTCGTTCTGGGAGTCGGCGAACTTCAGGGCATCCTCATAGCGGATGACCCCGGCGAAGTACAGATCCGTCAGGGACTGGTCGAAGGTGATCATGCCCTGCTCCCTGGAGTCCCTCATCACGGTCTTGAGCCTCTCCAGCTCACCCTTCAGCAGGATATCCTGGACAATGGGGGTGCCGATGAGGATCTCAAACACAGCCCGGCGGCTCCGGCCGTCCTTGGTGGGGATCAGCTGCTGGGCCACCACGCCCTTGAGGTTGAAGGACAGATCAAACAGCAGCTGCCGGTGCTTGTTCTCCGGCACCAGGTGCATGATACGCTCAATGGCCTGGTTGGCGTTGTTGGCGTGGAGGGTGGCCATGCACAGGTGACCGGTTTCAGCGAAGGACAGGGCGAACTGCATGGTCTCCATGGATCTGATCTCACCGATGAGGATCACGTCCGGGGCCTGACGCAGGGCTGACTTCAGGGCCGCGTCAAAGCTCTCGGTGTCCACGCCCACCTCACGCTGGGTGATGATAGACTTCTTGTGGAAGTGCACATATTCGATAGGATCCTCAATGGAGAGGATGTGGCCCTGGGTGTTGGCGTTGCGGTAGCCGATCATGGCCGCCTGGGTGGTGGACTTACCGGCACCGGTGGCACCCACGAACAGGATCAGGCCTCTCTTCAGCATCACCAGGTTCCGGAGGATCTCCGGGATCTGCAGCTGCTCGATGGTGGGGATCTCGGAGACGATGCGGCGCATGACCATACCCGGCATGCCGGTCTGCATGAAGCAGCTCACACGGTAGCGGCCCAGCACCGGGCGCTGGATGGCGAAGTTGGCCTCAAAGGCACTGTTGAACAGGGACTCCAGATCCGGCCGGCCGTAGAAGCACTCCTTCATAAAGCCCATGACCATCTTGTCATCCAGGATGATGTTGTCGATCTTGTCAATCTTGCCGTTTACCTTCATGGAAGGCTCCAGGCCGCAGGTGAGGAACAGATCAGAGCCTCCCCGCTCATTCATAATGGTCAGATACTTGTCGATCTGAAAGACGCCGTCGTACATCATGGTAGTGATTCCTCAGCTTGTCAGATGGTGGTGGGATCCTTGGCCACGGAGCGGGCCTCGGAGGCGGCAACCACACCGGTGACCACCAGTTTCTTCAGGCAGGCGTCCAGGGTCTGCATGCCCTGGGCGGCGCCGGTCTGGATGGAGGAGTACATCTGGGCGATCTTGTCCTCACGGATCAGGTTACGGATGGCCGGGGTGCCGATCATGATCTCATGGGCCGCCACCCGTCCGCCCTGGAGGCGCTTGAGCAGGGTCTGGGAGATAACGGCGTTCAGGGACTCTGACAGCATGGACCGGACCATGCCCTTCTCAGCGCCCGGGAACACGTCGATGATACGGTCGATGGTCTTGGATGCGGAGTTGGTGTGCAGGGTGCCGAACACCAGGTGACCGGTCTCAGCAGCGGTCAGGGCCAGGCGGATGGTTTCCAGGTCACGCAATTCGCCCACCAGGATGATGTCCGGGTCCTCACGGAGGGCGGAGCGCAGGGCGTTGCTGAAGGAGTGGGTGTCCCGGTGCACCTCACGCTGGTTCACCAGGCAGTTCTTGGACTCGTGCACAAATTCGATGGGGTCCTCAATGGTGAGGATGTGCTCATGGAAGGACTCGTTGACGTAGTCGATCATGGCAGCCAGGGTGGTGGACTTGCCGGAGCCGGTGGGTCCGGTGACCAGCACCAGGCCGCGGGGGGCCTCGGAGATCTTCTTGAAGATGGGCGGGCACTTCAGATCCTCCAGGGTGAGGACCTTGCTAGGAATGGTACGGAACACGGCACCGATGCCCCGGTTCTGATGGAACACGTTGACACGGAAACGGGCCACCCCCGGGAGGGCGAAGGAGAAGTCCACCTCCAGGTTATCTTCCAGCTCCTTGCGCTGCTGGTCGTTCATGATGTCGTAAACCAGTTTGAACACTTCCTTGTGCTGCATGGGCTCCAGCTCAAGCTTTCTCATGTCACCGTCTATGCGGATCATGGGCATCAGGCCGGCGGAAAGGTGAAGGTCGGACGCATTGTTGCCTACGCTGTACTTCAGCAGGTCCGTTATGTCTATACTCATTTAAATGCAAACTCCATGGTGAATCCGGATCGTGCGCGGGGCTCCCGGGATCTTCCGCCTCCGTCCCTGGAAACGCGGATCAGCCGCCCGCAGCGTCACATAATTCTATAGAAAGCCACCGGGGGCGGATACAAATACATCATAAGATTAAGACGCAGTTAACGAATTGCCGGACGGACGGTGTCCCGCCAGGGGCCGGATCCCCGCCGGATCCGGTGACCTGCCCGGAAAGTGCCGGAGGTGCTATACTTGCAGGAAAAGCCGCCCCGGGCGCCGACGTGCTGTCCGGCTCTGGAAATGGGCGGGATCCAGACACCATCAGACCGGCCGTGGACCGGGCCGGGAAAGGAGGCATATGGCAATCGCGGACAATATCAGCAGCGTCCTGGAGGATATCCGGGAGTGCCGGATCCGCCACGGGGTGGAGCACCCGGTGGATCTGCTGGCAGTGAGCAAGACCAAGCCCTATGAGGATGTGATGGCGGCCTATGAGGCCGGGCAGCGCCTTTTCGGGGAGTCCTATGCCCAGGAGGCCTGCGCCAAGATCGACACCTGCCGCCGGGACGGGATCCGGGACATCACCTGGTTCTTCATCGGGCCCCTGCAGTCCAACAAGACCCGGCCGGTGGCGGAGCGCTTTGACTGGGTGATGAGCTGCGACCGGGAGAAGATCCTGCGCCGGCTGAACGAACAGCGCCCGGCCATGATGCGGCCCCTGAATGTGTGCCTCCAGGTGAACATCTCCGGGGAGGAGCAGAAAAGCGGCGCCGCCCTCAGCGAGGCCGCCGATCTGGCCGCCGTGGCCGCAGGCCTGCCCCATCTCTGCCTCCGGGGGCTGATGGGCATCGCCCTGGACACCCGGGATCAGGAGATCCTGCAGAATGAGTTCTCCGCTCTTGCGGATCTCTTCCGGCAACTGCGGCAGCGGTATCCCTCCATGGACACCCTGTCCATGGGCATGACCGCCGACATGGAGGCAGCCATTGCCGCCGGATCCACCCAGGTGCGCATCGGCACCCGGATCTTCGGCGCCCGAAGCCGGCCGGACTGATCCGGAAAGGATCTTCCCGGGATGGCACCGGATCAAACAAAAAACATCAGAACAGAGGAGAGAAAGAATGAACCAGAACAGCGCCGGCAGAAGGATTGCCTTCATTGGCTGCGGCAACATGGGCAGCGCCCTCATGGGCGGGCTGATCCGCTCCGGCTATCCCCGGGAGTTGGTGAGCGCAGCTGATCAGGATCCGGTGAAGACCGCCCGGATCGCCACGGAGCTGGGGATCCATGTGTTCCAGGACAATGCCGAGGCCGCCAGGAGCGCTGACGCCCTGGTGCTGGCAGTGAAGCCCCAGGTGATTGCGGAGGTGCTCAGCCGCCTGACGGACGATCTGGACGGCATGGGCGGACGCCTGATCATCTCCATGGCCGCAGGAGTCACATTGAACCGCATCGGGGAGCTCACCCGGGGCCACCGGCGCATTGTCCGGCTGATGCCCAACACCCCCGCCCTGGTGGGCTGCGGGGTCACCGGCATGTTCGCCGCCCCGGAGGTCTCAGATGAGGAGAAGGAGTTTGCCGGATCCATCCTCAAGGCCGTGGGCGAGACAGTGTGGGTGTCCCGGGAGGAGGACATGAACACCGTCACCGCCGCCTCCGGATCTGCACCGGCCTACTTCTTCCTGCTCATGCAGTACATGATTGAATGCGCCTGCGCCATGGGGCTCACCCCGGAACAGGCCCGGATCCTGGTGACCCGCTCGGCCCAGGGATCTGCTGAGCTGGCCCTGCAGCGCGCCGATGTGTCCCTGGAGACCCTCAGGGCCCAGGTCACCTCCAAGGGCGGCACCACCCACGCCGCCGTGACCGCCTTTGAGGAGGCAGATCTGAAAAAGGCGGTGTTCAGCGCCATGGAGGCCTGCGTGGCCCGGGCAAAGGAGATGGAGAAGCTCTTCTAGGCGCGTCCCTCCGGAAAGGGACCAAGGGCCCCAGGGATCAGACTCCAGGATCCGGCGGCGTGCCGCCGGGATCCCCAAACATCCCCCAAGAACAAGGAAGGCGGCATCATGCCGCCTTCGCTGATCTGGTATTGCCGATCTGGTATTCCGGGAGAGCCCCTGGCCTCCCGGGATCCCCTGGGGATCACTCCTCCCGGGGAGCAGGTGCCGGGGCAGGCCCGGTCCGCTTCTCCTGGGGTCTCTGGTTGACGTGGAACAGGGGAACCACCTGGGAGGGATCGCCGAACACCGTCTGGGGCACTGAGCCGTTCCACTTCTCGGCGATGGTCAGATCCACCAGCTCCTTGTTGGCCTTCAGGGCCTCAGCCTTCAGCTTGATGGCGTTGGCCTCGGCTTCCGCCTGGACCCGGATGGCATAGGCACGGGCGTCAGCGTCAAGCTTCCGGGCCTTGTTCTCACTCTCAGCCCGGGCCACCAGCTGCTGGGACTCAATCTCCACCTTCTGCAGCTCGTTCTTGGCCTTCTCCACCTCCTGCTTCTTCTGGGCAGTCTGCTCAATGATGTTCTCGTAGGATCTGGAGAAGTTCACATCCTCAATCTGCACGGAAAGCACAATGATGGGGTAGTTCTTCAGCTGCTCCTTGATGCTGGAGTCCAGCTCCGAGCTCAGATCACTGCGCTTCTGCACAATGGTCTGGGAGGTGTAATGGCCGAACAGGATCTTGGAGGTCTGCTGGATCAGGGGGGAGACCACCGTGTAGAAGATGGTGTCATTGACCCCGAAGTGCTTGTAGACATCCTCAATCTTGGCGCCGTTGTACTGCCAAGTCACGGAGATGCGGTAGGACTCGATGATCTGCTGATCATAGGAGTAGGCGCTGAGGACCTCGCTCTTTTGATCGCCGAACATGGTCTTGTGCACCCGCACACTGTATTTGTGCACGTTCTGCACCACCGGCAGGGCAAAGTGCAGGCCAGGATCAAAGGTGCCCGAGATCTCGCCGAAAGTGGTGACCACACCCTTCTCGCCCTCGTCCACCACCACCACAGCCTGGCTCACCAGATACGCCAGCAACAGAAACCCGGCAATCGCGCCGGCCACAAACTTGCCATTCTTATTGTCCAATGCCATCTCTCCAGCTCCCGCCGGCCGGAGACACCCTGGGGTCTCCGCCATGCCGGTCAACCAAAAACAAACATCCCTGCCGATCAGGGGATCCCCGGATCCGGGCACTCTGTCTCCATTGCGGATCCCCGGGAGGCGCCTTTCGGAATGGTGTCCCGACAGCAACACCCCAAGGATATTATAACCAACAATCCCCCCGGATTTTAACCATCAAGCCCGGAAAACCGCCCGCCCCGGGAGACATCTGCAACTCTCCGGGATCATCCGGCCTTTCCCGGAGATCCGCCAACCCGGGGCGGCTCCGGCTGCCCGCCGGGACCGGACTGCCCGGCCGGAACACGCTTGATCCGGGACGCATTTCAGATAGAATGAACACCGTCCCGGGGACCGCCCCGGCACCCGGATCCCGGCCCTGAGCCCGGTCCCGGGCATACCAAGGAGAAAAGCATGATATACGGACTGCCGGCCAGCGCGGTGATCTTCGGCTGGATCATCAACATCCTGATCACCGTCTTCATGTTCCGGATCTGGCTGCAGGCCAGTTGTGTCAACCTGTACAACCCGGTGTCCGGCCTCATCCTGCGCTTGACCCGGAAGGTGGTGGATCTGCTGCCCGTGTCCATCGGGGGCCGGAAGTCGGTTGCCGGGATCAGCCTGCCGTGCGTGGCGGCAGTGCTCATCCTGCTGGTGATCAAATATGCGGGGATCTACCTTATCCTGGACATCCCCGGCGAGGCCCTCATCCATCCCCTGTACCTCTGCAAACCCCTGGTGTTCATCCTCCACTACACCGCCGAGGTGTTCATCTTCGTCCTCATCGCCGACGCCATCCTGTCCTGGTTCCGGCCCAACTCCATCTCCGAAATTACCCGGTCCCTGATGGGTCCCGTGTACTCCGCCCTGAACAGCGTCATTCCCCCCATAGGCATGATCAACATCGGCGGCCTGGCATTACTGCTGCTGCTCTACCTGGCGGACTATCTGATCATCCAGTTGATGATGAAGTTCCTGGGCCCCAGCTTCACCGCCTTCCTGTGGACTTTGGTCATCTGAGGCATGGGACCGATGGAAGATCTCATTCTCCACGTGGTGATCCAGCCCAAGGCCTCCCGGGACGCCTTCGCCGGCATACTCAACGGGGAGCTTAAAATAACCATCACCGCGCCACCCGTGGACGGCAAGGCCAATGAGCACTTGCGCCGCTTCCTATCACGGCAGTTCCGCACCGCCGCCGGGAACGTCACCATCCTCCGGGGGGAAACCGGCCGGCACAAGACCGTGAAGATCACCGGCGCCCGGGAAATACCTGAGGAGTACTTGAAGATCACCGGGGGACAGCAGTGATCCCGGCGCCGCGCCGCTGATCACCTCCCGCATATCTGATCACGCCCTACCCCGGGGCCATGCCCGCCCGGCTCCGGATCTGGCACGGCCTGCCGCCCAGCCCTGTTCAGCACCCGCCATACTGCATCCCGCCCTGCTCAGCGCCCGGTCTGCACATTCCATCTCACTCAGCCACCACTGTTCAGGACCATCCCATCCCCTCCCCCGCCCTAAGCCGCCACCCGGCCGGCCTCACAGTCACCCCGGCAGATCCCGCCCCGCCCGGCACAGAGCCGCTCCGGATCCGGGTCAGCCGCCCACCGGAGACGGCCCGCAGATCCACCGGAGCAGAGACCTCAACTCCGGGATCTCCCAAGGTCTTCCACGTGGTTCAAAGGGGGGGCAAAAGATTGAAAAAAAGGCACTTTGTGAATAAAATTAGCATGTTTTTTGCAGTTTCATCACCCTGCGCCTGACTGGCGGAAGCCCCCGGGCAGTCCGTCCCCAGCGCATCCCCCATGACGCATCCCCTGCCGGCGGATCGGAGAGAAAAACCCTCCCCGGCTCAGCACGGGCATGACGCGGACAATCACGGAACTTGACTATGGAAAAGACTTTTGACGCAAAGGCTGTGGAGCAGAACATTTACCGCCGCTGGGAGGAGTCCGGCTGCTTCAGTCCCTCCTGGAAGGAGGGCGCCAAGCCCTACTGCATCATGCTGCCGCCCCCCAATGTCACCGGCAGTCTCCACATGGGACATGCGTTCCAGCAGACCATCATGGACATCCTCATCCGCCACCACCGCATGATGGGTGACAACACCCTGTGGCAGGCGGGAACCGATCACGCCGGCATCGCCACCCAGATGGTGGTGGAGCGCAAGCTGGCCGCCGAGGAGGGCAAGACCCGGCGGGATCTGGGACGGGACGCATTCATCCGCAAGGTGTGGGACTGGAAGGCCGAGTCCGGCGGCACCATCACCCGCCAGATGCGCCGCCTGGGCGACTCCGTGGACTGGACCCGGGAGCGCTTCACCATGGACGACGGCCTGTCCCGGGCCGTGCAGGAGGTGTTCATCCGCCTGTACCGGGAGGATCTGATCTACCGGGGCAAGCGCCTGGTGAACTGGGATCCCAAGCTGCGCACCGCCATCTCCGATCTGGAGGTGGAGAACCGGGAGGTGAAGAGCCACATGTGGCATCTGCGGTACCCCCTGGCCGACGGTGCCAAGACCCGGGAGGGCCTGGACTACCTGGTGGTGGCCACCACCCGGCCGGAGACCATGCTGGGTGACACAGCGGTGGCCGTGAACCCCCGGGATCCCCGGTACCAGGATCTCATCGGCAAGAAGATCCTGCTGCCCCTGGTGAACCGCCTGATCCCCGTGGTGGGCGACGAGCATGCGGACATGGAGAAGGGCACCGGCTGCGTGAAGATCACCCCGGCCCACGACTTCAACGACAATGAGGTGGGACACCGCTGCGGTCTGCCCATGATCAATGTGCTCACCGAAGACGCCCGGATCCGGGATGAGGCCCAGGTGTTCAACGTGAACGGCGAGCCCAGCGACGTCTACTCCGGGGAGATCCCGGAGGATCTCCGGGGCTTGGACCGCTATGAGGCCCGGAAGGCCGTCCTGGCCAAGATGGAGAATCTGGGTCTCCTGGACCGCATAGAGGATCACACCCTGATGCAGCCCTACGGCGACCGGGGCGGGGTGCCCATTGAACCCATGCTCACCGATCAGTGGTATGTCCGGGCCGGGATCCTGGCAGAGCCCGCCATCAAGGCCGTGGAGGACGGCCGGATCACCTTCGTTCCCCGGCAGTATGAGAACATGTACTTCTCCTGGATGCGGAACATCCAGGACTGGTGCATCTCCCGGCAGCTGTGGTGGGGCCACCGGATCCCCGCCTGGTACGATCCCGAGGGCAACGTGTATGTAGGCGCCGGCGAAGAGGATGTGCGCAGCCATTACAATCTGTCCCCGGATCTGCCCCTAAAGCAGGACGAGGATGTGCTGGACACCTGGTTCAGCTCCGCCCTGTGGACCTTCTCCACCCTGGGCTGGCCCGAGGAGACCCGGGAACTGAAGACCTTCCATCCCACCGATGTCCTGGTCACCGGCTTTGACATCATCTTCTTCTGGGTCGCCCGGATGATCATGATGACCATGCACTTCATGAAGGATGGCCAGGGCAATCCCCAGGTGCCCTTCAGAACCGTTTATGTCACCGGCCTCATCAGGGATGAGGAGGGGCAGAAGATGAGCAAGTCCAAGGGCAATGTGCTGGATCCCCTGGACATGATTGACGGCATCTCCCTTGACGCCCTGGTGGGCAAGCGCACGGGCAACATGATGCAGCCCCAGATGGCGGAGAAGATCGCCAAGCGCACCCGGAAGCAGTTCCCCGAGGGCATTGACGCCCACGGCACCGACGCCCTGCGCTTCACCCTGGCCGCCCTGGCCTCCACAGGCCGGGACATCAACTGGGACATGAAGCGCCTGGAGGGCTACCGGAACTTCTGCAACAAGCTCTGGAACGCCAGCCGCTATGCCCTGATGAATGCCGGGGACACCCCGGTGACCCGGCCGGATCCCGCCGATCTCACCGCCGCCGACCGCTGGATCGTAACCCGGCTCCAGATCGCCATCCGGGAGATCACCGAGAGCTTTGCCGCCTACCGCTTTGATCTGGCAGCCACCACCCTGTATGAGTTCGTCTGGAACGAATACTGCGACTGGTACCTGGAGATGACCAAACCCGCCATCTGGAAGGGCTCGCCCCGGGAGAAGAATGCGGCAGTGCACACGGTGCTCAGCGTCCTGGAGCAGATCCTGCGCCTGGCACACCCCATCATCCCCTTCATCACCGAGGAGATCTGGGGCAATGTGGCGCCCCTGATCCTGGAGGGCCACACCGGCAGTGAGACCCTGATGCTGCAGCCCTACCCTAAGGCCCAAAGCACGCTGGAGGATCAGAAGGCCCTGACCCAGGTGGAGTTCGTCAAGCAGGTGGTCATCGGCGTCCGGAACATCCGGGCCGAAATGAAGGTGAGTCCCTCCGCCCGCTTCAGCATTCTGCTGAAAGCTGAAGGAGCCGACGCCCAGGCGGCGGAGGATAACAAGGCCTTCATCATGGCCCTGGCCAATGTGGATGACGTCAGGATCCTCCCCGAGGGAGCCGAGCGCCCTCTGTCGGTCACCAAGCTGCTGGGAGCCTCTGAGCTCCTGGTGCCCATGGCCGGTCTCATCGACAAGGATGCGGAGCTGGCACGTCTCCAGAAAGAGGCTGAGAAGCTCCAGGGTGAAAAGGATCGCATTGCCGCCAAACTGGCCAATGAGTCCTTCGTGGCCCGGGCACCCCAGCAGGTGGTGGACAAGGAAAGAGCCCGCCTGGCAGAGGTGGAGGATCAGATCAGCAAGATCACCCGGCAGCGGGAGGAGATCGCCGCCCTCTGAGTAGTCACCCGGATCCCGGCCAGAAGCAGGTTCCCTGGGCCTGGCTTGGGATCTGAGAGCCTCATCCCCGGCAGCACAAGGAGCAGAACATGGACAACAGCATCATCCAGGCCATGAAGGAACGGCGCAGCATCCGCAGTTTCCGTCCCGACATGCCCCCCGCCGAACTCATTGATCAGATCATTGAGGCGGGACTGTATGCCGCCAACGGCAAAGGCAGGCAGGCCACCAAGATCATAGCCGTGACCCGGAAGGATCTCCGGGACCGGATTGCCGCTGACAACTGCCGCATCGGCGGGTGGAAGGAGGGCTTTGATCCCTTCTACGGTGCTCCGGTGATCCTGGCGGTGCTGGGAGACAGCACCTGGCCCACCCACGTCTATGACGGCAGCCTGGTGTTGGGCAACCTGATGCTGGCAGCCCACGCCCTGGGCCTGGGCAGCATCTGGATCCACCGGGCCCGGGAGGAGTTTGAGATGCCCTTCTACCAGCAGCTGCTGGCTGATCTGGGGATCCAGGGCTCCTGGGAAGGGATCGGGCACTGCGCCCTGGGATATGCCGAAGGGCGGATCCCCGCCCCGGCGCCCCGGCAGGAGAACCGGGTGTTCCGGATCAGCTGAGATCATCGCCGCCCCGCCCGGGAAACCTCCTGGAGCAGTGCAAACTAAGCAGGGCCGGAGAACCGCTGTGGTTCCCCGGCCCTGTGCTTTAAGGTGTCCGGCGCCTGGTGTCCGGCCCTCCGGGGTTATTTCTCCAGCAGGCTTTCCATGCTGCAGCCCAGAACTTTGGCGATGCGGTAAAGAGCCTCAGCGCTCGCCTTGTTGATGTCCTTGTTCCGCTGCTCGTACATCTGGATCGACCGGAGGGAGACCCCGGATCGTTGTGCCAGTTCAGCCTGGGTGCAGCCATAGGAGCTGCGGATGCGTTTCAGGCTGGTGTCCCGGAAATGCTCCCGCACCTTCTTGTCCGCTATGTCCGCAAACTTGGTGACATCAGCCTCATGAAGCACGCAGTACATGTTCGCCAGATCTTCAAAGGAGAGGACACGGAAGATCTCAATGTAGTTCCTGTCGGAGAACCACTGGTAGTAGCCGACCGCCCAGCCGATCCAGTATTCCCGGGATCGTGCGAAGTTCTCCCGGGGCTGTGCACCAGGTGCTTTTCCCGTGGTCTCCAGGATCACAGCGGAAGCGATCTCAATCCCGCTTTGTCCGGCCAGAAGAGCCGGCTCGCCGCGGGCCATCCGTTTGCTCACCGAACTGACGGCAAAGAGCCAGATGAAGTCCTGGCCGGGGATCTGGCAGGTGTTGATGGCATAGTCGAAGGCCTCTCCCAGTGCGGCCTGGGCGTTACTCAGATAGGTTTCGTGGTATGCGCGGATCATCGTTGGCAACTTCTCCCCTGATAATGTCCATTATATAGAGGCCGTCGGCCTCCTCCTCCAAGACATCCAGATAGGCCTTCTGTGCTTCATCATCTCTTGCCTTGCGCAGAACATAGTACACATCCCTTTCGGCCACTTCAAAGCCCTCGTATCTGATCCTTGAAAATGCGAACTTTGACTTAAGGACGATTTGTTTGCCGAGTTTCCCAAGATGCATGGCACGAGTCAGTTGCCCAACAGTGATCGTATTGTTTAGGAAAGCCGCAGCGTAGTCAAAGTATGAATCGTCTGCCCTGTACCCAATAATCAGATCGTAGGCATTCACATTCAGGCCAAAATGCTCAATCAAGTACTGCCTCGCTTTCCTAGTTACAGGTGCCTTGATACTAAAAAGGCGGTGGGCAACGAGAACAGCCACCCAGTTGAGAATCGTGTAATCTGGGCTGTTCAGATTCAGGATATTCAAAAACTCCATATCCAGTGTGTAACGATTGGCGAACCCGTCACACAGCTGGGAGACAGCCCACTCCTTCGCAAGTTCGATATTCTCCGTACAATAGAAGCCAATACCAAAGTCATTGTTCTTCTTGCCAAGGCCGAAGGTGGGAACCTCCACGATCTGCATTGAACCATGATAGACGGTGATCCTTGTGTCCATCGTACTCCCCTCCAATTGACATATTTATATCACTTCGGTGATACAAAATCAAAAGATAGATTTGATTTTTCGAAATAAGTATCACCATAATGATACCGCCCACATTCGTACCAAACTGCAGAGGAAATAAATCTAATTCCTACGCCGCCCTGTTGATCATGGCGATTCTGGGGCACAGCTCATGGCCCACCAACCCTATGCCGGCCTCCTAATGCTGGCAAACAACGCCATGATCCTGGGCAGCATCTGAATCCACCGAACTTGGAAGATTTTGAGATGTATTTCTACCAGCAGATGCGGCAGATCGGGATCCTGGAAGGGTACAGACTCAGCGTCCTGGAACATTCCTTGGCAGGCCCAGCCCCTGGGCTCTTCCTGTGGCAGCTCAAAACAGCAGGGCCGGAGAACCGCTGTGGTTCCCCGGCCCTGTGCTTTAAGGTGTCCAGCGCCTGGTGTCCTCACCTCCGGTGTCCCGGAAGACGATCATGCATGATCCGCCGCCCGGGTAATGGATCCCCCTCCCTTAAGGAAGCAGGGATCCTGCCATGAGGCGCCGCCGGAAGGCGGGATCAGAGTTGCTCCAGTGCCTGGCGCAGATCCTCAATGATGTCATCCGGATGCTCGCAGCCGATGGAAAGCCGCACAGTGTTGGGCTTGATCCCCACGTGAAGCAGTTCCTCCTCGGTGAGCTGGGAATGGGTGGTGGTAGCCGGATGGATGGCCAGGGACTTGGCGTCACCCACATTGGCCAGCAGGGAGAACAGCTGCAGATGGTCAATGAACTTCCGGGCCTCCTGGATACCGCCCTTGATCTCAATGGTGAAAATGGAGCCGGCGCCGTCAGGATAGTACTTGGCATAGAGACGGCGCTGCTCCGGATCTGCGGACACGGAAGGATGGTTGACCCGGGCAACCTTGGGATGATCCTTCAGGAACTCCACCACCTTCAGGGCGTTGCTCACATGGCGCTCCAGCCTGAGGGACAAGGTCTCCACTCCCAGAAGCAGGATAAAGGCGTTGAAGGCGGAAAGGGTGGCACCGGTGTTCCGCAGGAACACTGCCCTAGCCTTCACCGCAAAGGCGGCCGGACCGGCAGCGTCGGTGAACACCACCCCGTGGTAGGAGGAGTTGGGCTCAGTCAGGGAAGGGAACTTCCCGGAGGCCTTCCAGTCAAATTTGCCGGAATCCACGATCACGCCGCCCAGGGCCGTACCATGGCCTCCCAGGAACTTGGTGGCAGAATGCACCACAATGTCTGCGCCGTGATCAATGGGACGGAACACTGAAGGCGGGGTGAAGGTGCTGTCCACGATCAGGGGGATCCGGTGGCGGTGGGCGATCTCCGCCAGGGCTTCAATATCTGCCACGTCGGAGTTGGGGTTGCCCAGGGTCTCGGCATACAGCACCCGGGTCTTGTCGTCGATGGCCTGCTCCACAGCAGAGAGATCAGTGATGTCCACAAAGGTGGTTTTGACACCGTATTCCGGCAGGGTGTGGGCCAGAAGATTGTAGGTTCCGCCGTAGATGTTGGAGGCGGCCACCACATTCTCCCCGCCGGTGGCGGCGGTGAGGATGGCATAGGTGATGGCCGACAGGCCTGAGGCCGTGGCCAGGGCGGCGACACCGCCGTCCAGAGCGGCAATGCGCTGCTCAAACACATCCACCGTGGGATTGGTAAGGCGGCTGTAGATGTTCCCTGGGTCCCGCAGGGCAAAGCGGTCGGCCGCATGCTGGGAATCGTTGAACACATAGGAGGATGTCAGATAGATGGGCACTGCCCGGGCCCCGGTGGCGGGATCCGGCTTCTCCTGGCCTGCATGCAGCTGAAGGGTGTCAATTCTGTAAGTCATTTCTGGGCTCCTTGATCTGAAAATCTGATTGCTGTCAAAAATCTTATTTCATATAGGTTTACTAGGAATAAGAGCAATATACCTATTTTTCTCCGGTAATGCAACAGGATCAGGAGGATCTTTTTTCCGTTTTCCGCTGATGACAGTTACGGACGGACGGCGGGTAAGGAGGAAGTCGGGGAGAAATGGCTTCAGGAAGCCGGGAGAGAGTGGGGAGGCGGGTGTGATCCGGGGCTGACGCCGCACCGGGGCAGGCTCAGGGGAGGGACTGACCCGGGACGGCAGGATCTGAACGGCTGCCATGCCGGCTGGTGGATCTGATGCGCACAGTGTGCGGCAGCCTAATAAGCCGGTACTGAAGCATGCAGAGTACGGCGACATGAGAAGCCTGATCAGGAGCGTGCAGTATGCGGCGGCCAGCTCAGCGGCATGCGCCGCTGCGGATGGGATGATGTATGAAGCGGCCGACGGCAGGACCGGTGACCGCCTCCCAGGAGGTGCCCTGATCCGCCGGAACGGGGGAAGTGTGCACCGCCAGATCCCGACAGTTCCCGTTCCTGGACGGCTGCCGCCGGGAGCCTCAGATCAGTGCCTCCGGTGTAGGCAGGGGGCAGAAGGAAACAGGATGCGGCTGATCAGTGCCGCCCTCACTCACCACCGTTGGCCGGGCTCTTCTTTTCCAGAAGTTCGGTATTGTATTCCCAGGCCTCTTTGGCGATCCGAGCAAACCACTCCATGGCCCCGGAGTTGGCCACCAGATCCGAGGAGATGGAGCTGAGGACATAATAGGGGAACTTCAGATCCCGGATCTCATAGTAACGGTAGGACTGGCAGTCGGAGAAGTTGGCCCCGTTGTCCACCCGTTCGGCCTTGCGGCACATGAGGATCTTGCCCAGGGTGTCCAGGAACTTGTGCCGATCCTGATCTGTGTACTGTCCCAGGGAGACTGAGATGGTCCCGCCCAGCTTCTGGTTCTCATAGAAGACCACATCCTGGGACTCCTCCCCGGAGGTGACACTGAGGATCCACTCATCCAGGGGATGGGCAAGGGGATCCTGATCCAGCAGTTCCCGGGCCCGGGTCCGGAGCTCAGGGGATCCGGGCACGGGGCTCAGGGCATAGATCTGGGTGTACACCTGGTCGTCCCCCTCCTTCAGGGAGGTGACCCGGCCGTAGACGCTCTGCCGGATCTGGGGCAGCTCCTGGCTGTAGGAGCAGTCCTCCGCCGCAAAGCCCCCTTCGGTGAACTCCAGGGAGGCACAGGAGAACTTCCGGGCCATGTTTTCCACCTCGGCCTTGAAGTCATGGTAGACAAACCGGGACACTGCCAGTTGGGCCGGGATCCGGGGATTGTCCAGCATCAGCATGCCGTCCCGGTAAGTCTTGTTCCAAAAGGAAGAGACATCGTCCTCACCCTCCGCACCCCAGGAGGGGGCAGCGTTGAGTAGAAGGGGCAGCAGCAGCGCAGCACAGAACCTGTTCATAACACCTCGCAGAAAGTCACATCAGGGCATTGGCCAGCATCTTCAGGCCCGTGAGGATCAGCAGCACGCAGAAGATCCGCTTCAGCAGCACCGGATCAAGCATGCGGTTGACCCGGGCGCCCAGCACGGCCAGCAGCATGGAGAAGGGGACGATGCACAGCACCGCCAGAAGGCATACCCTCCCGTAAGTGAAGGGTGGCAGTGAGGGATCAGCAACCGCACCCCCAGCCAGGAGCATACCCACAGCACCCGGCACGGCAATGAACAGCCCGATGGCCGCAGCGGTGCCGATGGCCTTCCGGGGATCCATGCCAAACAACGTCAGCAGAGGCACGCTCAAGGTGCCGCCGCCGATCCCCAGCATCACTGAGAACCCGGAGATGAACATGGCCATAAGTGCCTGCCAGGGGCGGGAAGGCAGTTCATTCCGCAGGGGAGGCGCCTTGGCCCGGAGCAGGGTGTTGGCGCTGGACAGCAGCAGAACGCAGCCGAACAGCGCACTGAGCCAGAGGCCGCCGAAGCGGGAAGAAAACAGGGATCCCAGCAGCACCCCCAGGATCAGCCAGGGTGACCACCGGCGGATCAGACCGGTGTCCATGTTCCGGGCCCGGTAGTGGGACAGGCAGGAGACGGTGCTGGTGGGGATCATGCAGCCCAGGGAGGTGGCCGTCGCCACCACAATGGCGTTCTCCGGCAGCACCTCGAAAACACTCACCAGGACGAAATACAGCACCGGGACGAAGATCACCCCGCCGCCGATCCCCAGCAGCCCCGCCAGAAAGCCGGCAAAGGCGCCGCTGGCGGCCAGGATCCCCGCCACAGACAGGAAATCAGCAGGATCCATCATTCCTCCCGGCCGCATCGGCCTTTTTCAGAAAACGACTTAAGCCCTGCCGCCCGGACCTCCCGGGCAACAGGCATGCCAAACAGCCCATGTCCTACAGCTGCACTGATCCCATCTGCTCATCGACTGCCCCTGCGGCGGACTTGCAGGACCGGTCACAGAACAGATCAATGTAGGCAAAATAAAGGGTGTACACCACAAAGACGCTCAGAGGGGCATTCAGCATGCAGCTCACCACCAGGGTGATGGGGCCGGGCAGACCCAGCACGGCGGTGAGGGTGGCGGCAAACATCAGGTAGAACATGGAGATCATGGCCACCGCCAGACCGTATGCCAGATAGGGCAGGAAATTGACCAGTTTCATCAGGGCCCGGAAGGACAGCCAGTACATGTTTAGGTGCTGCAGCTTCACCTCCGTGAAAGAGAGGACTATGAAGAAGGGCACCAGCATGAAATAGAAGGTCACCAGGGTGAAGATCAGCATCAGCACCAGGATCAGCATCAGCAGGGAGGACACAAACCGGGCCAGGACATTGGGATCCACCCCAAGCCGGGCCGCCAGATCATTGGCCGAGCCCAGATTCCCCTGCTGCCCGGCGTTCACCAGCTCCTTGAGGCGCTGCAGGAGCACCTCGTTCTCCCCGGAGAACATGCCCGTCTCCGAGCACCAGAAATAGGTGGCCACCGCAATGATCACCACGATCAGCCCCAGGAGCAGGTTGGCCCGCAGAAGGCGCCGCATGTGGGGTGATCTGAAGCCATGGGACACCCTGGGCCGGAGGGCGGGATCCTCCCGGGACAGATGCAGGTTGATGATGACCGAGCCCAGGACGGAGAAATAGAGGAGCCACGCCAGCATGAGCAGGGGGGAGACGGACGCCCCCAACTGCACCCCGGCGGTGAAGGAGCCGTACAGGAGGGCGTTGCACGCCAGCACCTTCGGACTGCGGAACATGGCCTTCAGGGCACAGGTGATCCAGTTGAAGGCCTGCTCCACCGTCACCCGGGCCACGGTGCCGGTGAGGTTCAGCTTGATCATGGCATCTCCTTACTGCGCAGTCCGCAGCTCCTTGGGGATTTCAAAATTCCGGTTCTCCTCAATACCCTGCATCTCCACCGGCTCATAGCCGGTTATGATCCTGAGGCGCTCCACTACCTGCTCAATGAGGATATCCGGAGCCGAGGCCCCGGCGGTGACCCCCACGGACGCAGGCGGGGGCGTGAACCAGTTCTCGTCCAACTGGCTCTCGTCATCCACCAGGTAAGCCCGGCAGCCGCAGGACTCGGCCAGCTCCCGGAGCCGGTTGGAGTTGGAGGAGGTCACCGATCCTACCACCACGAACACCTCCACCTCATGGGCCAGCTTCCGCACCGCATCCTGGCGGTTCTGGGTGGCATAGCATATGTCATTCTTCCGGGGACCGTGGATCTGAGGATAGAGGGCGCGCAGGCACTCCACCAGGTTCCGGCTCTCGGTGATGCTCAGGGTGGTCTGTGTCACATAGTAGAGGTTGGCGGGATCCCGGATCCTCAGGGCCCGGGCGTCATCCTCGTTCTCCACCAGGTAGATCCCGCCATCCGGATTGTCATACTGCCCCAGGGTGGCTTCCACCTCGGGATGGAACCGGTGGCCGATCATAATGACCTCCGCTCCCCGCTTGGACAGCGCCCTGACCTCAACATGCACCTTGCTCACCAGGGGGCAGGTGGCGTCAAAGACGGTGAGGTTCCGGCTCTTGGCCTCAGTCTCCACCGCCATGGGCACCCCGTGGGCGGAGAAGATCAGCACCGCGCCGTCAGGCACCTCGGCCAGATCCTCAATGAACACCGCCCCCTTCTGCCGGAGGGTGTCCACCACATAGCGGTTGTGCACCACCTCATGACGCACATACACCGGCGCCCCGAACCGTGCCAGGGCATTGTCCACAATGGATATGGCCCGGGACACTCCGGCGCAGAAGCCCCGGGGGTTCACCAGACAGATGCGTCCGGTCATGACGTCTCCTCCCCGGCTCCCCTGCCCTGTGGGGTGCCATCTCCCTGCCTTACTACTGCGCCCTCCCCGGCAACGGCAACCTGCCCGGCGCCGGCGTCAACGGCAGGCTTCCGGTCAAAGAACAGGGAGCGGATGATCAGCAGAGCCACCCCCACGCAGATGGCGCTGTCCGCCACGTTGAAGGCAGGATAGGTGAACACTCCCCGGATGTAAAAAAGGATGAAGTCCACCACGTGGCCGTAGCAGATCCGGTCGATAACATTGCCCACCGCCCCGCCGGCGATCAGGGCCAGGCTCAGGCAGTAGACCCACTGCCGCCGAGGGAGCCGGGCCAGGGACACCCCGATGATGATCAGGGCCACCAGGGCAATGGCAATGAACAGATAGGCCTGCCAGCCCCCGCTCTGGGAGAGGAAGCTGAAGGCGGCCCCTGTGTTGTACACATGCACCAGTGCCAGGCAGGGCAGCAGATCCACCATCTCCTGATAGGGAATGTAGGACATGATCAGCTGCTTGGTCAGCTGATCCGCCGCCGCCACCAGCACCACGGCCCACCAGTAGAAAAGCCCGGTCCTCATCATGTCACCTGTCTCCTCGGCTCATGGCACGGATCATTAGGCGAACCGGCGGATCTCGCCTGCGCCGTCGATATTCTCCACACAGCGCTGGCAGATCCCCTCCCGAATGCGGCCCACAGACTCCTCATAATGCCAGCAGCGCGCGCACTTCTGATGAGCGGTGGGGGTCACCAGGACACTGAGGCCCGGGACACCGGTCCCGGCGGCCTCCGGAGGCACGGGAGTCCCGGCCGGAGCCACAGCGGCGGAGGAGGTGATGAGCACAAAGCACAGCTCGCTGCCCAGGCGGGACAGCTTCTCCCGGAGCTCGTCCCCCTCACAGTAAAGGATAACCTCGGCCTGGAGGGAGCTGCCAATGCGGTTGGCAGCCCGGGCGGCCTCAATCTCCCGGTTCACCTCGTCCCGGACCGTCCGGATCCCGTCCCAGTAGGCACTGTCCATGCTCTCCCCCTCCGGCAGACGGAACAGACCGTCATACCATTCGGCGGTGAACACAAACTCGTCCCGCTTCCCGGGCATCTGATGCCAGATCTCATCGGCGGTGAAACTCAGGATGGGAGCCATCCAGCGGACCAAGGCCTCGCAGATCAGGAACAATGCGGTCTGGCAGGATCTCCGGGCCACGCTGTCCCGCTTGGCGGTGTACTGCCGATCCTTGATGACATCCAGATAGAAGGAGCCCATGTCCACAGAGCAGAACTTCATGAGCATCTGCACCACCTGGTGGAAGTCATAATCATCATAGGCCCGGACTATCCCCTCCTGGCACCGGGCGGCGCAGTCCACGGCCCAGCGGTCCAGGGCCACCATGTCCTCCGGGGCCACCATGTCCCTGGCGGGCTCAAAGCCCTTGAGGTTGGCCAGCAGGAACCGAGATGTGTTCCGGATCCGGCGGTAGGCGTCAGCAGATCGCTTCAAGATCTCGTCGGACACCGCCATCTCGCCGCTGTAGTCATTGGAGGCCACCCACAGCCGGAGGATATCCGCCCCCAGTTTCTTGATCACGTCCTGGGGGCTCACCACGTTGCCCACGGACTTGCTCATCTTCCGGCCCTGGCCGTCCACGGTGAAGCCGTGGGTCAGGACCTGGCGGTAGGGAGCCTTCCCCCAGCAGGCCAGGGACAGCATCAGAGAGGACATGAACCAGCCCCGGTGCTGATCTGAGCCCTCCAGGTACATGTCAATGTCACTGCCCGCATACTCCGGGCGCTTGGCCACCACGGAGGTGTGGGTGGAGCCGGAGTCAAACCAGACGTCCAGGGTGTCCGGGACCTTCTCATAGCGGTCGGCCTCGTCCCCCAGCAGTTCCCGAGGATCAAGATCCCACCAGGCCTGGATCCCCTTCTGCTCCACCCGGGAGGCCACCGCCTCCACCAGCTCCGGAGTCCGGGGATGGAGTTCGCCGGTCTGGCGATCCACAAACAGGGCCACAGGCACACCCCAGGTGCGCTGCCGGGAAATGCACCAGTCCGGGCGGTTGGCCACCATGGCCTCAATGCGGTTCTGTCCCCAGGAAGGGATCCACCGGACATTCTGAATAGCGTCCAGAGCCTGCTTCCGCAGACCCGCGCCGTCCATGGTGATAAACCACTGGGGGGTGGCCCGGAAAATGATGGGGGTCTTGTGACGCCAGCAGTGGGGATAGGAGTGGAGGATATCCTCAGTGTGGATCAGGCACCCTTTCTCCCGGAGCAGCTCCACCACCCGGGGGTTGGCCTCAAACACGCTCATGCCCGGGAACACCGGGGCGTCCTCCCGGTAGCAGCCGGCGTCATCCACAGGATTGGCCACCTCAAGGCCGTACTTCAGACCCACAGCATAGTCATCCATGCCGTGGCCGGGGGCGGTGTGCACGGCACCGGTGCCGGTGTCCAAAGTCACATGGCCGCCCAGGATCAGGGGAACCCGGAGATCCAGGAAAGGATGGCACAGCTGGCGCCCCTCCAGATCCGATCCCCGGCAGGTGCCCAGGATCTCCCACTGCCCCTCCGGCACCCCGGCCTTGGCCATCAGGGAGGCCACCAGATCCGTGGCGGCCACCAGGCACTCGGGGGATTCGCCCCGGATCTGCACCAGGGAGTACTCAAAACCGGAGTTCAGGCACACGGCCCGGTTGGCGGGCAGTGTCCAGGGGGTGGTGGTCCAGATGGCAACTGCCAGGGGACCCTGGAAGGCGGGGATCCCGCCGTCAGCGTTTTTGAAGACCCCGGCCAGATCTGCGGGATCCGCGGCGGGGAAGCGAACATAGATGGACGGGGAGGTGTGATCGTAGTACTCCACCTCAGCCTCGGCCAGGGCCGAGCGGCACTCGCAGCACCAGTGCACGGGCTTGAAGCCCTTGACGAAATGGCCGTTGGCCACCACCCTGCCCAGGCAGCGGATGATCTCGGCCTCAGTGCCAAAGTTCATGGTCAGGTAGGGATTGTCCCAGTCGCCGGTGACACCCAGGCGCTTGAAGTCCTCCCGCTGGGAGTTCACCTGGGACATGGCGTACTTGCGGCACTCCTCCCGGAACTGGGCCGGGGTGACCTTCCGTCCGGGCTTGCCCACAATGCCCTCGACCTTAAGCTCAATGGGCAGGCCGTGGCAGTCCCAGCCGGGGATGTAGGGAGCGTCGAAGCCGGACAGGGTCTTGCTCTTAATGATGATGTCCTTGAGGATCTTGTTGACTGAGTGTCCGATGTGGATGCTGCCGTTGGCATAGGGAGGACCGTCATGGAGGACAAAGCGCTGCTTCCCCCTGCGGGCGGCCCTGATCTTCTGGTAAAGCTCCCCGTCCTGCCAGGCCTTGAGCATGGCGGGCTCCCTGCGGGCCAGATCCCCGCGCATGGGGAAGGCGGTTTCCGGGAGGTTCAGAGTGTCTTTGTAATCGCTCATTTTTCAAAAATTCCAGTCAGAGATCCGTTGTTGACATATCGTTTGATTATAACCCATGGCCGGGACATTGCCCACGGTCCCAGCGGGAGGGAACCGGCGCCCGGGGCGCAGGGACGGGGCCCCGCAAACAAAAAAGGACGCCGCAGCGTCCGTCGAAACGCCGGGAGTGCTCCCGGCAGCCCGTCCTGATCCTCAGGCCATTGCCTTGACCTTGGCTGACAGCTGGCTCTTGTGCCGGGAGGCGTTTCTCTTGTGAATAATGCCTCTGGTGACCATGCGGTCAAGCACCTTCTGGGCGGTGATGTAAGCAGCCTGGGCGTTGGCCTTGTCCCCGCTGTTGGCGGCGGCAATGGCCTTCTTGATGTAGGTGCGCATCATGGAACGCGCACTGGCATTAGCTCTGCGCGCCTTTTCGGAAGTGATGACACGCTTCTTAGCAGATTTGATGTTGGCCAAAATAAACTCCTTTGAACCTTTTGCGGCAGTTCGCATGAACCCGGTAAACAGCCTGCACACCGGCAGGCGCAAAGACGCCAGCCCGGTTTAGGCTAACTGGACGGAGATTATACACAGACCTGTGACGCAAATCAACATTGAATGAAGATCCCGTGTCCTGTTTCCGGGGAATAGGGGCCAGGGCGGGCCGGGGATCGCCCCCGGGGATTATGGGGTATAATTGCCCCGCTGTTTCGGAGGCATCTTGGCAAAGAAAAGGAATCTTCTCAAATCGGGCATGGTGGTGTCATCCGCCACCCTGATGTCCCGGATCCTGGGACTGGTGCGGGACATGGTCATCGCCGATCTGCTGGGGGCCGGCATGGCCGCCGACGTGTTCTTCTTCGCCAACCGCATCCCCAACTTCTTCCGCCGGCTCTTCGCCGAGGGGGCCTTCAACCAGGCCTTTGTGCCGGTGCTGACGGAATACACAGAGAAGGATCAGGACGAGGCCCGGCGGTTCATCGCCAAGGTGGCAGGCACCCTGGGCCTGGTGGTACTGATCATCACCGTGGCCGGAGTCCTGGGCTCCACCTTTGTGGCCATGGCCTTCGGCTGGGGCTGGTACATGGACGCCCAGAAGACCGCCGCCGGGGCGGAGAGGTTTGAACTGGCCTCCCTGGTGCTGAAGATCACCTTCCCCTACCTCTGGTTCATCACCGTCACCTCCGTGTTCAGCGCCGTGCTGAACACCCTGGGGCGCTTCGCCGTCCCCGCCCTGACCCCCTGTCTGCTGAACCTGTCGATCATCACCGCCGCCCTGTGCCTGGCGCCCCACATGGATGAGCCGGTGCTGGGCCTGGCCTGGGGCATGTTCATCGGGGGGATCATCCAGCTGGCCCTGCAGCTGCCCTTCATCAGCCGCCTGGGACTCCTGGGCCTGCCCCGGGCGGCCTGGAACGATCCCGGGGTGAAGAAGATCCGCACCCTGATGCTCCCGGCCCTGTTCGGGGTGTCGGTGAATCAGATCAACCTCCTGGTGAATGTCACCCTGGCCTCCTTCCTGGCCACGGGCACCATCAGCTACCTTTATTATTCCGACCGGATCCTGGAGTTCCCCCTGGGCATGTTCGCCGTGGCCATCAGCACCGTGATCATGCCGGTGCTCTCCCGGAGCCGCACCTCCGGGGACAGCGACAAGTTCCACCGGAGCATGGACTGGGGGGTCCGCATGGTGCTGACACTGGGGATCCCGGCCATGGCAGGGATCATAGTCCTCCGGGAGGCCATCATCAGCGTGATCTTCATGCGGGGCAACTTCACCGCCGCCGATGCGGCCATGTCCTCCGCCAGCCTTCTGGCATCTGCCACGGGCCTTCTGTCCCTGATGCTGGTCCGGGTGCTGGTCCCGGGCTTCTACGCCGTCCAGGACACCAAAACCCCTGTGCGCTACGGGATCTATTCCATGATCAGCAACATCATGTTCAACCTGATGCTGATCTGGCCTTTGGGCTACATCGGTCTGGCCCTGTCCACCGCCCTGTCGGGAACCGTGAACCTGGTGTTCCTCATCTGGGGGCTGCGTGGCCAGGGGATCTACCGCATGGACTCCTCGGTGCTGGTGTTTGGCCTCCGGCTCATCGTAGCAGCACTGATCATGGCCGGCCTCCTGTACCTGGTGGTACCGGACATCCAGGCCTTTGCGGCCATGGAGCAATGGCTCAGGATCCTGTGGCTGGCTGGCCTGGTGGGCTCCGGGGCCCTGGTTTACTTCCTCGCCTCCCTACTCCTAGGTGTCCGCACCCGGGATCTCAGGGTCAGCGAGACCTTTGACTAGCGGAGGCGGAAATGGAGTTCATGCGGGGGATCTGCAACATCCGGCCCGATCCCCGGGGCTGCGTGCTGACGCTGGGCAACTTTGACGGCATCCACCTGGGGCACCAGCAGATCATCAGCACCGTCCGCACCCGGGCCCGGGAGTTGGGCGTCTCCTCCGCCGTCCTTTTCTTCGAGCCCCAGCCCCGGGAGTACTTCGCCCACGAGCACACTCCGGCGCGGCTCACCACCCTCCATGAGAAGCACCGCTTCATGTCAAGCCTGGGCATTGACAAACTCTGCTGCCTCCGGTTCTCCCCGGAGCTGGCCCAGATGGAGCCGGAGGATTTTGTCACCGGGATCTTGCTGGAGAAGTTCCGCCTCAGGCACCTGATCATCGGGGATGACTTCCGCTTCGGCAGGAAACGCCGGGGATCTTTTGATCTCCTGATCCGGATGGGGGCGGAGACCGGGCAGTTCACCGTGGAGCAGGCCCCCAGTTTCAGCCTGGACGGCCAGCGGGTGAGCAGCACCCGGATCCGGGAAGCCCTGGCACAGGATCATCTGGATCAGGCCTGCCGCATGCTGGGCCGGCCCTACAGCATCACCGGCCGGATCGTCCACGGCCAGCGCCTGGGCCGGACCCTGGGCTTCCCCACCGCCAACATCAGCCTCAAGCGCCTGGTGGCCCCGGTCAGCGGGGTGTACGCCATCAGCGCAGATCTGGGAGACACCCGGTGCCGGGGGATCGCCAATGTGGGCACCCGGCCCACGGTGAACGGCACCACCGCCCTGCTGGAAGCCCACCTCTTCGGCTTCAGCGGGGATCTCTACGGGCGCACCGTATGCGTGGAGCTCATCAGCAAGATCCGGGAGGAGCGGCGCTTTGCGGATCTGGATGCCCTGAAGGATCAGATCGCCCGGGACTGCCAGACCGCAGAGGAACTGTTCGCCGGAATGAACTGATCCCGCCGATCCGGAGTGCTTACTGATCGCCGCCACGGACGCCGCCCATGGGAGCGCCAGACGCTGCTGCGCCAGCGCGCTGAGCCGCGTATCCTGGGTCAGTGCCTTTCCGCCCCTGCCCTGCCCGCTCCCATCACAACCATTGCCCGTTCCCATACCCCTGCACCTGCCCGTACCCGTGCCCGCACTTGCAACTGCAACTCCCCCGCAACATCCCTGTCAGAGACCGCCCGGTCCCGGCGCAAAGGCAGTTCCAATCCTGACCGCACCGCCTGGATCCCCCGGCTGGCCGTCTCTCCGGGACGGGAAAATTAGATAGCACTCACGTTAAAAACCAGCCGTTGCGGTTACACTTGATCCCTGTGTCATCGTCTTTCTTTGAGGTGCAAGATCATGTTTTCAGGCAGAGCACGGGCCAAGAGGCTGCAGAAGAGGATCACCCTGGTGGAGAACGGCTACCAGATCACCGAAGAGATGGAGAAGGCCATCGCCGATGCCCACAACTCTGAGGAGATCATCAACTACATCGAGAGCCACAAGTCCGACTATGAGGCCCTCATCGCCCAGCAGGACAACGTGCACTCCATCCAGAGCATCAAGAATGACATCGACGAGTCGGTGGAGCGCATTGAGAACGCCTACACCAAGAACATGGATGACATCAACCAGATCCACGCGGTGCTGGACAGCATGGCCGGCAGCGTCCAGTCCATGACCCGGCTGCAGGAGATCTTCATCCAGTCCTTTGTGGCCCTAAAGGAGCAGATGAACGCCATCCGGGAGTGCACCGGCATGATCTCGGATCTGTCCAACCAGACCAACCTGCTGGCCCTGAACGCCACCATTGAGGCTGCCCGGGCCGGAGAGCACGGACGGGGCTTTGCCGTGGTTGCCGGAGAGGTCAAGAAGCTGTCCCTGGACACGGCCGAGGCTTCCTCCAAGATTGACAGCAGCGTGGAGGGCTTCACCGAGCAGATCAACAACATCATCAGCGAGACGGAGCGGAACAAGGCCGAACTGGAAAGCATGACCAACGCCACGGATGACGCCCGGAGCCTGTTCACCGTGGCCAAGACCAACAGTGACAATGACCGGGCGGAGATAGCCCGGATCATCGACAACATCAATGAGGATATCGTCAAGCTCCAGAGCGTGGCCTCCTACCACCTGACCCTCCATGAGAACACCTGCAAATCCTATGACGAAATGAAGGTGTTTGTGGAGCACCATCAGTACGGCTCACAGCTGGTGGAGCTGCGCAGCAAGGTCAGAAGCCTCAAGACCGTGCTGGAGAAGATCCTCAACGGCGCCGTCTGAGACGCCTGCCCCGCCTGGGGCATCCACAGATACAGCAAACCGCCGGGATCCCCAGGGGGCACATGTCCCTCCAGGATCCGGCGGTCCCGTTTTCCCGGCGCCTCAGTCCCTCCGGAGCCAAGGTGTCAAGTGGCTCCGGCTACGCCTCATCAGGAAGCATTGACGGATCACAGCGGTCATGGATGATGTAAATATTGTCAGGCTCCGGACCGGGCTTGCCGTCCAGATAGTCAAGGAGCGACCGGGTCAGCAGAAATCGGCCATAAATCTCCCGGGTCTTAGAGTCAAATACCCACACCTCGCCCATCTCCTCCTCTTCACCGTCCGGGCCGTGGCTGCCATCCTCCAGGCAGTCCCAGTCCTCAGGAATGCAATCGGTCACCATCAGTTCCAAGCTCTGGTTCTCACAGGATTTCTCCATTCGCTCCACCGCCTTGAAGCCGTTTTCCCTGTCCGCTGCTTCCAGGGACTCCCCCACCGCCTCAACAATGAAAACTATATGATTGTCCCCTAGTTCGTTGATCATGCTCTCCGCTCCTCTTTTTTCATATTTCCCCAACCGCCAGACCGGCCGTCACATGCCCGCCAGCTGGACCTTTTGATAGGTCCGGGCAAACAGATCACCCTTGACGATATACACATCCTGGGGATCATTTTCCACAATCACCAGCATGTCCCCCACGTCACCGAACATGTAGCTGTCATACTTCCACCGGGTGAACACCTTGGTGGGCCTGGTCAGCCGCCGGGCGTAAACCCGGTAGGATCGGGCCCGGCAGCGGTGCAGTTCCTCCATGCTGATGGCATAGCGCTCATAGGTGGTCAGATTGGTCACCTTGTTCCGGTACTGCTGATCCCGGATGTCAAAGGGGGCGTCCACGGGAATATCCGTGTCATACTTGTTCCGGAACTTGTTCTGGGTGATGGGATAGGGCTCACCCTCAATGCCGATCATGATGTAGCAGTCCTCGGAGGCCTGGACAGTCACGTCCCCCTCAAAGGTGCGGATGATCAGCTCCGTGCCTTCGGTGGCGATCTCCATGGTGGGAATATAGCCCGCCACCAGGCGCTTCTTGCTGTACAGCCGGAAGTCCGGGGTGCGCTTCACCTTGTTGTAATAGATGAGATCACAGGAGTTCAGGAACTCCTGGTAGCGGCCCTGGAGGTAGGCGGTCATGTCCCGGTCCCCGTAAAGCCCCCGGTAGTCCGCCATGCGGATCACCCCGCCGGCCTTGTGGTTGTGGCCCCCGCCGCTGCCAATCTGGGAGGTGAGTTCCCGGGCCAAATCCGAGGCCCGCACCTCCTTGGACAGTGTGCGGATGGACAGCTTCACCATATCATCCTTGGCGGAATACACCACGCAGGTGTCAATGCCAGCCACCCGGATCACAAAGTCCGAGACCACACCCAGGATGTTGGGATCGCAGGCAGGGGAACTGATGACCCCGAAGCGCATCTCCTGATCATAGAAGCAGTTGGACAAGGCGTCGCCAATGATCTTCATCTCGTTCAGAGACAGGTTGTTATGCTGCAGAGACATGAAGATCTCCGAGTTCACTTTCAGCTCGTCCCGGGCGTCCTTGTCGGCGGGATGCTTAAGCTCAGAGAACTCCGAGGTGTCCATGTAAAGGCCGTAGTAAAGGATGGAGGACAGCAGGTAGTCGTCGGAGGGATCGTTGATGGGGAAGCCCTCATTCACCAGGAGCTGAAACACCACACTGCAGCAGGAGCCGTAGGAGCTCAGGATGCACTCATAATCCACATCCTTCTTGCAGCGGTCAATCTGGTGGTGATCCACAATGGCCACATAGTGAGCGTCAATAGGATCCAGGTTCGCAGCCCCGTACTGGCTGTCCACAGTTATGAGCAACTCCGGCTCCAAGGCGGAGCAGTCCACATACTCCACGTCCACATCCTTCATGTACTGCACCATCAGCAGCATGTTGGTCTTGGCCACGGGATGGGAGCCGCCGTAGACAATCCTGGCCTTCCTGCCGTTGTACCGAAAATAACGGTACAGACCGTAGGCCGAGGCCAGGGTGTCCGCATCGGGGACATTATGGCACTGGATCACAATGTCGCTGTGGACAAGAAGAAGGGACAGTTTGAAATCCATATAAGACCTTCCGCAGGAGCGCGAATCCCCGGGGGATCCGGAAAAAAGAAAAGGCCCTTAAGCAAGGGCCCCATACAAATCATATGCAGAAAAACAGCGACCAGGATCAGTCCACCAACTGCACATAGGCCATCGGAGCCTTGTCACCAGGCCTAAGACCGCACTTCAGCACCCGGGTGTACCCGCCGGCACGCTCACGGAAGCGGGGTCCGATGTCATTGAAGAGCTTGCAGACCGCAGCCTCGTTGTTCAGACGGGCCAGGGCGAGACGGCGGTGGGCCAGGGTGTCCTCCTTGGCAAGGGTGATCAGGGGCTCAACCACAGATCTCAGATCCTTGGCCTTGGGAAGGGTGGTCTTGATGGTTTCATAGTTCACCAGGGCGATTGCCAGGCTGCGGAACAGAGCCTTTCTGCTGCCGCTGTTCCGGTTGAGCTTGCGCCCACTCAGACGATGACGCATGATATACCTCTTAAATCAAAATTCTAATACTAGTTGAAACTGCCCTTTTCGGCAATCTCCTTGGGAGGCCAGCCCTCAACCCGCATGCCCAGGGACAGGTTGCGCTGTGCCAGCACATCCTTGATCTCACTGAGGGACTTCTTGCCCAGGTTGGGGGTTCTCAGCAGGTCAACCTCAGTGCGCTGCACCAGGTCGCCAATGTAATGAATGGCCTCGGCCTTGAGACAGTTGGCGGAGCGGACAGTGAGTTCCAGATCGTCCACAGGTCTCTTGAGGATCTCAGGGATCTTGGGCTCTGCGGGAACCACTTCCTTGGCGGCGGGCTTGGCTCCCAGATCCACAAAGGGCTCCAGCTGGTTGTAGAGGATGGTGGCGGCGCTACGGATGGCCTCATCCGGCTCAATGGTGCCGTTGGTCTCAATCGTGATGATGAGCTTGTCCAGATCCGTCCGCTGCTCCACACGGGCCGACTCCACATCAAAGGCAATGCGCACGATGGGGCTGTACACGGCATCCACCAGCAGGCGGCCAATGGGGCGCTCCTCATCATTGTGCTGTCTCAGATGGGCAGGCTCGTAGCCTCTGCCGGCCTCCACCTTCAGTTCCATCTTGATCTCGCTCTTCTCACTGGTCAGGTGACAGATCACATGATCAGGATTGGCGATGACCACATCATCGGTATGCTGGATGTCGCCTGCAAGAACCGGACCGGGACCGCTCTTGTGGAGGGTCAGGGTGGCCTCTTCCCTGGTGAACATCTTCACGGCGATGCCCTTGAGGTTCAGGAGAATGACTTCCACATCCTCCTTGACCCCCTCCTTGGTGGAGTATTCATGCTCCACACCCTCGATCTGAGCCTCGGTGATGGCGTAGCCGCCAATGGAGGACAGGAGGATGCGGCGCAGGGCGTTGCCGATGGTGGTGCCGAAACCGCGCTCCATGGGCTGCATGACAACCTTGGCGCAGAAGGGGCTTTCCTTTGATACCTCTATGTCAGGTCTGGGAATCAAAAAACTTCTTACAGAACCCATAACACCTCACCCGCTAACTACTTGGAATAGTATTCAACGATCAGCTGCTCGTTAATCTCACTGGGCAGCTCGGAGCGCTCAGGAACGGATTTGAACACGCCTTCCAGTTTGTCAGTGTCAACCTCGATCCAGCCGCAGGAGACGGCACGGTTCTTGGCAATCTCCACCGCATTCAGGATGCGGGTCTGCTTCTTGGCCTTCTCACGGACGGAGATCTTGTCCTCAGGGGAAACCTGGTAGGAGGGGATGTTCACAATCCGGTCGTTGACCATGATGGATCTGTGGCTGACCAGCTGTCTGCTTTCAGCTCTGGTGCTGCCGAAGCCCATGCGGTAAACCACATTGTCCAGACGGCACTCCAGGAGGTTCAGCAGGTTCTCGCCGGTGTTGCCCTTGCGGCGTGCGGCGGTCTTGTAGTAGTTCCGGAACTGACGCTCCAGGATCCCGTACATTCTGCGGACCTTCTGCTTCTCACGCAACTGGACACCATAGTCGGTGGCCCGGGCCTTAATGGCACCGTGCTGACCAGGCTTGGTCTCCATGTTGCACTTGTTCTCAATGGGACGGATGCCGGACTTGAGAAGGAGATCAGTGCCCTCTCTGCGGCTGAGCTTTAACTTAGGGCCTAAATATCTTGCCATTTTATGTCAATCTCCAAACCTGGTTACACACGACGCTTCTTGGGAGGACGGCATCCGTTGTGGGGGATGGGGGTCACGTCCGTGATGTTGGTGATCTTGTATCCCACACTGTTGAGGGCACGGATGGAGGACTCGCGTCCAGGACCAGGGCCCTTGACCAGAACCTCAAGGTTCCGGAGACCGTATTCCTTGGCTGCCTCACCGGCCTTCTCTGCGGCCACCTGGGCTGCATAGGGGGTGGACTTGCGGGAGCCGCGGAAACCTGAACCGCCGGCGGTTGCCCAGGAAAGGGCATTGCCCTGACGGTCGGTAATGGTGATGATGGTGTTGTTGAAGGAAGCGTGGATATGGGCAACGCCCTCGCTCACCTGCTTCTTCACGCGCTTGCGGGCGCGGTTCTGCTGCTGATTAGCCATTGAATATCTCCTTTACTTCTTGATGGCCTTGCGGGGACCCTTGCGGGTGCGGGCGTTGGTCTTGGTGCGCTGTCCGCGGACAGGCAGGCCTCTGCGGTGGCGGATGCCACGGTAGCAGCCCAGGTCAACCAGGCGCTTGATGTTCATGGAGATTTCACGGCGGAGATCACCTTCAACGGTGAACTTGGCAACCTCTGCCCTGACCTTGTCGATCTGCTCTTCGGTCATGTCCCTGAACTTAGCCTGTTCAGAAATCCCTGACTTCTCACAGATCACCTTGGCAGTAGGTCTGCCGATGCCGAAGATAGCAGTGAGCGCAATGACAGCGTGCTGCTGATCCGGTACGTTGATGCCGGCTATACGGGCCACTCTGTATACTCCTATACTGGATTAAAAAATATGCCACCGCAAAGCCCGATCGGATACGCGGTGACGAAAGTGCTGCTAAAAAACACAGGCACGATATTATAGCTACCTAGCTCACACTTTTGCAAGTTTTTTCACCACTTTTTCCGTAAACGGTCTCAGACGGGTCCAAAAAGCCGGGAACTAAAAGGTGAGGCTGATCAGGCAGGGTGCTTAAAAAAACGACAAGGCGGGTCCGGCCTGAGCCGCCCCGCCATCAATAGAATGCTCTCCCAGGGATCTGAATATCAGCCCTGACGCTGCTTGTGCTTGGGATCCTCGCAGATCACACGGATCACACCGTGGCGCTTGATGACCTTGCACTTGCGGCACATCTTCTTAACTGAAGCTCCAACCTTCATTTCATAACCCTCCGGATTATCTGTTTGTAAACTTGAGATTCTGCTTGCGCATAACGTCAGCATACTGGTGGGAGACCCGGTGGGCCATCAGCTGTGACGTAAAATCCATAACCACAACCACCACAATCAGCAGTGAGGTGCCGCCGAAGTAGAACTGCACATTGAGGAAGCTCAGCATGAACTGCGGGATCAAGCACACCAGGACCATGTACAGGGAGCCCACCAGGGTGAGTCTTGTCATGACCTGATCAATGAACCGCGCCGTGTGCTCTCCAGGCAGGATGCCAGAGATGAAGGCTCCGCTCTTCTTCAGGTTCTCAGCCAGCTCCTTCGGATTGAACACCAGTGAGGTGTAGAAAAAGCAGAAGAAGACAATGGCAAAGGCGTAAAGCATCTCATACAGGGGCTGGCCCGGCTGCAGGATCTGGGAGATGTTGCTCACAAACCTGGCAAAGGCGCTGTCACCCTGGCCGAACCAGGAGGCCACCGTTGCCGGGAACATGATGATGCTCGAGGCGAAGATGGCGGGAATGACGCCCGACTGATTGATCTTCAGGGGGAGATGGGACGTGGGGGGTGCGTACATGCGGCCCACCTGCTGCTGCCGCGGGTAGTGCACGGTTATCTTGCGCAGCGCCCGCTCCATGAACACCACGAAGGTGGTGACAGCAACCACCATGAAGACAATTCCCAGAAGGACGAAGACATAACTGCTGCCCTCCTGTTTGAACTGCTCAAAGGTGCTCCCAATGGCTCCCGGAAAACCGGCCACGATGCCGGCGAAGATTATGAGCGAAATGCCGTTGCCGACACCCCGCTCGGTGATCTGCTCACCCAGCCACATGAGGAACATGGTTCCGGTGAGCAGGCTTATGGTGGTGGTGAAGTAGAAGCTGAATCCCGGGTCAATGACTATACCCTGGATCATGTTCGGCAGGCCGGTGGCGATGCCGAAGGCCTGCACTGCGCCCAGGATCAGCGTACCCCAGCGGGTCATCTGCGTGATCTTGCGACGGCCGGCCTCACCCTCCTTCTTCAGCTCCTGGATGGACGGAACCATGACTCCCAGAAGCTGCACGATGATGGCGGATGAGATGTAGGGCATGATGCCCAGGGCAAAAAGGGATGCCCGGGACAGGGCGCCACCGCTAAACATGTTGAACATGCCGATGATGGTGCCCTTCTGCTCCTCCATGACCTGAGCCAGGCGCTGTGCATTGATCCCAGGACAGGGAATGTGCGAGCCGATGCGGAATACCACGAGGGCGAGCACGACGAAAATGAGCCTCTGAGTAAGCTCAGACATGCCGCTTTTCGCTTTTTCCAAACCTGGTGTTCTTGCCATTTTAGTTGTAAGTCCTTCTTATTCCACCTTGCCGCCGGCTTCCTCAATGGCCTTGCGGACACTCTTGGTCACGGCAATGCCTCTGAGGGTGATGGCCCGGTCCACGGTGACGTTACGGCTCATGATGATCTTCACGTTCTCGAAACGGCCGGGGATGATGTCAGCTGCCTTAAGGGTAAGGACATTGATCTCATCATCAGGCACCTTGAGCAGGGAAGCCAGGGGAACCTCAGTGGTGACGGCAGCCTTCCTGGAATAGAATCCGAACTTGGGCAGGCGGATCTTCAGGGGCATCTGACCGCCCTCAAAACCAGGACGGGTGCCGCCGCTCTTGCGGGCGCCAGCGCCCTTGATGCCGCGGCCTGAGGTCTTGCCGATGCCGGAGCCGATGCCACGGCCCACGCGCACCTTGCGGCGACGGGCCCTGGGGTCCGGAGACAGTTCATTCAAACGTAAACCCATTTTTTATTCCTCAACCTTCACCATGTAGTAGACGGTCTTGATCATTCCGCGGATGGAAGGATTGTCATTCACTTCCACGGTGTGACCGATCCTGCGCAGACCCAGACAGCGGAGAGTCTCCCGGTGTGAGGGCTTGCGGCCAATGGCGCTGCGCACCTGAGTAACCTTGATTTTCTTGTCAGACATTTCTTACCCCAGAATATCTTCCACAGACAGACCGCGCTTGGCGGCAACCTCTTCGGGAGTCTTCATGGAGGCCAGGGCCTTGACGGTGGAACGCACAACGTTCACCGGGTTGGTGGAACCGTAGGCCTTTGCCAGCACGTTCTCGACTCCGGCAACCTCCAGGACGGCACGCATGGCGCCGCCGGCGATGATGCCGGTACCTTCAGCGGCGGGCTTCATGAACACGTGGCTGCCGGCATGGTCACCGGTGACCTCGTGGTACAGAGTCTGGTTCCTGAGGCTGATCTGAACCAGATTGCGCCTTGCCTGCTCCATGGCCTTGGAAATGGCGGCGGGAACCTCGTGGGCCTTGCCATAGCCGTAGCCGAACTTGCCATTACCGTCACCCACAACAGTGAGAGCGGAGAAGGAGAAGATACGTCCGCCCTTCACCACCTTGGCGACACGGTTGACTGCGACCAGCTTTTCCTGCAGGTCGCTGTTCTGCTGATTTTCATTTCTTGACATAATTTAATCCTTAGAACTGCAGTCCTGCCTCGCGGGCGCCGTCAGCCAGAGCGGCCACACGTCCGTGATACTGGAAACCGGAACGGTCGAAAGCCACGGTCTTGACACCCTTGGCCAGGGCGCGCTCGGCAATGCACTTGCCCACCACACGGGCGGCCTCGGCGTTGCCGGTGTACTTGACCTGGGCCCTGATGTCCTTCTCCAGGGTGGAGGCGGCGGCCAGAACCTTGCCGGCGTCAACAATCTGAGCATAGATGTGACGGGGGGTGCGGAAAACAACGAGACGAACTGCCCCAAGTTCCGCCATTTTGCAACGTGCCTTAAGAGCGCGACGTTGACGTGAAGCTTTTTTGTCCATTTATTTTCCCTATTTCTTCTTAGTTTCCTTGATGCGGACCTTCTCATCCTGGTAGCGGATGCCCTTGCCCTTGTAAGGCTCAGGACTGCGGTACGCACGGATATTGGCTGCCAACTGACCCAGGATCTCCTTGTTGGCACACTTCAGCACAATCTCAGTCTGAGAAGGGCACTCGCAGGTGACCTCATCAGGGATCCGGTGGACAATCGGATGGGAATAGCCGAGGGAGAGGTTCAGATCCTTGCCGGTGACCTGGGCCCTGTAGCCCACGCCCACCAGGACCAGCTTTTTCTCATAGGGCTTGGCGGCCCCTGCAACCATGGCGTTGACCAGGGCGCGGGCGGTGCCGGCCTGGGCGTCAGCGCCAGTGGAGTTGTTGCGGGAAGCGAAGCGGACCTTGTTATTCTCCAGGGTGACTGCCACATCAGAATGAATGACTCTGGTGAGGGTGGCATTCTTGGAGGTTACAGTGACGGTCTGACCGTCAACCTTTACTTCAACGCCAGACGGAATGCTGACGGGTGCCTTTGCAACACGTGACATTTGAATCCCCCTTAAGCCACATAGCAGATGACTTCGCCGCCAAGCTTGGCCTTGCGGGCTGCGCGGTCGGTCATGATGCCCTTAGAAGTGGAGACAACTGCGATGCCCAGGCCGTTCATGATCTGGGGCAGTTCATAGCTTCTCTTGTAGATGCGCAGGCCGGGACGTGAGACACGCTTGATCATTTCCACAACGGGCTTTCCCTGGAAATACTTCAGCTCAATCTCGAGAACCTTCTTCACGTCGCCGCTGACGCTATAGCCGCTGATATAGCCCTCTTCCTGGAGAAGCTTGGCAATGGCAGCCTTCTGCTTGGAGGAAGGCATGCTGACAGCGGTCTTGCCTGCAGCCTGACCGTTTCTGATGCGGGTCAGCATATCTGCGATAGGATCTTGCATACTCATGTTTCTGTACTCCTATTACCAGCTGGCTTTCTTAAGACCCGGAACCTCACCGCGCATCATCAGCTCACGGAGCTTCAGACGGCACAGGCCGAACTTGCGGAGGTTGCCATGGGGACGACCGGTGATGGCGCAGCGGCTGCGGCGGCGGCAGACACTGGAATCCCGGGGGAGCTTCTGCAGATCACACACGGCCTTCCAGCGGGCCTCCTCGGAGGCGGTGGGGTCGATGATCACAGCTTTGAGGGCGGCACGCTTCTCAAAGAACTTGGTGCTTAACTTTTCGCGCTTTAACTCGCGGTTTATCATTGATTTTTTAGCCATTGTCCTGCCTCACTTGCGGAAGGGGAAGTTGAAGGCGGCAAGAAGTGCCTTTCCTTCGTCGTCGGTCTTTGCGGAAGTGGTGATGGTGATATCCAGACCACGGACGCGGTCAACCTTGTCATAGTCGATCTCAGGGAAAATGATCTGCTCCCTGACGCCCATGGAATAGTTGCCTCTGCCGTCGAAAGACTTGTCGCTGACGCCCCGGAAATCGCGGATACGGGGAATGGCAATGGAAATGAGCCTCTCCAGGAATTCCCACATACGCTCACCGCGCAATGTCACCTTGCATCCGATGGGATAGCCTTCGCGGATCTTGAATCCAGCGACGGACTTGCGGGCCTTGGTGATCAGGGGTTTTTGACCTGAAATGGCTGCCAGATCGGCTGCGGCGTTCTCCAGGATCTTCTTGTCATCCAGGGCTTCGCCGACACCCATGTTGAGGGTAATCTTTTCAATCCGAGGGACTTGCATGACAGTCTTGTAACCGAATTGCTGCATCAGTTTGCCGACCACCTCGTTTCTGTAAACATCATGTAGTTTCGCCATCGCTTACTCCAGTTATTTTACAATCTGCTTCTTTGTTGACTTGTAGAAGCGCACCTTCTTGCCGTCAACAAACATAAAACCTACGCGGTCTGCCTTCCCGGTCTCCGGGTTGTAGATCGCCACATTGGACACGTCAATGGGAGCTTCCTTGCGGATGATCTCGCCTTCCTTGCCGGTGGCGCGGTTGGGCTTGACGTGCTTGGTCACCATATTGAGACCTTCCACGATAACCTTGTGCTCTGCGGGGAAGACCTTCTTGACCTTGCCGCGCTTGCCCTTGTCATCGTGCTTGCCGGTGAGGATGATAACCTCATCACCGCTTACAATTTTAGCTGCCATAATCTACCTTACAGAACTTCCGGAGCCAGTGAAACGATCTTCATGAACTTCTCTGTGCGGAGCTCACGGGTGACCGGCCCAAAAATACGAGTACCAATAGGCTCTAAGGAGTTGTTCAGGAGCACGGCTGCATTGCTGTCAAACCGGATCACTGAGCCGTCCTGGCGCCTAACGCCCTTCCTGGTGCGAACAACAACCGCATTGCACACATCACCCTTGTTGACCTTTCCGCGGGGAATGGCCTCTTTCACGGAGACCTTGATGACGTCTCCGACAGATGCGTAGCGACGATGCGAACCGCCAAGAACCTTAATACACATAACCTTCCGCGCGCCCGAGTTGTCGGCCACGTCGAGAGTGCTTTGCATCTGGATCATGAATGTTCTCCAACATCACAAATAGAAACGTATTTCAGGTTTTCTGAAATACGCATATCCCACCCTGTATTTCAAGGGCACTGTATCATATCACAAAAAACGTGACATGGGTAATAAAAAAGAGCCCGCAGCGGTGCGGACTCCTTCTTTTTAGTTCTGTGAAAAAATGAGGAAAGGGACTCTTACTTGGCGCGCTCGATCACTGACACCAGGGTCCAGGAGATGGTCTTGGAGATGGGACGGCACTCCCTGATCTCAACCACATCCCCGTTGTGGGCCTCGTTGTTCACGTCCTGAACATGGAGCTTGGTGGTCTTGGTGACAATCTTGCCGTACACCGGATGCTTGACGCGTCTCTCAACAGCGCAAACAAAGGCCTTCTCCATCTTGTCGCTGACGACAACAGCGCGGAGTGTGTGCTTATTCTCGCTCATTACTTACCTGCCTTTTCAGTCAACACGGTCTTGACGCGAGCGATGTCGCGACGTGTGTTTTTCAGTTCGTGGGTCTTTTCGAGCCTGCCCATTTTGGCAGCGAGCCTGAGTTCGAATTGCTTGCGGTTCAGTTCCTCCAGCTGCTCGTTGAGCTCCTCTGCGGTTTTCTCGCGAAGTTCTTGTGCTTTCATTACATCACCGTCCTGGTTACGAAAGTGGTCCTAACCGAAAGTTTGGCAGCGGCCAGAGCGAATGCGTTGCGCGCAGTCTCCTCCTTGACGCCTCCCATTTCGTACAAAATCTTGCCGGGCTGGATGACTGCCACCCAGTACTCGACGGTGCCCTTACCTTTACCCTGACGAACGCCAAGAGCCTTCTCGGTGATGGGCTTATCCGGAAAAATGCGGATCCACACCTGTCCCTCACGCTGGATGTAGCGGGTCATGGTGCGACGGGCGGCCTCAATCTGACGGGCAGTGATGTGACCCCGGGAGGTGGCCTTCAGACCCCACTCACCGAACTCAACGGTGTTGCCGGTCTGTGCAAGACCGCGGTTGCGTCCCTTCTGAAGCTTGCGGAACTTGGTACGCTTTGGCTGTAACATTTAGACTGCCTCCTTCTTGCCCGCACCGGCGGCGCGTCCTCTGCGCTTGGGTCTTGCGGGAGCATTGTTCTTCTCAGCCTCCAGGGCCTCCACAGCGGCGATGCCGCCAAGCACCTCACCCTTGAAGATCCACACCTTGACGCCGATGACGCCGTAGGTGGTGTTAGCCTCGGAGACAGCGTAATCGATGTCAGCACGCAGGGTGTGCAGGGGGACACGGCCCTCACGGACCCACTCGGAACGGGCGATTTCAGCACCGCCAAGACGGCCGCTGACCTCAACCTTGATACCCTCGGCACCGGCGATGCGGGCGCTCTTGACAGCCTTCTTCATGGCACGGCGGAACATAACCCGACGCTCAAGCTGCACGGCGATGTTGTCGGCCACCAGCTTGCTGTCCAGTTCAGGCTTGCTGATCTCGGTGACATTGATCTGGGCTGCCACGCCGGCGATCTTAGCGATCTCCTTGCGGTGCTTCTCAATGTCCTTGCCCTGGTTGCCCCAGACGCTTCCGGGACGTGCAGTGCTGATGTTCACCTTGATGTTCTTGGCATAGCGCTCAATCTTGATGCGGGAGACCGCAAAGTCCTTGAGTGCTGAGGACAGATACTGACGGATCCGGTAGTCGGAAGCCAGGTTCTTGGCGTAGTCCTTGCTGTTGGCAAACCAATTGGAGGTGAACTGCTTGGTGATGCCAAGGCGCATGCCGTTAGGATTAATTTTCTGACCCATTTACTAACTCCTAGCCTCATCAGAAACAACTACGGTGATATGACATGTGCGCTTGAGGATCCGGTTGGCGCGGCCCTTGGCACGGGGCATGGTGCGCTTCATGGTAGGTCCTTCATCGACCATAATTGTTGCAACCTTGAGGGCGTCAATGTCAGCACCCTGACCGTTGACGGCATTGGCCACAGCGGAGTTCAGCACCTTGTAAACCAGGACAGCCGCACGGCGGGGGCTGAACCGGAGCAGGTTGAACGCATCCTCGACACGCATTCCCCGGACCTGGTTGGCAACCAGGCGCGCCTTCTGGGCTGAAGAGCGGGCGGAACGATGAATTGCTCTTGCTTTGATCATTTCATTTCCTCCTTACTTCTTCAAAGCCTTGTCGGCGGCATGGCCGCGGAACAGACGGGTGGGGGCGAACTCGCCCAGCTTGTGGCCTACCATTTCGTCAGTGACGTATACGGGAACGTGCTGGCGACCATTATGGACAGCAATGGTCATTCCGATCATGGTCGGGATGATCATGGAACGGCGGCTCCAGGTCTTGATGGGCTTCTTGTCGCCATTCTCCATTGCTTTCTCTACCTTCTTCAGCAAGTGCAGGTCAACGAAGGGACCTTTCTTGAGAGAACGTGGCATGGTTTTACCTCTTAAATCTATTACTTACTACGATGATGAACAATGTACTTCTCGGTACGCTTGTTCTTCCGGGTCTTGAATCCCTTGCACTTGGTACCCCAAGGAGATACCGGCTGAATGCCCTTGTTACGGCCTTCACCGCCGCCATGAGGGTGATCAATAGGATTCATGGACATGCCACGGACAGTGGGACGGACACCCAGCCATCTCTTGGCGCCGGCCTTGCCCAGCTGACGGAGCATATGCTCGGAGTTACCCACCTCGCCAATGGTGGCGCGGCCGTCGGCCAGGACCTTTCTCATCTCGCCGGAGCGCAGACGGATGGTCACATAGGCGCCGTCACGGGCAACCAACTGTGCGAAGGCGCCGGCGGACCGGGCTAGTTGTGCGCCCTTGCCGGGGAACAGCTCAACAGCGTGAACAGTGGTGCCCACGGGAATGTTGCGCATGGGCAGAGTATTGCCGGTGCGGATGGGGGCATCGGATCCGGAAACAACCACGTCGCCGACCTTCAGGTCCTTGGGAGCCAGAATGTAACTACGCACGCCGTCCTCATAGCAGATAAGGGCGATGTTGGCGGATCTGTTGGGATCATACTCCAGACGCTCAACCTTGGCCTGAACGCCATCCTTGGCACGCTTGAAGTCCACCAGGCGGTAGAACTGCTTGTGTCCGCCGCCAATATGGCGGGTGGTGATGCGGCCGACGTTGTTGCGGCCACCGGTCTTGCCTTTCACCTCAGTGAGGGGCTTGAACGGAGATCCCTTGTGGAGATCAGGAGCCTTGACCTTGACTACATGACGGCGGCCGGCAGAGGTCGGCTTGCATTTGATAACAGTCATTTCGTTCCCCCTTAATTCTCTAAGTTGAGGTTCTTCACAGCCTCATTAAGCTTCTCAGAGTCCTTGAGCTTAATGTAGGCCTTCTTCCAGCACTGAGTCTTGGCAATGCCGTAGCGAGTGCGGCGGGACTTGCCCAGGACATTGCTGGTGTTGACACTGACAACCTCAAGATCTTTGAAGGTCAGCTCAACAGCAGCCTTGATGTCCTTCTTGCTTGCCTTGGGTGACACCTTGAGCACCATCATGGTCCCGTCAATCTGGCTCAGGCGGAAAACCTTGTCAGAAATATGGGAGGTGCGGATCACATCATACAGGTATTCGTTGCGGTTCATAACTTAAGAGACTCCTCTACTTCCTTCACGGCGTCCGCGGTGATCAGCACCTTGTCAAAACGGATGAGGCTGACAGGATCAATGCCCTTAACGTCACGCACATCAACCTTGTACAGGTTTCTGGCGGAAAGGAACAGATTGGCGTCCACATCCTTCTTGATGATGAGAACATCGCTGAGCTGCATGTCCTTAAGCTTCTTTACCAGCTCCTTGGTCTTGGGCTGCTCAACGGAGAAATCGTTGACCACCACCAGGCGGTCCTGGCGTAGCAGCTCGGAGAAGATGCTCTGCAGGGCAACACGGTACATTTTGCGGTTGACCTTCTGGCTGTGATCCTGGGGCCGGGCAGCGAAGGTGACACCACCGCCTCTCCACAGAGGGGAGCGGATGCTGCCGGCGCGGGCGCGGCCGGTGCCCTTCTGGTTCCAGGGCTTTTTGCCGCCGCCGGAAACCTCGGAGCGGTTCTTCTGCTTGCGGGAACCCTGGCGGGCGCAGTTGTTGTAGGCGACAACCACCTGGTGGATCAGAGCCTCATTGTACTCACGGTTGAAAGTGGTTTCTGAAACCTGAAGAGCACCCTGGGTGTCTTTCAAAATTAATTCCATTGTCTTCTCCTGAGGCATTAAACTCTAACGGCCGGTTTTACAATGATGTTGCCGTTGATGGCTCCGGGAACGGCACCCTTGACCAGCAGAAGATTGCGCTCGGCGTCCACACGGACAACCTCGAGGCTCTGGACAGTGGTGGTGACAGCGCCCAGATGGCCTGCCATGGTCTTGCCCTTGAACACGCGGCCCGGGGTCTGGTTCTGACCGGTGGAGCCGGGAACACGGTGGGACCGGGAGTTACCGTGGGTCATGTCCTGGGTGCGGAAGTTCCATCTCTTGACGGTGCCCGCAAAGCCCTTGCCCTTGGAGATGCCGGTGACATCAACTTTCTTGACGTCGTTGAAAAGCTCAACCTTCACCTCAGCGCCGGCCTTGTAGGACTCGATCTCAGACTCGCTGAGACGGAATTCCCACAGTCCACGGCCGGCCTCAACACCGGCCTTCTTGAAATGGCCGATTTCCGGCTTGGTGAGACGGCTGGTCTTCACAGTGCCGGTGGTCACCTGGACGGCGTTGTAGCCGTCGGTTTCGGTGGTCTTGACCTGAGTGACGCGGTTCGCCTCAACTTCGATAACAGTCACAGGAATTGATACGCCCTCGGGTGTGAACACGCGGGTCATACCAACTTTGCGGCCGATTAAACCGATAGACATTTGTTTTTACCTCTTCCCATTAATCTAAGCGGATCTGAACTTCCACACCTGCGGACAGGTCAAGCCTCATTAAGGCCTCCACAGTTTGCTCGGTGGGCTGAACGATATCAATCAAACGCTTGTGGGTACGGATTTCATACTGATCACGCGCATCTTTGTTCACGTGGGGAGAAATCAGTACGGTGAAACGCTCCTTGCGGGTGGGCAGCGGGATGGGTCCGCGCACCCTTGCGCCGGAAGTTTTAGCAGTGTTGACAATTTCCGCGGTGGACTGATCGATCAGACGATGATCGAAAGCCTTCAGGCGGATCCTGATCCTTTGGTTCTGCTGCATAATAGCCAGAGCTCCTGATGGTTAAAGAACAATAAGAAAGTCACGACTCAGGCCCATCTTTTCCCGATGGCCAAGCTGTGACAATCCCGAACGAACCCCTCATATCGAGGAGATTTTTACAACGGTTTTGCTAAGCCGTACAAAAACTGTGCATTCCTCAGAATGCCCGCTAATTATATATGATCCAGGTCCCAGTGCAAGAAAAATTTGCGGTCAGTCACGGAACAGCCGGACGGCCACATCCTTAGACAGGTTCATGCGGTCAAGACAGGCGGCAGTCTCCGGGGCAGGAAGCACCCGGATCCGGCGGCGGAAGTGGAGAACCTCATCCTTGTAGAAGTTCTTCTGCAGGATGGGGCCCAGGATCCCGGCGCCGCTCTCCCGGAGGATCCGGACCAGATCCGCCACGCTCAGATCAATGATCCGTCGGTCTGCCGAGCTGAGATCAATGACAAAGCTTTCCTCTTCAGGGCTCTTCTCCTTGGCGCCCCTTCCCTTGGCCGGGGCGGTTTCGTTGTCCAGAGCAGTCATGTTCATCTCCTCCATACCACCAGGGACTCAGTCCGCCACGTCCATTGCCAAGTGCTTCCGCATCCAGGCAATGGCGGCGTCCACCTGCTCCGGAGCCACGCCACCCTTAGCTGCGCGCTTGGACAGGGCTGACTTCACATCCAGGCACGGATACACATCCTCGCCGATGACCGGGCTGACCTTTCTGAACTCCTCCAGGGAGAGCCCCTCTAGGGGGAGGCTCCGGCCGATGGCGTAGACCACCAGCTCGCCCACCAGGTGGTGGGCCTCCCGGAAGGGAACGCCCCGGGACACCAGGTAGTCAGCCAGTTCTGTGGCATTGGAATAGCCGCCCTTTGCCGCATCCAGTGTCCGCTCCCGGCGGATCTTCATGTCCTCCAGCACCAGGGCGCACATGTCAAGGCAGTCATGCCAGGTGTCCAGGGCATCGAACAGCCCCTCCTTGTCCTCCTGCATGTCCTTGTCATAGGCCAGGGGGAGTGCCTTGAGGGTGGTGAGAATGCCGGTGAGGGCGCCGTAGACCCGTCCGGTCTTGCCCCGCACCAGCTCCAGGGCGTCAGGGTTCTTCTTCTGGGGCATCAGGGAGGAGCCGGAGGTCACCCGATCGGAGAGTTCCACAAAGGCGGACTCCCCGGAGTTGTAGATGATGAGATCCTCGGCGAAGCGGGACAGGTGCATCATGGAAATGGAGGCGCAGCTGAGGAGCTCGGCCACATGATCCCGGTCAGACACCGAGTCCAAGCTGTTCCGGGTGGCCTCCTCAAAGCCCAGCTCCCGGGCCAGGGCATCCCGATCCACGGGATAGGCGGTGCCGGCCAGGGCGCCGCTGCCCAGGGGACAGCGGTTCATGAGCCTCACGGCGTTGTCCAGCCGGATCCAGTCCCGATCCAGCATCTCGGCATAGGCCAGGGCCCAGTGGGCGAAAACCACAGGCTGGGCCCGCTGGAGATGGGTGTAGCCGGGCATGATCACGTCCCGGAACTCAGCGGCGGTGTCAACCAGCCGGCGCTGCAGACCACGGATGGAGTCTGCCAGCACTGCAGCCTGGGCCCGGCACCACAGCTTGAGATCCGTGGCTACCTGGTCATTGCGGCTTCTGCCGGTGTGGAGCTTCTTGCCCAGATCCCCCACCCGGTCAATCAGGAGGCTCTCCACATAGGAGTGGATATCCTCAAAGTCCGCACCGGCAATGCTCGCGGGATCCCTGACCACCTCCTCCTGGAGATCCTTCAGGGCGGCCACCAGGGCATCATGCTCGGCGGGGGTGATGATCCCCACAGAGGCAATGGCGCCGGCCCAGCTGATGGATCCTTGGATATCCTGCTCCGCCATGCGGTAGTCAAATCTCAGGGAATCATTGAACGCCCTGAACCGCGCATCGGCTTCCTGTGTAAAACGACCGCCCCAAAGTGCCATGTTCAAACCTCATGCTGAAAACTGACGCCATTATACTTGAAATGGGAGATCAGTCACAGCATGGATGGATCCACAGGATCAGGGGGAGCCGGGTGATGTGCCCGGATCGGGATGTGCCCTGCCACCGGACAGTCTGACCGGCGTCAGCAGGGAAGATCGAAGATCAGAGATGAACCAGCCGGGACTGAGCATCCCGACGCGGCCATTCCCTTCCCTTCCCTTCCCTTCCCTTCCCTTCACTTCACTTCCATTCCCTGCCCCGGAGCCGCGGGGCTGTCGCTCCTGCGCCCGGCGCTGCCGGATCCAGCTCAGCGGCACTCCGCCAGATCCTCCAGGTTCACCAGACGGATGCTGCTGTTCCGGGCGGCCTCCTTCTCCAGATCCGGCGTAAAGCCCTGGCCGGAGAAGAGGCAATAGAACCTTTGCCCCTCTGCCCCCACAGAGGCCCTTTCCGCAGTCCGAAAGTAGTCCTCCAGGCCCAGAGGACCGCCACAGTACCTGGCCACCCCGGCCAGGCAGCTGTCCCCGCCAGGAGCAATACCCAGGATCTGGATCTCACCCTCGTCATCAGGATCCTGGGAGGACTCCCCGCAGTCGGATCCCGGGATCCGGGGCCACCGGCTGCCCAGTTCCCCGAAGGTCACGGGAAGGCTCCCCTCGTCCCGTTTGATCACCAGGTACTCCCGGCACACATTTTCAAAGATCTGCTCAAGATAGGCTCCCATGGCTGGCCGGATCTCCTGCTCCAGGATCGCCGCTGCCTCCCCACGCTCCAGACGGGACACGTTCCGGAACAGAAAGTAATACCAGAAGCGCAGGAAATTGTCGCTGAAGCGGAACTCCGCCCGGCCCGGGGGAAGGCGTCCGGCCTTCAGCTCTCCCACACAGGGGAGCCGCCGGACATGCTCCAGAAAGCCCAGGTTCCGCAGATAGACACTGGTCTTGGCGGTGTCCGCGGTGACGGAGAGCCTCCGGCTGAGCTCACACAGCCTGCCGCTGCCCCGAGCCAGGGCCTCTAGAATGAAGTTGTAGGTGGCCAGTTCCCTGAGCTCGCCCCGGAGCACGAACTCGGGCTCCCCGAACAGAAAGGAGTCCCGGGTGAGCAGGTGCCGCAAAAGGTTCTCCTCCAGGGGCAGATCCGGCTCAAACTGCTTCAGATACCGGGGGGATCCTCCCAGCACACCGAAGACGGCCAGCTGATCATCATAGGAATAATCCGGAAAGAACTGCCGGACGGAATAAAAGCCCAGGGGGCCCAGATGGATGCTCCCGGTGAGGATCTTGGCCAGGGGCAGATCCGGGGCCAGCATTTTCTGCTGGATCTGGCTCACCTGGCTGCCGGCCAGGATCAGCATGATGTTGGCACCCGCCAGTTTCTTCTTCCAGGCGGCGACCAGTGCCGGCACCGCATCGGGGCAGTTCCGGAACATCAGGGGGAAATCCTCAAGGATCACCACCAGCCTCTGCCGGGATCCGGCAAGATCCCCCAGGGCGGCAAAGGCCTCCTCCCAGTCCCCGTGTCCCGTATGGCGGCGGCAGGCGGAGTTCTCCGGCCGTCCCAGAACTGCGCCGGTGAAACGCCGGTAGATCTCAAAGTCCGGCAGATCAGGACAGTCAAAGGTGACACTCTGCTTCCCCTGGGCAAAATGCTCCAACAGGGCCGTCTTCCCCAGGCGCCTCCGTCCCCAGAGGAACACCAGCTGGCCGCCAGAGGCGGCATATTTCTCCTCCAGAAGCCCAAGTTCACGTTCTCTTCCCACAAACATAAGGCGCCTCCGGCATCATATAACTGTAACAGGATATAATTTAGCACATTTGATCATTTTATCAACAGGTACAGTCCACAAATTCAGAAAATTCTCCGGATCACCGGGATCATTCTTCCAGTCTGCACCCATAAGTCAGATCAGCAGGCTATACGGAGTCGGAACTGCGGGGTTCTCCGGTAACAGATACAGCCATGGGGAGTATGATGCCGTAAATCCAGGAGTACGCCATTATCCAAGACTAGCATGTTAGTCAAAGCACTTAACCGGTGCTCCGATGGCGTCTTACTGTGGTGATCAGGCAATCTGCCAGAACAATGAGCAAATAGAGTCAGTCAGATGGGAGGGATCAGAAGAAAGGGAGGGGAAGGGTGCCGGGTGGTGTGAGTTATGACCGGACGGCAGTGACGGAGGTGGGCAGGACAATCCAGGACAGTTCGGTGCCCCGGGGCCAGGGGAAGCTATCAGTGGAGTTTGCGGCCGGGACTGCTGACAAAACAGGGGAGCACAGCTCCCCCTTAAAATCACAGTCTGACCCATGCCCCACAGGGCATGCAAGCTGATCAGGCCTTGCGGTTGCTGGCGTTGATGGCTCGGATGCGGCTGGGCAGAGAATACAGGCGGATGAAGCCGTCTGCATGGCTCTGATCGAAGACGTCATCCTCACCGAAGGTGCAGAAGTCCACATTGAACAGGCTGTTGGAGGACCGCTTCTGGACGGCGGTGACGGAGCCCTTATAAAGCTTCAGCACCACTTCGCCGGACAGATCCTCGGCAATGGCGTTGGCCGATGCCAGGATAGCCTTGCACAGGGGGGTGAACCAGCGGCCGTCATAAACCAGCTGGGCAAACTCCAGGCCCAGACGCTCCCGCCAGTTGCGGGTGGTCTTGTCCAGGATCAGTTCCTCCACTGCCCTGAGGGCGGCCATCATCACGGTGCCGCCGGGAGTTTCATAGCAGCCCCGGGACTTCATGCCCACCAGGCGGTTCTCGGTGATGTCCACCCGGCCCACGCCGTGCTTGGCGGCGATGTCGTTCAGGGTGGCCAGACACTGGTAGGCGGAAAGTTCCTTGCCGTTGACGGCCACGATCTCGCCCTTCTCGATCTTCACGGAGACCATTTCTGCCTGATCCGGAGCCTTTTCCGGATCCACGGTCCAGGTCCACACATTCTCGGAGGCCCGGTTCCAGGTGTCCTCCAGCTCACCGCCCTCGGTGGAGATGTGCCATGCGTTGGCGTCACGGCTGTAGATCTTCTTCAGGGTGGCCTTGCAGGGGATGTGGCGCTCAGCCAGATAATTCAGCAGATCCTCACGGGAGCGCATCTTCCATATACGCCAGGGGGCGATGACCTGTAGCTGGGGAGCCAGGGCAGCCACGGCGCCCTCAAAGCGCACCTGATCGTTGCCCTTGCCGGTGCAGCCGTGGGAGACGGCCTGGGCGCCCTCCTCCAGAGCGACCTCCACCATGGCCTTGGCAATGACCGGACGGGCCATGGAGGTGCCCAGAAGGTAGGATCCCTCATACACGGCACCGGTCTTCAGGGTGGGATAAACGTAGTTCTTGACGAAATCCTCCCGCAGATCCCGGATCACGCACTTGCTGGCGCCGGACTGGATGGCCTTCTGCTCAATGCCCTCCAGATCGCTACGCTCCTGGCCGACGTCAGCCACAAAGCACACCACCTCACAGTTGTTGTAGTTCTCCTTGAGCCAGGGCACGATGGATGAAGTGTCCAGCCCGCCGGAATAGGCGAGAACAACCTTTTTGATCTCTTCTGCCATAACAGCATTCCCCTCAAAATAAAGACTAATCGCGTTTCTGGTTAACCAGGGTGGCCATCACAGCCATCTGGGCATGAAGCCGGTTCTCGGCCTCATCGTAAACAATGGACCATGGGCCGTCCATGACCTCATCGGTGATCTCATATCCCCGGTGGGCCGGCTGACAGTGGAGCACATGCCTGATACCGGTGTCCTCCAGCAGCTGCCGGTTCACCTGGTAGGGCATGAACTTGCTGCGCACCACGTCCAGGGGGGTGTTGTCCCCCATGGACACCCAGGTGTCGGTGTAGGCGATGTCAAAGCCCCGGACATCCGCCACCTGATCGGTGACCGCCAGCTTGGCCCCGGACTTCCGGGCGATGTCGGCGGCGATATTGAAAATGGCCGCATCCGGGCCTTCGCCCCGGGGGCACACCGCCGTCACCGTGGAGCCCAGGATGGCACCGGTGATGAGCAGGGAATGGGTCATGTTGTTGCCGTCGCCGAAATAGGCCAGTTTGACCTTGGTGACGTCGTCATAATGCTCCATCACCGTCATGTAGTCTGCCAGCACCTGGCAGGGATGGTACAGATTGCACAGGGCGTTGATCACCGGCACCGATCCGTGGCGGCTCAGCTCCAGGAGGGTGTTGTGATCGTACACCCGGGCCACAATGCCGTCGCACCAGCGGGACAGGTTCCGGGCATAGTCCTTGATGGACTCCCTCTGCCCCATGACGCCGTTCTGCTGATCCATGTACACCGCATGGGCACCCAGGCGGTAGGCGCCCACGTCGAAGGTGACCCTGGTGCGCAGGGACTGCTTCTCAAACAGGGTGACGATGCTCTTGCCCTCCAGGGTGGTCCGGAACTTCTCCGGCTCGGCCTTCATGGCCATGCCCAGGTGGATCATCTCCAGAACCTCATCTCTGGAGAATTCAGTGGTGTTTAGTAGATGACGCATATGTTGTTCTCGTTACTCAGCAATTACTCTGGTGCCGATGGACTGTCCGGAGATCAGGCTGCTGAGCTTCTCCGGCTCCTTCCATCCCGCAACCGACACTGCCCGACCCATGGTCCGGGAGGCCTCCAGGGCGGCCCGGACCTTGACTTCCATGCCGCCGGTGATGACCCCGTCCCCAATCAGCTGGGCGGCCGAAGCGGAATTCATTTCCGGAATAAGCCGACCCTCCCGATCCAGGATCCCCTCCACATCGGAGAGTAGGGCCAGATCCGCATTCAGGGACACGGCAATGGAGGTGGCAGCCTGATCGGCGTTCACATTCATGAGTTCCCCGCCAGCGGTGATGCCAATAGAGCTGATCACCGGCATGAAGCCGCTGTCCAGAAGCAGCTTGAGGAGCCGGGGATCCCCGGGGGCGGCGGAGCCCACGCAGCCCAGCTCCGGATCAGTCTGGGTCACGGCGCAGATCCCGCCGTCACCCAGGGAAATACCCACCGCCGGCATGGCATACTGCACAGCCTTGGCGGTCATCAGCCGGTTGGCGGTGCCCGCCAGGGCGCCGGCGATGTAGTGCATATGCTCCCGGGGAGTTATCCTGAGGCCGTTCTTCTTCTGGCTTTTCAGCCCCAGGCCCTTCAGCAGATCATCCACCAGGCAACCGCCGCCATGAACCAGCACCAGGGAGCGGTTGGCCTGCTTCCGGTACAGGGAGAGGCCGTCAAAAAGGGCGTTCAGGGAGGAGTCGCTCTCGATCAGGGCTCCGCCCAGTTTGATAACCAGGGGGGAGGCGGTCATGCTTTAACTCCTTCTGCGGCGGGCAGGAGACCCAGGGTCTCCTCAAAGCCCAGGCTGATGTTGATGCACTGCAGCGCCTGTCCGGCGGCACCCTTCACCAGGTTGTCGATGGCAGAGCAAACGATGAGCATGTCATCCTCACGCTGCCAGTGGAGATCCACATAGGGGGTGTTCTCCACCCCGGCAATGGAAGGCCACTGATCCAGGATCCGCACCAGGCGGCAGCCCTCGTAGGACTTCCGGTAGGCCTGCTCAACGGCGCTGTCGGTGGCACCGTCTGCCAGCTGCACATAAATGGTGGCCAGGATCCCCCGCTTGAAATTGCCCAGATGGGGCTGGAACAGCACCTTCTGGCCCAGATGATGACTGATCTCCGGACGGTGGCGGTGAGTGAACACCCCGTAGGGGTTGAGGCTCACCTCGCAGAAACTGTTGGACACCGCGGCCTTGCGCCCGGCTCCGGACACGCCGGACACCGCATTGATCACCGGCATGGAGTCCCGGCGGATCAGGCCTGCATTGAACAAGGGCTTCAGTGCGGTGAGGGAAGCAGTGGGATAACAGCCGGCCACAGCCACCAGGGACGCCTTCCTAATGGCCTCCCGGTTCCATTCCGCCAGACCATAGACCGCCGAGGCCAGCCAGTCCGTGCGGGTGTGGGTGAAGCCGTAGTATTTCTCATAGAAAGCGGGATCGTTCACCCGGTAGGCGCCGGACAGATCAAACACCTTCTTGCTGGCATCGGTGATGAAGTCGGGGGCAATGCGCATGCTCACATCATGGGCAGTGCACAGGCAAACAATGTCGGCGTTCCTCTTGATCTCCTCCAGGGCGGCGCCGTCATCCCCCAGGGGGGTGAGGGGCAGATCCACGATCCCGGTGTGCTTCGGATACAGGGAAGAGAGCTTCCGCCCGGCGTCCTTGGACGCGCCGGACACATACAGTCCGGAGAGCTCAAGTCCGGGATGCCCCGCTACCAGAGCCGAAAGCTCGGCGCCTGCATAGCCGCTGGCTCCGATGACTGCTACCTTTGATCTGTTCGATCTGTTCATGCTGTTGAATTTCCGAGTTGACATGCTGTGTTGTGAATATGATAAGGCGCTATTATGCCACAGTTTGCCCGGAGGCTGCGCAGAAAACAGCCCGCCGGGGGCACAAATATCCGCCCTTACGGACTGAATTGTAACCGTCACCCAATAATTATGCAACTTTACTGCATAAATATATACACGCTCTGCCCTGCGGTCCGGGACCCGGGCTGGGGTACAATAGGATCAGTCGCCGGGATCTGAGACATGAGCCATAAGCCCGGGACTCCAGCCGGCGGCAGCACCGGAAAACTGACAGACAATCTGGGAACAACAGAGCAACAAGGAAGGAGGGCCCCCCATGGACAAGGGCTATTTTGAAAACCTACTCGGGAAGATCATTGCCACCGTCACGGTGAGCAGCGAGGATCCCGCCGCCGATCGGAGCAACAGCCCCTTACTGGATCTCCTGGAGCAGGAGGCGGGGGCACTGGGCGGGATCTGCCGGCGCCAGAAGGTGACCGCCGCCCGGAACAAGGAGAACCTGCTCATCCGCTTGGGCCCGGATCTCCCGGGAGGGCTGCTGCTCTCCGGCCACACAGACACCGTGCCCTGCGATCCGGAGCTGTGGCACACCGATCCCTTCACCCTGGCAGAGGATCAGATGAACTACTACGGACTGGGGGTGATTGACATGAAGGGCTTCTTCGCCCATGTGCTCACCGCCTTCCGGGAGGCGTACCAGGCCGGGGATCTGAAAAAGCCCCTCCACATCCTGGCCACCGCCGATGAGGAGACCACCATGGCCGGCGCCGCATTCTTCGCCGATCACGCCAGCATCGCCCCGGAGGCGGTGCTCATCGGGGAGCCCACCTCCCTGGTGCCGGTGTTCCGCCACAAGGGGTATATGGCATACCGGGTGGAGGTGGAGGGCAAAACCGGCCACAGCTCTGATCCGGAGGCGGGGCTCAACGCCATTGGCATTGTCAGCGGGATCATCACCGCCCTCACCGATCTGGCAGAGGATCTCAAGAAGAACTTCCGGGACAGCAGTTTCAGAGTGGATCACCCGACCCTGAACCTGGGCTCCATCCGGGGCGGGGACGCCCCCAACCGGATCTGCGCCCACTGCGAGCTGGTGCTGGACATGCGCCCGGCGGGAGAGGCCACTCCGGAGGTGCTGGATCATCTGCTGCGGGAGAGGGTGGCCCTGGGTGCCGGGGAGCACCGGGACCGGATCAGGGTGACCGAGCTCTACCCGCCCATCCCCCCCTTCAACGGCAGCGCAGACAACGATCTGGTGATCCGGACGGAAGAGCTGAGCGGCCGGAAGGCCTCGGCGGTGAACTACAGCACCGAGGCCTCATACCTGTCCCGTCTCGGGGTGCCTGCCGTGGTCTGCGGTGCCGGGGACATTGCCCACGCCCACCAGGCCGATGAGAAACTACCCAAAAAGGAGATCCCGGAATACCGCCGGATCCTGCAGGATCTGATCCGGGAGTACTGCCTCCGCTGATCCCGGGGACTCCCGGGAGAGGCTGGTGCTGGAGGAATTCCGCGCAAGGGCGGATGGGAAAAAGGGAGTGCGCAGAGGGGAGCATAAGGAGCACAAAAGGGGAGCCGGGCGCTCATAAGGCGGCAGGCTCCATCAGGATCCGGTGAGTCACCGGAAAAGCCCGGACGGCAAGAAGATCCGCGAGGAACAATGGCCGTGCCGGACAGGATGGCCGATTCAGCAGCCCTGTGGTGATGGTGAGGACTGAAGACAGACGGGATCAGCGCCAGCCCTTCAGTTGCATGGCGGCCGCCAGGGCGGCAAGACACCGGGCTTCCCGGAAGGCGGGATCCAGCAGCAGTGCTGACATGTCACCCAGAGGCCGCCATATCTTCTCCACCGGCTCCGGCTCGTCTCCGGTGTCCAAAGGATCCCAGATGAGATCCTCCGCCAGCACCAGATCAATGTCTGCGGCAAAGAAGGAGGGAGCAGAATTCACCCGGCGGAGATAGGTGTAGGTGCCGCCCCGGTAGCCGGTCTCCTCCCTCAGCTCCCGCTCAGCTGTCTGGCGCCAGTCCTCCCCCGCCTCCGACCGGCCCTTGGGAAAGCCCAGCTCATAGGAATGGGTGCCGGCGCAGTACTCCCGAATCAGCAGCAGCTGATCCCCCAGCACAGGCACCACCATCACCGCCCCGCCGCTGTCACCAGCCATGCGCTCATAATAGCGGCGCTGGCCGTTGGCAAACTCCAGGTGCAGGCGCTCAATGCGGAAGTGCTCCGTGCTCACGGTCACCTCCGTACCCAGGATCTCCGGAAGACGGTCAAACATCAGTAGGTGAACTTGCCCTGGTAGTTGATCTCAAAGGTGCCGGTGCTGTTGGGCTGACCCATCATCTGCAGCAGGGAGCGGATCTCCGCGCCCTTGGCAGGACTGGGCTTGGCAAAGGCCTTGACCCGGTACAGCCGCTCCTTCATGTCATATTCCAGGTTGCCGTCAATGGAGAAATAAGGGTTCTCCTGCTTGAGCTTGGCAATGAACAGACCGTTGCGGCAGCTCATGGACAGGACCCCGTCACCCAGAGCGAAGTTCCCCAGGGGGGTGGACACATCCAGGCCAGTCAGATCAATGTTGCCGGAGACCATCTTCTTGCACCTGCTGGCGCTGAACACCGCATTGGAGATACTCAGGCTGATGTTCCCGGTCACGTCCACCGGCAAGTTATACTTGGTGTACCGGAGGAAGTTGGGAATGGAAATGCCCAGGTGCAGGCCAGAGACATTCACATCCCCGTTCTGGTAGCTGATGTCGGTCTTTCCGGTGAGCCCCTTGGGATCGGCGAACTTCAGGGTGTAGGTGCCGGTGAGCAGCCCGATGAGGGAGGTGCTCCAGCGGATGTTGTTGTATTCATATTTGTCCACATGCAGGACCTTGGCGCCGCCGTCCACCGCCCTGCCGGAGACCCCCTCCAGGTACACCCCCTTGGGCAGATCAATCTTGGCCAGCACCTTGGAGGCGGGAGCCTGGTACACCAGGCAGATCAGAAAGGCCAGCAGGAAGATCACCCCCATGATGATCAGCTGGTACCTGAGCTTCAGAGGCTTGATCTGCTTCAGCTGGCTGGTTATGGGCTTCATTTCTTCTCATTCCTCCCCACGGTCAGCTTGCGCACCCGGATGGTGTTGTTGTCCCCGGGCTCAATCTCAATGGACTGGGTGAACACGGCATACTTCTTCTCCAGTTCATTGAGGAAGTAGAACAGCGTCACCGTGTCGGTGGTGCCCACCTCGATGTTGGCGGACTCTCCGGAGCGGTTGATCTTGCTCACCTTCAGGCCGTAGTCCTTGGACACCCGGTCAATGGCCTTCTCCAGAGAGGCGGTGCGGTCAGCATTCTCCTGCTGTCCCTTCCCCTGCCCCGAGGGAACATAGGCACTGATGGTCTGGTAGTCCCGGACCATCCGGGCATTGGCTGACTCCAGGGTTTCCACCTTGTTCTGCAGGGGGCGCACCATCAGCACATAGAGGAGGAACAGCATGGCAATGCCGCCCACGGCCATGGCCACATGCTGCTCCCGGGGATCCAGGGAGTCCCAGAAATCCCGCACCTTTCTCACATATTCGTTCATGAGCCTGACTCCTCAACAGTGAGCATGGCAGTGTTCACGTCCTTGTCGGATCTGATCTCGCTGATGTCAGCGGAATATCCCCGGCCGTTCAGGGCATCCTTCAGCCCCTCCACATCATCAAACTCCCGGTAGGAGAGCTTGAAGTGGTACTGCCGCCGGCGGTCGTCATAGGAGAAGTTCAGCAGGGAGGTCTTGGGGGTGAAACTGCCCAGCATTTCCCCCAGGCGCTTGACGAAGCTCTCCTCCAGCTCCGCATCCCCGCTCTGGTTGGTCAGCTGCTTAAACTGGGCCATGGGGTTCACCACCTTGTTCACCATGGGGAACTTCTGCTTGAACACCTTCACCAGATCCTCCTTCAGGTGCTTGCCCTCGGCGGAGTACTGGAAGAAATTGCTGATCAGGGTGGCGTAGTACACCACGAAGATCGCCAGGAGCACCACCGCCACCTTGAGCCAGGGGCGGATCACCGTGTTCATCATGAAGTTCCGGTGCTGGGCCCGCTGGGCATCACTCAGGGTGATGTGGCAGTTCAGGGCACCGAAGGCCATGCTGGCCATGGGCATGAGCACATAGGCCTCGTCCTTCTCAGCGTCCATGGGAAACTCCGACAGGCAGTGGAAGCTGGGCGGAGCCGCCTGGGCGCGGAAGTACTTCAGGGCCAGGGACTGGTTCAGGCACATGCCGCTGTACTGGGCGGTGCGGAACACAAACTCGCCGGCCAGGTTGATCACCGTGACCTTCCCTTCCTGGTAGGGGAGGGTGAAGATATCCACCAGCATCTTGCTGGGCAGCAGGCCGTAGTGGCCCAGCACCGACTGGACCCACTGCTGGTAGGACTTGTCACAGGCCATGATATCCACATCCCGTCCCTGGATGTTCAGCACTGTGACCTCCAGATCATCCACATCCGAAGCCACCTCGCTCTCGATCATGTAGGGGATGGATCCCTTCATGCTGGGATTGAATCTCTTGGGATAGGTGATGGTCTTGAAGAAGAAGTTGTTGCCTGCCAGGAGCACAATCAGATCCAGCTTGAAGTAGGCAGTGAGCATCTGGATCTCCGCAGTGTTCCTGAGCACACCGCTTTCAATGACGCTCTCGTTGGTGTCCTCCACCACGGCGTAGTTCACCGGGCTGTCATCCCCGGTGCCGAGCCTTATTATCAGATGCTGGCTCATTCAGCGCCTCCGTATTCCCTTTTGTATAAAATCGCCTCTTTGTTGTTGCGCACAAAGTAGGACAGAAAACTGCGGGTGAGTCCGTTGAACTCCACCTCGGTCTCAGCGTGGAAGTAGTTGGAGTTCACGGCCACCACTCCGGAGATGAACCCCTTGGTCTTGTCGGTCATCATGCTGACCACCTGATCCTGGGACAGGAAATTGCTAGTGCTGGTCCAGCCCTCCCGGTCCCGCTCCCGGATCATCTCCAGGGCCACCTCCACGGTCATATAGTCATTCAGCATCACCGCCGCCAGCAGGGGAGCCTTGGCCTCGGTGAGGGTGTTCACATTCAGGTGCAGTTCATTGTTCTGCAGCACGCACACGAAAGGCCGGATCCGCCGGTAGATGGACGCGGTCATGCCCTTCACCGCCCGGATCTCGCTGACGCTGTACAGCTTGCCGTTGGGCAGTACAAAAGGGTACGGCAGGGACATGTAGTGGGCGTCCTCCGCCCCGTAGCGGGAGATCACGGTGTCGGTGTCCACCATGTCCGTTATGGAGTCCGCCACCGCCTCGGCCTCCGCCGGAGGGATCTCCATGTACTGCATCAGGCGCACCAGCACCTGCCGGGCAAGGTTGTACTTGGTCCCGGTCTCGTCGCTGATGTCATAGCCGTGGTTGGCCAGGGCATTGAGATTGAAGCAGGCGGCGTCGTCATGCACATAGGTGCTGATCACCCCGCCGTCAATGTCATAGGATCGCCCCGAGGTGGCCCAGTACTGGCTCATGTTCACGGAGTTGGCATTGTCGGAGAAGTCCTGGTGCAGCACCCGGCGCACCAGAGCGTCAGAACTGTGCTGGTACCACTTGGCCTGGATCCCGTTGACAAAGTTGGCCGTGCGTAGGAACTCACTGTTGTAGCGCATGGTCATGTTGGTGGAGACAATGACCATCACCGCCAGGATCAGAAGCACCACCAGCAGCGCCGATCCCCGCTGTCTTCCGGGATCAATCATAGTGCGGGACATAGTACTCCCTTCTGATCTTCCCCACGTCATCCAGCACCAGGCTGACCTCCACCCCGAAGGGAAGCTTGTTGGAGTTGATGGACTGGTACCAGGCCAGGCTGTTCATGGACACCCGGAACCGGAGCTCAAAATTGGTCACATGGGAGATCAGCACCTCCCAGGTGGGCTGCTGGTTCTGCCCGGGATCCGCGCGGGTGTAGGTTCCCCGCTCCAGGTTGTTGTCCTTCAGCCGGTAGGCCACCCGCTGCAGCTCGTTACGATCCAGGGTGGCCCCGGGGTTCAGGAAGCCGGAGCGGACAAACTCAATCCCCCAGTCGTCGGAGTTGAAGATGTTCTTCTCCGCCCAGATGTACTTGGTGGAGTTGTAGGCCGTGTAACGGTTCCGCCGGTAGGCCATGGCCTCAAAGTCCCGATCCATCATGGCCACGGCCCGCTGGATCTCCCCCAGGCGCTGGATCCGGTTGCCCGACACCTCGTCGGTAAGCACAGCAGATCCCAGCACCTGGTAGGCCGACGTGGCCACCATGGCAAATATGCAGATGCTGACCAGAACCTCAATCAGCGTGAAGCCGGCGTTCTTCATTTCTTTCGGTACAGATGGGTCATCAGGGTCACAATGGGATCGTCGTAGTCCTTGGTGGCATGGACCTGGATGGTCACAGCCACAAAACTGTCGTCCTGGGTCTCCTCAGACTTGTAGCGGTAGAACCACTCCCGATCCACCATGGTCTCACTGCCCTCGTTCCAGGAGAAGGAGGGGATAGTCTGGCGCATTTCCAGCTCCGCCAGCTGGTTGTCCGCCACAATGGTGGCGAAGGTCTTCTCCTCCAGGCGCTGCAGGCCGAAGGTCTGGTTGTTCATAGTGGACAGCAATGCCACGCTGACCATGGCAAACACCGCCATGGCCACCAGAACCTCCAGGATGGTCATGCCGCCGGCGGCGGCAGGACTAGAAATACTCCGGCTCTTTGTCATTCTCACCGTTCTTCAGGGCAATCCTGCCGTTCTCCAACCCCTTGATAATGTACTCCGCATAGTCCCTGCTGGACTTGGTGCTGAGCTTCAGCTCAAAGGGGGTGATCTCCATGGTGGGGTAGAAATATATCTGGGGGCGGATCTTGGTGTCGAACCGGTGCTCAATGTCCGCCCGGGTAAGGGCCGTGTCATCCGTGAAGCTTTTGGACGCCTGGATGGAGAGGCCGCCCACCGAAAGCTCCAGGGACAAATCCTCCGAAATGGGATAGGAGGAGTCGATGGAGGGCAGTCGGTACTCAACCCACTCAAAGGAGTCATAGCTGTCATAGGCGGCAATCAGCTGGCTGACGAAATCCCCGTCACCGGTATTGATATCCGCCTCGTCCGCCCGCTCCCGGCGCAGGATCCGCATGCCCTCATCGTCAATGTAAAGGCCGATGAGCACCCCCTCCACCATGGCCTGCTCCGAAAGGAAGGAGAAGAGCCGGGCGTAGCGGGAACACTGATCATGCAGCTGAGCCTCAGGGGAGGAGGCGGGACTGGTCATCACCACCACCGAGGCGGCCATGCCCATGATCACAATGACAATCAGGATCTCAAGAAGGGTGAAGCCCCGAAAAGCGCCTCTCACAGCAAGTCACCTGTCACTTGCGATCCTTGTCCTTCCAGTTGCCGATATCATCATCGGTCTCCGGCTCGCCGTCAGGACCCATGGAGTAGATGTCAAAGCCCCGGTTGTTGTGGACGCCAGGATAAATGTAGACATAGTCATTATCCCAGGGATCCAGGGGCAGATCCTTGATGTAGCCGCCGCTGCGGTAGTTCTTGGGCTCCGGGGAGGAGGTGGGCTTGTTCACCAGGGCGTCCAGCCCCTGCTCGGTGGTGGGATACTTGTGATTGTCCAGCTTGTACATCTCCAGTGCCTCATCCAGGCTCTTGATGTCGATCTGGGCCTTCTGGATGGATGCCTCCTCCTTGGATCCCATCACATTGGTGGCCACCACTGAGGCCAGTAGGCCCATGATCACCACCACCACCATGATTTCCAGCAGGGTGAAACCCTTCTGCTTCTTCATCTTGCAAACTCCTTCTGCTGCTTGAATGGCCGCCCCATGCCCGTGTTTTGGGCGCGCGGCCGGAAAACTCTTGCCTGCTACGGCTCTACACCATGCTGTTCATCTTCAGGATGGGCTCCAGGATGGCCAGCACAATGAAGAGCACAATGCCGGCCATAGTGACAATGATCATGGGCTCGAACACGCTCAGGGCCATGCTCACCTGGCGCTCAAACTCATTGTCCTGGTTGTCTGCGGAGCGGATGAGCATGTTGTCCAGCTCACCGGACTTCTCGCCGGAGGCGATCATGTGGATCATCATGGGCGGGAAGAGGCCGGTGCGCTCCAGGGCGATCTTCAGGGAGGAGCCCTCCCGGACCAGATCCGTGGCCTCCCCGATCTTCTCCCGGGCGTAGTCGTTGCTCAGGACCTCGCCGCTGATCTTCAAAGCCTCCAGCAGGGGCACGGCGGAGGAGTTGAGGATGGCCAGGGTCCGGGCGAACCGGGCGGTGTTGATCCCCCGACTGACCCGGCCGATGATGGGGAGCCGGAGGAACAGCTTGTGGAAGCGGATCCGGTTCTCCTTCTTCTTCTGCCACAGGCGGAACAGGACAAAACCCCCAATCAGCGCCACGGCAATATAGGTGCCGTAATCCCGGAGGAAGTCGCTGACGGTGATCAGCAACTGGGTGGATCCGGGCAGGCCCTTCTTCAGATAAACGAACTGGGCAATGACCTTGGGCACCACGGTGGTCAAGAGGATGGTGATCACCGACACCGCCACCAGTGTCAGGATGGTGGGGTAGATCATGGCCTGGAGAACCTTGCCCTTGATAGCCTGGCGCTTCTCGCTGTAGTCCGCCAGACGCAGGAGCACCGTGTCCAGGTGACCGGACTTCTCTCCGGCGGACACCATGGCCCGGTACAGGTTGTCGAACACCCGGGGAAACTGGGCCAGGGAGTCGGCCAGGGTGTGGCCCTCCAGCACCTTGTTCCGGACGGCGGAAATGATGGCCTGGTGGTGGCTGTTCTCGCACTGATCCGAGACCGCCTTCAGGGCCTCCTCAATGGGGATGGCAGCGGAGACCAGGGTGGCCAGCTGCCGGGTCATCAGGGCCAGCTGGGAGGCGCTGATCCGGGGGGCGAACAGGGAGGAGGAGGACTCGGTCTTGGTCTGCACCTTCTTGGCCGACTCCACCACCTCCACCGGCACCAGGCCCATCTCCCGGAGACGGGAGCGAACCATTTTGGAGGACTCGGCATCGATGACGCCGGTGTCGGTCTTGCCGTTCCGGTCAATGGCGGTGTAGGAGTATGAGGCCATGGCTAGTTATCCCTCGCAACCCGCAGGACTTCCTCCAGGGTAGTCAGTCCCCGCATGGCCTTGGCCATGCCGTCGTCCTTGATGCTGGGAGTGGTGGGACGGACCTCGTTCTCAATGGCCAGTTCACCCTTCTCGGCGTTGATGCTCTCCCGGATCTGGTTGTTGATCACCACCAGCTCGTGGATCCCCATACGGCCCTTGTAGCCAGAGTTGTTGCACTCCTCGCAGCCTTTGGGCCGACACAGGGTCAGTTCGTCCTCCGGCTCCAGGCCCAGCATCTCCTTCTCCGAGGGAGTGGCGGGATACTGCTCCTTGCAGTGGGGGCACAGGGTACGCACCAGGCGCTGGGACAGCACACCCAGGAGGGTGGAGGACAGGAGGAAGGACTCAATGCCCATGTCCCGGAGCCGGGTGATGGCGCCCACGGCGGTGTTGGTGTGCAGTGTGGACAGCACCAGGTGGCCGGTGAGGGATGCCTGGACGGCAATGTCAGCGGTCTCCTTGTCGCGGATCTCGCCCACCATCACCACATCCGGATCCTGACGGAGGATGGCCCGCAGGCCCCGGGCGAAGGTCATGTCCACCTTGGGGTTCACCTGGGTCTGGCCGATCCCCTCCAGATCATATTCAATAGGATCCTCCACGGTCATGATGTTGAGGCTCCGGGAGTTGATGCTGGAAAGGGCGGCATAGAGGGTGGTGGACTTGCCGGAGCCCGTGGGTCCGGTGACCAGGATGATCCCGTGAGGCTTGTGGACCAGATCCACCAGCTGGGTGCGGTTCCTCTCAGTCATGCCCAGCTGCTCCAGCTCCAGGTGCACCGCGTTCTTATCCAGCAAACGCAGCACCACCCGCTCGCCGTGGCTGGAGGGCATGGTGGAAACACGGACGTCCACCGCCCGGCCGCCGATCTTCAGGGAGATACGGCCGTCCTGGGGGACGCGCTTCTCGGCAATGTCCAACTTGGCCATAACCTTGATACGGGAGATCAGCAGGGGCCCCATCTGCCGGGGGTTGCGGATGATCTCCTTCAGGATCCCGTCCACCCGGAAGCGGATCACCAGGTAGTTCTCAAAGGACTCGATGTGGATATCCGAGGCCCCTTCCTTGATAGCCTCGCTGAGCATGGCGTTGATGAGGCGGATAATAGGGGCATCATCCTCGGCGTCCAGCAGATCCTCCGTGGAGGGCAGATCCTCGGCGATGGAGAAGAAGTCCACCTCACTGCCGATATCGTTCATCAGCTGCTTGGCCTCAGAGGAGTCCAGCTGGTAGGCCTGGGTCAGCTTCTCGTTGAAGGCCTCCTGCTCCATGAGCTTGATCTTGAAACTGGATCCCGCCTTCCGGGAAACCTCCAGGATCTCCCCGGGCTCCAGCTCATGAAAGGAGTAGACCAGCATACGCCCGTAGGCGTCCCGATCCACCACCACCCCGTGATCCCTGGCATAGGAGAAGTCAAGCCGCACGTCCGGCTTCGAGCTCTTCTCTTCCTGGGCAGCCTCTGCCTCTTCGTTCTCAGCCATTATTTGGACACATCCTCAGGTGTAAGTTTGAAGCCGCCGTTGTCGGAGGAGTAGAGTTCGGTGTTGTTCCGCTGGTACTCCTGAAGCACCGGCACGTTGATCTCGTCCGGGAGCAGAGGGATCCCCCGCTCGGCCCGCTGCAGCTGCTCGGCCCGGAACTTGGTGTACTTGTTCTTGGAGATGGAGGTGTAGGTGTCCGGATCCCGGAGGATCACCGGGTGGATGAACACCATCAGGTTCCGCTTCTCCTTGCTGGTGTAGGTGGCCCTGAACAGAGCGCCCAGAAAGGGGATGTCACCCAGGATGGGGACCTTGGACACGATCTCCTGGGCATCCTCGCTGATGAGGCCGCCCAGAACCACGGTCTCGCCGCTCTTCACCAGCACCGAGTTCTTGATGTTGCGCATGTTGAAGGTGGGACCGTAGTCCGAGTAGGCAGTGGTGCTGTCCACAGAGGACACCTCCTGCTCCATCTCCAGACGCACCGAGTCACCCTCGTTGATCTGGGGGGTGAACTTGAGCTTGGTGCCCACGCTCTTGCGCTCCACGGTCTTGTAGATGTTGCTAGCGTCCGAGGACAGGGAGCTCTGGCTGCCGGTGACCACCGGAACCTCCTGGCCCACGGTGAACTCCGCCGGCTCATTGTCCAGGGTGACAATGGAGGGGGTGGACAGCACATTGCTGCGGTTGTCCGATCTCAAGGCAGTCACCAGGCTCATCCAGTTGCCGGAGTAGAAGCCCATGATGCCGCCGTACACACTGCCGCCGATGGTGCCGATGATGTCATCGTTGGCGGCGGCGGGGAACAGGCTGGCCTGGGCCGCAGTGGAGGAGAAGTTGGTGCCGCCGCCCTTGGTGTTAGCCCACTGGACACCGAACTGGGCCGCGTCGGTGTTGGCCACCTCCACGATAATGGCCTCCACATAGACCTGGGCCCGGCGGATATCCAGCTTGGCGATGACCCCCTCGATCTGCTGCATCAGATCCGGCTGGGCATTGATGATGACGCTGTTGGTTTCCTCATCGGCATAGATCCCGAACTTGATCTTGTTGGGGGAGCTGTTGGATCCGGAGTTGCCGGACTTCTCCTTGTCCAGATCATTGCCCAGGCCGTTTAGGACCTCCACCACATTCTTGGCCTTGGCGTACTTCAAGTACACCACCTTGGTGTTGCCCACATACTCCTGATCCTGATCCAGGCGCCGGATCAGCTGGATGACACGCTTGCGCACATTGGGCTCACCGGACACCACAATGGAGTTGGACCGCTCATCGGCCTCGATCTTGGGCTTGAGCAGGGTGGGGGTGGTCTTGTTCCGATCGTCGTTCAGCAGGTTGTTCACCAGGCGCACCAGCTCCGCGGCGGAGGCATAGCGCACCTTGATGATATCCACGTCCTGGTTGCCGGCCTTGTCCACCCGCTTGACCACGTCAATGACCCGGTTCACCACATTGGCCCGGCCGGTGATGATGAGCACGTTGGAAGGCTCATAGTGCACCACATTGCCGCCTTCGGTGAGATCCACCATCTGCCGGAGCAGGGGGGAGAGCTCCTTCACGGACACATTCTCCACCGGCACCACCCGGGCCACCATCTCGGCGCCCTCGCCGGGATGCTCCTCGTCATAAAGGGGGATGCCCACAGCCTTGGCCTTCATGGACTTCACCACCTTGATGGTCTGCTTCCCCACGGGGACGGCGGACAGGCCGTAAAGCTCCAGCACGCTCAGGAAGAACTGGTAGTACTCCTCATCGTTGAGGACATCATAACTGCGGATGTTGATCTTCCCCTTCACCGTGGGATCAATCACCATGTTCTTGTGGAGGTTCTTGCCCACGGTGTTGATGAACTCGGTGATCTCGGTGTTCTTGAAACTGGCCGAGTACTGGGCGGCGTCAGCGGTGCCCCAGCAGCATCCCCAAACCAGGGCCAGTGTGGCCGCAATCTTCTTGATCTTCATATCAGTGCTTCACCCTATAGTCCGATCCGCCTGCGTCAGTCGGATGCTTCGTTAATGTTCAAATAGATGTTCTCCGTGACGCCGTCCCGCTCCACGGTAACCTCAAAATTCTCAATGGTGGCATACTCGGCAAAGAGCTTCTTGGCCTGCTCCGGATTGGTCAGGTCATAGCCGTTGACCCGGATGGCCACGTCGTTCTCCCGGAATCCCGCCTTAGCGAAGAGCTCAGGCTTCTTGCCGGGATTGAGCCGGTATCCCCGGATGGCGTCCCCCTCCTTGATGGGGGAAATGCTCACATAGTCCATGAAGTCCGCCAGATCTTTCTTGTCCTGGGGGCCCATGGCCGGCCGGCCGCCGGGACCGCTGCCCTTGCCGCCAGGGGCGTTGGCCGCCGTGGTGTTGGGGGCCGGACGCTGGGGTGCGGGGGGAGTCTGCACCCGGTTGTCCGGATCCAGGAAATAAACGTCGATGCGGCCGCTGTTGAAGACCTCCACCCGGTTGTCCATGATGTGACTGACCCGGGCGGCGGTGCCCTCAATGGCATCCCCCTCCCCGTAGAGGACCTCCTCATTGCGGAACTTGATGACCACCTGGGACTTGCTACGGTGATCGCTGGCCAAGATGCCGGTGATCTCCAAGGGCAGCTTGGCCGGTCCCTGGGGCTCCGCAGGCCGGGCGGCCGGGGTGCCGGATCCGGCACCCTGCCCTGAGGCCACCTGGGCGGCAGTCCGGTGCAGCTGGGCCACCTTCTCGGGGATCACCGGGAACACCTTGCTCTCCAGGATGTCATTCAGGAAGCTGTGCTGCTCCGTCTTGCCCTTGGTCTCGGTCTTGGACACCGAAGCATCGCCCCGGTAGTCGCTGAAGAAGGACCAGAAAAGCTTGGCCGAATTGCTGGCCAGCAGGATGAAAAGGACGCAGAAGGCAATCCAGGCATAGATCCCGCAGGTCTTGGTGTTGAACCATTTGGAGGCAAAGCCTCTGAGCTTTTCCAGAATTTCCGCTTTGTTGCTCATGGGTTGCTACTCACTCTTCTGGGTTCGGGTCATGAGATCCACCGCAGCGTCCCGGGGGGACTTGTTCTCAAAGAGCAGGGCGTAGATCTCGTCGCAGATGGGCATGCTCACCCCCCTGCTCCGGGCCAGTTCCCGCACCTCCCGGGTGTTGTGGTAGCCCTCCACCACCTGCCCGATCTCCTTCATGGCCTCCTCCGCGGATCTCCCGGCCCCCAAGGCCAGGCCCAGGCGGCGGTTCCGGGACTGGTTGTCGGTGCAAGTCAGCACCAGATCCCCCATGCCGGACATGCCGGTGAAGGTCTCCTTCCGGGCGCCCAGGGCCAGGCCCAGGCGCTGGAGCTCTGCCAGTCCCCGGGTGATCAGGGCCGTCCGGGCATTGGCGCCGAAGCCCAGACCGTCGGAGACCCCGGCCCCGATGGCAATGACATTCTTCACGGCGCCGCCCACCTGCAGCCCGATGAAGTCATCGTTGGTGTAAACCCTAAAGCTGCTGCCGCACTTCATGAGATCCGAAAGCTCCCGGGCAAAGGCGGGATCTGTGGCGGCCACGGCAATGACTGTGGGCAGCCCTGCTGCCAGTTCCCGGGCGAAGGTGGGACCGGAAACCACAGCCAGGGGCACCTTGTCACCCAGGATCTCCCGGGCCACGGTGCCCAGAAGGCGTCCGGTCCGATGCTCCAGGCCCTTGGTGGCCCACACCAACCGGTGGTTCGCCTCCAGATGGGGCCGGATGGCGCTCAGGGTGGATCCGAAGAACATGCTGGGAACCACCACCAGCAGGACCTCCGAGGCTTTCACCGCCCCGGCGATGTCATGGGTGATGTCCAGGGTGTCGGGAAAGGAAACCCCCGGCAGATACTGACGGTTTTCCCGGTCCCGGGCCAGGGCCTCCACCTCGGACTGCACAAAACCCCACAGGAGCACCCTGAGACCCTTCCGGGCCAGGGAGACCGCCAAAGCCGTTCCGTAGGAGCCGGAGCCGAAGACGCTGATGGCATACTTGCTGTTCATTGAAAAAGATCCGCGCCTGCTTACAACAACATGATCTGCCCGATTATAAATTAGAGGTCTGATCCGCTTCAAACGATCCCCCCGGATCCCGTGAGAATTAGTAAAGGTATCTCACAGATCCGGGCACAGATCACATCCCGGCGGATCAGATCCGGGACAAAGAGCCGGGGTAAGGCAGTCCCTCCCAGCCGGGACTAACGGCCGGGAAATGCAATTCCCCCGGAGGGATGCAACAGATTTCACCTTTGGGCACAGACTCCCTGCCCGCAGGTGATCCCGGATGGTTACCGGGAGTTCCGCCCGCAGATCCGTCCCAAGGTCCCAACCTGCGGATCCGTTCAAGGATCCCTGCCCTCAGTGCCGTCCCAGGATCCCTCACCGCAGATGCCTGGCCACGGGAGTTACCGGGGATCCCTGCCCTCGGGTGAGGATCATGCCTCCTCACCGGAAAACAGGATGAAAAAAGGGATCCGGCATGCCGGATCCCCTTATTCAGATTTGGTCTTTCTTAGCCTTCAGGATTATTCCTTTTCAAGGGACCAGGTGAGCTTGGAGTCATTCACAATGAGAGTGTATCTGCCAACCTCACTGATCTTGACGTCGCCGCAGGAGCCCTGGTTGCTGCACAGAGTGTTGCTTCCGGCGTCACCCCAGACAGTTCCGGTCCAGCCGTTGGTGTCGGTCACCTTGAAGCGCTGGGTACCGTTGGCGTCGCCAGTGCCGGTGAGAACCAGGCTGATCTTCCAGTTGCTGGTGGCTGAGTCATAGACCATGGGATCATGGGTCCAGCTGTTGGTGGTGCCGGCGTAGTACATGGCGCTGTGAACAGGGGCAATGTACACGTTCTTCACCGTCACAGCCTTCTCGGAGACCACATCATACTCACCGTCGGAGACCGTCAGCTTCACAGCGTAGGTGCCCTCGGATGCGTAGTTGTGGACCGGGCTGGCCTCATTGGAGGTGCTGCCGTCGCCGAAGTCCCAGCTGTAGGACAGCTTGTCACCGTCACTGTCAGAGGAACTGTTGGCGAAGCTGACGCTGGTCTTGTTAGCGCTGGCGGCAAATGCTGCCACCGGTGCATGGTTGAGACCGGCCACCTCAGTGACCTTCCAGGTCATGTTGGAGTCATACACCGACAGCTTGTAGTCGCCGATGCCGGACAGCATCACATCACCGCAGGAGGCCTGGTTGTCGCACAGCTTGTCACCGCCGGCGGTACCGAAGACTCTGCCGTTCCAGCCCTTGGTGGTGGTGACCTTGAAGCGCTGGGCTCCGTTGGAGTCGCCTGCACCGGTGAGGTTCAGGGTGATCTCCCAGGCGCCGGTGGCGCTGTTGAAGGTCATGGCGTCATGGGCCCAGCCATTGGCGGTGCCTGCAAAGTACAGGGCGCTGAGCACCGGAGTGTACTCAGGAGCGGTCACAGTGACAGTCTGGGACTTGGTCACGGTCTCGGTGCCGTCGCTGACACTCAGGGTCACAGTGTAGGTCCCTGCGGTGGCATAGGCGTGAACCGGACTGGTCTCGGTGGAGCCGGACTTGTCGCCGAAGTCCCACGCATAGGTCAGGCTGTCGCCGTCGCTGTCGGTGGAGGCATTGGCGGTCTTGACAGTCAGTCCGTCAGCAGTGAGGTTGAAGGCTGCCACAGGAGCCACGTTGCCCAGCTTCTTCAGCGTCCAGGTGAGGGCGCTGTCGTTCACCAGCAGGCGGTAGTTGCCCTTCTGGGTGATCTTCACATCGCCGCAGGAGGCCTGGTTGTCGCACAGCTTGTTGCTGCCGCCGTCACCGAAGACCCTTCCGGACCAGTTGGGATTGGTTGTCACCTTGAAGCGCTGGGATCCGTTGCTGTCACCGTTGCCGGTGAGAACCAGATCCAGTCCCCACTCGTCAGTGGTCTCATCATAGGCCATAGGCTCATGGGACCAGCTGTTGGTGGTGCCGGCAAAGTAGAGTGCCGGGAGATCCTGGCTGGGGGAGACCTTCTTCTCAGCCACAACAGTCACGGAAGCCACAGAGGAGGCTCCGTTGCTGTCAGTGGCGGTGACAGTGTAGGTGTTGCTGCCCAGAGCCGGGGTCACGGTGACAGTGTCACCGGTGGCTCCGGTACTCCACTTCAGGGTCACAGCGTCGCCGTCAGGATCGCTGACGGTGGCGGTGAGCTTCACCTGAGCACCCTCAATGACAGTGAGACTGTCGGCTGCGGCCTTCACCACCGGGGCGTTGTTGGCCTGGACGGTGACGGTCTGCACAGCCTGGGCGGTGGCGCCCTTGTTGTCAGTGACGGTCAGGGTGTAGCTGGTGGTCTGCACGGGCTTCACAGTGATCACAGCGGCGGTCTCACCGGTGCTCCATTTGTAGGAGGCGATGGAGCCATCCGGATCCTTGGAGGCGGAGCCGTCCAGGGTCACGGAGGTGCCAGCCTTGACACTGGTTGCGCTGGCGGTGATGGCGGCAATCGGGGTCTTGTTCCCGGTAACCTTCACAGTCACCTTGGCGGTAGCAGTGGCACCCTTGTTGTCAGTGACCGTCAGGGTGTAGGTGGTGTCCTGGGTGGGGTTCACCGTGATGGCAGCGGTGGTGGCGCCGGTGCTCCACTTGTAGGAGGCGATGGAGCCGTCCTCGTCGTAGGAGGCGGAGCCGTCAAGCTTCACGGACTCGCCGGAGCCGATGGTCACGGAAGAGCCGTTGCTGATCTTGGCCACCGGTGCCTTGTTGATATTGCCGTCCAGATCTGAAGGCACGCCGGGGTTCAGGCTGGTGCCGTCAACGTAGTAGGAACCCAGATCCGACACGGTGTAGTTGCCACCGGTGGAGGAGTGGTACCAGGTGCTGGCGCAGTCATTGAACAGGAACTCCAGTCCGGTGGGATCACCGTCCAGATCCAGTTCCTTAACGAACCAGCCTTTGGCCGCGGAGGTCATAGCGGTTCCCGGAGGAGTGGTCCAGCCGCCGTCAGCGTCAGCAGGCAGGCCGCGGTAGTGGATGCAGGCCTTGCTGATGGTGCTTCCGGAAGGACGGAAGTAGATCTTGGCGGAAGGGACAATGTCGGAAGGCTTGCCCTCGGTATAGGATCCGGTCTGCTCATCCAGGGTGTAGACGCCCTTGGACAGGCAGGGAGTCTTGGCGGGGAAGTAGCTACTGGAACTGGTGCTCAGCAGGCGGACATCGGCACAGCCGGCATCGCGGTTGTACTCAATGGAGCCCTTGTAGTAGACATTGCTCTGGCCCTCAACCTTCTTCAGGTACTTGGTGGTCCACTGATCAGTGCCGGAATCCTTGTACTCCAGGGACACGCCGTCAGCAGACTGGTTGGCGGGCTTGGCGTACACGGTGACAGTGTCGGTGACAACCACACTGCCGTCGGTGATGAACATGTGGGTACCGGTGAGGTCGCCGTCCAGATCCTCAACAATGAGGCCGTTGGAGTTGGAGTAGCGGCCGGCGCCCACATACACGGACTGGATCTCGGACTTGGTCACATTGCCCTTGGAGTCGGTTGCCTCCATGTAGTAGTCAATGAGCTGATCCCGGTAGTCGCTGATGTAGGCATAGTAGGTGTCGCCGATCTTCTGGGCGGGAACCACCTCCATGACCTTGGAGTTGGCAGAAACCTGCCAAGGCACACCGTTGATCACCGGAGAGAGATCCCGCTTCCGGGTGTCGTAGGTCTTCCACTCGCCGACCTGTGAAGGATCGCAGTTGGCAACCCCGGCATGGGCGGCAGGATCATAGACCCTGGGGGCAATGTCGGTGGGGGACATCCTCTTGTCCTTGTGGACACGGATCTTCACCTTCACATCGTCAATGCCGCTGGCGTCAAAGGCGTAGGTGTAGATGGCAAAGACATTGTCAGCATACACCGTGGTCCAGCCTTCAGCCTTGGAGGCGTTGGCGCTACCTGGATTGTAGGGGTAGCGCTGCACCCACCACATGGAAGGTCCGGTGCGGTCCTCGGAGATGTGCTGGTTCACATAGGGCTCGGTGAAGTACAGGGACTGGTTGAATCCCAGGGTGGGCTTCACGTTGTCATCGGTGTTCTCATCGTAGTAGCCAAAGCCTGAGTCGATGGAGGCGATGAGGAAGTACCAGCCCAGCTCGGCAGGATTGGCGCCGCCGGCGTAATCCTTGCTGGCATCACCCTTCACCGGGAAGGAGAACATGTAAGGGTTCAGCTGGTTGCCCTCATAGGTGACCTGGCGCTCAGCGTCAGTTGAAGGGCTCCAGTAGTTGGGATGGCTGTCCAGCCAGATCTGCTCGGCAGTCTCAGCATAGTTGATGGCAGCCTGCAGCAGGGCGAAGTTCCTTTCCAGGTAGTGGTAGCCGTACTCCAGGGAGACCACATGGCCGAACTTCTGACCGCTGAAGTTGGTGGGAGCGGCAAGCTCAGTGCCCATGGCGGTGTTGAAGTCGGCGATCTGTCCGGCCCAGATACCCATGGGGATGTGCCAGTGATACCAGGTGGGATCCGCAGAGGAGTCACGGGTGTCGATCCAGGAGCCGTCCTGGACGTGCTGGACATCATTGTCAGGGATAGGATAGGCCTTCAGGTACTCGTTGACACCGATGCCCTGGACGCCGCTCTGGGCGTAGGTGAAGTTGCCGGAGTTCATCCAGGTCTCATAGGAGCCTGCACGGCCGGAGGAGTTGTCACCGTCATGGGCAATGACGAAGTACTGGGGACGGTTCATGAGCCCGTCGTAGGCCATGATGTTGTCAGCCCCGGCCTTGCCTTCCCAGCCTTCCAGCCAGGATCCGGCCTGCTCCACGGGGATACCGGCGATGCGGGAGACCTCGGCGGTCTCAGGATCCACATACTGCACCCAGTGGGGAGTGGTGGCGAAAGGGAACTTGTTGAAGGTCACCTGCTGCTCATGCTCCATGGCCAGGGAGACCCACTCGCCCACATCGGAGGTGTTCTGGAGATCAGCACGGTTGGGAGGGGAGACCAGGGTGTCCTTGCCGGGGTAGTCCAGGTAAGGATAGTCCTTCAGGGCACGGGAGTAATGGATGTCGCCCAGGACGGACCACTTGATGCCCAGCTTTGACAGGGTGGGGATCAGCCTCTCGGAAAAGCCCAGCTCAGTGGGGAAGTAGCCGTTGGAGGACTTGAAGTTCTTGCCCAGGAAGTAGTCCTGCTGCAGGGTCACGTTCTGGAAAATGAGATCCTTCAGGAAGTACTTGGGGCCAACCAGGGGGCCCATGCTGTGATGGCCAGTGAAGTGGATGGCATCCAGTGCTGGGAAGCCGTTGGTGGTCTTCAGGGAAGGCTGCACGGACTGCCAGTCAGAAGCCCAGCCCTGGTTGTAGTTCAGTTCGGAGATGCCCTCGTCGGCGAAGCTCTGGAGGTTGTTCACCACAGCACCGGACATGGTGACCTGGGTGGAGCTCAGAGGATAGCGGCCGTGGTTGCTCTTGGCGGTCTCAGTAGGCCAGTACTTGTAAGCACCCTGCTTGGCGTCATGGCCGTAGTATGCCATGAAGTCGTCATGGGGCATCACAGCGCCGGTGGATGGGTTGAAGTAAGGATAGCCTGAGGGAGGGTTGTTCTTGATCTTGATAACCTGACCGTCATAGGTGTAGCGGATGGGTGAGCCCACGGGGGTGGAGTCATACTTGCTGACGTCGTAGTAAGGCCAGAAGTTGGGCATATGGTTGTGGTAGATATGGGTAGCTGCCACAAGAGCATTCGCCTCGGGGATGCCGGCAGCGCCGAAAGCGGCAATGGCAACGCCGACTGCCAGGCTTACTGCGGACTTCCTGAACTTCAAATCAGACTTGAAATGCATTGTGTTCTCCGAAAGGAACCTGTTGACAAAAAGAAAGACGGCTGCAGATGGGGGCAGCCCGGAGGCTATGTTCCCCCGAAGCAGGGATGAAAGTTAAGCGATTTTGATAAATTATAAGCAGAAATGACGACCTGTTCACATTTTGCCCAGAGCAGAATTTGTTCCATGGCCCGTGCTCTTCAGACGGGATCCGGCAGGGGCACAGATCCCCGATCCCGGGGTGCGGCCGGAGGGCGCAGATACCCCGTAAAACATTGATCCCATCTGAAAAAATACCAGGCGCCGATCGCTGGCTAGGAGTAAGGGAAGACAGGAGGCAAAGGGGAAAGGGGAAGGAAAGGTGCACCGGGGCGGAACTGTGGCGCACCCGACATTTTCACCCGGGGCCGCAAAGGCATGAGTGGTCAGAAAACGTCCGACTTATTTTAAGCAAATCTGGTCAAAGATCCGCCAAAACTAATCTTGCAGGACTGTCAGGTATGTCACAGAAATGCAGCTCTGGCAGACACATCTGACTCCCCTGATGATGGCGGGCGACACCGGACACAACGTGCACGGGATCACAGCTCCGGGTCACTTGTGGCGCTGTCCGCATCGGGAACCAGGCCCTGATGCCGGTCAACTCATGACCCCGTCCCGGCTCCGTCCTCTCCAAAATGAAAGAGGATCCGGGGAGCATTCCCGCGGATCCTCAGGATCTTGATCTTGCCGGCTCCCTGATCCCGTTCCGGATCAGGGAGATCAGTCATTGCATTCTCAGCTGTTGGCAGGTGCCTGGGCGGCGGCGCCGTTCTGCTGCTGCTGCTCCTGCTGGAGCTTCTGGGCAAAGAGCAGCTCAAAGTTCACCGGAGGGAGCATGACAGGGGGGAAGCCGCCCTGGGCGATCATGCTACCGATCCGCTCGCTGGCATAGGGGAACAGCACGGTGGGGCACACAGCCTCCAGAGCATGGCGGAGATCCAGATCCTTGAAGCGCACGGCAAAGACACCAGCGTACTTGACCTCGCACACGAAATAGGTCTTGGTGTCGTCATCAGCCTGCTTGCAGGTGGCGGTGACCCGGACAGTAGCCTCGTAGGAATCAGGATCAGCCTCGATCTCCAGCTTCCGGTGATCCAGGGTGAAATCCACACTCAGGGCAGGCTTGTACTGCTGGACAAACACATCAGGGGACATGGGGGACTCATAGGAGAAGTCCTTGAGGTAAACCTTCCTGATCTCAAAGGGTTGGACCTGCTGCTGGTTGGCGTTGCTGTTGTCTTCAGCCATTTCTTGGTTCCTTTTGCAAAACAAATAATGATTAAAAAAAATTCCGCAGGACCGGAAACACCACTGGCTCCCGGCTCTGGGAATGACGGTTTAGCCTGTTCCCTGGCTTCTTCTGTCCGTGACAGCGTCACCTGACTGAGGGCAGCCCCTCCTGGGCCCAGGAATACATGCCCCCGTGAAGGGCATAAACTGATTTGAAGCCGATCCGGAGCAACTGCTCCCCCAACTCATAGGTCCGGGTGCCGTCCTTGTCCACCAGGATCACCGGACGATCCCGGTCCCTGGACACATAGCCCAGATTGTCATTGAGGATATCCGACTCAATGACACTCACCGCCCGGGGCAGGTGTCCGGTTGCAAAGTCCTCCTGGCTGCGCACATCCAGGACCATGGCATCCTCACGGTTGATCTTCTCGGCAACCTGCATGGGAGAAAGCATTCCGACCTTGGAAAGCTTCATCTTCACTGTGTTGACCACAACAAAATACGATGATACTAGAAAGACTGTTACCAAAATATAGTGGTTTAACACAAAATCCAGAAAATTCAGCTGAACGTCCTGCTGCATAAATGATTTCCCACCTCTGAAACACGGGGGAAATTATACTTGATCAGCGGTGGATTATGAAATTTTTGACGCCGGTCAGAAAATCCCCGCAAAAAATTCACGCCCGGTATCAGGGTCCCCGAAAGTGTGTTCCCCCTCGGCCCGTAATGGATGCACTGTACATCAGAACAACGGCCAGACGTAGACCGAGACAGAGCCGTGCGGCGGACAATGGCCTGTGGGGGCGGACAGGGATGATGGATGAAAGCGGATCAGGCTTGGCTTGGGATGGGGGATCGAGAATGAGACCGGGTCTGGGGATCAGGGGTATTCGGTTTCAGGGACTTCACCGCGGCCGGGTGTCCGCGCGTGGGCAGATGAGACGGGAGACCGGCTAAGGCCCCACAGGCGGTGGCGGGGACAGGGGCGAATGAATGCGCCCCCGCCGATCCTGTCTGTCTGGCTCCCGGAAGCAGAAAGGAACCCGGAGGCTGGACACCGCTGGAAGCGGTCCAGCCACGCCCCCGGGATCTTCCGGATTCGCCTCTCACCGCCCCGGCATGCCCCCGGTGCCGCCCACGGTCACAGAGTCCAGGCGCAATGTGGGAATGCCGATCCCCACGGGGACCCACTGGCCCTGCTTTCCGCAGGAGCCCAGTCCCGGATCAAAGGCCAGATCATTGCCCACCATGGAGATCCCGTTCATGACCTCCAGGGCGTTCCCGATAAGTGTTGCTCCCTTGATGGGGGCTCCGATCTTCCCGTTCTCCAGCAGATAGGCCTCCTGGGCCTCGAAGACAAACTGACCGTTGGCGGTGTCCACCTGGCCCCCGGCAAAGTCCACCGCATAAATGCCGTGCTCCACTGAGCTGATGATATCCTGGGGATTAGACTTCCCGGGCAGCATGAAGGTGTTGGTCATCCGGGGAATGGGCAGGGATGAGAAACTCATGCGTCGGCCGTTGCCGGTGGTGGTCTTGCCGCACAGCCGGGCATTGTGCCGATCATACATGAAGGAGGACACCAGTCCGTTCTCAATCAGGACATTGCGCCTTCCCGGGGTGCCCTCGTCATCGACACTGCAGGAGCCGGTGGAGCTGGGCATGGAGCCGTCATCCACCACACTGCAGATCTCCGAGGCGACCTTCTGGCCCATAAGTCCGGAGAACAGGGAGGTCCCCAGACGGCAGCTGTCACCCTCCAGACCGTGGCCCACCGCCTCGTGGATCAGGACACCGGCCTTGCCGGAGGCCAGCACCACCGTCATGGATCCGGCCGGGGCCGGCACCGACTCCAGGTTCAGCATGGCCTGGCGGATGGCATCGTCCACATAATAAAGGTACCGGGCAGCATCCCCCTCATTCTCCTCCAGGAAGAAACTGTAGCCCCCCGCCATGCCGCCGCCGGAGGAGCCCCGCTCCCGCCGGCCGTCCTTCTCCACCACCAGGCCGCACCTCATGGTCACCCGGGGTCTGATGTCCGCAGCCAGGGTGCCATCGGAGGCTGCCACCAGGAAGGTGCTGTAACTGCCACTGACTGAGGCGTTGAACTGCTTGATCCAGGGGCACTTGTCCCGGGCGTAGCGGTCCATCTCCTGGAGAAGCCGGATCTTGCTGTCATTGTCCAGGCCGCCCATGGGGCTTTCCTGGGAATAAAGCTCTGCTCCCCTGACAGCGCTGAGCACCGGCATCACCAGGGGATCCCCGGATCCCTGGGTCCTGCCCGCACTCCTGACCGAGCGGACACACTGGCGGATGGAGTCGGTGTTGATCACATTGGAATGGGCCAGGCAGCACTTCTCACCGGAGATGGAGCGCACCCCCACCCCGTGGGTGATGTCAAAATGCCCGCTTTTGATGATCCCCTCATCCAGGATCCAGCCCTCAGAGGTGTCATTCTGCAGGTAAATGTCAGCATAATCCACTCCCGGCCGGAGCATCTCGCCCAGCAGTCCCCGGAGAACTTCCACGTCCATCTGGGCCGGGTGAAGGATCTCATCAGTAACGCGTTCTAAAACCATAATTCGGTAAACCCTCAGAATGAGCCAACAGCGGTCTTTCCCGGGATCCCAGCATCCTGCGTCCGGCGATCCCTGCGCACTCTGGGGACACATGCTGTCCGGGAGCAGGGGGAAAGTCCAAAAACGAAAGGGAATTCTAACAAAGACCGGGGATCGTCACTGTTATGCGATCCACAGATCAGCCACAGGAAGAATGGCTGGGAACACAAAACCGGGAAGGGGATCCTGGGGAACCGGGTTTGCGGGGGACAGGCGCTGGGAGCCGGATCCATTGGGGATGCGGGAGAGCCGGCGCCGCCGGATCCGGGAAAACAGGGACAGGCGGTGACAGTTCCTCAGGATCCGGAGAGGGCTGACGCTCCGGATCGTCCCAGCGCTACATCATCACCACATCGAACTGCTCCTGGAGATACAGCGGCTCAGCGTGCACCTGGATCTGGCGTCCCAGGAGGACCTCCAGCTCCGCCAGATGGTGCTGGGCGTCATTGTTCAGCGCCTCGGCCACCTCCCGGGAGGCATAGACCACATATTTCTCCACATTGAAGGAGCGGTGCACCCTGGTCACCTCCCGGAGGATCTCCGAGCAAACGGTCTCCACGCTCTTGATCCGGCCCCTGCCCTTGCACACCGGACAGTCACAGCAGAGGATATGCCCCAGGCTCTCCCGGGTGCGCTTCCGGGTCATCTCCACCAGGCCCAGATGGGAGAAGCCGCTGACTGAGGTCTTGTCCCGATCGTGGGAGAGGGCGGACTCCAGGGCTGACAGCACCCGGCGGCGGTGCTCCTCGCTCAGCATGTCTATGAAGTCAATGATGATGATCCCGCCCAGGTTCCTGAGGCGCAGCTGCCGGGCAATGACCCGGGCGGCCTCGATGTTGGTGTTGAAGATGGTCTCCTCCAGGTTGCGGTGTCCCACAAAGGCCCCGGTGTTCACGTCAACCGTGGTCATGGCCTCGGTCTGATCAATGATCAGGTACCCCCCGGACTTCAACTGGACCTTCCGCTCCAGAGCCCGCTGGATCTCCGCTTCCACATCATACATGTCGAACAGGGGCGCCAGCCCCTCGTACATCTCAATGTTGCCGGCAATCTCGGGAATGAACTCCCCGCAGAAGCGCCCCAGTTCCTCAAAGGTCTCCCGGGAGTCCACCCGGATCTTGTCAATGGAGGAGCCCACAAAGTCCCGGAGTAGCCTGAAAGCCAGGGGCAGATCTTCATAGAGAACCGCGCAGTCCTTCACCTGTTTCCTTTTCTCCCGGATCTGATCCCACACATACCGGAGGAACCGGGCGTCCTGCTCCAGACCCGCCTGGCTGGCACCCTCGGCGGCGGTGCGGATGATGAAGCCCCCCTCCTCATTCACATAGGGGGTGACGCATTTCTTCAGCCGGTCCCGCTCCGCCTGGGACTGGATCTTCTGGGAGACCCCCACATGGGCGCAGCCGGGCATGAACACCAGGTAACGGGAGGGGATGGTGATATCCGTAGTCAGGCGGGCGCCCTTGGTGCCGATGGGATCCTTCACCACCTGGACGATCACATGCTGGCCCTGGCTCACCAGCTTGGCAATGTCCTGGACCTGGAAGTGCTCCTTCTCCGAGGGGCCGACGCACTCGGTGTGGGGAACAATGTCAGAGGCGTGGAGAAAGGCAGCCTTGTCCATGCCGATATCCACAAAGGCGGCCTGCATCCCCGGCAGCACCCGGGAGATCCGGCCCTTGTAGATGTTGCCCACCATGCCCAGTTTGGTCTGGCGCTCCACATGGAGCTCCTGGAGGATCCCGTGCTCCACCAGGGCAACCCGGGTTTCCAGGGGGGTGACATTGACTAGCAGTTCAACAGACATGGACAGGGCACCTCAGTCAGGGGCGGCAGCATGCCGCCGGAAGAAGGCGCCCATCCGGAAGGGAGGCAAGGCCGTCAGGGGATCAGCGCCGGATCAGAAAAGCATTCCCATAAGGGAGGCGGAGGGGAATATGCCGTAACTGGCCAGCATCATGGCAGTCTCCATCATGGGCAGACCCACCACATTGGTGTAGGAGCCGTCAGTCTGGGCCACCAGGGAGCCGCCCTGCCCCTGGATCCCGTAGGCCCCCGCCTTGTCCCGGGGCTCACCGGTGAGCCAGTAGGCCTCGATCTCCGCAGTGGTGAGAAAGCGGAACTGCACAGAGGTGGTGACACAGTCCACCGCCGTGGAGCCGATCCCCACGGTGAGGGCAATGCCGGTCAGCACCTGGTGCACCCGACCGGAAAGGGCGCTGAGCATGGCCACAGCGTCATCATGATCCCGGGGCTTGCCCAGGATCCGCCCGTCCAGAACCACCACCGTGTCCGCTCCCAGGGAGGGCAGGATCCGTCCCCCGGCCTCATAGCCGGCGGCGCTTTTGGCGGCGGCCAGACGCTGGACATAAGCCCCGGGCAGTTCACCTGGGCGGCAGGACTCATCCACGGCCGGGGAGACACAACTGAAGATGTAGCCCGCCCCGGACAGGAGCTCACGCCGGCGGGGGGAGCCGGAGGCCAGAATGAAGAAGGGATCAGTTTTCGCTGTTGGTGTTGCGAACATGGCGGAACCTGATGAGAAAGCCCAGGGAAACCCACAGCGCCGGCCAGAGGATCATGTCGGAAACACAGGACAGGATCATGTGATAGTCAATGAAGGCCAGGCCGAACATGTGCTCCAGCCAGAAGGTCATGATCTGCCCGGTCAGGGAGATGATGACCACCGAGACCGACTGCTGGAGCATGGAATAGGTCTCAAACTTGGAAAAAGCCGAAGCCAGCATGTAAAGCATCAGGGAGAAGGCAAAGGCCCTGATCCCCAGGGTGCTGCCCACCAGCAGATCCAGCATGAGACCGGCGCAGAACCCGTGGCCGATGCTGACCATCCGGGGGATCTTCACCGACCAGAACATCACCGTCAGCAGGAGGATGTTGGGATAGAAGTGCTGGATCACCGGCGGCGGAGCCATGATATTCAGGATCAGGGCCAGCAGCATGGATCCGTACACCATCACGAAGGTGAGGAAATTACCGTACAAGGGAAACGCCCCTTTTCACAAAGTCGATGCTCTGGCTGCCGGTGTTCTGCCCGTCAGGGGCAAAGTACTCAGCCGGCCACATGAGGAGCACATAGCGCAGACGGCTGAGATCCTCCACCGGACGGGCCTTGACCTCGGCAAAGCCGGTGCCGTTGTCCGGGGAATACTCCACCACCCGGGCCACGGGATAGCCCCGGGGGAACTTGCCTCCAAGGCCGGAGGTCACCAGGAGATCCCCCACCCGGATATCCACGTTCCGGGGCAGATCATCAATGACCAGCATGTCCACAAAGCCGGTGCCCCCGGCGATCCCCCGGATATCGTTGCGCACGTTGCGCACCGGGACGGAATGATTGCGGTCGGAGATCAGCAGGGCCCGGCTCATGTAGGGGGACACATCGGTGATCTGACCCACGATGCCGTCCTCGCCGATGAGAGGTTGCCCTTCATAGACCCCGGCCAGCTTGCCCTTGTTGATGACAATGCGCTGCTCAAAGGGATCCGTGGCCACGCTCATGATCTCCGCCACCTCCACCCGGGAGTCCGACTGGATGGGGGAGCCTAGCAGTGCCCTGAGCTTTTCGTTCTCCTGCTTCATCTGGCCGTACTTCAGGAGCTCGCTCTTCAGCAGCATCAGAGTCTCCTGCAAACGGCGGTTATCCTCCACCAACTGGTAGCGTGTGCGCAACTGCTGCCGGGCGGCATAGGCGGCCACCGCAGGGGTGTTGGCCACGGAATACAGGGGCCCGAGGATAGTGTCCACGGGAACCCGGATCTCCTTGGAGATGTGCAGGCTCGTGTCAGCCAGGACAAGGCCCAGGGAAAGCAGCGCCGCTATGATGAAGCGGTACGCCACCGGAAGGCCGCGGTACTGATCCTGCTGTTTCATAAATGCTACGCTGAAGCCCTACAAAGTTCCGGGAACGGCTCCCCGATCTGGGCGGGCAGCCGTCGGATCCGGAAGGATTCACTCGTCCTGGAAGATATCCCTCTGGGCCCGGGTCAGCATCTCAATGGCCTTGCCGCCACCCCGGGCAACACAGGTCAGAGGATCATCGGCAACCACCACCGGCAGTCCGGTCTGCTCGGCAATGAGGGTATTGAAGCCCTTCAGCAGTGCGCCGCCGCCGGTCATGACAATGCCCCGCTCGCTGATGTCAGCGGAAAGCTCGGCAGGACATGCGTCCAGGGCCAGTTTGACGGCTGCCACGATGGCGTTCAAGGAGTTGGCCAGGGCGTCCCGAATGTTCTCAGAGGTGATCTGGCACTGGGCGGGGATGCCGTCCATCTGCAGGCTGCGGCCCCTGACCTCGATGTACTCAATCTCATCCTCCTTCTGGATGAAGGCGGTGCCGATCTTCTCCTTGATCCGCTCAGCAGTCTGCTCGCCGATGCCGATCTTCATGTTGCGCCGGACATAGTCGATGATGTCGGAATTGAAGCGGTCACCGCCCACCTTGACGGACTCGGCATACACCAAGCCGCTGAGGGAGATGATGGCAATATCCGTGGTGCCGCCGCCGATGTCCACCACCATGGAGCCGCAGGCCTCGGAAACCGGCAGATCTGCGCCCAGGGCTGCGGCCATGGGCTCGTCAATGATGTAGACCTCAGTGGCGCCGGCATTCTCTGCCGCCCGCTTGATGGCCTGGCGCTCAACCTTGGAGGCCTTTCCGGGAACGCTGATCAGAACCTTGGGATCCGGGGTGAAGAAGCCGCGGCCGTGAACGGTCTTGAGGAAGTACTTAAGCATCTTCTCAGTGTAGTCCACGTCGGCAATGACGCCGTCCTTCAGGGGACGGATGGTCTTGATGGAGTCAGGGGTCCTGCCAATCATCTTCTTGGCTTCCCGGCCCACGGCCACCACATAGCCATGCTTGGAATCCTTCTCATGACGGACTGCCACCACGGTGGGTTCATTCAGCACAATCCCCTTGCCCTTGACATAGATAAGGGTGTTGGCCGTACCCAGATCAATGGAGATCTCGTTATTGAACAGATTGCTCAGGAACTTAAACATTTTCAAATCCGGAATTGAAATTCTTGAAAAACAAAAAAACTGTGACTATTGTAACATACGCCGTCACAGATCAACGAAGGAAATAAATCAGCGGGAACGGGTGTCACAGCACTCTGGAAGGGGAACAGCAGGACATTCCTGGCATTTCCAGGGAGCCTTGCTGGAGATCAGAAATGACCGGAAAGAGTGGCACCTCAGACCATCAGATCAGGTGGGAGACCGGAAAGCGCACCGGCAGATCCGGGCACATAGCCGGAGGACACGGAGTCTAAATGCATGAGGGCAGGAAGCACTGACTTGCGCCCATTGCACGCATTATTCACTGACCAGGAAACTGACGGTCAGCGAATAGTCCATACCATCAGTGTAGGCAGAACATCCCCAACTCCGGTCGGTGTTTTTTGAGCCCATGGGCTTCCTCGGCAGGTCAACGATCCAAATAAACACTTCCCGACCTGCCCCTGGCTGTAAAAGAGTCACTGCTGCTGATCGCAGCAGGATCAAAAAGGGGAGACCCCAAAGCCTCCCTCAGTCATGGCAGGATCAGCCCCGCCCCGATCTGCCGCTGTCACCGGAGCATCTACTGCTCCAGGCGGTAGATCACCCTGTCGGTTCCCGGCCACGCCCGGAAGGCACCGAAGGCCTGATCCACACCCTCCAGGGTGGTGCCAAGCCAGAAGGGTCCCGAGACCATGGGATCAGTGCCGACCGAGTCCCTGACCGGAGTCACATTGTCAGCATCCGGAACAGTGCCGGTAAAATTGATCCCTGGAGTGAAGTCCCGGAGGAGGAACAGGGGTGAATGCAGATCTGCATCGCCCTCTGGACTGCTAAGCATGAGATACATCCTGCCGTTGCGGGAGGTGGCGGTCTCACCGGGGCTGACTGATCCGTCATTAACGTTCACCAGACCCGCCGTCCGGGACTTCACCCCGTTGCCGTAGGTGACAGCCACGCTGCCGGAGGTGATCTTCTTGAGATAGGAGGCCTCAGAACTCTGGCCGAAAGGCTCCACATAGAAGCTGTCCCGGCTGAGCACCGTGCAATTGTCATCGGTGTTCCTGACCCAGCCGGCGGCAACATCGCTGTCCCCGGATCCGGCCACCCGGCGGTAATACTCAAACTGCACCGGCATATAGAGATCATTCTTCGGCGCAGCCCGGGCGCTGAGCAGGGCAATGCGCCCGGTTCTCATTTCCAGGGGGCTGTCCTTGAACACCACCGCCGCAACTGAACTGCCAAGAAGATCCGTATAAGTCATCTTTTCCCCGGAGACACCCTCGGCCAGGCGCAGATCCCGCCTCACACTCCCGGAGTCCGAAGCCTCCTGGAGCGCAAGGGCCGGAAACACATAGAACCGGCTCCAGGAGCTTCCGGAAAGCCGGGGAGACTCGCTCCGGTAATCCAGGATCTTCTCCGCCCCCTCAGTTGTGGACTGATAGCCGGCAGGCAGGATCCGATAATAGAAAGGTGCTGATACAGCGGAGGCGTCACCGGTGAGCAGGAGATCGTCAGAGGTGGCGTTCAGGTAAATCCGCCCCCCGCTCCAGCTTTCGGAAAGCAGCGCATTGGAGCAGCGGTCACAGGTGACTATGCGGCGGAACTTCACCCCGCCGTCCCCGGTGCCGTACAGGGGAGCATAGGTGCCTCCGGAAGAGGTCATGATATCCGGAACAAGGCTGTATTCCGCCAGTGTCTCCTGAGGGTAGTGAGACTGATCAAAGAAGGCCGTCCGGTCACCGGTGCGGTTCTTCGCCGTCAGCACGATCCGGGGGGCCACCGGCTGGCCGAAATAGGTGAAGGACAGCTGGCTGTCCGCATCTGCGGCCGGGCACGAGTTGGGCACCGGGTTCACTGAGCTTGAGTACTGCCCGATCTCAAAATAATAGGGAGCCACCAGCCCGTCCAGTGTGAGGGTGGTCTCATGGATCTCCAGTCCCGAAAGGGCATCGGTGAAAGCAGGGATCCGGATCGCATAGTTGCCCACGTCACTTATGGCAGAAGTCCGCTCCGTGCCGCCCCCGGCAATGAGCGCGCCATTGTCATTCTTCTGATCCAGTGTCACCAGACCCGGCGCCAGATAGTTGCCCTTGGTCTCACCGGTGTCCTGGAGGTTCTCCGCCACCGGCTCAATGGTGTTCTGGAATCCGGAGTCATAGCCGTAGGACAGGACCGTGGCACAGGAGCTGTAATCACCGCCCTCCCCGCCGGAGCACCAGGCCTTGGGCAGATAGGTGATCTTAAGATCCTGGCCGGCCAGGTACTTCTCCGATCCGCTGAGGGACGCCACGGCGGCGCACTCTGTGTCATCACCGCAGGAGGCGTCAACAGACGGCACCACGGCATAGGGGGCATACTTCAGGGTGAGCTCGCCCTCCAGGGCCACCGGCTCCCCGGGATCACCCTCCGCCGCAGTGGCATGGCCGACAGCCTTCAGGGTCACCGAGCCGGCGTCACCGTAATAGAACTCCGGGATCCGGTAGACCGATCCGTTCATGGCCAGGGCCAGTTCCACTCCGCCCTCACTGGCCACGGCCGCGCCGTCACCGGCGGCAAAGTAACTCTTGGTCCGGACGGCGGTGTTGTACACCAAGGACAGCACCGCTTTGGCATCCGCCAGGGATCCGGTCTCACAGATGCTCAGATCCTCCCCGGTGCTGTGAACCACCGCCAGGTTAGACGCAAAGCCCTTGCCCGCATACACCGCAGTGCCCCCGGAGGCAAAGGTCTCACCCAGATCAGTGCCCGGAAGGAACATCAGGGCGGAAGACCGGAAATCCACCCCGCAGCCGGAGGTGCATTCATATCTGCCGCCCTCCAGGGAGACCGTCAGGGCCCCCTCAGCGGCGCTACCCGGAACCACCGGGATCCGGGCACCGTCGGAGTCCGCCTGGATCTCCTTGGAGCGCTCCCCATCTTTCAGAAAATAGCCGTCGCCGGTGATCTTCAGGGTGACACTCTCCACAGATCCGGACTCGGAAGTCACACTGACCCAGCCCTGCTGGCAGGAGGGGGTGATGCCGGAGGTGTCCACCACAAAGGACTCATCCTGGACCGCACTGGCAAAATCCCAGAGATCCGAGGATGGAAAGCTTATTTTGGATGCTGCCAGATGGTATCTATGCTGATCATCATCCTCTTCCAGGTAATGTCCAGTAAGCGTTGTGGAGGAAACCTTTATCATCGGCGCCGAGATCTTCACCTTTTCCATCTCAAGCCCGAAATCATAGTTGTTTCCCCCCATGGTTGCCGACCAGCCCACCTTGAAGCTGACATCCCCGCCGGCAAGGATATAGGTGTTGCTGATCCTTAAGGGATTGTTGTAAGAGTATTTATCTTTACTATCAGGATTAGTATTAGGAACCCAGTTGTTCGCAAGATTGGCTGTCACCCCGCCATCAGTTATTATCAGCAGTGCCCCGTCGGTGACGCTGATCCCGCCTCCGTTGAGAAACTTCAGGGAAGAGGCATGCAGAGCATAGTAGCCGCTGACCGTAACCTGGTGATCCAGTCTCAGCGCACCGTATTCCTGGATGTTGGCCAGTGCCTGACGCTGGCTGGCATAACCGGTGATCGATGACGGCAGCGTGGAGGTGCCGGAGGTGCTCACCGCCTTCCGGGTGTAGCTGACTGCACGGGTGGCCGCCCGGTTGAAGTTCACCCTGTAAGGAGATGATCCCGCCGGGGTGTAGCAGTAGTAGTAATTGTCACCGCTGGGCACATCATCGCTGTCGTAGATGCTCAGAAGGCCGGTGGTACTATCCACACTGAAATTGGTGTCATAACTGGAAGGGCAGGACATGCCACCACTGGATCCCCGGACAAAAAAGGCAGAGCGGAGATCTATGCTGTCAGCCGAAGCATGACCGGTGGGATCGCTGAAGGTGAGGGGATAGGCAAAGAGCTGCTCCAGGGGATACTCCAGATCAGAGGCCTTCTGGGCCAGGGCATGCTCTGCCGGAGCGGCCAGCAAAACCAGCAGGGGCAGGACAGCTCGGAGGACTGTCCGGAGCATGGCCGGGAATCTGCCATCCCGGCGGATGGGATCTCTACTCATAACTGCTCCCCGTCGGCAAGGGCGGAATACACCGTCCTGGAAACTGAATAATCTGTACCGCCGTCAGGAGCGCTGCCGGTGCAGCTGGCGGTGACCTTCAGAAAATAGCTGACCCTCCTGGCGTAGGTGCCAAACTCGCCGCTGCTGTCAACCTTGGCGGCCCGGCGGCTGCACTCCATGACCGCCCGGCAGCCCCCGTAACCGGGGAAAACGGCGGGATCAAAGGCCAGATCAGCCGACACCCGGACACAGCCCCCATGGGTGTCATCGTCTGCGGTGCCCGCAGGATCGGCACTGCTGCTGCCCAGGGGATACAACTGATAGGTGCCGATCTCCAGGGCCGTGGTGGCAGCCAGCTCCGCCCGGATCCCCAGAATGGCATTGACCCCCAGATCTGAGCTGTCCACCCGCATACGGGTCAGCACCGCTGCCATCATGCCCAGCACCACAATCACAAACAGGGCTGTCGCCAGGGCGCTGCCACCCTGGCGGCGGGAAAGCTCACGGAGCATTGCGGACTCCTATTCTCTGGACGATCTGTCCGGTCAGATCCATGTTGCGGTAGTCGAACTGGTAAAGCACCTCCAGTTCCCCGGCGGCGTTGTAGGCACCATCAACCTTCCGGAACACCACGCTCTCCACGTCATCCACCAGAGGCGTGCCATCCTCGGCGCAGTTGCCGGCCACGGTGCGGTCCGCATGGCGGAAGATCCTGATCTGCCGGTTTCCCGGGGCATGGCACACCGTGACGAAGGGCTGATCCGGATCTGAGAGGTAAAGCCTCCCGTTCTCCGACAGGGGGGCAAAATGGCCGTCCCCGGCAATGGTCAGCCGGTAGATCCCGTCCAGGCTCTCCACCTTGGTGACCTTGTAGTAGTTCTCCTGGGACTGGCCGGAAAAGGCCACCAGGGGCCGCTCGGAGGTACCGATCTGATAGAAGGGGGACTTCACCGCATAGATCTGGCGCACCGACTGATCAATGCCGCCCTCCCCGTCCCGGGCCACATAAAAGTACCCGAATGCTGCCTTAGCGGGGACAAAGGTCACAAAGTCGGTCCACAAACCGTTGCCGATGACCATGGAATTGGGGATGGAGTTCTGGATAAGCTTTTCAAGCTTCCTGGTGACAAAGCCCAGATCAGAATTGATCTTCTGGACCGTCCGGGCATGGAAGAAGAATTCGGCGCCGGAGGCGATAAAGCCCGAGGAGATGGCGGAGATGATCCCCATGAGCACCATGGTGATCACCAGTTCGGTCAGGGTGAATCCCTGGCAAATTCTCCGACTGTTTCTCCGCATTGATGGCTCCTCCCGCCATGTTCCCCCGGCCGGATCATGCCGGCACTTCCCCCAGCACCCCTCCCTCCTGCCAGGGAGATCCCGGGGGCAGTTTTTACAACAGAAAATCAGATGTTGGTCCGGACGAAGGAATAGTCCACAGTCTCCCCGTCACGCTGCAGGATGCTGATATCAATCCGTTTCCCGGAGTGATCATCAGCTCCGGAGCAGGACAGGGTCACCCCTGAAGATGCCAGGGATCCCACGGGACACGGGGTCACCCGGACCCGGACATAATACTGGTTCAGTGTCTCCTGAAGGTCGGTCTCATCGCTGCCCCCGCCGGAGACAAAGTGCTCATAGAAGAAAGCGGCCGGCACATAGTCATCCCGGCAGCCCAGGGTCGCGTCCCGGGCGCAGTGGACGGAGGTGATGAAGTCGTCCACGTCATTGAACCGCTCGGTTCCGGTCTCCGATCCCCCGTCGGGTCCCAGGGAGGAGGAGCAGGCGATCACCGCCAGGCCCTCCAGGGTCTCCCCACAGCGGATCACCCCCCGGCCCTGATCTGACTTCTCGTCAAAGTTCCGGATGCGGATCTCCCCGGTCACCTTGTTCAGGATCTGCCGGGACATCTGCTGGACGATGGGATCCCGCCAGGCAGCCTTCTGAGAAATAAGCAGGGAGAGGCAACCGGCACAGGCAAAGCCCAGCAGCACCATGCCGACCACAAGTTCCACCAGGGAAAAACCCCGGATCGGTCCTTTTCCAGTCATGGGATACACCCGGATCAGAGGGGGAAACCGGCATTGCCCGGTAAAAAAACGCCCAGAACAACACGTTCTGAGCGCACAGCAATCAGACCTGAGACTAATCAGCAGCCAGTGGTGTCAAGTGTCACCTTGGCGGCAGTGTTCGCATCAGTCGCCTGCTTATAGGTAACAGAACAGGAGTCATCATAACCGTCAGTGGAGCCATTATGGACATATATAGTCACTGCGTCGGTTCCATCCACGGTTCCAGCCTTGCCAAAATAGTCACCGGTTGCAGTATCAGTAAGATCCAGATCAAGCACTTTCGTGAGAGTGGCAATATTAGCCTTCGGATAGCCGTACACAATGTCAAGATTATCAGTTCCATTGTTGATCGTGCCGGTAGCACTCTTCTCAATGCCCTTGACCAGCGCCTTGCCGTAGGCCAGGCTCTTGGCGGAGTTCAGAGCAGCCTGCACGCCCTTCAAGGAAGCGGCCTTGGCATCACCCTGCAGGTTCATGAACTTGGGGGCAGCAGTCACTGCCAGAATGCCCAGGATGACAATAACCACAATCAACTCAACTAAGGTGAAACCGGAATTCCTTCTCATAACGTGTTCCTCACTCCTTGAACAAACAACATTTATAACAGTATGGAGCTTACGGACTAGCCATGGGCAACCATGAATGTATTCGGCAAATCAGAAATATTCTTGATAAAAATTTTCAGAAAACCACAGTGAACATTATCAGCAAAAACCGGATCCCAGCAAAAAATTTTTCTCTGAATAGTGATCTTGGGGACAGCATGTTCACTGGACTGTGATCCGCCCCTCACTGTTGACGGTAATACTGGTACCCCGGGTGCCCAAGACCACGGTGCAGTCCGTCTTGGCCCGGACAATGGCAATGTCAGCTCCCGCAGAGCCCCCGCCGCAGAAGGCCACCGCCCCCAGGCTGTCGAAGATCACTGCCTTGCGGTAGTTCTGCTTCCCGTCCACCGCCAGAACCGGATCAAAGGGGGCCAGGTTCCCCTTGGTGCCGGAGGCGGGGATCACCGCCCCGTCAGTGCAGCTGGCCAGCTCCTGGTGCCAGATCCCGGTGTCGGATATCAGGACGGCGGCACAGGTGCCGTCGGAACGGTTCATGTCGATCTCCTGCACCAGGCGCATCCGGGACTCAATCTCCCCGGCCACGATGAGATCCTCGTCATCCCTCAGTCCGACGAGGGTGGGAGCCACCCCCACAGACAGGACGCCCAGCAGAACCATGACCACCACCAGCTCCGTCAGAGTGAAGCCCAAGCCGGAAGTTCTCCGCGTCAGTTTCCCGTGCGTCATGATCATGCTGCTCCCCGGATCCCAGTTCAGTCGGTCGAACTGTCCCCGGCGTTGTTGATGTAGGTCACCACCTGCCCGGAAGCCGGACGGTAGGTAAAACTCTTATAACTGCTGGTGGTGGTGCCCGGCTCCCGGTAGTTGCCGCTGCTGTCCTTGTCCAGAGAGATCACCAGATAGTAGTGGCACAGGGATCCGTAGCCGCTGCCGCTCTTGGTGACATAGTACTTCATGTCGTTCTTGCTGGAGGTCACCTCAGAGAAGTTGTCGGTGGCCTTGGGCGGGTTCTGAAGAATGCGGTTCCAGACATGGAGACAGCGCCGCGCAGTGAGGCTGCCCGGCTGATAAGCCCGGGAGTCCGAGTCGCTGGTGTCAATGGGATAGCCCGGGGACACATCGCCGTTCTCCATCTCTGCGGTGGTGGGGGTGGTGAGGAAGAAGCGGTTGCCGTCATACATGATGGTGTTGACGCCCTCCTCCCGGGTGCGGCCCTTGGCCTCCCACTGTCCCCGAACCAGGAGCACACCGGTGGCAAAGCCGCCGGCCACGCCCTCAACGCTGGCGTTCTTGGCCTCCTCCGTCACGTCCAGATAACGTGGCAGCGCCGTCACTGCCAGAATGCCCAGGATCACTATCACAATCACAAGCTCAATGAGCGTAAAGCCGGAATCCTTCTTCATTTCTCGGTCCTGTACCTGTATGGTCTCTCTTCCCTGTATGGTTGGTTTGGTTGGTTAATTCTGTCTGCTGTCCGCCGTCTGTCCAGGGGGATCTTCCGGCGATCGTCCGTCCCGGGCTGTGGGTACCGGGATCAAAAGCAAGAGCCGTGCCACTGCCCCGGAAAGGAGCCCGGCATCACTGCCTGAGCAAGTGGCGTTCCGGTCAGTCCCCAGTCTTTTCCCGGATCATCTCCAGTCCCCCGTCACTGAAGCGGTAGCGCAGGGTGCCCTCATCGGCGGCCTGATAAAGGCAGGCACCGCCCCCGGAGAGATCCGGCCGGGCATTGATGCTGCCCAGGATCTCAAAGTCAGCGTCCTGCTGCAGCACCGTCTCCCACAGGCGCTCACACACATTGCGCCCCTGGTTCTGGCGGGAGCCCACAAACCGGGCGTCCACGGGCCAGCCGGCCCGGTTCATCCGGTAGGCGATGCGGAGCTTACCCTCCCCGGACCAGTTCTCCACATCCAGATATTGCTCCGGGCTTTTGCCATGGTTGATCCAGGCGGCATGCACCAGCTCTGTCCGCTCGGCAAAGGCGGAGCGGAGGGACTCCAGGGACACCGCCGCAGCGTCGCCGATCCGGGGCAGCAGGCCCCGGAGCCAGGATCCTGTGAGAAGCAAGATCAGGATCAGGGCCGCCAGGAACACCAGCATACGTCCCTTCCGTTCCTCAGCCTGCTGTTCCCTGTCCACCTGTCACCTGCTCTCTGATGCCGATCCTTCCGGAACGTCTCCGCCCCGGGAAGGCGCTATTTCTTGCCCTGCATGGCACCGTACATGTCCCACATGGGGGTGAAGATACCCAAGGCCAGCACCAGCACAATGGCAGCCACAATGATCAGGAGGATAGGCTCGATCTTGGCGGTGAGGCCCTTGAGCTCAAAATCCACCTCCCGGTCATAGTAGTCCGCCACCTCCAGGAGCAATGTGTCCACCTGGCCGGTCTCGCCGCCCACGGCCATCATCTGCAGCACCAGGGGGCTGAACATGTCGCTGGCCACCGCCGTCTGATACAGGGACTCGCCCCGCTCCACCCCGGCACACATGCCCAGGATCCGGTCGGACAGGTAGGCGTTGTCCACCGCCCCGGCCACCAATGTCAGAGCCGTGTTCAGGCCCACACCGGCCTTGAGCATGATGGAAAAGCTCCGGGCAAACCGTGCCAGCTGGGACCGGAACAGAATGGATCCGATCACCGGCAGCCGGATCTGCCACTTGCCCCACCAGCGGGATCCCTTCTCCGATCGGGTCCACCAGATCCAGGCAGCGGGCACGGCCACCAGGATGATGATGATGGCCCAGAAATAGTTCACAAAGAAGTTGGAGGAGGCGATGAGGATCCGGGTGGTGATGGGCAGCTCAGCGCCGAACTTGCTGAACATCTTGGCAAACACGGGGATAACCCAGATGTTCAGGATGATCATGGCCACCACCACAAAGGAGATGACGATCATGGGGTAGCGCAGTGCGCCCTTGATCCGGCGCTTGGTCTCCACCTCCAGGGAAATGTACTCCGCCAGTTGCAGGAAACTCTCCTCCAGGCGGCCGGTGTTCTCACCCACGTTGATCAGGGAGACAAACAGCCGGTTGAACACCTTGGGGAAACGGCTCATGGCCGCCGCCAGGGGCAGACCGCCGGCCAGATCGCTCTCCAGTTTCTTCAGCACCTCTGACAGGGTCTGGTTCTCAATGGTCTCCGACAGGCCGTGGAGGGCGCTCATGATGGGGATCCCCGCCTTGCTCAGGGAGTACATCTGGCGGCACAGCATCAGCAGATCGTTGGGGGAGATCCGTTTCCGGAAGAAGCGGGAGAGAAGACCCTGCTTGGGGCCGCCTGCGTCCTTGGCCGGCTGGATCTGCAGGGGGAACACCCCCCGGGACACCAGGGCCTCGGCCACCGCATTCTCATTCATGCCGTCCAATGTTCCCCGGATCTGGGCTCCGGAGGCGTCGCGGCCCACATAGGAATACAAAGGCATTACTTGACCACCTCAGACAGGTGCAGCACCTCCTCCACGGAGGTCACCCCCTTCACCGCATAGTCATAGGCCATGCACACCAGGGGCCGGTAGGAGGGATCCTCCCGGGCGGTGATGGCAAAGCGCTCGGCGTCATTGGATCGGAGGGCGTCCATCATGGGCGGCGTCAGCTCCAGCACCTCAAAGACGCCGATGCGTCCGCTGTAGCCGGTGAAGTTGCAGCTCTGGCAGCCCCGGCCGTGCATGAACTTCTGCTCCCCCGCCCCGGGGCCGATGACCGTCTCCAGGAAGGCTTTGTCTGCCGGGTCAATCTCATGGGGCTCCTTGCAGTAAGGACAGATCTTCCGCACCAGGCGCTGGGCGATGACCGTGCGCAGGGCCGAGGCCACCAGATACCCGGGGGCCCCCATGTCCATAAGGCGCAGTGCCGAGGAGATAGCGTCGTTGGTGTGCAGGGTGGACAGCACCAGATGGCCGGTGAGGGCGCCCCGCATGCCGATCTCCATGGTCTCCTGATCCCGCATCTCGCCCACCAGGATCACATCCGGATCCTGGCGCAGCACCGCCCGGAGCACCGAGGCGAAAGTGAGGCCGATCTTGGCGTTGATCTGCACCTGGGAGATCCGGGGCAGCCGGTACTCCACAGGATCTTCAGCGGTGATGATCTTGTTCCCGGCGGTGTTCAGCTCGCTCAGGGCGCCGTAAAGGGTGGTGGTCTTGCCGGATCCTGTGGGGCCGGTGACCATGATGAGACCGTGGGGCCGGTGCAGCTGGCGCCGGAACATGGCCAAGGTCTCCGGGGGCATGCCCACGTCATCCAGCTTCAGCAGGCCTGCGGACTGATCCAGGATACGCATAACCACCGACTCACCGTGCTGCACCGGCAAGGTGGAGATACGCACGTCAATGTCATGGCCCTTGACCCGCATGCGGAAGCGGCCATCCTGGGGCAGACGCTTTTCAGAAATGTCCAGTCCCGACATGAGTTTGAGCCGGAGCACCAGGGCCGGGGCGATCTTCACCTCGTTCATCACATTCTCATGGAGAACGCCGTCAATACGCTGGCGGATCCGGAGCACGCTCTCGTCAGGCTCAATGTGGATATCCGAAGCATGGACCTGGATGGCATCCTCAAACACGGTGCGCAGCAGCTTGACCACCGTGGCTTCGCTCTCCGTGGCCACAACGTTGGTCTGGCCCATGTCAAAGTCGCTGCCCTTGTACTCCTCCTGGAGCTGGTGGGCGAAGTTCTCAATCTCCCGGGTCTTGCGGTACAACTGATCAAAGTACTGCAGCAGTTGATCTTCACGGGCGATGGCCAGGGAGATGTCCCGGGGAGCCAGGATGTTGGACAGGAAGTCCAGGGCCTGGAGATCGGCGGGATCACTCATCACCACCGTGACCACGTCAGAGCTGTCCACGTTGATGGCCAGGGCTCTGAAGCGCCGGGCATGGACCTCGGGGATCAGGTTCACCGCCTCAGTGGAGATGGAGACATGGGACAGATCCAGATAGGGGATCCCCAGCTGCTGGGAAAGGAAGTGCAGCAGCCGGTCCTCGTCAATGAAGCCCAGCTCGATCAGGGCCTTGCCCAGCTTCAGCCCCGACTTCTTCTGGTAGGACAGGGCGTTGACCAGCTGATCCTCGGTGATGATGCCCTCGGCGACCAGCAGGTCGCCCAGTCTCATCTTCAGTTTGGGACGTGTTGCCATGTTCTACTTCTTCCTCTGATCCAGTTCTCTGAGGCGCTGCCGGGCAAACCGGGTGGAGGCCTCGGGCAGTCCCAGGTTCAGCGCCTGGCGGTAGTTGGCCCGGGCCGCCGAGGGGGATCCCTGGCGGTCAAAGGCCACTGCAAGGCCCAGCCACCACTTCCCCTCCCGGGGCATGATCCGGGTCAGCCGGCTGTAGGCGTCCACCGCCAGCACCGGCTCACTGAGCTCGGTGGCCAGGGTGGCCTCCAGGGCTATGTAATCAAGGTTTTCGGCGGAGGCCTTGGGGGAGTAGCCTGCCAGGGCTGACAAAGCCTCCTTCTTCCGGCCCTCCTCGGTGAGGATCCGGGCCAGGAGCAGCCGGTAGCTGCCCCGGGAAGGATCGGTGACGATCCCGTCCCGGAGCACCGCCTTGGCCTCCGGCAGGTTGGTCTCCCCGTAAAGCAGGGAGGCCAGCTTCTCCCGAGCCTTGGCATCCTTGGGTTCCCGGGCCAGAATAGAGCGCAGGGCCGTCTTCGCTGCGGGGATATCTCCCCGGGAGAGGGCCGTGGCAGCCGTCTTCCGATCCAGTTCATTCTCCTGGGCCGGGGTGAGCTTCACCTCCTGGACCCGCATGGTGCCGGGCTTCTTCCGGCTCTCCCGGGGAGGCTCAGATACAGCCGCCGTCCGGGCGCCCCGGCGATCCCGGGAGGAGGCGGCGGGGGGCTCCGGCACCAGGGCGGGATCAGGTCCGTAGATCTCATCCTCCAGGGCCTTCAGCTCCTCATCACTGACATCAGATCCCAGGATCAGACTGTCCTCCCGCTCCTTCCGGGCAGCCTCCTCCGGGGAAACCGGAACCATTCCGGAGGCGGCAGCACCCGTGACAGCGGCGCCGGCAGCACCGCTCCCAGCCGCAGCCGCTCCGGCGCCTCCCGCCTCACCTGGAGCCGCCGAGGCGCCATATCCCGGGGCAGACTGGCCCGGTGCCGGTTCGCCGGCAGACACCTTGCTTACCTGAGAGGCGGCAGATGGGGCCTGGGGCGCCATACGCTGCCACACCATGAAGCCCAGGGCTCCTGCCAGCAGCACCACCGCCCCCGCCAGGACACCGGTGAGCACCGGGGATCTGGCCTCCCGGACCGGATGGTAGACGCCGGGATCTGCGTTCCCCGAACGCTTCTCCAGATCCTTCAGCATCCTGTTGATGACACTCATGGGCAATTCCCGTCAGGCCTCAGATAAGGCCCGACTCCATACAGAAACACAAAGTCAGCAGCAGCAGAAGCAGCAACACGACGATGATAAGGTGCATATCCGCCACCGGCGACGGCCCCGCATCCGGGGTGTCCCGGGCGGCAATGCGCACCATGGACGACTTGATCTTGGCCGAGCCCCGGCCATAGGCCAGCATCAGGCTCTTGTGGGCCAGGACATTGATAAGCCGGGGGATCCCCCGGCTGCTGCGCCAGAGCCTCTTCATGGCCGAGGGGGTGAACAGGGGATAGCCCTGGTAGCCGGCGATCTTCAGCCGGTACTCCACATAGGCCCGGGTCTCCGGCAGGGTCAGGGGACGCAGGCAGTAGGAGAAAGTGATCCGCTGCCGCAACTGCCGGAAATGCTCCTGGGCCAGGCGCTGATCCAACTCCGGCTGGCCGAAGAGCACGATCTGGATAAGCTTCTCCGACTCCGTCTCCAGGTTGCCGAAGAGCCGGATGGCCTCCATGGTCTCGTCAGGGAGATCCTGGGCCTCGTCCACCAGCACCATGACCCGGCGGCCCTCCTTGTGGAGTTCAATCAGCCGCCGGTTCACTGCGTCAGTAACCGCCAACTCATCCCGGGAGGCGAGATCCTTCAGTCCCAGTTCCAGTGCCAGGGCGGCCCGCATCTCAGCGGCGGTCAGATAGGGGTTGGGCAGGTAGGCGATCTCAAACTGCCAGCTCCACTCGGCGTTCATCAGCATCCGGAGCACCAGGGTCTTCCCCGTGCCCACCTCGCCGGTGACCTTGATGAAGCCCTCACCGCTCTCCAAGGCGGTCTGCAGGACCTGCAGCGCCTCCTGATGGGGAGGCAGCCCGTAATAATACTGGGTGTTGGGGGTCAGGGCGAAGGGCATCTCCTTCAGCCCGAAGAAGGTCTCATACATCTGGATCGCGTCCCGGAAAGGGATCGGCGTCTGGGGCCGGGGCCTCAGTTGCCGCCCTGCTTTCTCCAGCTACTGCTGCGCCGGGAAGCGGAGGCGCTGCCGCCGGCAGGCTCCACACTGGTCTCAACCCGGTTGCTGCTGACGGTCTGGGTCTCCGGGAACCAGGTGTCCAAGAGCGCACTGGAGCGCCGGAGCTCCTGCTTCCAGGTCTCAGTGCTGTCCACCACCACCGGGCGGAGCAGGATCACCAGCTCCGACTTGGCCACAGCCTTCTGCTGGTTCTTGAAGGCATTGCCCAGCACAGGGATATCCCCCAGGAGAGGGATCCGGGACTCCTGATCCAGCCGGGTCTCGCTCATGAGGCCGCCGATAACAATGACCTCCCCGGAGGATGCCTTCACCACCGTGTCCGACTCCCGGATGGTGGACCGGGCCATGGGAATGCGCATGGGCTCGTCGCCGGTGACCAGGACGCTCTTGATCTGCTCCTCCACTTTGATCACCGCCGGGTGCACATGCATGATCACATTGCCCTGATTGTCGATCTGGGGGGTCACATCCAGAGAGACACCGGAGAAAAAGGGAGTGAACTCCACCGTGGGGGTGGTGGTGGTGGTGGAGGCGGAGGACACACTGCTGGTCTCCACGCTGGTAACGAAATACTCGTCATGGCCCACCTTGATCACCGCCTTCTGGTTGTTGCTGGCGGCGATCCGGGGGCTGGACAGGACGCTCACGTCGCCCTGGGTCTTCAGCAGGTTCACCACCGAGGAGAAGTGCTTACCGTAATAGGAGAACTTGAAGATCCCTCCCAGTTCCGCATGGATGGAGTCCGCCGCCGGAGTGAAGGAGCTGAAGCCCCCGGACATGGTGTCGGTGCCCACGCCGGTGGGGGACAGGGCATTTGCATTGCTGTTGCTGTGGAACAGCAGCCCCCAGTCAATGCCCGCCTGGAAGTCGTCATTCAGGGTGACCTCCAGGACCTTGGCTTCCAGGACGATCTGGCGGGTCATGCGCTGCATGGCCTGATCCAGGAACTCCCGGATGGTCTTGAGTTCCTGGGGACTTGCGGTGACCACCACCATGCCCGCCTCGGGGTTCACCATGACCCCCTTGCCCTGGGCCTTGCCCAGGAAGTTGGTCAGGGCCTTCTCCAGGCTGGTCCAGAAGTCATTGGCGGTGGCGGTGTTCACCGTGGTGCCCGAGTCGCCGTCAAAGGAGTTGTCCGAGTCGCTGTCGCTGTCCGAGGAGGAGGAGGAGGAGGAGGAGGAAGATGACGAGGAGGACGAAGAGCTGTCGCTGTCACCATCGTCAGAGCTGCTGACGCCCCCCGTGGTGATGTTCAGGGAAGACTTGCCGGAGCGGGACACCAGCAGGTAGTCCACATTAAAGGTCTCCGTGCGGATATCCGAAGGGTAGACGTAGTAGATCCCGTCCTTGAACTCAATGTCATAGCCGTACAGGCGGCTGACTGCGGAAAGCACCTCCCCCACGGTGACATTCTTCAGATCCACGCTGATGGTACCTGACACCTTGGGGTGCACAATAATGCTGTGGCTGCTCTCGCTGATAAGGGAGGCGAAGAACTCCCGGGCCTCCATGTCCTGGGCCTGGACCCGGAAGCGCCGGCTGGAGGCCGGCAGGACACCGCCGTCCCGGACGCTCCGGGAGGCCCCCAGCTCTGCGGCCACATCCCCGGGCAGCTGCACAGGGTTGGCCAGCATGGCCTGGCTGAGCTCATCCTGGATCTCCTGGGGCTTCCTGTGATCGGCCGCGCACCCCGCCAGCACCGCCGCTGCCGTCAGCAGGGCCAACATGCTCCTGGATCTGTTAGTCATCTTTGTCCGTGTCCTCAAATTCTTCCCGCCCCGGAGGCGGTGCCGCCGGCAGGTGCCGGTTGCGCCGTCACTGCATGGTCGCGGCGCTTACTTAATGATGGTGCTGCTGTATAGCCGCAGCACTGAAATCTCCCCGCCCCGGATCAGCTCCACCTTCCCGGCGGCAATGCTGCGGACCTCATAGTCCTGCACCCGATCCCCCACATGCACCCGGCGGCCCCCGATCACCGCACTGGGGCGGGATCCGGTGAACACCGCGGTCAGGCGGAGCCCGCCCTCCCGGGATTCGGTCTGGGTGCTGGCGGCGGGGGCATAGTCAATGGGCTGGGTGGGATCCCGGAGGAGATCCGCCGCCGCCCAGGCGGGCAGCAACAGCAGCGCCGCAGCCGCCCCATGGATCAGCCTAACCACTTGCAAATTCCTTGCTGTTGCTCAAAGTGTAAACCTCCACCGTCACCGTGCCTGCGGGATAGGTGCCGGCCTCATAGCTGAGGGTTCCCCAGATGAACTTGCGATCCAGGTTCTCCAGGGCCTGAAGGTATTTCATGGCGTCCAGATATGAGCCCTGGAACACCATCCGGGTGCCGTGGCGGTACAGGGACATGCCCTTATCCTCCTCCAGGATCACCACTGGGGGAATGCTGTTCATGGACAGCAGGCGCAGGGAGCCGGCCGCGGACAGCACGTCCTGGAGCACGGCAGGCATGTCAAAGCTGGGCACCAGGTTCACCGCCGCCCCGGAGGAGATCTGATCTAGCTGGCGTTGGCGCACTTCCAGTTCGGCAATCTCCCGGCGCATGGTCTCATTGGGATCCTGCTGCAGCTTCACCAGCCACTCATTCTTCATCTGGGTGGAGCTGTCAATGTCCTTCAGGGCGGCCTCATGGGCGCTCCGGGCCTGGGCCAGCTTCTTCCCCGCCGGCTCAATGCCGTACATGTAAAGGGGCAGGATGGCCGCCACCAGGCACGCCACCAAGATCAGCACCTGATCCCTGCGGCCCTGCTGCTGGAACTTCCGGGAAAGCTCCGCATACTTGCCCCCTGCTCCCCCGAGCTTGCCGGCTTTGGCCGGCAGACTGGATGCCATTTACTGATCCCCCTTCTTGCCGCCGTCACCGTCATCTGCGGTCACCTTCTCCAGGTTGTCCGGGTAAATGCCCAACTTCCGGAGCCGCTCCTTGTCGTCGACAGGCTCCGGAGTCTTATCCGGAGCCCTCCCCGACAGGGAGAAGGACATGAGGCCGGAGCCCTCCTCGGGCGCCTTCACCTCCACTGACTCGAAGGAAAGACCCCGGAGAGCCTCCAGGCGCTTGAAACTGTCCAGAAACTCCGCCACCGCCGCCGCATCCGTGGTCTTGCCCTTGATGCTCACAGTCCGGCCGTTGGCGGTGATGCTCTCAATGGCCATACGGGAGGAGCTGACCTGGGCAATGGCCATCAGCAGTGCCGAGTAGCGGGCGTCGGTGCCCTCCTTCATGGAGGCCAGGACCCCGGCCAGCCGGAGCTTGGCCTCATAGCGCTGCTTGGCCCGCTCCAGCATGGTGGTCAGTTCGTCACTGGAGTTCCGGGCGGCGATGCGCTGCTGGATCTGCAGCACCTCATCGGACAGGGTGATCTGCCGATCGGTGAGCTCCTGGTTCTTCCTCTGCTGCTGGGCCAGCTGATCCCGGCTGTAGACCGTCCAGGCGATCATCACCGCCAGCACCGCCAGGGTGATGAGGATCACCCTGGTCAGGGTGAGGATCTCCTTGGGGGGCTTGAATTCAGGCAGGTAAAGGTTGACTCTGGTCTTCATCTTCAGGCCTGGCCTCCGTTACGCAGCACCGCCGCCAGGGGCAGGAAGGCCATGGTCTGGCCTCCGGTCTCCTCCCGGATCACGTTCACCGTGAAGGAGAAGGTCTGGGACAGGTAGTCAGCAATGCTCTGGCTGTCCTGGCAGTCCAAGGCCAGGGTCAGAAGCTTGGGGGAGGGCATCTTCAGCTGGGCCACGGTGTAATCAATGGAGCGCTGCATCTCCAGGGACATGTTGTCCAGGACGTCAGTGGAGATGGCGCCGGGAAGGTAGCGGGGGAGATCGCTGTAGCCTCTCAGTGTCCGGGTGAGGTAGAGCCGGGAGTGCCAGAAGGCCATGAGGGACAGTTCATACCCCCCGGGCTGGAACAGCATCAGGTGGGGATGCTCGTCCGCCTCGTCATAAAGATCTGCCAGGGACAGCTCCTCCGCTGCTATGGTCTCCAGGGTGGAGGTCCGGCCCACCTCCTCCACCAGGGAGCGGATAAAGGACTTGGGAGCGGTGACAGCCATGATCTTGTCATTGGGATAGGAGGGGGACTTGGGCATGTCCGCATAGTCCACCGCCAGGTTGGAGACCTGATCCTGGACAAAGTCCTTGATAGCCCAGGGAATGGCGCTGCCCAGTTCCTCCTCGGGAACCTTGGGCTTGTCGATCTGGATGGCATTGTACATGCCCTTCAGGAGCACCACCCGCACCTTCAGGGAGCGGGGAGCCCCCAGGGAGGACAGGTAACTGCCCACTGCCCGGAGCCGCTCGGTGCTGTCCGGGGCGTCCTTGCGGACAAACCGATCCTTGGGATCTGCGGCTCCGGTGTTGACGAAGTAGACCGCAGAGGGCCCGATGCCCACGGCCACACCACCGGCCTTCTTTGCGGATCTTCTGAAAAAACTCACCATGTGCTCCTGCCTGCGTGCGGAAACTCCGGCGGTATTATAACGCCTGGAGGAACAAAATACAGGGTGCACCCCCGCCCGGGGGGTCCTCAGATGGGACAGGGCTCACGGGATTGACATGATCCGGCGCATGAAAACTGCCCTTCCGGACCCGCCCGGGCGGGAAAATGAAGTGAAGCCGCCATCCGGGACAGCCCGGGAACGGCCGGAACCGATACCGGACACGGCAGGATGACCGGAGGTGCTGTGGTAAGATCCCCTGGTGCGCCGGGACTGATCTGGGGGCCGGGATCTGGGATGGGACCGGAAGCGGCACTGACAGCTGCCAGGCTCCCGGTGACAGATCCCCAGACCGGAGAACCGGGAAAACCGCCCTGCCGGAAAACCGGAGTCCCAGGACACGCGCCCTGGAGAAAACCGGCGCCATGAGAAGCACACGGCGCAGGCCGCCGCCGGAGCCCCAAGGGACACATCATCCGGTCGCCACCGGAGCCAAAGGGGCACACCTTCATCAGGCCGCTGCCGTCACCAGCCAGAAGCCACCAAGAGCAAAGGGGAGACACCAATGGAAAACAGCACAGAGTTCAGGGAGCAGCCCAGGATCCTGGCCCTGATCCGGGGAGAGCCGGACTTTGTCACCGCCGCCCTCCATCGTCTGGGGGACTTTGTCCTGGACGACACCAACATCAAGGCCCTGGCCAAGTCCCATGCCCATCTGGGCCGGGGGCACAGCAGCACCGCCTGCAGCTGCCTCACCGGGGTCAACCCGGACATGCTCTGCTCCATGGCGGGTCTGGTGCGCCGGGGCGGTGCCCTGATCCTGGGGATCCGGGATTTGGAAGCACTGGGGGATCTGCGCCGCTTCCGGGACGCCGAGGCCATCAAATACACCTCCCGGGATCACCTGCCCCCTGAGAGCCTGTGGCTCAGGCGCTTCCGGGATCTGATCCTGCCCTTTCCAAGGCTCAGGATCCTGGCAAACGACGGTGATGTGGAGGCCCTGGCAGCCGAACTGGCCGCCCTGCCCCGGGAGGAGGACACCGATCCGGAGCCGGAGCTCACCGGGGAGATCCGGCGCTTCTGCCAGGATCCCGCCCTCCGGGTGCTGCTCCTCAGCGGTCCCCGGGGCGCCGGCAAGTCCACCCGCATGGCGCGGATGGTGCCGGAGCTGCTCCGATCAGGAGGCCGGATCCTGGTCACCGGTCCCTGCCGTGAAAATGCAGATCTGATCCTCAGCCGCTGTCCGGGACTCACTTTCCGGGGACTGGATGATCTCCCCGGGGATCTGACCGCCGATGATGTGCTTCTGGCCGATGAGGCCGGATCCGTGCCCCTGGGCCGGCTGGAGGATCTCCTGTCCCTGCCCTGCCGCCTGGTGATCTCCGGCACCAGCGAGGGGTATGAGGGCACCGGCGGGGGACTGCGCCTGAAGTTTGCCCCGCATCTGGACCAGCTGGGGATCCCCTGGGCCGAGTGCCGCCTGGAGCGCTCCTTCCGCTTTGATCATGACGCCCTCTTCCGCCTGTGGCAGGAGATCTTTCTGCCAGGCGGGACAGCGCCGGAGACATCCCCTCAGACAGGGAAGCAGATCACAGCGGAGCCGGGGAAGGACAGCACCCCCTCCGGCAGTTCCTGCCCAGTAGCAGATCCAGATCTGCCCCGGGATCTCCGGCAGTCTTTCACCCCGCCTGAGGAGATCACCGCCGCCCGCCTGGCCCAGGATGAGATGCTCCTCCGGGAAGTCTTCGGCCTTTTGTGCCGGAGCCATTACCGGACCGCACCTTCCGATCTGCGGCAGCTTTTGGACAACCCCGACAGCCGTCTTCTGGCCGTCAGGGATCTGACCGGCAGAACGGCCGGGGTGATCTGGATGATCCGGGAGGAAATGAAGGAGAGCCTGGTGCCCCAGGTGTTCTTGAACCGCCGCCGGCCCCGGGGCAATCTCCTGCCCCAGACCCTGGCCGCCCACGGAGGCTTCCGGAACGCCGGGTACTACCGCTTCCTCCGGGTGGTCAGGATCGCCGTGGATCCCCTCTGGCAGCGCCGGAAACTGGGCACCTGGCTGCTGGATCAGGCTGAGGAGCTGATGGAAGAAGAGGGGACAGCTGATTTTCTGGGAGTGTCCTTCGGGATCACCGGGGAGCTGGCCGCCTTCTGGAGCAGCGCCGGCTTTGTGCCTGTCCGGGCGGGTCTCCGGCTTGACGGGGCCACCGGGCTCCATTCCGCAGTGATGCTCCGGACCCGGGGCCGCCTCCGGGGGGAGGTGCTCCGGGAATGGCATCGCTCTTTTGTCCGGGAGTTTCTCCTGACCGCCTCCTGGCAGCACCGGGCCCTGGACACCGGCACCGTGCGGATCCTGCTGAGCCTGAGTGCCCTCCGGGAGGAACCGGATCCGGACTATCTCCGGGATCTCCAGTCCCTGTCCCGGGGACTCCGGGCCCCGGAGCAGGCCCTCTGGACTGTGCAGCGGTGGCTGGGCCAGGAAGCCGGCCGGTGGACCAGTCTCCCCCTGCCCGCCCAGGACGCCCTCATCAGTTATTTTGTCCAGCACCGGGATCCGGATACCACTGCCCGGCGACAGATGCTAGAGGAGGCTGTGACCAGTCTCCGGGAACTCATGGGAGCAACCCTGGATGAGTTCACCGGTGCGGGAGCTCACGGAGAGGAAAGGTCGCCGGAAGGATCATGAGCATGGGGATCTGCCGGACGGCCCGCCCTGCCCTGACCAGACCTATCTGACCGGGCCGAACCGGACGAAGGCCACAGGAAGACTGACGCTGCCACGTCAGACGGCATGGAATGGTGAAGAGAAAAGGGAAAGGCAGGAAGCAAAGAGAGAAAGCCGGAGATTGAACTCCGGCTGATGGTATGGACACATCCCACCCCAAGTAGTTAAGCGGCTACATGGGTTGGGATGTTTAGGTGAGCAATGGAGGAGTCCATACAATGTCAACTCTAACCGAAACCGCTAAGCAGGTTAAGACCATCATCGCTGTCGACACAGCCAAGAACAGCTTCCAGGTTTGCGCTGTGTCCTAAGCCGGTATGGCAGGTTGCCGATCAGGAAAGAGAGCCCCAGGCGCTGCAGGCCGCCTGCTCATGACAGACGCCCTGCGGACAGGCTTCGGTCCTATGTCAGGGAACCGGCGGTCTACCCCCGATCCTGGGGACCCAGAAGCATTTCCTCCAGTTCCAGATCATCAATGCCGTCGTCCGCCAGCAGGCAGTAGTTGAGCCCGCCCTGGGACCATTCTGCGGCATAGACCACCCCCTCACTGCCCTTCACCCGCAGGGAAAGGGAGCCCAGGGAGATCTTCTCATCCCGATCATACTCGCTGTAGTCACCGTTCATCACGTCCGGGGTCATGCTCCGGGAGATCCGGTAGACGATCCGCCGGCCGTCCAGGGGCTCCTCGTAAATCAGCTGGATCATCTTCCCGCCTTTGAAGAGCATCACCACCGGCTCCTCGCCGTAATCCCCCGGCAGTGCTTTCAGGGGACTGATCCTGAAGCCTGCCCGCTCCTCCGCGACAGCAAGGCTGGCAACAGTGGTGAAGGGATTGGCCATGGCGGCCATCTTCGCCTCACTGTTCCCTCCGTCACCGGTTTCAGCTGCGGGGACATTGCCCACGGCACACAGCAGAATGGCTGACGCCATCAGCAGACCAAGTCTCATACCGGACCTCACTTAGCAAATGCAAAAAGCAGCAGACAGGCAGTCCGCCTGCTCCGGCCGTAACTGCCCAGATCCTTTGACGATTGAAATGCCGCCTGTGTTCCCGGAAAAAGCGCCTGCACGCAACTCTTCTTCAGGATTGTGACGGGGTGTCCCTTTTTCAGCCCCCACCGGCTCCGTTCGTGAACCTTCCGGAAGACGCATCCGCTCCGGGATCTGCATGTTTCCGAAAACGGCGAAGGCCGCGGAACTTGTCCGCGGCCCTCCTGGTTCAGATCACCGGTTAAACCGGCTCTGCTTACTGCACCTCGCCCGGGGTAACGGCAAAGAGCTTGCCGCTGAGCTTCTCCAGGGGGATCGGGGTGCTACCGTCAAGAACAATCACCTCACCATCATCCAGCAGGTTGGTCAGGGTGAAGACCATGCTGTCGCCACAGACGGCAGGAACCTTTCCGCAGACCGCCTCCAGGACCTTGTCATTCAGGGTGATCTCCGCAGCGTCGGTGCCGGTGTTCATCACAAAGAGCACCACATCGTTGTCATCGGAATTGATCTTGACGTCCATATAGGTCTTGTCGTTACTGAAGACATGGTAACGGCTGCCGTAATACATTGCCCTGTGCTCAGAACGGAGCTTCAGCAGGCTCTTCAGGTAGTTCCGAAGTTTCTCCTGGGAGGGGTTCAGATCAGCGGGGTCATACACGGCGTCAGTGCGGCTGACGTGATCATCGCAGTAGGCGGTGTCAGTGCCGCAGTTTGCAGGTTCGTTCACAAAACCCTCAACCTGATCACCGATCTCCTGGTTGTACATGAAGGTGATGGGACCGGACATCTGGGACAGGAAGATGTAACTGAGCATATGCCTTCTCTGGTACTCTTCATTCTCCACCACCGAGGCGGTGGCGCCGTCCTTGGTGTAGCCGGCCCGCTGGATCAGATCGCCGAAGCGCACCAGATCGTGGTTGTCAGTGAAGGAGTTGTACATCTTCCCCGCCACCGCATACTGGCTCATGTTGTTGTAGCCGTAGGTCTCAATGGTGCTGGCCTCAGCGCCGTAGGCACCATCCATACCAGTATCCTCCTGGGACGCAAGGACCTTCACCAGAGAATAGCGCATGGGGAAGTTGAAGGAGGAGTCCAGATCGCCGTCAAAGGCGGTCTTCTTGATGGACTCGCCACCGCCGTCCCAGATCTCTGCCACAGTGTAACCTGAGACCCCTTTTTTGTCCGCTGCGGTGTTGATGGCCGCCTGAATATTCTTCCAGTTGGCTGCCGGGATCTGGTAGGCCTGGTCAAAGCGCCAGCCGTCAATACCGTATTCGGTGATCATGTAGGCGGCAAGCTCACTGAAGTACTTCTCACTGGCTGCGGCATGATCAGCCCAGTCAAAGAACTTGGTGGCTCCGCAGGTCTCTTTGCCAGATTGATCTTTAATGAGTTTGCCGTCCATGCCAAAGCATTTGTCGGTCAGGGCGGGGACCTGGGAATTGATCTTGTCAGACTGGACAAAATCCTCCTTGGCATGGCCGAAGACGCCGTCCAGGATCACCTGGAGATCCTGCTCATGGGCAGCAGTCACAAAGTCCCTGAAGGATTCATCGGTGCCCGTTAAATGATCAATCTCCACATGAGTGGAGGAATAATAGCCGCTGGCGTCCGTCTTCCGGGTTACATTGTCATCGCTGGGATTGGTGTGGAACACCGGGGTAACCCACAGGGCGTTGACGCCCAGATCCTTGATGTAGTTCAGATGGCTGGTCAGACCGGCAATGGTGCCCTTGTAGGCGCTGGGACCCCAGCCCTTGTTCCAGCCGGCACTTTCGCCACCGTTGTCATAAACAGCAGGGATGACCTGGTAGACCACCAGCTTGCACTTATCCTCATCAGCCTTCTGATCATAGCAGCCGATGGTGTTGATCTTGGAGGCGTTGGTGTCAGCTGCCAGGGCAGACACCGTCACCTTCCGGACCTGCACCACAGGCTCATCCGGATCATCATTGCCGGGATCGTCATTGCCGTTGTTGCTGCTGCTGCCGTGTCCGCCGCCTCCGCAGGCAGACAGGGCGAAAGCCACGGCAATGGCCAGAGCCGATTTTTTGAAAAGATCCAGATCAAGCATAAAAGACCTCAGGTAAGCATCGTAAAAAGGAAGGTGTTGGCATGTTCCGCTGATCACAGGCTGAGCAGACGGAAAGCCCACATGATCGATAATATACGGGGAGCAAAAAAAGACAACCGATCCGCCATTTTCCGGGATCAGAACAGGAACGCCGTCACAGTTTTGCCCAAACCATGGCGGCGCTCAGGATCCGGGAGGGCCAGTCTCCCGGGAAAGGGACGGGGATCTCAGACTGCAGATCAGTCTTCCTCCGCCTCATCAGGTGACTCCTCCCCGGCATCGTCATCCGGGGATCCGCCGCCCACATCCACCCCCCAGCCGTCATAGGTGGCACGGAAAGTCGCCAGCTTTGGCCAGAACTTCTCCTGATCGGCGGCAATGGCCGCGCCATCCGGGATCATCTCCCGGAAGGCGTCAAAAGCGAAGGCGGTGCGGCCCCGTTCGTCAGTGAACTCATCGGGATCGGTCACCTCGAACCCCAGGGAATAGAGGGCAATGGCCAGTTTCTCCAGGAGTTCAAAGTTGCGGCCGGAAAAATGGTGCTCCACCCGGTAGGGGCAGGTCAGATCCACTCCGTCCCGGCGCATCATCCCCAGTATCAGCTCGTTTTCATCCAGGACTTCCTGATCCATGTTCATGTTCTCCGGCAGAAGGCGGTGTCAGTTGCGGGGCGCATCTCAGTTTTTGATGAGAGTGTCATCCAGCTTCAGATCCTCGTTGTTGTTGAAGCTGATCCCCACGGAAAGCACCGCCTTGGCAATGTTCTTGGCCTCTTCCAGGGAATGCTCCCGCCAGGCACCGCACTGGAAGCGGTTGTAGCCGGGGATCCCGGACTCGTCCTTCACGGCAATGATACTGTAAAGGGAGGAACGCAGGGCGTCGGCCACTGCCTGCTCCGCCGGCTTGCCCAGAACCGTGAGGACAAAGCCCGTGCGGCTGCCGGTGGGGGAGATATCAATGACCTCCTGCTCCTCGGAGTCCAGGTGCTGGCGCATGAACACCGCCAGGAGATGCTCCAGGGTGTGCAGGCCGCCCTGCTCCATGACAGCGGCATTAGGCTGGCAGAAGCGGAGATCATACACGGTCACCACATCACCGCCAGGGGTGTGGACCACCTTGGAGGTGCGCACTGCCGGGGCCTTCATCTTGGTGTGATCTGCGGAAAAGCTTTCAATAATAGGCATGATGATCTCCTGTTGGTTAGAGTTTGCATTTCTTGAGCTGGCTGGAATAGGCCGCCGCCTGGGAGGCCACCTTCCTGGCCACGCTGACAAGCCAGGTCTTGCCCTTGTAGGTGCGGCGGCTGTAGCCGCCCCAGCCCTCATGATAGTTCAGGTACTGGCTGTAGGCGTCCCACTTGGAGACCCCGTTCTTCTTGTTAGTGATGTGCACGTACCAGGCAATGAAGTCTATGGCATCCCCGAAGTCATCCCTGGAGGACCAGGAGTTGCCCGAGGAATTCTGATATTCCTCCCAGACCGGATCCTGGGCCTGGGGATAACCGTAGGCGCTACTGCCCCGGCCGATGGGGATAAAGAGGAAATAGCGCATGGGCGGCCGGGCATCGGGCACAAAGGCCGACTCCTGCTTCATGATGGCCATGGTCACATGCACCGGGGATCCCCACTTCTTCTGGGAGTCCATGGCCTCCTCATACCAGTCCCCGTTCTCCCTGAAAATGGTGCACAGGTTTCCCGGATCGCTGGGCATATAGGTGGAGCATCCTGCCGTCAGCAGCGACAATGCCAGGATCCCGGCTCCGGGGATCATCGGAAGGCGTCTGCCCGCATGGTATGAGGTTGTCTCCATATGACGGAATTATAAACTCATTTGCGCTGTCAGAGGGAACTCTGCCGGATCTCCTATGAGCCGGGACACAAAAAATCCCGTCTGACCGGGAGACAACATGGCACGGTCAGACGGGACGGAGGGGATCCGGCTGCCACGGATAACTCAGGAGGAGGGGGCAGCCGGGAGGGTTCTGTCAGGTCCGGGACAGGTTCTTGCCGATGAACTTGGGGCGCTCACTCAGGATCTGGCCGATCTGCTCCTCGCTCATGCCGCTCTTGCTCAGCCCCAGGATCTTGTAGGTGATGTATGGCCGGGCGTCCAGGGAGATCATCAGGGCCTTCATGGTGGAGAGATCGCCGCTGGAGGGGCTGCCGTAGGCATATGTCAGAATTCCGGCGCGCAGCAGATTCTTGACGGCCGGCTCATTCACCGGCAGGTTGATGACACTGCGCCGCTGGAGAACAAACTCCCGGAGCACCGCCTTCTCAGTGAAGTCCAGGCACCGGATCATGGTCTGCATGCAGGTGGCGTTGGATCTAGTGGCCACGCTCTCAAAGCACATGGAGCAGAGAATGATGATAAGGTGGCTGACAAAGTAGGACACACCGGTGACCATGCTGGCATACCAGAAGAAGTTGTGCCTGGTGATCCAGGATGCGGCCTCAGGCCCCACCAGCTCGGCAGGTAGCATGACGATCATGGCGTTGATAAGCACGAACCACAGCATGATCCAGTTGAGCACCGCAAATTTGCCGAATCTTGAAATACCCTTTGCCATTTATCCTCAGGCCGGATTGCCGGCCGCCTCCGCATTGACTGTGAACATCCCTTTTTAAGCAACTTGCATGCCACAGAGCAGGAGAAGTTTCCGGCGGGATCATGGCGGGATCAGGAAAGGATCATGAGGATATCCGGCAAAGCGCTGACAGGGACCCACCCGGCAGATCCGGGAAAACCCCTTTCAGACTCCCGGGCAGATTGCTGTACAATGAGCCTGTGCCCGTTTTTCCGGGCACTCAGATCCAAGGATCAGATCACAACCAGCAAGCCAGGGAGTCAGCAGATGAAAAGGATCACGGCAATTATCAAGCCCTTCAAACTGGACGATGTCAGGGAGGCGCTGAACGACAAGGGGATCAGCGGCATGACCGTGACTGACGTCAAGGGCTTCGGCCGCCAGAAGGGACACACGGAGCTTTACCGGGGTGCCGAGTATGTGGTGGACTTCCTGCCCAAGGTGAAGCTTGAGGTGGTGGTCCGGGACGAGGATGTGGATCTGTGCATTGAGGCCATCACCCACGGGGCCTACACCGGCAAGATCGGGGACGGCAAGATCTTTGTCAGCGACGTGGAGCGGATCATCCGCATCCGCACCGGCGAAGAGAATGACGACGCTGTCTGATCTCTGAGCACACCGCCCCGGAGGATCTCCGCCGCATTCTTCAGATCCCAAGCGGCGGGATCCCGCCGTCAAACTCTTCCCGCCTTCCGAGCGCCGCCCAGGCGCCCTCCCTACCAGGACACCGGATCCTCCGGATCCTCCGCCACCAGTCGCACCAGATCCCCCATGGAGATCCGCTCCGCCCCTGCCGGGCACTCCAGCCCCCGGGCAGCAAGATCCTCCCCCAGAACACAGATCCGGACTCCTTCAGGGATCAGATCCCGCCGGCCGGCGCACAGCACCCCATCCCCCAGGAGCAGCAGGGTGTCACCCCCGGCCATAAGCCGGAGCACCCGGCAGAGTTTCCCCGCTGCATCCGGGGGATCCCGGTACAAATGGATCATGTCAGAACACCAGTTTCGGTCCGGCCTGTCCCAAAAGCGCCCGCAGTTCCTCCGGCTCCAGGAGGCGGCAGGGCAGGATCAGATCCTCTGCCCTGAGTCCCCGGGCGGCCAGATCACGGGCCAGGACATGCACCGGTCCCACATCATACAGGGGCAGCACCCCAAAGGTCCGGGCATGATCCCGGCTCAGGATCCCGGCGGGCTCCTGCCCGCCCTTCAGCTGGTACACTCCGTCCCCCAGGAAATAGACATCCACCCTCCGGGCAAAGGCGCTCAGTGCCAGAGCCGCGTCCAGCCCCTCCCGGCCCCCGGCGGTGCCGTGGGGAGGACTCTGGAAGATCACCGCCGCTATCATGGAAACACCGCCACAGTCATGAGCCACCACCGGAAGTCACCGTAGCCAGCCAGCCCCTCCGGGAACACCCTCCCGGAAAGGGGACTTGAAACAAAAGTTAAAAGACAAAGACAAAAACGGAAAGAGGCCAATGGGACAAGGAAAGAGACCGCTGGGACTCCGCTAAACCCGCCGCCGCCCTCAGCGGAACTGCACAAGCCGGGAGCCTGTGAGCAGCAGATCTGCCAGATCTGACAGGGCGCCGATCTCAAAGTCCGGTGCCACCGAGCCGGCCACCGCCCCCCGGCGCTCCCCGGCGGCGGAGCACAGCACCAGGCGCATGCCGGTGTCCCGGGACAGCTCCCGCCATAGAGCCGGCAGATCAGCTTCGTCGCTGGCCGGAGAGACGGTCTTCAGGGCGTTCAGCACCCCGTCCTCATAAAAAAAGACCGCATCCACCGGACATTTCCCCGCCCAGGCCTCCCGGGCGAAAAGATATGCCAGGGAGGCGGCCTCCCGGCCGTAGGGGGGACCGGACACCAGCAGGGTGAAATGCCGCCCCGGATATCCCCGATCCTTTCCCTCAGGGGGTGTCACCGGCACAGGGCGGTGACCTCCACCTCCACCAGCACATCCTTGGGCAGCCGTGCGGCTTCAACGCAGGATCTGGCCGGGGCATCCTTGGGAAAATAGCGGCCGTACACCTCATTGAACACCCCAAAGTCACCCATGTTCTTCAGGAAGCAGGTGGTCTTCACCACATCGTCAAAGGTGAGCCCGGCGGCGGTGAGGATCCCCTTCAGGTTCTCCATCACCCGCTCAGCCTGGACGGCCACATCACCCTCCACCAGCTTCTGGGTGGCGGGATCAATGGCGATCTGGCCGGAGGAGAAGAGAAAGCCCCCGGCCTTCACAGCCTGAGAATAGGGGCCGATGGCTGCGGGAGCAGCGGCGGTGGACAGGATTTCCTTGGACATGTTTGATTCTCCTTCATAGGCGCCTCCCTCAGGAGGCAAAAAAAAACGGCAGGAACGGAGCATTCAGCTCCCTTCCCGCCAGTGGATTGTATCACGGATAGATCCAGGGGAGATCCGGCGGCGCCGCCGCCGGACACCGCCCATCACTCGGCGGAGGCGTTCTCCTCAGGAGCGTCCTCCAGAACCTGGGGCAGTTCAGGACCCACAGGCTCCGGGGCCAGGGCAGCCTCATAGGCCTCGGAGGCAGCCGGAGTCTCCACAGGCTCCACAGTCTCCCCGGCCATTTCCGGATCGCCGCCGTTCAGGGCCTCAGAGATCTGCTCCTCCACCTCCTCGCGGCTGTTCTCCCGGGATAGCATCCGCTCCATGCGGTTGCGGGCACGCTCCTCATGGTAAGCGTAGCCGGTGCCGGCGGGGATGAGGCGGCCCACAATGACGTTCTCCTTCAGACCCCTGAGTTCGTCCACCTTGCCAGCCACGGCAGCTTCCGTGAAGACCCTGGTGGTCTCCTGGAAGGAGGCGGCGGAGATGAAGGACTCGGTGTTCAGGGAGGCCTTGGTGATGCCCATCAGCAGGCGCTGGTACTCCGCAGGCTTCTTGCCCTTGGCCTCCAGCTCCTCGTTGATGATCTTGATCCGGGCGATTTCCACCTGATCCCCTTCCAGGAACTCCGAGTCGCCGGGATCGGTGATCTCACACTTGCGGAGCATCTGGCGGATGATGATCTCAATGTGCTTGTCATTGATCTTCACACCCTGGGCCCGGTACACGTCCTGGACTTCATTGACGATGTAGCGGGCAACCTCGCTGACACCCCGGAGCCGGAGGATATCCGCTGCGGCCTCAGCGCCGTCCACGATCATCTCGCCCTTCTCCACGGACTCGCCCTCGTAGACGTTGATGTTACGCCACTTGGGAATGAGCTCCTCATGGGTCTCCCCGTCCGGTCCCTCAATGACCAGACGACGCTTGCCCTTGGTCTCCTTGCCGAACTTCACCAGGCCGTCGATCTCAGCCAGAATGGCCGGCTCCTTGGGAGGACGGGCCTCGAAGAGATCCGCAACCCTGGGCAGACCGCCGGTGATATCCTTGGTACCGGAGGCGGACTTGGGGATCTTGGCGATGACATCGCCAATGTTCACCGCATCGCCGTCGGACATTTCAATCACCGCCTGATCCTGCAAGTAGTAGGAGGTGGGGGTGCCCACAACCACAATGTCCTCGCCGTTCTCGTCCACGATCTTGATCAGAGGACGGCGGCCGTCCTTGCCGGCCTGGGAGCCCAGCTCCTTGATCTGCCAGGACACCAGACCGGTAAGCTCATCTCTCTTGGAGACGGCGGTGAGGCCGTCCACAATGTCCACGAACTTGATCCGGCCGGCAACCTCTGCAATGATGGGATGGGAGTGGGGATCCCAGTTGGCCATGATCTGGCCGACTTCCACCCGGTCACCATCCTTCACCTCCAGCACAGCACCGGACTGCAACTTGCGGTTCTCCTTGGTGAGGCCGAAGTCATCAATAATGGAGATCTCAGCCGATCTGCCGGTGATGACATACTTGCCCTCGGAGTTCACCACATACTTGGCCTTCAGCCGGACAGTACCGGCATTCTTGGCCTGGGCTGAGGTGTCTTCCACTGAACGGGAGGCGGTGCCACCCACGTGGAAGGTACGCATGGTCAGCTGGGTTCCAGGCTCGCCGATGGACTGGGCGGCCATGACACCCACGGCCTCGCCGCGGTTGACCATGTAGCCCCGGGCCAGATCCCGGCCGTAGCACTTGGCGCAGATCCCGAAGGGGGTGCGGCAGGTGATGGGGGAGCGGACCTTCACGCTGTCAATGGAGTTCTGCTCGATGACGTCGCACCACTTTTCGTCCAGCATGGTGCCGGCGGGGATGACCACATCACTGGTGCCCGGACGCATCACATCCACCGCAGTGACCCGGCCCAGGACACGCTCCCGGAGCTTCTCCACCACATCGCCGCCCACGATATGGGCGGTGATCACCAGGCCGTCATCAGTGCCGCAGTCATCCTCCTTCACCACCACGTCCTGGGCCACGTCAACCAGACGCCTGGTGAGGTAACCGGAGTTGGCGGTCTTCAGGGCGGTGTCAGCCAGACCCTTACGGGCGCCGTGAGTGGAGATGAAGTACTGGAGAACGTCCAGACCCTCACGGAAGTTGGCCACAATGGGGGTCTCGATGATGGAGCCGTCGGGCTTGGCCATCAGACCGCGCATGCCGGCCACCTGGCTGATCTGCTTCTCGGAGCCGCGGGCGCCGGAGTCAGCCATAATGTAGATGTTGTTGAAAGAAGCCTGTTTCTCGGTCTGCCCCAGGGAGTTCACCGCAGTCTCCGTGCGCAGGTTCTCCATCATGGCCTTGGTGACCCGCTTGTGGGCATCACCCCAGATGTCCAGCACCTTGGAGTACTTCTCACCCTGAGTGATGGAGCCTGAGTTGTACTGTTCCTGGATATCCGCCACCCGGTTCTCGGCATCCTCCACAATCTGTGCCTTCTCGTCGGGGATCACCATGTCATCCAGGCACACCGAGGCGCCGGAGAGGGCGGCATAGTGGAAGCCGATGTACATGAGATGGTCGGCGAACATCACCGTGTCCTTGATGCCCAGGGTGTGGTAGCACACATTCAGCATCTTGGCGATTAGCTTCTTGCCCAGGGCCTCGTTGGACACGAACTTGAACCAGCAACGGGGATCCTTCTCCAGCTCCATCCGGTCAGCGTCGGTCATCTCATAGGGCTTGTCGATGAGGGAGTAAGGCAGGCCCTTGGGCAGGATCAGGGACAGAATGGCCCGGCCCACGGTGGTGGTCTTCAGCTCTGTGTGGGGCTCAAAGGTGCCGTCCTCCAGCACCGTGTACTCGGTGATGTAGCAGCGCACTCTGGCACCCAGATCGGCCAGACCGGCCCGGTACAGGCACTCAGCCTCCTTGGGGGAGGTCAGCAGCATGCCTTCGCCCTTGGCGCCCACCCGCATCCTGGTCATATAGTAAATGCCCAGCACCATGTCCTGGGAAGGTCCGATGATAGGCTCGCCGGATGCCGGGGACAGGATGTTGTTGGTGGACATCATCAGGGCCCGGGCCTCCAGCTGGGCCTCCACGGTCAGAGGCAGGTGCACGGCCATCTGGTCACCGTCGAAGTCGGCGTTGAAGGCAGAGCACACCAGGGGGTGCAGGCGGATGGCCTTGCCCTCGATGAGGATGGGCTCAAAGGCCTGGATGCCCAGACGGTGCAGAGTGGGGGCGCGGTTCAGGAGCACTGGATGCTCGCGGATCACGTCCTCCAGGATATCCCATACCAGCGGATCTTCCCGCTCCACCATCTTCTTGGCAGCCTTGATGGTGGTGGCGTCGCCCCGGGCCTCCAGGCGTCCCAGAACGAAGGGCTTAAAGAGTTCCAGGGCCATCTTCTTGGGCAGACCGCACTGATGCAGACGCAGGAAGGGTCCCACGGTGATCACGGAGCGTCCGGAGTAGTCCACACGCTTGCCCAGCAGGTTCTGACGGAAACGGCCCTGCTTGCCCTTGATCATGTCGGCCAGGGACTTCAGAACTCGCTTGTTGGCGCCGGTGATGGCCCGGCCGCGGCGACCGTTGTCCAGCAGAGCGTCCACAGCCTCCTGGAGCATGCGCTTCTCGTTGCGCACAATGATGTCCGGGGCTGCCAGATCCAGCAGGCGGCGCAGACGGTTGTTACGGTTGATCACCCGGCGGTAGAGATCATTCAGATCCGAGGTGGCGAAGCGGCCGCCGTCCAGGGGAACCAGGGGGCGCAGATCCGGAGGCAGCACCGGCAGCACCGTGAGGATCATCCACTCCGGCTGATTGCCGGACTTCAGGAACACCTCCAGGAGTTTCAGTCTCTTGGACAGCTTCTTCCGGGTGGACTCAGAGGAGGTCTGGGCGATCTCCTCCCGGACCAGGGCCAGCTCATGCTCCAGATCAATGTCCTGGAGCATCTTGAGAATGGCCTCGGCGCCCATCATGGCGGTGAAGTCACCCTCGTAGCGGTCCATCATCTCCCGGTATTCCTCTTCGGACAGGAGCTGACCCACAGTAAGGTCATCCTTGTCGTCAAGACCGGTGTCCACCACCACATAGGACTCGAAATAAAGCACCCGCTCGATTTCGGAGAGCTTCATGTCCAGGAGGATGCCGATGCGGGTGGGCAGGGACTTCAGGAACCAGATGTGAGCCACCGGGGAGGCCAGCTCAATGTGGCCCATGCGCTCCCGGCGCACCTTGGCCTGGGTGACCTCCACGCCGCACTTCTCGCAGATCACGCCCCGGTGCTTGAGGCGCTTGTATTTGCCGCACAGACACTCGAAGTCCTTCACCGGTCCGAAGATCTTGGCGCAGAACAGACCGTCGCGCTCAGGCTTGTAGGTGCGGTAGTTGATGGTTTCAGGCTTCTTGACCTCACCGTGGGACCAGGATCTGATGAGCTCAGGAGACGCCAGCGAAATCTTGATGAAATCGAACTCGTCGATCTTGCCCTGATTCTTTCTGAAGCTCTTGACTAAATTCTTCTCTATCACGTTCTTCTTCCTGTAAATAGGGTGCAATAGGGTTCAAACAGGTGTGGCAGGGGGCGGCTGCGCCGCCCGCCCGGCTCAGCCCAGATCCACGTCGATGCCCAGGGACCGGATCTCCTTGAGCAGCACGTTGAAGGACTCGGGGATCCCGGCCTCCATGTAGTGGTTCCCCTCCACGATGTTCTTGTACATCTTGGTGCGGCCGTTGACGTCGTCGGACTTGACCGTGAGGATCTCCTGCAGGGTGTAGGCGGCGCCGTAGGCCTCCAGGGCCCACACTTCCATCTCACCGAAGCGCTGACCGCCCAGCTGGGCCTTGCCGCCCAGGGGCTGCTGGGTCACCAGGCTGTAGGAGCCGGTGGAGCGGGCATGCATCTTGTCATCCACCAGGTGGTTCAGCTTGAGCATGTACATCACACCCACCGTGACCTTTCGCTCGAAGGGCAGGCCCGTGCGGCCGTCATACAGGGTGATCTGGCCGGACTCCGGCAGATCTGCCAGACGCAGCATCTCCCGGATGGACTTCTCGTCAGCACCGTCGAACACCGGGGTGGCCACAGGCAGACCCTTACGGAGATTGCCGGCCAGGGTTCTCACCTCCTGATCGGACATGGCGGAGATATCCACCTTCTGGCGGCAACCGCCCAGATCATAGACCTTCTGCAGGAACTCCCGCTGCTCGGCCAGATCCCTCTGCTCCCGGATCATGGCGTCGATCTTCTCGCCGATGCCCCGGGCTGCCATGCCCAGATGAACCTCCAGCACCTGGCCGATGTTCATACGGGAAGGCACACCCAGAGGGTTGAGCACCATGTCCACCGGACGGCCGTCCTTATCATAGGGCATGTCCTCAATAGGGCAGATCTTGGAGATAACGCCCTTGTTGCCGTGGCGTCCGGCCAGCTTGTCGCCAGGCTGGATCCTTCTCTTCACGGCCAGGTACACCTTCACAATCTTCAGGAAGGCCGGAGGCATCTCGTCGCCCTGGGTGATCTTCACCCTCTTGGCCTCGTAGAGATCGGAATACTCCTTTTCAACCTTGTCAAACTCCCGGGCCAGCTCCTCCAGGAGGACCTGATCCTTCTCCTCCTTCAGGTTCTGGTTCAGCAGCTGCTTGCCGGAGAGGGCGTCCACCTCCTCGGCGCTCATGCCGGAGCTCAGCAGCAGCCGGCGGGCGCGGCTGAACAGCGCAGCCTCCAGGATATCCCGCTTCTCTCCCAGATCCTTCTTGACCTGGGCCAGCTGGGCCTCCTCGATCTTGATGGCCCGCTCATCCTTCTGGATCCCGTCCCGGGTGAAGATCTGGACATCCACCACGGTGCCGTAGGTGGAGCCGGGCACCCTGAGGGAGGAGTCCTTCACCTCCGTGGCCTTCTCACCAAAGATGGCCCGGAGCAGTTTCTCCTCAGGGCTCAGCAGGGACTCGCCCTTGGGGGTCACCTTGCCCACCAGGATATCGCCGCCCTTCACCTCGGCGCCCACATACACAATGCCGGAGTTGTCCAGCTTGGACAAAGCGGACTCGCTGACATTGGGAATGTCGGCGGTGATCTCCTCAATGCCCAGCTTGGTCTCCCGGGCAATGCAGGTGAGCTCCTGGATGTGAACCGTGGTCAGACGGTCATCCATGGCCACCTTCTCGGACACCATGATGGAGTCCTCGTAGTTGTAGCCGTTCCAGGGCATGAAGGCGATGCGCATGTTCTGGCCCAGGGCAAGCTCGCCCAGATCCGTAGAGGGGCCGTCAGCCAGCACGTCGCCGGCCCGGACCTCTTCCCCCACGTCAACGCAGGGCACCTGGTTGATGCAGGTGTTCTGGTTGGAGCGCTTGTATTTGGTCAGGTTGTAAATGTCGATGCCGGCCTCGCCTGCGGTGAGTTCGTCCTCGCTGACCTTGATCACAATGCGGGAGGCGTCCACAAAGTCCACGGTGCCACTGCGGCGGGCCACAATGGTCACTCCGGAGTCCACGGCCACCGCACGCTCAATGCCGGTGCCCACCAGGGGCTTCTCGGCCAACAGGGTGGGAACAGCCTGACGCTGCATGTTGGATCCCATCAGGGCACGGTTGGCGTCATCATGCTCCAGGAAGGGGATCAATGCGGCGGCCACAGACACCACCTGCTGAGGGGAGATGTCCATGTAGTCAATGTCCGCAGCGGACATGTAGCATGACTCGCCGTCCTTGCGACAGGCGATCATCTCGCCCACCAGCTCATGGGTGTTCTCGTCCACTGCCACATTGGCCTGGGCGATGACGTGCCCGGCCTCGTCAATGGCGGACAGGTAGTCCACCTCCTCGGTGACCACGCCGTTGACCACCCGGCGGTAGGGGGTCTCCAAGAAGCCGTAACTGTTGCAGCGGGCGAAAATGGCCAGGGAGTTGATCAGACCGATGTTCGGACCTTCAGGGGTCTCAATGGGGCACAGCCGGCCGTAATGGGTGGGGTGCACGTCACGGACCTCAAAGCCGGCCCGCTCACGGGTGAGGCCGCCGGGGCCCAGAGCCGAGATGCGGCGCTTGTGGGTGATCTCCGACAGGGGGTTGTTCTGATCCATGAACTGTGACAGCTGACTGGATCCGAAGAACTCCTTCAAAGTGGCTGAAATGGGCTTGGGATTGATGAGATCCGAGGGATCCAGAGTCTCCAGATCGCCCATGTTGAAGCGCTCCCGGACGGCCCGGCGCACCCGGTCCAAACCGATGCGGAACTGGTTCTCGGCCATTTCGCCCACGGAGCGGATCCGGCGGTTGCCCAGATGGTCGATATCGTCCACCTTGTCCTTGCCGTTGCGGATCTTGATGAACTGCTTCATCACCGCCACGATGTCCTCCTTGGTGAGGACACCGCCCTGGCCCAGATCCTGTCCCGGATCTAGGCGGCTGTTGAACTTCATGCGGCCCACGGTGGACAGATCGTATTTGTCCTCCTTGAAGAAGATATCCCCGAAGAGCTTCTCGGAAGACTCCACCGTGGGGGGCTCGCCGGGACGCATCATGCGGTTGATCTCAAAGAGGGCATCATGGTAGGTCCTGGCAGGATCAGCCCGGAGGGTGTTGGAGATGTAGGCGCCGTTGTCCACGTCGTTGGTGCGGATAACGTCCACACTGCTGAAGCCCCGGTCCAGGAGTTCCCGCATGGCGTTCTCGTTCAGGGGCTGGTTGGCCACCAGGAAAACCTCGCCGGTTCTGGGATCGGTATAGTTCCGGGCAATGATCTTGCCCAGAACCGACTCAATGGGCACCTCAATGAGATCCCCCTGGCCGTTCTCCTCCAAAGCCTTCAGGAGCTTCCGGCCGATGCGGTCATTGATGGGCTTGCCGGCACGGACAATGGTCTGGCCGCCCACAATCACGTCATTGTCAAAGGTAGTGCCCCTTAAACTCTCCAGGGACACATGGGTGTAGACCTTGCCATCCTTGAACTCAATGGAAGTGGTGTCGTAGAACATCCTCAGGATGTCCTCGTCGGTGAACTTCAATGCGTGGAGCAACACGGTGGCCGGCATCTTGCGCCGGCGGTCGATACGCACATACACCAGATCCTTAACGTCGAACTCAAAGTCCAGCCAGGAGCCACGCATGGGGATGATCCGGGCGTTGTAGAGCTTTTTGCCGGAATGGGTCTTGCCGTCGTCGCTGTCGAAGAAGACGCCGGGGGATCTGTGGAGCTGGGAGACGATGACCCGCTCAGTGCCGTTGAAAATAAAGGTGCCGTTGTCGGTCATCCTGGGGATGTCGCCCATGTAGACCTCCTTGACCTTGACCTCGGTTTTGCCGGTGTCCTTGTTGGTCAGGGACAGACTGAGGTTCACCCGGATGGGGGAGGCGTAGGTCTTCTCCCGGATCTGGCACTCCTCCACGGTGAAGGGAGGCTCGTCCAGGCGGTGGCTCACATAGTCCAGCTTGGCCAGACCGTTGGCACTCTCAATAGGGAAAATGCTGCGGAAGGCAGCAGCCAGACCGTAGTCACACCCGGAGCCGTCACCGGATTCCAGGAACTGCTTGAAAGAATCAACCTGAATCGACAAAAGGTAAGGTGTCTCCATGAGGTGTTCACGCTTACCAAAGTCCTTACGAATACGCTTTTTTTCAGTGTAGGAGTAAACCATGGGGTTCCTCAGCAAATGGTTGGCTAAAACTGGTCTGTTCCCGGAGGGGGCGCCGTCAGAGGACGCGGGGAATGCTCTCCGGGGAGGCGCCGCTGGTGCGGAGCCCGTCTGAACATTGTTAATCCCGGCAAGAAATTAACGATGCTCAGGCACCATGCATCACAGTGCAAAAAGGCTGGTGGACCGCTGTCCACCAGCCAGCCCGCTCAGGCGGGCAGAGGCAATAAGCCTTGGAAGGAATTACTTGAGCTCGACCTCGGCACCGGCTTCCTCCAGAGACTTCTTGAGAGCCTCGGCATCAGCCTTGGGCAGATCCTCCTTGACGTTGGAGGGAGCAGCCTCAACCAGATCCTTGGCCTCCTTCAGGCCCAGACCGGTGGCGGCACGGACAGCCTTGATGACCTGGATCTTGTTGGCGCCGACATTCTTCAGCACCACGGTGAACTCGGTCTTCTCTTCAACGGCAGCCTCGGCAGCAGGGCCGGCAGCCACAGCGGCAGCTGCGGAAACGCCGAACTTCTCTTCCATAGCCTTGACCAGCTCGGTGACTTCCATGACGGACATGGAGGCGACTGCTTCGATGATTTCTTCTTTAGTTAAAGCCATTTTTTATACCTTTAGAAATTGAATATCAGATTGATGTAAACAGACAGTTGCGGAAAGCTCAGGCGGCCTCGGCTGCGCCCTTCTGATCGGCCACGGCGGCCAGAGTGCGCACCAGCTTGCCGGCGGCGGCCTCCTTCATGGTCATCATCAACTTGGCGATAGCCTCCTCCAGGGTAGGCAGTGTGGCCAGACGGTCAATCTGCTCAGCGGGGATGAACTCACCCTCGAAAGCGCTGCCCTTGATGGTGAAGTTGCTTTCCTTTTTGGCGAATTCCTTGAAGATCCTGGCAGCAGCGCCCGGATGCTCCTTGGAAAAGGCAATGATGGTGGGGCCGGAGAACACGTCCTTCAGGCACTCAAACTCAGTGCCTTCCACCACCCGGGTGAGCAGGGTGTTGCGGACAACACGCATGTACACGCCGGCCTCGCGGCCCTGCTTGCGCAGTGCGTCCATCTTCACCGCAGGAACACCGCGGGAGTCTGCGACCACTGCCGACAGGGCTCCCTTGGCGGCCTCGCTCACCTCAGATACAATTGCCTGTTTGTCTTCGAGATTTAAAGCCATTGGCAATACTCCAAATATCCCGGGACAGACCCGGGAATGCTAAGCCCTTGCGGGCACCTCGGTATAAAATCCAGAAGAAAGATAAGAATACTTTCAGCGGGGATTTTTACCGTCTACGCAGGATGTTTAAGATCTCTCCCCTGCGGTCTTGGACGGGAGAAACTCCCAACCAATCGGGGGTTTTGGCAAAACCCCCGGAAAAACATCAGGCGCCTGTCCGGTCCTCAATGGCATTGAGATCCAGGGTAAGGCCGGGGCCCATGGTGGTGGACACACAGATCTTCTTGATGAAGTTGCCCTTGGCGGTGGCCGGCTTCTGCTTCTTGATGGTGGAAACCAGAGCCTCCAGGTTCTCCTTGAGCTTCACAGCGTCAAAGTCAACCTTGCCCAGGGTGGTGTGCACAATGCCGCACTTGTCGTTACGGTAACGGACCTGTCCGGCCTTGGCGCGCTTCACCGCACCCTCCACATCGGGGGTCACAGTGCCGTCCTTAGGATTAGGCATGAGTCCACGGGGGCCCAGGGTCTGACCTAACTGACCCACAACCCGCATGGCGTCGGGGGAGGCGATGACGGAATCGAAGTTGAGGTTTCCGGCCTTGATTTCCTTTGCCAGATCATCCATGCCCACCAGATCAGCACCTGCAGCCTTGGCCTTCTCGGCATTCTCGCCCTGAGTGAACACTGCCACCCGCACAGTCCTGCCGGTACCGTGGGGAAGAACAATGGCTCCTCTGACATTCTGATCGGACTTGCGGACGTCAATACCCAGATTGATGTCAACATCAACACTCTGGACGAACTTCACATTGGTCTTGTCATCAGCCACCAGTTTGCGGAACTCCTCAAAAGCCTCCACGGGGGAATAAAGCTTCTTGGTGTCCACCTTTTCGCGGATGGCCTTCATACGCTTGGAAATTCTGGCCATTTTACTCCTCCACCGTGATGCCCATGGAACGGGCGCTGCCCATGAGAGTGCGGACATTGGCCTGGAGATCAGCTCCGGTCATGTCAGCTTCCTTCTGCTTGGCGATCTCCTCCAGCTGAGCCACAGTGACCTTGCCCACCTTGGTGGTCAGGGGATTGGCTGAGCCGTGCTCGATCTTGGCTGCCTTCTTAATGAAGTAGGTGGCCGGATGGGACTTGGTGACGAAGGTGAAGGAACGGTCACTGTAGACGGTGATGATGACCGGGACCGGTGCACCCTTCTCCAGTTTATCAGTCTTGGCGTTGAACGCCTTGCAGAACTCCATGATGTTCACGCCATGCTGGCCCAGTGCGGGACCAACAGGCGGTGAAGGGTTGGCCATACCTGCCTTGACCTGCAGGTTGATGTAAGCCTGAACTTTCTTTGCCATTTTGATTTATTCCTGAATCGGGTGATAACGCCTCAGAAACTGAGTTTCATCACAGGCTCCCCGGAAAAAAATAAAAACAAGTTACCCGGTCGCACAAAAATGCAACAGGGCGATGTATTATACAAATTTATTTCCGCCGTGACAACTATCAAATTTTACCCATAATTTTAAGGGATTTTTTTGCACCCTGGTGGAAGCGCGATCCGTGAAAACACTGATCCGGTCAGCGCCGGAGCCGATTGGAGCCACTGGGAGGATAATGGCTCGCTGCCGGATCTCCTGGCCATGACCTCTGAACATCCAAAGCCACATCTCAATCGCAGATCTCTGAGCTCCTTGGGCCAAACATCCCCGCCATTCCACTGCCCAGCTACCTCCCTTACTCCCAAGCGGTCCACAAAGCGCACTGCACCGCCTGCATCGCCGGCTCCCTGGCAGCACTGCCCACGCCGCACCACCGGCTAAGCAACAATTGGGACACCTCTCTTGCCGCATCCTCACCGGCAGGTCACCGCCCTCGCCATCTTCTTCACCTGACGTACCCGCCCTGCAAGCCACCAGCACCGCCCACCTGTCCCCGGAAGACTCCCCGGGGAGAGTATAATGTTGAGTGCTGGCAGGTGCGCCCGGGTATATTTCGGGCCAAGGTGACCCGGAAAGATACGGGAGCATTCGCCTCAGGCCTGCCGGCAGGGGATCCGGCAGCCCGGAGCCCCAGGGTTTCATAACAGGCACTGACAGACATTAGCAAGGAGAACACATGGAAGAAAAGGAAGATAAGGCCGGACAGGCACAGTGCGGCAGTGAGTGCCCAGAGAAGGAGGAGAGTGCGGCAGCGAAGCGCAGCAATGAGCTCACCTGGACCTTCAAGGACTGCTCTGCCCGCCTTGATGCCGGACAGACAGAAGAGGCCGGGAAGTTTGCCGAGGGCTACAAGATCTTCCTGGATCGGGCCAAGACTGAGCGGGAGTTTGCGGAAGTCGCCCTGGAGGAATGCCAGAAAGCCGGCTACCACCTCTTTGAGCCCGGGCAGGAACTCCGCCCTGGTGACCGGGTGTTCCACCTCAACCGGAACAAGGCGGTGATCATGACCACTGTGGGCCGGGAGCCTCTGGAGAAGGGACTTCGGATCACCGTGTCCCACGTGGACTCCCCCCGGCTGGATCTCAAGCCCATGCCGGTGACGGAGAAATCCGGCATCGCCTACCTCAAGACCCACTACTACGGCGGGATCAAGAAGTACCAGTGGGTCACTGTGCCCCTGGCCCTCCACGGGGTCACTGCCCGTAACGGCCAGGAGAACATCCGGATCTGCATCGGCGAGAAGGAGGATGAGCCGGTTTTCTGCATCTCCGATCTCCTGCCCCACCTGGCATCTGATCAGATGGATCGGAAGTTACGGGAGGCAATCAAGGGCGAGGAGCTCACTGCTGTGGCAGCCTCCACCCCCTTCGATCCCGAGTCCAAGGAGAAGGATCTGGTGAAGCTCCGGTTCCTGGACATCATGAACCGGAAGTACGGGATCACCGAGAAGGACTTTCTAACCTCAGAACTGTCCCTGGTTCCCGCCGGCCATGCCCGGGACGTGGGCGCCGACGGCGCTCTGGTGGGCTCCTACGGCCAGGATGACCGGATCTGCGCCTATGCCGCCCTCCGGGCCGAGCTGGGCTGCACCGCCCCTGCCCACACCACAGTAACCGTCTTTGCCGACAAGGAAGAGATCGGATCCTGCGGCAACACCGGCATGAACTCCGACTTCCTGCTGCACCACATCCAGGATCTGTGTCGCACCATGAAGGCGGATGAGCGCACCGTCCTCCGGAACTCCTGGGCCCTGTCAGCCGATGTGGGCGCCGCCTTTGATCCCGTGTTCCCCTCGGTGTTCGACGAGCAGAACAGCTGCCACCTGGGCAAGGGCTGCGTCCTGACCAAATACACCGGCGCCCGGGGCAAGTCAGGCAGCAATGACGCCAGCGCCGAGACTCTGGCCTTCATCACCGGGATCCTGGATGAGGCCAATGTGCCCTGGCAGATCGGTGAGATCGGCGCGGTGGACGCCGGCGGCGGCGGCACTGTCGCCCTGTTCATTGCCGGGATGGATGTGAACACCGTGGATCTGGGAGTGCCCATCCTGTCCATGCACTCACCCTTTGAACTGTCCTCCAAGGCTGATCTGTACAGCCTGTACCTGGGACTGTCCGCCTTCCTGAAATAGACGCCCCGCCCGGGAAAGTCCCCTGCGGAGAGCCACAGCGGATGCTGATCCGGGAGGCAAAGGATGATCCGGGGAGATGCCTGTTACCGGCGTCTCCCCTTTTTGCTGCCTGAGGTGCACTGCCACTCCCACTGCGGGGACAACGGAAAGGGTCAACAGAAGGTGCCGCCCGGTGCCTCAGTCCCTGCCTGAAGATCATTTCTCCCGAAAGCAACAGAACCCTCCGCCATGACAGCGGAAGGCTCTGCATATGTCCGGGCACCTGTCTGGTGTTTCTGATCTGCTGATCAGGCCGACCGGATCAGCCGGGTTAGCCCGTATAGCCTCAGAGCTTCTCGATCTGGGAGAACTCCAGCTCCACCGGGGTGGGACGGCCGAAGATGGACACAGCCACAGTGACCACATTCTTGTCGTAGTCCACCTTCTCGATGGTGCCGTTGTATTCCTTGAAGGGACCGACACACACCCGGATCTGCTCGCCCACATCGTAACTGGTCTTGGGACGGGGATTGGCAGTGGAGGGGTTGATGGTCTCCAGAAGTTTCGCAGCCTCCTGATCGGTCAGGGGGGAGGGCTTGTCCTTGGAGCAGCCCAGGAAGCCCTGGACATGGTTAGTGTCCTTCACCAGATGCCAGGTGGCGTCATTCATTTCCATAAGGATAAGGACGTACCCGGGGAAGAACCTCCGCTCGCTCTTGCGGCGAACATTGTTGCGCACCTCAACCACCTCCTCGGTGGGAACGATCACTTCGCCGAACTTGTCCTCAAGGCCGCTGCGGCGGATCTGCTCCAGAAGGGTCTTCTGCACCCGCTTCTCATAGCCGGTGGAAGTCTGGACCACAAACCACTTCTTGACGCCGGTGCTCTCGCCGGCGGGACTGTTGTTGCTCTTCTCTTCTTCAGCCATTTTAAGCTCCTTATGCGCCGGTTATCAGATTCACCAGGAAGCCGATGATCACATCGAAAACCCAGAGCATGAATGCCACAATCACTGCAACCACGGCCACGCCCACAGTGGACTTGATGGTCTCATCCTTGGTGGGCCAGGTGACCTTGCGCAACTCGCCCCGGGAGGCCTTGGCAAACCGGATGAACCGGCGGCCGGTAGAGGTGCACAGGGCGCAGACGGCGGCAATGACAATACAGCCAATGACAAAGGGCAGTCTGGTGGTCACCGGCTGCAGCGTCTCAGGCTGGGAGAAATAGTAGTTGAGGCCCACAGAGCCCACCACACCCAGAACAAAAACAGTCCACAGGACATAATCCAGGGGAGTCGAGCCCTTGGTCTGGGATGAGGACTTCCGGGGGCTGGACACTGCCTTGCCAGCATCCTTGCCGCTGCGGCCGGAGGCGCTGTCGGCGGCGCCAGTCTTCTTGTTCTTTTCTGTCTTTTCCATGTCAAAAAACTTCAATTGATAATCTGTCAGCGCCCCTGGGGCGCCCAAGTCATGCCAGTCACATGGGCTGACGCGGTGGTATTCCGCCGGCAGATCCGGCTTGTGATCCCGCAGTTGCCCCTGACACATCAGGGCAAACACGCACAGTGTGTCATTCTAGCATAACATTCCCGAGATCTGCATTAAAAATGAGAAGTCCGTCACCCCACCACTCCGGAAGAAGACATGAGCCGGACGGCAGCAGACCGGATCCGTATTCATGAGGATACGTGATCTGATCCGGGAAGGTTCCATGCCCGGGATAAGTTTCCCGCAGCACGCCTGCTGATCTTCTGCCGATCTCACAGGATCAAAAAAGGGAGCCTTTCGGCTCCCCTGCCGGATCCGCACGAGCAGATCCTCTTGGCTATATCAGTCTTACTCGATGATCTTGGCCACAACGCCGGCACCGACAGTATGACCGCCCTCGCGGATGGCGAAGCGCAGCTGCTCGTTCATGGCGATAGGGTGGATCAGGGTG